>NZ_JBFBLO010000019.1:0-132516 GCF_040686735.1 Streptomyces sp. NPDC079167 | reverse complement strand
GCCTCGAGCTGCTCGGACGCGGAGTCACCGTCGCGACGGCCCTTCACCGTGCCGCCGTCGACCGAGACCTCGGAGAGCAGGGTGACCTGCGGGACACCGAGGCGCTCCGCGAGCAGCGCCGGGAGCACGCCCATGGTGCCGTCCGTCGACGCCATGCCGCAGATGACCAGGTCGTAACCGGTCTTCTCGACAGCCTTGGCCAGCACCAGGGAGGTACCGATGACGTCGGTGCCGTGCAGGTCGTCGTCCTCGACGTGGACGGCCTTGTCGGCGCCCATCGACAGCGCCTTGCGCAGCGCGTCCCTGGCGTCCTCGGGACCCACCGTGAGCACGGTGATCTCCGCGTCGTCCGCCTCGTCGGCGATCTGCAGCGCCTGCTCGACCGCGTACTCGTCGAGCTCCGACAGCAGACCGTCGACGTCGTCACGGTCCAGGGTCAGGTCATCGGCGAAGTGCCGGTCGCCGGTGGCGTCGGGCACGTACTTCACACAGACAACGATCCTCAAGCTCACGCCGATCTCCTTACTACCGTCACTGTCAGGTCCATCTCGAACGAAAAGTGTCTGACCAGCGCATCGCGCTGGAGTCTCGTGCCCCTGCGTGACACTCCGGCCGACGTCAGCCTCTCGCGTGTCGTAGCCTGCGGGCCGCAGCGCAAGGACGCCGCGGAGGCGCCCGGGTGAGACGCCCCCTGACGACGGACAGGCGCGAGGCGCGTCGCGCCGAGCGGAGCCTGGAAGACATCGGGGACAACGCGGGTAGGGGCACCGGTCAGGTGCCACCGCGGGCACGGGCCCATAACGCCGACCGGGCACGGTCTCCGGCGACAGCCTCCTGGTCAAGCAGGTCCGCGGCCGCACCATGTTTTGGAGCAGAGCGGCAGCGAACTGGCACAGTCTGGGCGAGGCTTCTGAGGGCCCGCCACCGGTGGACAAAGACCGCGTCGCCGAGTTTCTTCACCGCACCGTGCGTACAACCCCGGCAGCCCGGGGAAAACCTCGACGTCCCCGAGCCGTCGCGTACTAGGCGTAGTAGTCGATGGAAGGATCGACCTTGATCTCGAGGAGCAAGGGGAGGTTCTCCGGAGCCCACGTGGACTCATCGAGCTTGTCGATCTCCTCCAGGGACCGCACCGTCACGGCGTTTCCGCCCAACGCGACCCCCAGGTCCGAGAACTCGGGCCACTGCACCAGGGAGTGGCGTGGATCAGCGTTGAATCCCTGCAGCTTCGAGTACTCGGCACCGTAGGAACCATCGTTGATGACAACGAGAACCAGCGGCAGTCCGTACCTCACCGAGGTGTTGAACTCCGTCAGACTCATCATCCCTCCGCCGTCTCCCACGAAGGCGAACGTCACGAGATCGGGTGCCGCCACGGAGACGCCTGTCGCGCACCCGATCCCCAGGCCGATGGATCCGAAGTTGTGGGTGACCGCGCTGTGCCGGGGGTGAGGCACGTCGATGTACCGCCACACCGACCTCAAGAAGCGGCCGGCATCCGTCACGACCGCCCGGTTCGACGGGAGGCGCTTGCTCAGTCGTAGCATCGCCGACCGCATGTCGACGGTGTCCGGGCCACTCGCCTCGACGAAATCATCTGTAGGGACACGGTTCCGAAGCTTTTCAGCCAGGCCGGCTCGGTTCGACGCAAACTCGATTTCTTCCGAAATGAGAACCTGGGTAATTGCCGTGGCGACGGCAGCAGCGTCTCCGCAGAGCCCGACCTCCGCTTGGTGATACCTGTTGAGATGATCGGCGTCTCGATCGATGTGCACTACCGGTTTGCCCTCGAAAAGCGATCCGGAATCTGTGGTGTAACTGTTGAGACTGGCGCCGAAAGCAATCACGCAATCGGAGTCGAGCACTGCGGTGAGACCCTCCGAGTGGGCAAGATTCCCGCAGATACCCAGGTTCAGTTCGTGGCCGGAAAAGAAGCCGCGGGCCGCTACCGTCGTGGCTACCGCGGCCCCGATCAGATTGGCGAACGCGGTGATGGCCTCGTGACCATCCGACTCGACGGCGCCGCGCCCGGCTATCACAAGGGGGCGACGCGCCGAGGCGATCACTCCGAGTGCGGCATCCAGCAGTTCCGGATCAAGGTCTGTCTCAACCACCGGCGCTTCACGTGGAGCGGCGACCGTGTCCTCGATCTCCACTCCGTGAAATTCTACGGGGATGTCCAGCACCACAGGGCGCGATTCGGATCGGGCTTGAGCCAGTGCGCGCCCCAGTTCATCGGGAACGTCCTGCGCTCGAAGCGGCCTCCTGAAGGCGCTTCCGGTCGGCTCGGCCAGACGTGCCAGATCAATGTTCTGAATATGATTCGGGGTCGAACTCGGGGTGCTAGACGTCATGAGCACGAGAGGCGTTCCGGCACGAACAGCTTCCGTGAGCGCCGTAAGAGTGTTCGTAGTTCCCGGGCCGTGAGTCACCGTGGCCACGCCGACCGTTCCGGTCGCGCGGGCGTAACCGTCCGCCATGCCCACCGCACCGGCCTCGTGAGTGCTCCCGATGTACCGCCCACCGTGCTCATCGATGTAACTCGCTATGAACTGCATGTTGGCGTCACCCATGAGACCGAACAGGGGCTCGATGCCGTAATGAACAAGCCGCCGAGCCAATGCGTCAAAGGTCTTCACTCGACAACTCCTATGCATGGAAGTAGGCGTCTCTCAGTCAGCAGGATCCCGACTTTAACCGAACGGTTGAAGCCTGGCAAGGAGATGCCGAGGGCGGCTGAAGACGTGCCTCATCTCCCGGCTGATACCGGAGCAGGGCGGCCCAGCGAGACCCTGGCCCCAGGTCGAATGCCGCCATGGGGCCTGCGTCCGCAGGTAGTTCGCGAGGTAGGCCGACACTTCGATGGGGCCGCCGAAGACGCGAAGAGCGGTGGAGTGCACCAATGCCTCACCGCCGCCCTCCGGTCCGCGAACGGCTCCGCCGGCTTGCCACACAGGAATGGTCCGCGTGTGCGGAGGAATTGAACAACGGCGCCGTCGAGCTCGTCCGGCCGCTCCCCGGAGAAGTGTGGCCGACGTCCGGCGCACACTCACATACCTGGCCGTTCGGCAGCCATGTCAAGCGCTCGGCTGCGGGCGGTGGCCTGCCGGGTGCGCCGACTGCGCGATCCGGTCCAGGTCGTGACGCCGTCGGGGACCTCAGCTCGGTAGCGCGGCCCGAACTCACATGCTTACGACGGTAGTCTCCCTCGTTCAGGACCCGGGGTGGACCAGGTAGACAAGTTAGATCGTGACGACGCCGAACGTTCCGGTCATCACGGTTCCTCGCCTTCTGACTCCATGTCGCCCTGGAGTCCGGGCCAGCCGAGGAAGGTGCTCTCGGAATCACCGGACAGGTGGATGTCGAACTCATAGCCGTCGTCGGTGGCGCGAGCAAGCATCGTGGCGCGCTGCTGCGGCGACAGCTGCGCGAGCAGCTCGTCGGTGTCGTTCGACTCGTCCGGGAAATAGAGACACGTCACTGCCGGACGCATCATCGCACCGGTGGTAATCAGCAGCGTCAGGTGCGGCGCCCGTCCGGACAGAGCCTTCGGCTTGACGGTGGTGATCGAGTACGCGCCGTCCATGCCGGTGAAGGACCTCGTCAGGCCCTCCGGCTGGTTGGTCTCGATCATCGTCCCCGGGGCCGGATGGCCCAGCCCGTCGAGCACGCATCCGGTGACGGTGAAAGGGGTGCGGTCGTCGCCCTCGGGCTCCACGGCTGAACACAGTGGCATGCCCAGCGTGAAGTAGGGGCCGAGGATCGTGCGCGGGGTGCGGACGAACTGGTCGGTCCCGGAGGGGCCGACACGGTTCCCGTCATCTGCAGTCTTGGTCATCTCAATGCTCCGCAGGGGTCGCGTTGATGCCGCCGAGGACGATGTCGAAGCGGTAGGCAAGGGCGATCTCGGGAATGCAGGCCTCCCAGTCGAGCCGGGAGATGAGCCGCTGGCGTGCCTTCTCATCAGGGATGGTGGTGACGATCGGATCGCTGCTGATGAGGGGATCACCCGGAAACAGCATCTGCGTGACGTGGCGCTCGGACAGACCCCGGCCGGTCAGGGAGAAGTGGAGGTGCTGGGCGCGCCACGCCTCCCTGTGCTTCGTCCAGGGATAGGCGCCCGGCTTGATGGTCTTGAACGAGTACGCGCCGTCGGCATCGGTGCGCGTGCGCCCCGCGCCCGTAAAGTTCGGGTCGATCGGCTTCGGGGTCCGGTCGTGGTCGTGCACGTACTTGCCCGCGGCATTGGCCTGCCAGATCTCGACCAGCATGTCACGCGCGGGGCGTCCCCAGCTGTCGGTGACCCGGCCGTGGACGATGATCTGCTCCCCCATCGGCACATCGTCGTGCTGCGACAGGAGATCGTTGTCGCCGGCGCCGACCTCACCGTAGCCGTAGACCGGCGCCGAAGCGTCGATCAGCCGGGAAGGAACGATGACCAGCGGCTTTTTGGGGACCCAGAACTCGGCGGCATGCCGGAAGGCCGGTGTCGAGAACTTGTCTTCGATGTGAGTGTTCCAAGGTTCGGTGTACACGCGCTCGCGCGCTCCTTTCTGGTCCGCCGGATCGGCGGAAGGAGGCCGCCGACGACAGCTGCCGAGGACGGAAAATGTGGGCGGGCCGATGACTGTGTCAAGGGAAGCGGGCTGGTCCGATTCAGCGTGGTAACCCGCAGACGTCAGTCGTGGCACTCGCCTTCAGAGCGAAGACGCTGGCGCCCTGCTTCGTTGACGCTCACTCCCGGACACGGCGTTGGCCTTTTCCGGTTCCGGCCCATCGGTTCGAAGCCGGCGTAGCGCCCTGGTCACCGGCCGAGACGACCGGGCGCCGCCTGCACAGGCACTGATGTCCGGTGAGTCGCTGCACGGATCGACCTTCCCGGAGTCCCCCAGGGAACCAGTCAGCGGGATGGCTCGGACCGCCGCGCTTCTCTCGGTCGGTCATGCCCGGATGGTAAACGGGGTCATGCCCCGATGCTAGATGTTTCGTACAAATAGTTGCTGACGGCTCGGCAAGGTGGCATGATCACGTCGGAGACCTACGGGGCAGGCGTGTCTGACGTCGCCGTACCCAACCGACCGTTCCTGTGCCTCTTGCCACCGCCCGCACAGATGACTACAGCCGCAAGGAGCTCGCCGCCCGTCTTCTGTTCAGGTATCAGTCCGAGTCACCTGGCGAGCGGTTGCGGGTCAACCTCGTTATGCCGCCGAGCACGTGATCGATGCTGCGTGACCCGAGCAGTGTGCGGCATTGCCCTCCCTCCTCGCCGCTCGGCAAGGGCGTCCGGACGTCGTGCGGCTCGGAGGGGACCGGCGCTGAGCGGTCCGGCACGAGGCCTACACGCTCCATGCAGAGCGCACCTCGGCTGTGTCGAGCGCCTCGGCCGTGAGATCGATCAGCGCCAAGGCCCGAGAGGAGGGCCGTACCTCTGCCGACCACGCGATGACGACGATCTCGCGGAGGTCGACGTCATCGATCGGGCGTACGGCCAGGGGGAGCCCCTCGTAGGTGTGGTCGCCGTGGGGCCGCAGGACCTGCAGGCTGAACCCGAGGCCGCGCCCCACGAGCGAGCGGGTGACCTCGAAGCTGCTGCTTCTGAAGCCCACGTGGGGAGTGGCGCCGATCGACTCGTACATCGCGTAAGCGTGCTCGACCGACGCGGGCGTGTCCACCAACAGGAGCGGCTCGTGGACGAGGTCACGGAGGGCGACGCTCGACCGCGCGGCCAGGGGGTGGTCCGCGGGCAGTATCGCGTGCACGGTCACTTCGAACACTTCACGCCGCGGCACGCTTCGCGGGAGATGGCGACCGAGGACCACTGCCAGGTCGATCTCCGTGCCGAGCCGGCCGATCAGATCGTCCTGGCTGCCGAGCACCAGGTCGATGACCACCCCTGGGTGCCGGACTCGGCACGCGTCGACCACCGGAGGGGCCAGCGACGGCGCGAGGCCGGCCATGACCCCTACTCGGACGACACCTGTGAGACGGCTGTGCTGGGCGGCCAGATCACCATGCAGGTCTTCGGCGGCGTCCAGCAGGGTCCGCGCGCGGTCAAGCACGTCACGGCCGTGCGTGGTCAGCTCCACGCCTCGGGCGCGGCGCCGGATACACAGTCGGAGACCGAGTGTCCGCTCGAGATCGGTCAGGGTCGAGGAGACGGATGTCTCGGACATGCCCAGTGCGCCCGATGCCCCACTGATCGAGCCGGACTCGGCCACCGAGACGAAGACCGCGAGCTGGCGCAGGGTGAAGCGGCGGTGGTCGTCGAAGCCCATCATTCCTCCGAAATCCCGGGGATTCAGAGCACGATATCGCTCTTTACCGCTGGAACTGGAGTCGTCCATGCTGTGGCACACGAACTGACGAGGAGGTCAGGACATGCCGGTGAATGCAGTGCCGACCGCAGACTGGGTGACCCTGGAGCAGTTGGCCGAGGACCCCTACGCCGTCTACGACCGACTTCGGGCGGTAGGGCCGGTGACATGGGCTCCACAGCTGGGCCGATTCCTCCTCACCGGGCTCGACAACTGCCGCTTCGTCGAGGCCAACGAGGACCTGTTCGAGATCGAGCAGGAGGACAGCCCCCTGAAGCGGGCCATGGGCGAAGTGATGCTCAGTAAGAACGAGCCCGAGCACGGCGTGGAGCGAGCAGCCATCAACCCGGCCCTACGGCCCAAAGTCATCGCCGAGGTGTGGCGCACACACTTCGAGGCCCATGCGAGGCAGGTCCTGGAGCGGTTCCGCGGGCTCGGCCCCGGCGCCGACATCAATGCCGACTTCGCGCTCCCCTACGCCGCGATGAACCTGGGGGTGGTGGTGGGCCTGCCGGACGTGCCGTGGACCGACGTGCAGCGCTGGTCGCTCGCGTTCATCGCCGCGGTGGCGAACGTCCAGGAGGACCCGCGGGTTTCCGAGGCCAACCGCATCGCCAACGCCGAGGCGGACGCCGCGATCGACCGGCGCATGGCCGAACTGGCCGGCTCTGCGGACCCTTCCATGATTTCCGTCATGCTCCGCGCGGGCCTGCCGCCGGACCTCGTTCGCGCCAACGCCAAGCTGGCCATCTCCGGCGGGGTCAACGAGCCGCAGCACGTGCTCACCTCTGGTGTACACGCGCTGTCCCAGCATCCTGACCAACTGGCCGCCGTACGCGCCGGCGAGTACACCTACACCCAGGTCTTCGACGAGGTGGTGCGCTGGATGCCGCCGATCCACACGCTGATGCGCCGGGCGCGCGTGGACGTCGAACTGAACGGTGTCACGATGCCCGCGGGGTCGCTGGTGTGGATCCTGCTCGGCGCGGCCAACCGCGACCCCCGTCACTTCGAACAGCCTGATCGGTTCGTGGTGTCCCGCCCGCGCAGACCTCACCTCGCCTTCGGTTCCGGACCCCATATCTGCGCGGGCAGTTGGGCCGCCCGGAGCTCGATAGCGGAGGTCGCGTGGCCCTTGCTGTACGACGGGCTTCCCGGCCTGACACCCGTCGACGACGATGCGCGCTTCCACGGATTCTTCTTCCGCGGACTGCCCGGCCTGCCCGTGACATGGGACACCGAGAACAACAAGTGAGGAGCGACGTGACCGAGAGCAACCAGCAGGAGCGCATCGTCCGTCAGGCCGATGCGGGCAGCGTCGTGTACGTGGGCGCGGGGACAGGCCCCAGGGCCGTGTCCGTGACACAGCCGACCACCGCGATGCGGCTGGCCGTCGAACACGGCGTCCCCGGCATCATCGGCGAGTGCGGCGGCCAGGCGATGTGCGGCACGTGCCACGTCAAGGTCCACGACGAGTACCTCGGCGGTCTGCCGGATCCGAACGAGGAGGAACTCGACATCCTCGACGTCGTGATCACCGACCGCGACCCGGTGCGCAGCCGCCTGGCCTGCCAGCTTCCCGTGACTCCTGAAACGAGCCTGATCGTCGATGTCCCTGACACCCAGTACTGAGCCGCTTCCGGCGTCGGTCGTGATCGTCGGTGCCGGCCATGCCGGCATGGAGTTGGCCGGCCGGCTGCGCGAGCAGGGCTTCACGGGCCGCGTGGACGTGCTGGACCAGGACTCCGACACACCGTACGAGCGGCCCCCGCTGACGAAGGAGTTCCTGACCGGCCCGCCTGTCCCCCACAGTCCTCTACGTCGCCCGGCCTGGTTCGACGAACACCGGATCGCGCTGCACCGGCACGGCGTGGCAGCGATAGACCGTGAGGGTCGCAGCGTGAAGCTCGACAGTGGCAGGACGCTGTCGTACGACGTGCTCGTCCTCGCCACCGGCGCCGAGCCGCGCGAGCTTCCGGTGGCCGGCGGCCGGGAGCTGCAGACCTTCCGCACCAGCGCCGACGCGGCCGCGGTCCGCGACCGGCTGGTACCTGGCAGCCGGCTGACTGTGGTGGGGGCCGGTTTCCTGGGGCTGGAGCTGGCAGCGGCCGCGAGAGGCCGCGACGTCGCGGTGAGCGTGCTGACCAATGAGTCCCGGCCGCTGGGGCGACTGGCCCCCGACGTCTCGGCCGCTGTGGGCCGGATCGTGCGCGAACTCGACGTCGACCTGCTCTGCGAGGCCAGGCTCGTGTCGGTGACGCGACGGGGCGGGATCACGTCCGTCGCCGTCGAGGGGCGCCCTGACGTGGCGAGCGATCTGGCCGTGGCCAGTATCGGCGTCTCACCACGGATCGAGCTCGCGGCCCGGTGCGGGCTGGCGGTGAACGACGGCATCGAGACCGACCGGTGGTTGCGCACCAGCGACCCGGCGATCCACGCCCTCGGCGACTGCGCGAGCATCCCCGACCCCGAGGTTCCCGGCGGCAGAATCAGGATCGAGTCGGTCCCCCACGCCCAGCAACAGGCCCGCTACCTCGCCGACCGGATCACCGGGAAGACCGGCGACCCGTTTGCCATGCAGCCATGGTTCTGGAGCCACTGGGGCACGCACCGGCTCAGCATCGCGGGCTTCAGCCGCGCGGACGACCACCTGGTCGTTCGCGGCGACCCCACCGGCACCGCGTTCAGTGTGTTCCGTTTCCGCCCGGACGGCCGGCTGGGAGCGGTGGAGTCGCTCAACCGGAACCGCGAACACCTCATAGCACGCCGTCTGTTGGCATCGGGGCGCACCATCACCCCCGAACACGCCGCCGGCCTTCACCTCGACCTCGCCGACGCGCTGCGCAGCTGACCGTTCGGCACCAGGCCCGTCATCAGCGGCGGGCCCCACCGGCTGTGGCGTTGTCCAGGTGGGGAGCCTCGACGACTGACGTAGCCCTGTGCTCAGCGGCGCTGGTCGGAGAAGACATCCCGCAACGACTGGGCCATCAGCTCGATGGCCTCCTTGGCCGCGTCCACCGGGCCCTGGTGGGTGAAGACGTGATCGACGCCCTCCATGACCCGGTGGGTCACAGGGACTCCCGCAGCGGCCAGCGCCTGTGCGAAGTCGTCGGCCTCGTCGCGCAGCGAGTCGAGTTCGGCAGTGATGACGAGGGCGGGCGCGAGTCCTTCGAGGTCGTCGGCGAGGACCGGGGAGGCGAGCGGGTCCAGGCGATCGGCCGGGCGGGGCACGTAGACCTCGGTGAACATCCCGGCACTGCGCGCGCTGATCACGGGTTTGGCGGTGCGGGTCCGCTTCGCGGCGGGGTCCTTGGCCAGGTCCGTCGCGGGATAGTCGAGGATCTGGAGGAGCGGTGCGAACGTGCCGTGATCCCGGGCCTGGCGGGCGACGCCTGCGGCGAGGTTTCCTCCGGCGCTGTGCCCGCCGACGGCCAGCCGCGTCCCGTCCCAGCCCTGCGCGGCGGAATTGGCGACGAGCCACTGCCATACCCCGTACGCCTGCCGCGGGGCGGTGGGGAAGGTGCGCTGGGGGGCGGTGGTGTAGTCGGCGTTCACGACCACGCAGCCGGCGTTCGCCGCCAGGTAACGGCAGATGTGGTCGTCCTGTTCCGGGTGACGGAGGACGAAACCGCCGCCGTGGAGGTTCAGGAAGACCGGAGGCGGCTGGGTTCCGGGCTCCGGCCGGGGCTCATAGACGGTGCAGGGCACGGAGCCCGAGTCGGTGGGGACGGTGAGCGTGCGCGTGTGTCCGGGCAGGTCCGTGAACCGGAGTTCGGGGATTGGGCCTGCGAACCGGCCTGCGACAAGTTGCATGGCGCGAGCGATCAGGTTGTGCGTGACGGACATGGCGGTCACTCCAGAGAGGGGAGGGTGCGGAAGACCGCGGTCCTGCGGGCGCACGATCACTGCCCCGGACCACGGCCTGGTCGTCACTGCAGGTCAATGGGCAGACCGGTTTCCCATGGGTTTTCATAGTGCGTGACGCCGGGAGGCGCGGCAAAGTATTCGGCCACCGCTCCGCGCCACTGTGGGAAGAGTGCGGATTCGCGGAAGTCGACGGTGTGGGCCTCGACGGTCTCCCAACCGACCAGAAGCAGGTAGGTGCTCGGTTTCTCCACCTGCCGGACCAGCCGCGCCCACTGGTAACCCGGCGCCTTGGCGATCGCTCGGTGGCCGCGGGTGAACGCTTCCTCGAAGGCTGCCTCCCGGCCCGGGGTGATGGTGAGTTCGGCGTGCTCGATGACCATGTGAGCTGCTCCTGCTGCGCGAGGACGGTGGCGGTGTGGAGGGGGGAGGTCGTCGACCGGGGACGTCCCTGCGAGCGGAGGCATCCCCGGCCGGTTACCGACTGTAGCCGTGGCGGGATCAGAGGGCGGTGGTGAAGCGCGGGGCGCGCTTCTCGGTGAACGCCGTCAGCCCTTCGGCGTGCTCAGGGCTGCGGGCGGCGGCCCCTTGCGCATCCGCCTCGGCCGCGATCACTTCGGCGACCGGGGCGTGCGAGGCCAGGCGGAAGACCCGCTTGGTGAAGGCCAGCGCGGTGGCGGGCCCGGCTGCGAGTGCGTCGGCACGGGCCTGTGCCTCCTTCTCCAGCTCGTCGGCCGGGACGACGGCGTTGACCAGGCCCAGCCCGTGCGCTTCCCCCGCGCTCAGGGACCGTCCGCTCACAGCGAGTTCGAAAGCCCGGGCATGACCGAGAGCGCCCACCAGGACGCTGGAGACGCCGGTGTCGGGAACGAGTCCGACCCTGGCGAAGGCGCATGCGAAGCTCGCCTTCTCGGCGACGACCACGAGGTCGCAGACCAGGGCCAGCCCCATGCCCGCGCCCACTGCCAGCCCGTTGACCGCCGCGATGACGGGCGTGTCCATGGTCGTGATCACTGTGACGAGCGGGTTGTACGTGTCGCGGACGGTGGCCCGCGCGTCGTCCAGTTCGTGGCGGGCGGCGAGGTCCTGGCCGACGCAGAAGGCGCGGCCCGCGCCCGTGAGGACGACACAGCGGACGTCCGGGTCCTCCTCGGCCCGGAGCAGTGCTGCCAGCAGGGCTCGGCGGGTCGGCTCGTCCAGGGCGTTGAGCCGGTCGGGGCGGTCGAGGACGATCCACTCGACAGGTCCCTTGCGGGTGGTGGTGACCGTGTTCATCGCCGGGCCTCCTCGGCAACGGGTCCGAGGTGCAGCGAGCTGTGCTCGGCACCGTGGCGGGAGTACGCGCGGTCCGCGTACGGGAACCCGTCCAACTCCGTGTCCTGGCCGGTCTCCTGGCGGTAGTACGAGCGGATCTCGGTGATCCGTCCGTCCTCGCCGAACGTGAACCACTCCGCGCCCCGGGTGGCCACGCGTCGCCCGGTCTGCTGCGGGGTCCAGAACATCGTCCACTCGATGACGGCTTCTGCGTCTCCGTCGAGGATGTGGTCGACGATCCAGACGGCGTCGATCATCCGGTGCACCTTGCGCCAGTAGCGCGCCAGGTGCTCACCGCCGTGCACGGCCGCCGAGCCGGGGTTGGGGGTGAGGAAGAAGTGGACGACGTCGTCGGCGAGGGTGGCGCACATCAGGTCGAGGTCACCGGTGCTGCATCCGTCGTAGTAGCGGCTGATCGTGAGCAGGTGGCCGGTGGCCGCCGGTGCGGGCGTGGTCATCGCTGGATCGCCTTCGTCTCGGTGAACTCGTCGATGCCGTGCGTGCCGAACTCCCGGCCGAGCCCGGACTTCTTGTAGCCGCCGAAGGGAGCGGCCGGGTTGAAGGCCGCGCCGTTGATGTCGACCTGGCCGGTGCGGATACGCCGGGCCACAGCCAGCGCCCGCTCCTCGTCACCGCTCCACACGCCGCCGGCCAGGCCGTACGGGCTGTCGTTCGCGATGGCCACGGCCTCGTCCTCGCTGTCGAAGGGGATCACGACGAGCACCGGGCCGAAGATCTCCTCCTGGGCGATTCGGGAGGAGGGGTCGACATCGGCGAAGATCGTCGGGCGCACGTAGAAGCCCTGGTCGAGACCGTCCGGCGTCTCCGCACCTCCGAGGACGAGCTTGGCGCCCTCGGTCTCGCCCAGCCGGATGTAGTCGCGTACGGTCGCCTGCTGCTGGGCGGAGGCGAGCGGGCCGAGCCGGGTGGCCGGGTCCAGGGGGTGGCCGAGGGTGAGGCGCTCGGCCGCGGCCCGGGCCAGTTCGACGACTTCGTCCTGCTTCTCGCGGGGTACCAGCATGCGGGTCCACGCGGAACAGGTCTGGCCGGAGTTCAGGAAGGCGTTGTTCACGCCCGTCTTGACGGCGCGGCCCAGGTCCGCGTCCTCGAGGATGACGTTGGCGGACTTACCGCCCAGTTCGAGCGAGACGCGTGTGATGTTCGCGGCGGCGGTGCGCATGACCTGCGCGCCGGCCGCGGTGGATCCGGTGAAGGAGACGACGTCCACGCCGGGGTGCCCGGCGATCGCCTCACCGACCTCGGAGCCCGGCCCGGACACCAGGTTGAACAGCCCGGCAGGAAGCCCCAGTCGCGCCGACACCTCAGCGAAGACATCGGCGAACGCGAACGCGGACAGCGGGGCCGCCCCGGCCGGCTTGGCGACGATCGCGCAGCCCGCCGCGATGGCGCCGCCGACCTTGGCGATCAGCTGGTGCAGCGGGTAGTTCCACGGCGTGATCGCACCGACCACGCCCGCCGCCTCCCGGACGACGAGCGAATGGCCCACCTGGTGCTCCCACGTGTAGGAGGAGACCGTGTCCGAGAAGGAGTTCAGCACCGCACAGGGCAGTCCGACCTGGACCCGCTGGGAGATCTTCAACGGGGTGCCGACCTCCAGGCTGATCACCTGCGCGATCGCGTCCTGCCGCTCGGTGAGGCCGGTGCTCAGGGCGCGCAGCGCGTCGGCGCGTTCGGCCGTCGAGGAGGAAGCCCATGCGTCGGCGGCCGTGCGGGCCACTGAGACCGCGGTGTCCACGTCGGCGGCGGTGCCTCGGGGGACGGCGCCGAGCCCGGTGCCGTCCGCGGCGTTGACCACGACATCTGTGGCCTCACCGGCCGGGTGGCGCCAGTCTCCCGCGATGTAGAGGGCGTTGCGCTCGGTCAGGGACGGATCGGGGGTGGGGTGGCTGCTCATGCCGTGCTCCGGGAGGAAGGGGTGGTGTGGTCGTGGAATCCGGTACCGCTCTTGCGGCCGAGGCGTCCCTCGGCGACCAGTCTCAGCAGGCCGTCGGCGGGTTCGAGACGTGGGTCACCCGATGCCTCGTACAGCATCGACTGGGCGGCGGCGGTGACATCGGTGCCGATGAGGTCGATGAGCTCGAAGGGGCCCATGGGGTGTCCGAGGGCCCGGCGCATCAGCGCGTCGGCCTCGACGACCGTGAAGGCGCCGGAGTCGAGGGCCCGTACGGCGTCGTTCAGGTAGGGGATCAGCAGCCGGTTGACGACGAACCCGCGCTCGTCCCCGCAGCGCACCGGCACCTTACCGATGCGGCGCACCCAGGCGCATGCCGTGTCCAGGACGGTCGTGTCCTGTCCGGCGCCGACGACCTCCACCAGCTTCATCGCCTTGGCGGGGTTGAAGAAGTGCAGCGCGATGACGGTCCGCCGCTCGGGGAGGTCCGCGCGGATCTCACCGACGGTGAGGGACGAGGTGTTGGTGGCCAGGACGGTGGCGGCGGGCAGCGCCTCGTCCAGCCGGGCCAGCAGTTCCCTCTTGGTGTCGCGGTGTTCGGCAACGGCCTCGATGACGTGTCCACAGCCGGCCAGGTCGTCGGGCCGCATGGTCGTACCTAGGAGGGAGAGGGCGCCGTCCCGGTCGGACGTAGCGAGCCGGCCCTTGGCGACGGCCGCGTCCATGCTCCTGGTGACGGCCGAGACCAGGCGGTCCGCCGAGCCGCGTGAACGGGCCAGTACGACGGTGGGGACGCCCGCCCGCACCATGCCCTCCGTGATCCCCGACGCCATGGTCCCGGTACCGGCGACGCCCACAGCGTGGTTCCAGGCGCCGGCCTCGGTTCCCTCTTCCGTCCGGTCGCCGACGGCGCTCCCGGCCGGCGGTTCGGCGAGGTCGTGGCGGGCGCGTACCTCGGGGGCCAGGCCGCGGAGGAAGGCGAGCGGGCCGACGGGGTGGCCCGCCCCGAGCCGCATGGCGGTGTCGATGTCGGCGGGCGAGGCGAGGCCGGAGCGGGCCATGGCGGTCGCATCCGACAGAAGTCCGCGCACCAGGTTCAGGGCGGTGGCGGAGGGCACCTCATGGGATGCCGAATCCTGGCTCATATTATCTACCTTCCGGACGGTAGGTAACGTAGAGTGCGCCACGCCGCAGTGTCAACAGCCCGCCATCGGGCCACGGCGATGCGCGGGACAGCGGGCCGGACCGCCTCGTGTCACGGACGCCCCGGAAGCGTGCAGACGAAACCACAACCTCCGACAACCGTTCAGGATCCGGAAGGACGGATGGGTCATGCCAGTGGATCCCCTCCAGGACATATCACCCGTGACAGGCGACACCACCTTGAGCAAAGTGGCCACCGACCCCGTGGCAGCCGTCGCCGACATCCCCGACGGGGCCACCCTCGCGGTCGGCGGCTTCGGGTCGTGCGGCATCCCCAGCCTGCTGATCGACGCACTTGGTTCCGCCGGCCCGACCGGGCTGCACGTGGTGTCCAACAACTGCGGCGTCGACGGCTGGGGCCTCGGTCTCCTGCTGGAAGCAGGGCAGATCGACCGGGTCACCGCGTCTTACGTCGGGGACAACAAGGAGTTCGCCCGCCGCTACCTGTCGGGCGAGCTGGAGGTGGAACTCATCCCGCAGGGAACGCTCGCCGAGCGGCTGCGCGCCGCCGGCTCGGGCATCCCCGCCTTCTTCACGCCCGCGGGCGTGGGCACGCAGATCGCCGAGGGCGGTCTGCCGTGGCGCTACGCGTCCGACGGTTCCGTCGCGCTGGCCTCACCACCCCGCCGCACAGAGGTCTTCGACGGCCGGACGTACGTCCTCGAGCGCGCCACGCAGGCGGACTTCGGCCTCGTACGCGCCTGGAAGGGTGACGCGGACGGCAACCTCGTCTTCCGTCGCGCCGCCCGCAACTTCAACCCGCTGTGCGCCATGGCCGGCCGCGTCACCGTGGCCGAGGTCGAGGAGCTGTACGCGCCCGGCGAGCTCGACCCCGACGAGGTGCACCTCCCCGGCATCTTCGTCCAACGTGTCGTGCCGGTCAGACCGGACGGCCCCGGGACGGGGAAGCGCATCGAGAAGCTGACCGAACGCCGGCCCGCCGCACAGGAGGAGACGACCCGATGAGCCTCACCAGAGAACAGATCGCCCGGCGCGCCGCCCTGGAACTGCGGACCGGCCAGTACGTCAACCTGGGCATCGGCCTGCCCACGCTCATCCCGGGGCTGCTCCCGCCGGGGGTCCTCGTCCGGCTGCACAGCGAGAACGGGATCCTCGGCACCGGGGACTACCCACTGCCGGGAGAGGCCGATCCGGACCTGATCAACGCGGGCAAGGAAACCGTCACGGTGCTCCCCGGAGCCTCCTTCTTCGACTCCGCGACCTCCTTCGCCATGATCCGCGGCGGTCACGTCGACGTCGCCGTACTGGGGGCCATGCAGGTCTCGGCGGACGGGGACCTGGCGAGCTGGGCCGTCCCCGGGGCGATGGTCAAGGGCATGGGCGGGGCGATGGACCTCGTGCACGGCGCCCGGCGGGTGATCGTGGCCATGGAGCACCTCACCCGCAAGGGCGAGCCCAAGATCCTCGACCGCTGCACCCTGCCGCTCACCGGCGCGGCCGTCGTGCACCGGGTGATCACCGACCTGGCCGTGTTCGACGTCACCGGCGAGGGGCTGGTGCTGCGCGAGACCGCTCCGGGCGTCACCGCTGCGGACGTCCGGGAGAGGACCGCCTGCGCGGTGCGGGTCCCGGCCGGCGTGACGGAGATGGACCTGACGCGGGTGGCCGCCGCATGACCGGGCGCCTGCCCGACGCCCTTCCGGATGATCCGGAGATCCGCCGGCTTTTGGACCCCTACCGTCTCCCCGACGGGCGTCCGCTTCCTCTCTTCGAAGCCGTGGCCCACAGCCGCGCCGCGCTGGACGATCTGCGCCGGGCCACCGCCGCCTGCCTCGGCACCCCCGCGCTCGACGCGCGCACGCGGGAGATCGCCGTGCTGCGGGTGTGCGCCCGGGCCGGAGCCGAGACGGAATGGGGCGTCCATGTGCGCATGTTCGCCGCCGAAGCCGGTCTCGGTGAAGCCGAGATCCAGGCGACGACGGAACCACGGGAGATCTTCCCGTGGGCGGCGCACGACGCCCTGGTGATCCGGCTCGCCGACGAGATCCACGACGGTTCCACGGTCTCCGACACGTTGTGGGCGGCCCTGTCCGAGGTGTACACGGCACAGCAGATCGTGGAACTGCTGCTCGTCGTCACGCAGTACCACAAGGTGGCCTGCCTGACGAACGCCCTTGGCCTGCGGCCGCTCGACGGGCTGCCGCGCCCCTCCCCCGCAGCGGCACGTGGCATAGATTGAGCGGGCAGACGACAGAAAAACGGGAGTTCACTGGTGGCGGACGCACGGAGCGACGGCACGCGCATGCCGGGCGAGCAGCGCAAGGCGCAGATCATGAAGGTCGCGGCCGGGCTGTTCGACACACGGGGCTACCAGGAGACGTCCATGGAGGCCATCGCCCAGCAGGTCGGCATCCGCAAGCCGTCGCTGTACTACTACTTCCCCAGCAAGGACGCGCTCCTGGTACAGATGCACCAGGAGATGATCGACCTGATCGTCGAAGCGCAGCAGCGCCGCCTCGACGAGGGTGCGCTCGACCCGCGCGGCCTGCTGCTGGCGATCATGACGGATCTGGTGTCCCTGATGGAGACCCACCCCGGCCACCTGCGCGTGTTCTTCGAGCACTACCGCGAGCTGCCGGAGCCGGTCCGCAAAGAGGTCGCCGACAAGCGTGACCGGTACGAGGGCATGCTGCTCGACGTCCTTGCACGGGGCATCGCCGCAGGGCAGTTCCGCATCGCCGACCCCCGCCTGACCACGATGGCGATCCTGGGCATGTGCAACTGGGCCTACCAGTGGTTCCGGCCGGGCGGCGGACGCTCGGCGGCCGAGGTGGCCCGGTACTTCCACGACACGCTGCTCGGCGGCATCGACGCCGGCGCCTGACGTCCGCCCGGCCGCGCGTCCCTCGCGGGAGCCGGCCGGGCAGAGGTGTCCTGCCGGGCAGGACCGGTCCGTTCTCCGGTCCCGGGTCAGCCTGCGTGCTTGCGGGTGCCGGAGAGCTTGTCGAACTCCGCTTCCGCGCGGTCGATCTCGTCGATCTGCTTGAGGATCTCCCCCGGTGTCCCCTCACCGACCACCTTCTGCAGCAGCGGCGTGCGGTCGAGGATCGCGTCCCGGACCGGTCGCAGCGGCTTCGGCGCGTGGTGGAAAACCTGACCGAGGACGTATGCGGTCTGTGACTGCCGAGCGGTGTGCGGCTTGCGCGGCGTCTCGAAGTCCTGCAGCGCCCGGCGCACCTGCGCGTGGTTGCTCAGGTCCACACCGGCCAGTCGGCGGCCGAGGAAGTAACCGTCCTCGGTGGCCATTCCGGCTCCGTACGCGGCATAGGGCGAGGTGGGGTGTGCGGCGTCGCCCACGAGAGTGGCGCGGCCCTTGGACCACTGCTTGATCGGCTTGCGGTCGCGGATGGGCCAGTGCTGCACGTGGGACGGGTCGGTGGCCGCCACCAGCTCCGGAACCGGGGACTTGAAGCGGCGGGCCAGCTCAGTGGCACGGGCGTGGAGATCCCCGGTGTACTCCTCGCGCGCGTCGTGGGCTTCGAGCAGCCACCACTGGCGGCCGGAGCGTCCGTGGTGCCGGATCTCCGTCACGCTCGCCTGCACCGACCGGTCGTGGGCGATCAGGCACAGACCGGGCTCGGCGGGGATGTCGTCGTCGTCGAGGAGGAAGCCGCCGAAGATGTGCAGGTTGTGCTGCCGGAGCGGGCTCTCACCCCACAGCGTGCTCCGGACCAGTGAGTTGATGCCGTCCGCGCCCACGACGACGTCCGCCTCGTGGGTGCTCCCGTCGGCGAAGTGCAGCCGGACGCCGGACTCGTCCTGCTCGATGCGCTGTACGGCGCGGTCGGTGCGCAGGACGCCCTCGGGCAGTGCGGCCAGCAGCCGTTCGTACAGCTCGGGGCGGAGCAGGCCGATGAAGCCGCCGCCGTAGTCGCGGATGATGTCCTCGGGCAGGTTCACGACCACGCGCTGGCGTCCACGGACGTTGCGGAACACCGTTTTGCAGGGTGCACCCAGGTCGCCGGTGTCGACGCCCATCAGCCCGAGCGCCTTGATGGGCGCCGGCCAGAGATTGAGGATGTTGCCGGCCGGCCGGGCCTGCGGGTAACGCTCGAAGAGGGCGACCTCGTGGCCGGCCTGGTGGACGGACAGGGCCGTGGCCATGCCCGCCGGGCCTGCGCCTATGACGGCGACGCGGCCCGGCTTGACGGTGCGGGTGCTCATGGTGGGTCCCTCCGTGAGGCGCGACAGGGGCGTCGGCTCGGTGATGTGGGTGGCCCTCGGACCGAAGAGTCGGAAGCGGGCGGCTCGGCAGGACGGCACTCACCCTGCTGAGTGCGACCCGGTCACCTTTAGGCAGGGGCGGAGACCGCCTTGTACCGGGTGACCAAAGCGTAGTTTGCACTACGGTATCGCGAGCATTGGTCACCAGCCCAGGTGATGTCAACGGGCCTGAGGAATGTTTCCCCGAGGTGTTCCCGGAGGGCGCTCGCCGTCCCGGCTCGACGGCGGGGCGGACGGGGGCGACGCTCCGGGCGGTCCCCGGCGTCCGTGATCACAGAGGAGGCAGTGCCGCCGCCGTGTCGGAGAGCAGGCTCAGGAGCCACCGGTGTCCGGGGTCCAGTTGCCGTCGGGGGTGCCACCATGCGGCCTGGCTGAGGGCCGGCATCTTCGTCGGCAGTGCGACGCTGCGCAGTGGCACGTCCGGTGCGGCCAGCAGATCGCGCTGGTGGACCAGGGCCAGCAGGTCGCCGCCCACCACCAGTCGGCAGAGCGCGGTGAAGCTCTGCACGGTCACGGTGCCGCGTCGCTCGAGACCGAGGGCGGCCAGATGGGCGTCGGCCGGAGACGCCTGGGGGGACGGGCCGTAGGGGACGACCCAGTGGCTCTCCCGTACGTCCCGGGCTGTCAGGACGTCCGGGACGGTCGCGTTCTCCGCCCAGGCCACGCACACCCAGCGGTCCGTGTAGAGATCCTCGTTGGGCAGGTCCGACAGCAGGCCCCGGGCCATGACCAGCACGTCGATGTCGCTGAGGGCCAGCAGCGGATCGCCCAGCATGCTGCGGCTGACCGGCCGGAAGTCGATGCCCGCCCCCGGTGCGGCTCGGTGCAGGGAGGCGACCAGGGGTGCGCCCAGCGCGGTGAGGACGGAGTCGGAGCACTGCACCGTGAAGCGACGGGTGGTGGTCGCCGGATCGAATCGGGGCTGGGCGGTGAGCAGGCGTGAGAGCTGCTCCACCGTCTCCCCCAGCTCCGCCCGCAGCCCCTGGGCGAGCGGGGTCAGCTCGTAGTGGCTGCCGGTCCGCTCCAGGAGCTGGTCGTCGAAGTGCCGTCGCAGCCGGGCTAGCGCGGCGCTGGTGGCCGGCTGGCTGAGCCCGACCCGCTCCCCGGCCCGGGTCACATTGCGTTCCTGGAGCAGTGCGTGCAGCACGACGATCAAGTTCAGATCGAGCGCGGGAAGCTCCAACGTGCCCTCCGTAGGCCTTCGTTCAGCGGCCATCGGCACCATGGATGGCTCACCATACGGATCATTTGTTGGCCTGCCGACAGGGCCGGCCCGCATGCTGCTGTTCACGTCGACGTTACATGGCGTCGGCCGATCAGCCTGCGAAGGAGCACGTGCATGGTGTCCTCGATCGACCACGCCGGACCATGGGCGCTCGGCAGCTTCTCCCGGGCGGGGCGGTCCCCGTTCCCGGGGCTGCTGTGCCGCGACCGGGTTCTCGATCTCGCCGCCGAGGAGAAGGCCGGCCGGCCTGCCTCCGTCCTCGCCCTGATGGAGGACTGGGACACCGTCCGGCCCGTGCTGGAGTCCCTCGCGGCAGCCCCGGACCGGGAGCGGTGGACCCCGCTGGACGGGCTCCAGGTCGCGGCCCCGGTCGTGCCCCGGCAGATCTTCCAGGCCGGCGCCAACTACCGCACGCACGTCATCGATCTCGCGGTCAAGCACCACGACCCGTCCGACGGGCGCACCCCGGAACAGGTGCGCGCGGACGCCGTGGACCAGATGGACCAGCGACTGGAACACCCGCCGTACGTGTTCACCGGTCTGCCGAGCGCCATCTGCGGGGCGTACGACGATGTCGTCCTGCCGGCATACGGCAAACAGCCGGACTGGGAACTGGAGCTGGCGGCCGTCATCGGCCGGCCGGCCCGCGACCTGGATCCTTCCCAGGCTCTGGACGCGGTGGCAGGCTGGGTGATCGTCAACGACCTGACCCTGCGGGAACTCGTTTTGCGCCGCGACATGCCCGAGCTCGGTGCCGACTGGATGGCGAGCAAGAACGCGCCCACCTTCCTGCCGGTCGGTCCGGTGATCGTGCCCCGCTCGGCAGCCCCCGACCCGGCCGACTTCCAGCTGACGCTCAAGCTGAACGGCCAGGTCATGCAGGACGAGTCCGCCAGGGACATGATCTTCGACGTGGCGCGCATCGTCGCCCACTGCTCGAAGATGGCCACCCTCCTCCCCGGCGACCTGGTGCTCACCGGCAGCCCGGCCGGCAACGGCCTGGTCCACGGCCGGCTGCTGCGCCCCGACGACGTCATGGACGCGGCCATCACCGGCCTCGGTTCCCAGCGCAACCGCTGCGTGACGGCGGCGTGATGTCCGTCCAGCCGTAGGACGTACCCAGCGTCGATCTGCACGCCCACCTCGGTGTGCCGGCCGTCGACGCGCTGATCGAGGGCGAACCCGGGCTGGCGCGGCAGCGCGAGACCGACGCTACCGCTCAGGGCCCGGCGTCCATGGCCGCCAACATCGAGCAGATCGAAGCGCTGGGCCCGCGCCTGACCAGCCTGGACCTGCGCCTGGCGGCGATGGACAGGGGCGGAGTCGACATCCAGGCGGTCAGCGCCGTCCCCCTGCCCCACGCCTGGGCCGGGCGGGATCTCGCCGAGCGGATCGCGGCCCTGTCCAACGAGGCGGTGGCCGAGTACTGCGCCCGGCGCCCGGACCGGCTCGTCCCGATCGGCACCGTGGCGCTCCAGTACCCCGACCTGGCCGTGGGACAGCTCCGGGAAGCTGTCACGTCCTTCGGTGTGCGCGGGGTGCAGATCTCCACCGCCGCGGCCCCGGGCGTGGAACTGGACGACCCGAGCCTTGCCGAGTTCTGGCAGGCCGCCGAGGAACTGGGCGCCGCCGTCCTCATCCATCCCTGGGGCTGCACGCTCGGCGCACGGCTCAACGCCTACTACCTGTTCAACACCGTCGGCAACCCCGTCGAGACCGCACTCGCCCTCTCGCGCATCGCCTTCTCCGGGCTGCTCGAACGGCACCCCGGTCTGCGGATCTGGGCGGCTCACGGTGGCGGTTACCTTCCCTCGTACGTCGTCCGCGCCGACCATGCCTGGAACACCCGGCCCGACGCGCGCACGACCACGGAACCCCCCAGCGTCCAGCTGCGCCGCATGTGGGTCGACTCGCTCGTCTACGAACCGCAGCAGCTGCGTCACCTCGTCGACGTCATGGGGCCGACCCAGGTCACCCTCGGCAGCGACTTCCCCTTCGACATGGGCGTCGACAACCCTGTCGAGCGGCTGCTCGCCGCGGGCTTCGACGCCGCCACCGTCTCCGCCGTGCGCGGTGGCAACGCACAACGCCTGCTGGGCCCCCTGCCCGGTTTCCCGCCCGCACCCACCGGAGGTGTCCGATGACGGAACGCCTGATCACCCACCTGCGCCACGTCGATCTCGCGGTACCCGACTTCGACAAGCAGCGCGAGTTCTACACCACCCTGTGGGGCCTCACCCCGGTCGCCGACGACGACGGAGTCTGCTTCCTGGCCGCCGAGGGCTCCCCGGAGCAGTACATCGTGCGGCTGCGCAGGGACAAGGAGAAGCGGCTCGACCTGATCGCCTACGGTGCCGCGGACCGCGCCTCCGTCGACGCGCTGGCGGCACGCCTGGGACACGACGGTGTCCAGCTGGTGCACGAACCGCGTGAGCTGCGGACGGCCGGCGGCGGTTACGGCTTCCGCTTCTTCGACGTCGACGGCCGGACCATCGAGGTCAGTTCCGGCGTCGCGGAGCGCAGGCACCGCAAGATCGAGGAGCGCGAGGCGATCCCCGTGCGCATCTCCCACGTCGTGGTCAACTCCGCGGACCCGGAGGTCACTCGCGCCTGGTACGAGAAGCACCTCGACTTCGACCTGTCGGACGCGCTGACCCTGCCGCACATGGGCGCCCTCATGTACTTCATGCGCTGCAACCCCCAGCACCACAGCATGGCCATCGCCCGCGGCCCGCACACCTCCCTGCACCACATCTCGTTCGAGATGCGGGGCCTGGACGAGTACATGCGCGGCTCCGGACGGCTACTGCGGGCGGGCGTGCACAAGGTGTGGGGCCCGGGACGTCACGCGGCGGGCGACAACACCTTCTCGTACTTCCTCGACCCGCACGGCAACACCGTCGAGTACACCACCGAACTGGAACTGCTCGACGAGGACATCTGGCACCCCAGCCAGTACGACGTGTCCAAGCCGGAGAACCAGGATCAGTGGGGCACCGCCAACCCCTTCAGCGAGCTCGTGGCCAAGGAGTCCCAGAACGACGTCGACCGCGGCTGCTTCGTCGCGCCCCCCGTGTGAGGTCAGCCATGAATGTTCTGGACGAGTACGGGACCGACCCGGAGGCCGCCATCGCCACGGCGGCGGCCCGTTACAGCAACTGGAACCGCTGGGGCGAGGACGACGCCCTGGGAACCGTCAACTTCCTGCACGATGGGGCACGTTCCGCCGCCGCGGCGCTCGCCCGGCGAGGCACGTCCTTCTCCCTGTCCCTCCCGCTGGACGCGAACGGCCCGCAGAACGGCTGGAAGCGCCGGGTCAACCCGGTGCACACCATGATGTCGACGGGGCAGGACACCGCCGAGCAGATGGGCACCCCGCACGGTCTCACCGCCGCCGACGACGCGGTGTTCATGCCGCTCCAGTGCGGAACCCAGTGGGACGGTCTCGGCCACGTCTTCGATCACGGCATCGGCTGGAACGGCCGTAAGGGAGCGGAGACCGTCACGAGCGAGGGCGACTCCGCCACCGGCATCGAGCACCTGGCGGCTCCCCTGGTGGGGCGCGGCGTCCTGCTCGACGTCGGGCGGGCGCTCGGCGGGCCGGACGGCGAACTGGACGACGGCTACGCCATCACCACCGACGACCTGCGTGCCACGGTGGAGCGGCAGGGTCAAACCTCGGAGATCCGCCGGGGCGACATCGTACTGGTGCGCACCGGTCAGCTCGCCCGTGTCCGACGGGCGCTGTCGCGAGGCGAGGGCTGGGGCACCTACGCGGGCGGACCCGCGCCGGGCCTGTCCTTCGGCACCGCGGGCTGGCTGCACGGTTCCGAGATCGCCGCGATCGCCACCGACACCTGGGGCTTCGAGGTCCGCCCCAACGAGTTCCCCGGCTCCTTCCAGCCGCTGCACCAGGTCGCCCTGCCGCACATCGGCCTGCTCGTCGGCGAGATGTGGGACCCGGAGGCGCTGGCGGAGGACTGCGCCGGCGACGGCGTGTACGAGTTCCTGCTCGCCGCCCAGCCCCTGCCCTTCACGGGTGCGGTCGGCTCCCCCGTGAATCCCATCGCCGTCAAATGACCATCTCCGGAGCGGTCGCGCCGTGCGACCGCTCCGGTCCACACATCCTGTGACAAGGACGTCATACCCGTGAAACTCACCACGCTTCTCACCCCCGACGGGCCTCGGGTGGGGGTGCGGGACGGCGACAGCGTCCGCGCACTGCCCACTCCCGAGACCCTGCTCCAGGTCATCGAGGGCGGGCAGGAGGCCCTCGACGACGTGGCCCGCCGGGTCCGTCGAGGTGCCGTACTCCCGTTGGGCGAGGCGGTGTTCGGCCCACTCCTGCAACCGCCGTCCATCCGCGACTACCTCACGTACGAGAACCACGTCACGGCCCTCATGGACAACGTCCCCGAGGGATGGTTCGCCGAGCCCGGTTTCTACTTCTCCAACCCCGTCGCGGTGGTCGCCCCCTACGCCCCGGTCCCCGTACCGCCGGGCGCCCAGAGGTTCGACTTCGAGCTGGAGCTCGGCGCCGTCGTCGGAAAGACGTGCTCCGACCTCTCGGTGGCCGACGCCCGGGAGCACATCCTCGGCTTCACCATCCTCAACGACTGGTCGGCACGCGACTTCCAGACGCGGGAACTCACCCTGCCGCTCGGCCCCTCCAAGTCCAAGGACACCGCGACCACGCTCGGCCCCTGGCTGGTCACCGCGGACGAGTTCGCCGACGTCTGGGACGAGGACGGTGTGCTGTCCCTCACCTCGCAGGTCTTCCTCAACGGGAAGCGCACCGGCGGTGACACCTCCGCCCACATGTCCTGGACCTTCCCCGAGATGCTCGCGTACGCCTCACGCGGCACCGTGGTCCGGGCAGGCGATGTCCTAGGCTCCGGCACCTGCGGCACCGGCTGCCTCGGCGAACTGTGGAAGACCAGCCCGGACACCGCCCCGGCCCCTCTGCAGCCGGGCGACGTCGTCCGCATGGAGACCGAGGGCATCGGCCACATCGAGAACCGGCTGGTGGCAGGCCCGGAGGTACATCCCGTGCCGCCGGCACGCAGCCGTCGCACGCACCGCACCGGGAGCCCCTCATGACCTCCGTGTCCCGTGTCCTGGTCCAGGGCGGCGGCATCGGCGGCCTCGTGGCCGCCACCGCGCTGGCCCAGCGAGGCGTCCACGTCGACGTCGTCGAACACCGTCCGCCCGGTTCCGTGCTCGGCGTGGGCCTGAACCAGCCGGGCAACGCTCTGGGCGTCATGGAGGAGATCGGCGTCCTCGACGAATGTCTGCGGGCCGGCTACCAGTTCAGTGACCTGCGTATGGCGGCGTCCGACAGCAGCACGATGGTGGACCTCCCTCCCGCCCTGTTCCAGGGCATGCCGCCGAACAACGCGATCCAGCGGGCCGAGCTGTGCCGCGTCCTGCTCGGTGCGGCACGTGATGCCGGGGCGCGGCTCCACCACGGCTCGACCATCGCCTCCGTCGCAGAGGGCCCCGACGGCGTGGACGTCGCGTTCAGTGCGGCCATGACGGACGCCGTCGTGCCGGCGAACGGGCGGTACGACCTCCTGGTCGGTTTCGACGGCATCCGCTCGCAGGTCCGCCGTCACCTCTTCGGCGACCGGTACGACGCCGAGTACACGGGGTTCGCGTGCTGGCGGATCAGTCTGCCGCGCCCGCCGGAGCTGGACCGGATCGTCTACGCCCTCGCCGGGAGCATCAAGGCCACCCTCATCCCGCTCAGCGAGACCAGTTGCTACGTGGCCCTCGTCGTCCCCGAGGAGAGCATCCGCTCGCGACCGTCCTCCGCGCAGATCGTCGAGCGCATCCAGTCCCTGCTGGGTGAGTTCAGCGGCTGGATCGGCGAGCTGGGCGGCACGCTGAGCGAGGACGCGCCGTCCGCCTACAGCCCGATCGAGCAGGTGACGGTGGACGAGCCGTGGTACCGAGGGCGTATCGCGGTGGCCGGGGACGCCGCCCACGCCAGCAGCCCGCACATGGCTCAGGGCGCGGCCATGGCCGCCGAGGACGCCGTGGTGCTCGCCCACTGCCTCGACGCGTCCGACGACCTGGACGAGGCGCTACGGTCCTGGTGGGAGCGGCGCATGCCGCGGGCCGGATTCGTCCAGCAGTACTCGGCCGCGCTGTTGCGCACCGAGTCGGGCACCCCGACCGAGCAGGACCGCAAGATGCTGGAGATCCCGATGCCCGCGGCTCATGCCCGGCTGGCCGAACCGTACTGATCCGCACGCAGGGCTCCGCTGAGCGGCTGCGGCGAGCGAGTACGGGCGGGACGAGCAGGAGGGGGAGGAGCGCCGCGGCGCTCCTCCCCCTCCTGCCGTTCCCCGCGCCGCCCGGTCAGCGGAACCGGGCCCGGCCCGGCCCTTCCTCGATGAAGCTCCGCATACCCGTCTCACGGTCCTCGGTGGCGAACAGACCGGAGAACAGGGCGCGTTCGATAGCCAGTCCGGTCGCCAGGTCGGTGTTCAGCCCCTGGTCGACGGCTTCCTTGGCGGCTCGCAGCGCGAGTGCCGGCCCGGTGGCCAGTCGGGCCGCCCAGGCGAAGGCGGCCTCGTACACCTCGTCGGCAGGGACGACCTGGTCGACGAGTCCGAGCCGCAGAGCCTCCTCGGCCTTCACCTGGCGGCCTGTGAAGATCAGGTCCTTGGCCTTGGACGGTCCGACGACCCGGGCCAGGCGCTGCGTGCCGCCCGCGCCGGGGATGAGCCCGAGCAGGATCTCCGGCTGCCCGAGACGCGCGGTGTCCGCCGCGATGCGGTAGTCGGCGCACAGAGCCAGCTCGCAGCCGCCCCCGAGCGCGTAGCCGGTGACCGCGGCCACCACAGGCTGGGGAATGCCGGCCACAGCGTCGTAGCACTCATGCAAAGTGCGCACGCGCAGTGCCATGGCCGCGTGGTCCATGGACTGCATCTCCTCCACGTCCGCGCCCGCCGCGAACACCTTCTCACCGCCCCAGAGCACGACCGCCCTGACATCCTCCCGTCCGCCGACTTCCTCAGCGATCTCCCGGATGCGGTCCTGGGTCGCGATGTCCAAGGCGTTGACCGGTGGCCGGTCCAGCCGTACCGTCGCCACACCCTTGCTGATCTCCCATGTCGCTGTCACCAGCGGAGCGTAACTTCGCAGGTGACAGCCTTGACAGGGAGTGTGAGATCCGTTGTGCACATGCCGGACGATCGACGTCACGGATGCCGGGGCCCAGCCTCCGCCCGTCGCGGCTTCGGCGTCGTCCGCGCCGCGAATTCGGGCGCGCCGGTTTCTCACGCGACGGGATCAGGAGCGAGCAGCGTGCGTGTGATGCTCAGGGCCAGGTGGGCCGTGAATGTGTCGTGGTCAACCGGCGTGGTGGCGAAGTCCGCGCCGTGGGCGGTGCGGACCACGCAGGCGGAGAAGGCTGTGGCGAAACACTGCCGGGCCGCGGCCTCGGGGTCGGGGCGGGTGAAGTGCCCCTGCACGGTGAGCAACAGGCCGGTGACGGCGTCAGCGAGCAGGTGGACATGGTCGCGTCCGCGACGCAGGACTTCGGGATGGGCGCCGGACAGCAGGAGGACGGGTTTGAGGAAGGCGGTGTGCCGGGCGAACAAGGCTGTCAATTCCGTGACCACGTCGGTGATCAGTTCGGTCGGTGGCAAGCCCTCCCAGCGGGAGGTCTCGGTGAAGATCTGCTGGTCGACGAGGACACGAGCGACTCCGTGCTCGTACACGGCCAAGAACAGTGCGTCCTTGCTGGAGGTCCGGTCGTAGACGGCGCGGGGGGCTACCTTGGCACGTTCACACACAGCGGCGATGGTGAACGCTTCGTAGCCGCCCTCCTCGATGATCTCCACACCGGCGTCCAGGATGCGCGCCCATGCCTGCCGGGTGCGTTCCTGACGCGGTTGCCGGATCGCCAGGCCGTCGGCTGGGAGTTCTGTCGAGATGCCCATACGCGCATTGTCGCGCCAGTCCCTCCAAACAGAAAACGATGGGCGGCTCCGAACCTGCGCACGTCGCCGTGGACAGGGGGCGGCGTGATGCCCCCACGTCGACGGCTAACTGGCGGTAGTCGAGGTCGCCATGCGGGTGGAGAGCGCCGCGCAGGCGGCATCGACCCTGCGGCTCTCAGCCGTCGTGACCGACGACGAGGGCGTGGAGGCGGGGCGCGGCCGCGGCCGAACGCCTCACCGACGCGAATGATCTGCTGGCCGCAGAGGGAGCAGCACTGCGGACGACGGCCTGCGCCTCATGTCGTACCGCCGGACACGAGGCGGAGCATCCTCTTGTCCTTGGCACCTCCAGGCGGAGCCTCCCGCCCCAGCGCGGCGGCGAGTTCGTCGACCACGGTGCCCACGAACGCGTGCATGTCGACCTCGATCGTGGTGAGAGGCGGGACCCACAACTGGCCGACGTCCGTGGCGTCGACGCCCACGACGGCCAGGTCGTCAGGGACCGCCCATTCCATCCGCGCGGCCGCGGCCAGGACGGCCAGTGCGACCTCGTCGTTGTAGGCGGCCACACCGAGCGGAACTTGCCGGGGAAGCTCACGCAGTACGGCTGTCGCCGACACGAGATGTGTGGGCACCGGCACGGACAACGGCACGGCGAGCCCTCGCCGCGCGCACGCGGCCGCGATGCCGGCGTACCTGCCCGGCCCGTACGGGTCCGTCCGCCGGTCGGAGATCGAGGCGTAGACGATCTGGCGGTCGTCGCGTTTCGTCAGCTCCGCCACCTGCAGTTCGCCGATCTCGTCATGGGGCCGACGAGGCCGGGAGCCGTCGAGATCCGGCACGACCGGGATACCCTGAGCGGCCAGCCGGCTGCGGGCGGGCCGGTCCAGTGAGCCGAAGTCGACCACAGCAAGCGGGCGAAGTCTCACCAGAGCCGTGGCGGTCTTCCCGGGATCCGGACCGGCGAACCGCAGTACCACGTTGGAGCCCAGACCCGCGGCGTCGTCACTGAGGTACTCGAGCGCGTTCTGCAGGTTCTGTCCGACGGTGGTCTCCGGCATCACGACGACGATCATGTCGCTTCGCCCGGTGACCAGGCTGCGTCCGGCCGGCGAAGGCCGGTAGTCCAACTCCTCGGCGGCAGTGCGCACACGTGTCCGTGTCTCCTCGGGAAACCGCCCTTCCCGGCCGTTGAGAATGTGACTGACCGTGGCGCGCGACACCCCGGCACGCACCGCCACATCAGTGGCGGTCGCGGGACGCGGGCCGTTCTTCATCCTCGTCGGCGCCTTTCGTATCTCTGCGACAGATCGGCCCGCCCTGGGCCTGGGCGAGCACTACCGACCCTATCGGACCGGCAGGTATCACGTGCTACCCCTAGGCACCTTCAAGTATCACGTGATACCAATGCCGCGAGCGTCCGCCGTGCCCGGCGATGGCTCACAATCAAGGAGCCGCCATGTCCTCAGTGCCGCCCCATGTCCCCCCATCAGCCACACCGCCCACGGCAGAAGCAGCAGCCCTGGCCGCCCCGTCCGGCCCAGCGACCGTCACGAAGACCGACGACCGGCTCAAGGTCGACGCCAGATACATCGTGCTGCTGGTCCTCGCCCAGTTCGGCCTCTATGCGGCCATCGTGGCGCCGATGGGCTACTCCCTGAGTGTCCGTGTCGATCAACTGGCCCCCGACAACGAGGGAAGCCTCGGTTATGTGGTCGGCGCGGGTTCGCTGGCCCTGGTCCTGTCCGGGCCAGTTCTCGGGGTGCTGAGTGACCGCACCCGCTCCCGTCTGGGCCGACGCCGGCCATGGCTGCCCGCCACGGTGGCCGTCGGCATGGCCGGTTTCTGCTGCGTCGCGCTCGCGCCCTCGATCGCCGTCCTGATCGTCGGCTGGATAGTCGTGCAGCTCGGTTTCGGCAGCGCGCTGGCCCTGCTGGGCGCTTCGATGGCGGACCGCCTGCATGAGTCCCAGCGGGGCAAGGTGGCGGGCCTGGCAGGTGTTGCGCAGATGGCCGCCTCCATCATCGGCGTGGCGATCGCGAGCATGCTGACGTCTTCGAACCTGTTGCTGTTCCTGGTGCCCGCGGCGCTCGGCGCCGTGACGGTGCTGCTGTTCGCCCTGCTCGTCCACGAGGACGGCAGCCAGGACCTTCCCCCCGGCGAGAGCATGACGGTGAAGCTGGTGCTGTCGAAGTACGTTTTCGACGTACGTCGTTACCCCGACTTCTCCTGGAACTGGCTGGGCCGGTTCCTGTTCATGTTCGGGCTGACGCTCGCCACGACGTTCACGACGTTCTTCTTCGCCGACAAGCTGGACAAGCCCGTCACCGAGATCGGCGGACTCGTGGCGGTGGTCGGCGCTGTCGGTCTCGTCGCGACCATGGGTGGAGCGGGGATCAGCGGGTTCCTGTCGGACAAGCTGCGTCGACGCCGCTCCTTCGTATTCGGCGCCGGAATCCTGTTCACCGTCGGCACACTGACGATGGCCGTCGCACCCGACCTCACCGTGCTGGTGATCGGCTCGTTCCTCACCAACCTCGGTCTGGGCGTCTTCTCCGCGGTGGACCAGGCACTGGTCCTGGACGTTCTGCCCGAGCGCGACACGGAGGCCGGCCGTTACAACGCGATCAACCAGTTCTCGACGACGGTCCCGCAGGCGGCGGCGCCTCTCGCCGCGCCTCTGGTCCTGGCGCTCGGCGGAGGCGACAACTACCCCCTGCTCTACATCGTCGCCGGCGCTTTCGCACTGGTCGGCGGCTTCATCATCCTGGCCCGGGTCAAGGGCGTTCGGTGAAAGGGAAGTCAACCATGACCTACACGGACTTCAACCAAGGCTGGAGTTACCGCCGCAAAGTGACGCCGTTCCAGGAACTCGGCGGGACAGCCGGTTCTCCCTGGACGCCTGTGACGCTGCCGCACGATGCGCTGATCACCACCGAACGGCGGGCTGACGCGCCGGACGGACACACCAATGGGTATTTCACCGGGGGGACGTTCGAATACCGCAAGACGTTCGCCGTGTCCGAGGAGGACCGCGGCAAGCCGGTGTACCTGGAGTTCGACGGTGTGTACCGGGACGCCGTCGTGACGGTCAACGGCGCGCTCGCCGGCCGCCACGCGTTCGGCTACTCCCGCTTCCTGGTGCGCGTCGATCCCCATCTGCGGTCCGGGGCCGACAACGAGGTCCGCGTATCCTGCCGCACCCACCTGGACAGCCGCTGGTACACCGGCTGCGGAATCCACCGGGACGTGCGCCTGATCGTCAAGAATCCCGCGCACATCGCCGTCGACGGTGTCCGCGTCACGACCCCCGACGTCGACCATGAGGTCGCGATCGCCGAAGTCACGGTACGGGTACGCAACATGGGCGCCATGACCTCCACCCTGCGTCTGGCGGCTGTCGTCACCGACGAGGAAGGGACGGAGGTCGCCAGGGGCCGGACTCCGCTCACGCTGCTGCCCGCGGACGAGGAGACGGCGCGGCTGCGCCTGCTGGTCGACCGTCCGCGCCTGTGGAGCGCCGAGACGCCGGCCCGGTACAGGGCACGTGTGTGGCTCACCGATGGTGAGCAGGTGGTCGACGAGGTGTCGGTGCCGTTCGGGATCCGCACCATCCAGGTCGACGCCCGGCGCGGCCTGCGGGTGAACGGAACCGAGGTCAAACTCCGCGGAGCCTGCCTGCACGGGGACAACGGCCCGCTCGGTGCCGCGGCCATCGGCCGCGCGGAGGAGCGCAAGATCGAGCTGCTGAAGGCGGCCGGCTTCAACGCGATCCGCAGCTCCCACCACCCCGCGAGCAGCGCCCTGCTCGACGCCTGCGACCGCCTCGGCATGTACGTCATGGACGAGGCCTTCGACATGTGGACGCAGGGCAAGAGCGACTTCGACTACTCCGCCGACTTCCCCGAGTGGTGGGAGCGCGACTTGGAGGCCATGGTCGCCAAGGACTTGAACCATCCGAGCGTCGTCTTCTACAGCATCGGCAACGAGATCCCCGAGACCGGCACACCGGACGGCGGCCGGTGGAGCCGAAGACTCGCCGAGAAGCTGCGCGCCCTCGACGGCACCCGCCTGGTGACCAACGGCATCAACGGCTTCGTGTCCGTCCTCGACCTCGTCCTGGGCGGCATGGCGCAACGCCGGGCGGCGGCGCAGTCGGCCGACGTGCCCGGAGACGAACAGGCCGGTGGCGGCGTCAACGGCATGATGAACGCGTTCGGCGAGATGATGGGCCAGATCATCTCCTCCCCCATGGTCACCGAGCGCACGGAGGAGTCGTTCGCGGCGCTCGACGTCGCCGGCATGAACTACGGCGAGTCCCGCTACGCCCTCGACCACGATCTCTTCCCCGACCGCGTCATCGTCGGCACCGAGACGTGGCCGACCGTCATCGACCGCAACTGGGCCCTCGTCGAGAAGCACCCGCATGTCATCGGCGACTTCACCTGGACCGGGCTGGACTACCTGGGGGAGACCGGCATCGGCGTCGTCAAGTACGCGGCTGCCGCCGACGGTGGCCAAGGCTTCTCGACCGCCTATCCGGGTCTGTCGGCGTTCTGCGGCGACCTGGACCTCACCGGCCACCGCAGGCCTGTGTCGTATTACCGCGAGATCGTGTTCGGCCGGCGGAGCGAGCCCTACATCGCCGTACGGCGCCCGGAGCACCATGGCGTTCCCGTCACCGTGTCGACGCCGTGGGCGTGGTCCGACTCCGTGTCCAGCTGGAGTTGGCCCGGATTCGAGGACGCCCCCGTGCACGTCGAGGTGTACGCCGAAGCCGAGGAGGTCGAGCTGCTGCTCGACGGTGAGTCGCTCGGACGTGCCCCCGTCGGCACCGAACGGGCCTTCCAGGCGGACTTCGAGGTCCTCCACCACCCTGGCGAGCTGGTCGCGGTCGCCTATCGTGCGGGGGCCGAGACCGGCCGTACGCTCCTCGTCTCGGCGAGGAAGAACCTGCGGCTCACCGTCGCCGCCGACCGCGACGAGCTGTGCGCCGGCACCCGGGACCTCGCGTTCGTCGCGCTGACGCTCACCGACGACAGAGGGGTCCTGCAGAACGCCCTGGACCGTGACGTGCGGGTGACGGTCTCCGGCGCCGGCATCCTGCAGGGACTCGGTAGCGGGGCCCCGGTCACCGGGGAGACCTTCCACGGAGCCGTCCGGCGCACGTTCGACGGACGCGCCCTCGCAGTCGTCCGTCCGACCGGGTCCGGCACGATCACCGTCGAAGCGGTGGCCGATGGCTGCGCGCCTGCCCGTCTCGCACTCACCGTCACCGCGGCCCGCAGCCCTCTGACCGACTCCCCCGCCCCGGTCGGCGCCACCGCCACCGCTGTCAGCACGACCGATCTGGAGACCTCCGCATGAGCGACCTCAGCGCACTCGTCCGCAAGCTGGACCTCGACGAGAAGATCGCCCAGCTGAACGGCATGATTCTCCCCGCCCTGTTCTCGGTACGCCAGGAGCCGGGAGTCGACCTCAGCACCGAGGAGGGTCGCAAGGCAGCGTTCTTCGTCGACATCGACCGGCTCGCCGAGCTGCGCCCGCACGGGCTGGGACATCTGTCTTTGGCCTGGATGCTGCCCCTGCCGGCCGACGGACTGCGGCGTGTGTTCGCCGATGTCCAGACGAAGGCACGCGAGGTGAGCCGCTTCGGCATCGGCACCCTCATCCACGCCGAAGGCCTCAACGGACTGGTCCACGGCACGGGCATCCAGTTTCCCACCGCGTGGGCCCAGGCGGCCACGTGGATGCCGGAACTCGTCGAGCGCAGCACGTCTCTCACCGGCGCACAGTTCCGTGACTACGGCATCCACCTGTGCTTCTCCCCTGTCCTCGACGTGGTGCGCGACCCGCGCTGGGGCCGGGTCCACGAGACGTTCGGCGAGGACCAGGAACTGGCGGCCCAGATCGGCGTCGCCTTCATCCAAGGCATCAACGGTCGCGAGGGCGGCACGGGAGTCCTCGCGACGGGCAAACACTTCCTCGGGTACGGCAGTTCCGACGGCGCCCTCAACCAGGCGCGGACGAGCCTCGGACGCAGGCAGCTCACCGACGAAGTGGCCGTGCCGTTCCGGCGCGCGATCGACGAGGCCGGACTCTCGATCGTCATGAACTCGTACAACGAGATCGACGGCGTACCGGCCGCGGCCGACCGGTGGCTGCTCACCGACCTGCTGCGTGGCGAACTGGGTTTCACCGGACTGGTCGTCAGCGACTACGACGCCGTCACGATGCTGCACTCGGTCTACCACACCGCACGCGACCAGCGGGAAGCCGCCGCTCAGGCTCTCTCGGCCGGCCTCGACGTGGAACTCCCCGCGGACGAGAGTTTCCGGAAGCTGCGCGAGGCCGTCGAGACCGGTCTGGTCAGCGAGGAGAGGGTGGACACCGCCGTGGGACGTGTCCTGGAGGTCAAGCGCGACATGGGCCTGGTGCCCGACTACGTACCGCGCCGGCGGCTGCGCGCGCCCGAGCCACTCGACCGCACGACAGCCACCGACGTCGGACGGGAGATCGCCGAACACGCCGTGACGCTCCTGCAGAACGACGGCACGCTCCCGCTGCGCCCCGGCACCAAGGTGGCCGTCGTCGGCAGTCTCGCCGACGATCTGCGCATCCACTTCGGCGCCTACACCGACGTTGCCAACGCCGAGGTCCCGCTGGCGATGCAGCTGATCCGCTCGGGCCAGGTTCCCGGAATCGACCCCGAGAAGTACATCTTCACCGAGCTGTTCAACACGCGTATCCCGGGTATCGGCCCTCGGTTCGAGATCATGACCCGCGAGCAGCACGCGGGCACCCCGACGCTTCTGGGCGCCCTGTCGGCCGTGCCGGGTCTGGAGGTGACGTTCGTCGACGCGGGCTCGCCCGACGCGACCGGGCCGATCGACGCCGGTGCCGTGCTCGGCGCGGTGCGCGACGCGGACGTGGTCGTCACGGTCGTCGGTGAGCGCACCGGCTGGGCGGGCGAGCACACGGCCGGCGAGGGACAGACCTCGGCCAGGCTACGGCTCCCGGGCAACCAGCACGAGCTGGTGTCGGTGCTCGCGCAGGCCGGTGTCCCCCTGGTGACGGTACTCATCACGGGGCGGCCTCTCATCGTCCCCGACGTCGCCGAGGCGTCCGCAGCGGTGCTCCTCGCACCGCTCCTCGGCGCACACGGCCCGGCGACGGTGACGGACGTCCTTGCCGGGGCCGTGGAACCCGGTGGCCGCCTGCCGATGACGTTTCCCCGGGACACCGGACAGCTCCCCCTGTTCCACGGCCACCCGTACGGCAGCGGATACGCCCATCCGACCGGCCGCCGCCCCGGTTACAACGACCTGGACGACGGTCCGCTCTACCCGTTCGGACACGGTCTGGGCTACGCCGATCTGCAGGTCCACCTCGATGACGTCACGCTCTCGGACGACGGTTCCACCTTCACCGTGCGCACGCGCACCACCAACAGGAGCGACCGGGACGGCTCCACGGTCGTCCAGGTCTACGCCCGTGACGAGCACGGGTCGGTCGTACGGCCGGTACGCCGGCTGATCGCCTTCGCCCGCGTCACCGTGCGGGCGGGCGGCAGCGCCGAGACGGTGCTCGAAGCCCCGGTGAGCCGCCTGTTCTACACCATGGCCGATGGCACCCGCGGCATCGAGGAGGGCGACGTCACCGTCCTCGTCGGCACCAGCAGTGAGCGGATCGCGGACAGCCGCACGCTCACCGTCCCGGCCTGTCGTGACGACGCGCGCTGACCAGCCGGCCTCCATGCCGGTCTTCAAGCATCCACAGGGAGAAACAACCATGCCGCACCCGTGGCAGGCCTCATTCATCAGCGCCGCAGCTCCGTCCGCCGAGGGCGATCCGGCACCGTACTTCCGCCGGGAGTTCGAGGTGACCGACGGCCTCCGGCGAGCCGTACTGCACGTCACCGGCCTGGGCATCGTCGAACCGTATGTCAACGGCGTCCGGGTCGGTGACGAAGTACTCGCGCCCGGCTGGACCAGTTACCGTCACCACCTCACGGTTTCGGCGCACGACGTGACCGACCTGCTGACGGCAGGAGCGAACGCCCTCGGGGCCGTCGTCGGCGAGGGCTGGGCGGTGGGACCGCTCACCTGGGAGAACCGACGCCACAACTACAGCGACCGGCCTGCCCTGTTCGCACAGCTGGAGCTGCACTTCGACGACGACCGCGTGGAGATCGTCGGTACCGACGGGTCCTTCCGCGTCGGCACCGGATCCGTGCGCGCCAACGGCATCTACGCGGGTGAGACCCACGACGCCCGCCTGGAGCCGGACGGCTGGAACCGCCCCGGCTTCGACGACTCCGGCTGGGACCGTGCGGCGCCCTTCGAATGGAACCTCGAAACGCTGCGGGCACCGATGACGCCGCCGATCCGGCGCATCGAGGAGCTGTCACCGAAGGTCGTGCTCACCAGTCCCTCCGGGCGCACGATCGTCGACTTCGGACAGAACATCTCGGGTTGGGTGCGTCTGAGGGTCCGGGGCCGGGCGGGAGACACCGTCACGCTGCAGCATGCCGAGATCCTGACACCCGAAGGGGAGCTGGAGACCGAGACCAACCGCACCGCCGCCGCCACCGACCGGTACACACTGTCCGGTGAAGGCGAGGAGACCTGGGAGCCGCGCTTCACCTTCCACGGTTTTCGCTACGCAGAGATCGACGGCTGGCCCGGTGACTTCGACGCCGAGGCAGTGCGTGCCGTCGTCGTCCACAGCGACATGACGCGCACCGGCTGGTTCGAGACGTCCCACCCGCTGGTGAACAAGCTGCACGAGAACACCGTCTGGTCGATGCGGGACAACTTCGTCGGTGTCCCCACCGACTGCCCGCAGCGCGACGAGCGCCTCGGCTGGACGGGCGACCTCAACGCCTTCGCCCCCACCGCCACGTATCTCTACGACGTGCGGGGCGTCCTGGAGTCCTGGCTGCGTGACCTGGCGGCCGAGCAGGCGGAGACAGGGAACGTACCGATGGTCGTCCCGGACGTCCTGCGGACCGGGTCCACGCCCACCGCACTGTGGGGTGACGTCGCCATCAGCCTTCCCTGGCAGCTGTACCAGGAGTACGGCGATCCCGCCGTACTACGTGCCTCGTACGCCTCCATGACCACCTTCATGCGCGCGGTCGAACCCATGCTCGACGAGCACGGACTGTGGAGCAGCGGCTTCCAGTACGGGGACTGGCTCGACCCGGACGCGCCGTCCGACAACCCGGCCGGCGGGAAGACCGACGCCCATCTGGTCGCCTCCGCCTACCTCTGCAGGACGACACGCGAGCTCGCACGGACCGCCGAGATCCTCGGCGAGACCGCGGACGCCGATTACTTCACCCGGCTCGCCGAGCGGGTGCGTGCGGCGTTCCGCAGGGAGTACGTGTCGTCCGCCGGCCGGGTCGTGAACGAGTCCGCTACCGCGTACGCCCTGGCCGTCATGTTCGGAGTCCTCGACGAGAACCAGCTCGCGACCGCCGGCGACCGGCTCGCCGCGCTGGTACGCAAGGCGGACTTCGCCATCGCCACGGGCTTCGCCGGCACACCGCTGATCACGGACGCGTTGACGGTGACCGGCCATCTCGCCGAGGCATACGACCTGCTCCTCCAGGAGAAGGCCCCGTCGTTCCTCTATCCGGTGACGATGGGAGCGACCACCATCTGGGAACGGTGGGACTCCGTGCTGCCTGACGGCACGCTCAACTCCACCGGCATGACCTCGCTCAACCACTACGCCCTCGGAGCCGTGGCCGACTGGCTGCACCGCGTCGTGGGAGGGCTCGAACGCGTGGAACCCGGCTGGCGTCGCTTCCGCGTGGCCCCCCGGCCGGGGGGCGGCCTCACCTCGGCACGGGCGGCACACGACACCGTCCTCGGCCGTGCCGAGGTCTCCTGGCGCTTCGAAGGCGAGGACATGCTGGTCGACGTCACGGTGCCCGAAGGCGCGACGGCGACCGTCGAGCTGCCCCTGCACCCGGAGCAGCTCGTCGAGCACGTCGGTGCCGGCGACCATTCATGGCGCTACCACGCCTCGGGTACCAGCGTCCGTCCCGAGATCACCATGGAAACACCCATCCGCGACATCCGACGTGATGCCGAGCTGTGGTCGGCCGTCCTTGATGTGCTGCAGACCTACTTCCCCGGTGTTCCCATCAAGGCAGCCGGTGACCACATCGACGACATGCCGCTCGCGGCCATGGCGGCACGCGTGCCCGACACCGCCGCCGACCTGGAGCGGGATCTGCGCGCCTTGTTCGGCAAGTCCGCCGCCGCGCCCGGTCCCGGCGAAGGCTCTCGGTCATGAGGGGCAGGACTGCACGGGTGATGGCCGCGCTGCTCGACGGCATCGACCATGCCGACGACTCCGTGCCGGGCCGCCACGGCGGCATCCCGGTCAGGCGCTACCGTCCCGACGGCCCGCCGGTGGGCACTCTGGTCTGGTTGCACGGCGGCGCGTTCTCCCACGGCGGTCTAGACCAGCTCGAGTCCCATGCCGTGGGCGCCGCCCTGGTCCGGCGAGGGGTCGAGGTCGTCGCGGTCGACTACCGCCGAGTGCCGCGGTGGAGTCCGTGGCGCGACCCTCGTCCCGGCCGGCTTCCGGGCGTGCGCTTTCCTGTACCGCTCGACGACGTCGTGGATGCCTTCGGCGCCGTGTCACGCGAGCGGGGTCCCGTCCTGCTCGGCGGGGCGAGCGCCGGGGCTTGCCTCGCCGCGGCCGCCGCGCTGCGCATGCACGCCGAGGAGGATGCGCTGCCCGCAGGTCTCGTGCTGGCGTACGGCACCTTCCACGCTGAACTTCCGCCGATCCCCGAGGAGATGCGCGGCCGGGTGCGCGGCCGTCACGGGCTCGTCCAGTTCCGTCCGGACACCGTACGGCGAATGAACCACAACTACGCGGGGTCCGCCGAGGCGATGGCGCTCCCGTTCGCCTTCCCCGGCGGCCATCGGCTGCCACCGCTGCCGCCCTCCCTGATGGTCGATGCGGACCGTGACACCCTCCGGGCCTCCGGCGAAGCGTTCGCCGGAGAGCTCTCGGCCTCCGGCACCGTTGTCACTCACCATGTCGTCCAGGAGGCCCCGCACGGGTTCCTGGACCGACCGCACCGACCGCACTTCGCCGCGGGCACCGCACTCATCGGCGACTGGATCATCTCGAGGGGCGCGGGAGGGGTGGACCGGCACGGCAGGAGACCTGAGCGGTGAAGGACAGTCGCCCGGTGTCGCGCTGGCCCCCGGTCTCCCGTGTCCCCCGGAGACCGCGCCTCGGTGCGCGGATCGTCCCTGCCGGTGACCCTGGTGGGAGAGTGGAAAGCCCAGACGCCAGAAAAGGCCGTCGGTCGCACCAGCCCGTTCCACGACGGTGCGTGGAACGTATCATCGACACACTGTCGCGACGTGCGGCGAACAGGGCTGCCGCGGGCCGGACCGCGTCATACCGACGGCTGGGACGGGCTGGAGACGATGACGCACCCTCGGAAACGGAGCACCAGCGCCGACGTCGCCAGAGCGGCGGGGGTCTCACGTACCACTGTGAGTTACGTGCTCAACAACCGGCCCGGGGAGGTGATCCCCGAGGAGACCCGTCGGCGCGTCATGGAGGCCTCCGAGCGCCTCCAGTACCGGGCGAACTCCTCCGCCCGTGCACTCGCGGCGGGCAGGAGCGACATCGTCCTGTTGTCCATCCCCGACCTGCCGATCGGCCCCAGCATCAGCCGCCTCGTGGAGGAGCTGGCGTCCTCGCTCGCCGAACACGGCCTCACCCTCGTCACCCACCTGATGGCGGGACAGTCCCGGAGTCTTCCCGACGTGTGCGCCGCTGTGGGAGCGTCCTCGGTGCTCGGCTTCGAGGCGTTCGACGACGACGTCGTGCAGGCCATGCAGCGGCTCGGAGTCACCGTCATCTCTCCCCACAACAGAGGCCTGTTGCCTTCGATGGCCCCGTTGGGGCGGTTGCAGGCGGAGCATGTGATCTCCCGCGGACACCGCCGGATCGGCTACCTCCTGCCGACGGAGATCAAGTTCCGGAGCATGGCCGAGGAGAGGTTGCAGGGTGTAGCCGGTGCCTGCGCGGACGCAGGCGTGAAACCCCCCTTGGCCCTGGCCTCCGACATGGAGATCGAGGACCTCGTGCGGCCGCTGGGACGCTGGCGCGAGGCTTCCGTCACAGCGGTCTGCGCCTTCAACGACGAGTACGCCATCGCCTTGCTCGCTGCGATGCACCACGTCGGTCTGCGGGCTCCCGGGGACCTGGCCGTCGTCGGAGCCGACGACATTCCGATGGCACGCTTCGCCGTGCCCGCCTTGTCCACGGTGTACTTCGATCTGCAGGAGGCGGGGCGTCACCGGGCCGAAGCGGTGGTGGCCGACCTCGGTGGAGGGCGCCCGCGCTCCCCGTCGCCCACCGCCAGCCTGCGGCTGGTGCAGCGGTCCACCACGTGAGTCCGCCGCACCGGTGAACTGCCGCAGGCTCCGCGCACAACTCGAAAGAGTGCCCACCACCCACCCGATGACCTCCGTTGTGCACTCGTTACCAACGAGTGTCTTGCTGAGGTAGCACCACTGTTGTTTGCTACTGACGCGCGCCACTGACGCGCATCAGTAGCCTGCTGGACCACCAGAGCGGGCCGGACAGCCGGCTTCGGCGGCCGCACCGGTCCGGCGACCGGCACACACCACCCCGAACGCTCTGCGGCCTCACCCTCTCGTCGGCTGGCTTGAATCGATTCAGCGCAGCGCGATCCCCTCATTGCCCTCCATCCACAGCACGGCCCCGTCGGTCTTTTCGTCACGACAGGCATCACCCGTGTCCGTCGGAACGACCGCGTGACGGGCTCCGCCCAGAAAGGTGAACCATGTCCTCAACCGAATCCGCCCCGGGCACGAGACCCGAGGAGGGCGGCTTCTCCACCCGCCACGCACTCGCGCTCGTCGCCTTGCTGTGGACCGTCGCGCTCAATCCGATCACCGGACTGCTCGCCGGCAATGCCCAGGCGGAAGTGGCGATTCACTTCCGCACCACGCAGATCGCGTGGTTCACTCTGGGCGCCGCTCTGATCGGCACCTTCTTGACACCCTTCGCCATGAAGGCCGCGGCCATGTACGGCAAGAAGCGGGTCCTGGTCGTCATCACCATCCTCGGACTCGTCGGTGACGTGATCGCGGCGATGGCGACCAACTACGAGACCCTGTTGGTAGGACGCATTTTCGCCGGTGTCTACGGCCCTTCGGCATTCATCGCCTATGCGATGGCCCGTGACGTGTTCCCCAAACGCCTGGTCGGCACGGCCAGTGGTGTTCTCGCGGCCAGTATCGGGCTGGTCGGGCTGGGCGGCCCCTTCCTGTCGGCCTGGCTGCTCGACAGCAACGGCTTCCGAGCCGCGCTCTGGTTCATCGCCTGCTCCGCCGCCGCATGCCTGCTGCTTCAGCTCTTCTGCATCCCCGAAAGCCCGGTGCGGGAGCCGGACCAGCGCATGGACTGGATCGGTGGCCTGCTGCTGGGCGGCGGCCTCACCGCTGTCGTCTATGCCATCGGCGAGGGTTCTCACTGGGGTTGGACGAGTGGCAAGACCCTCACCTGGATCGAGGTGGGCGTCCTGGCGGTACTCACCTTCATCCCCTACGAGGCCAAGGTGGCACATCCGCTCGTCCCTCTCACCTTGATCAGGAGGCGCCGGGTGTGGACGGTCTTCCTCGCCACCTCCGTGGCCGCGGGCGCGGCCTACGCGGTGGGCACGGTGACCATGATCCTCACCCTCATGCCGGAGATCCCCGATGTCTCCGACGGATTGGGCTGGTCGGTCACCAAGAGCGCCGTGGTCAGCGCCCCGACCAGTGTCCTGGTCATCGTGATCGCCGCTCTGGCGGGCAAGTTCGCCCGCCGGGTCGACACCAGGATCCTCCTGGCCATCGGTGGCGCCCTGATCACGACCGGTTACCTGGTCGCGTCGCAACTGCACCACAACGAATGGCAGTTCGTCGCGATGGGCCTGATCGCCGGCCCTGGTATGGGTCTGGTCGTTTCCATCATGCCGATCATGGTGATCCAGTCGGTGGCTCCGAAGGAGCAGGCCCTCGCCAACGGCTCACAGTGGCTCGTGCAGGGCGTGATGCAGGTCGTCATCACCCAGTTGGTCTTCTCGACCATGGCCCGCGACGGCGTGGTCGCACAGGGCACACAGTTCTATCGCGACTCCGGCTTCACCAACGCGTTCCTGCTCGTGGCCGGCGCCTGCGCGGTGGGAACACTTCTGGTGGCAACCATCCCGAAGGCCCGGCCGGTCGACACCGTTGAGGCCGGCCAGGCGGCCTGACACCCTGCGCCAGGGGGCCGGGCCCCGCGAGGACCCGGCCCTGAACCACCCTCACATGGGCGCTGTGCGCCGAAGAGGGCCCACCCGGCCAACCGACACAGGTGCAGACGCCTCGTCAGGTTCGCTGGGACTGCGAGGCTTGGCTGACGGCCGTGTCACCCCTGATGTGTGGAGTAGGCCACCTCTGCGAGCACGATCTGGCCGTCCACCAGCTCGACGCCGAGCATCCGGCTGGTGAAACCCCCAGCCACCTCCGTGGAGAGGTAGCGCCCGTCGAAGGTACCCAGGACACTGCAGGCCCCGTCGTCGTCCACTACGGCGAGTTCCACGAGATCGGGTTGGGCGGGTGTACCGAACACCCCTGGGCGATCGGAGTCACGGACGGTGATCCGCAGGGTGACCGGCTTCCCGAGGGGACGGGGCTCCCGTGCGACCGAACTGACGGCGGGGCCGATCGAGACCGTCGCCTCCACGCTGTCCGCGTCGGCGGTCAGTCCGTACCAGTGGTCGCTGTCGATCCGGAGCAGGAAACGTCCGGTGCCGGCGGAGGTGTCCATCCGTACCTGCGCCGTCCACTGGGTGTCCCGGGCGCGTGTCAGGAGCATCACCGGCGCCTCCTGTTGCCCCTGCCTTTCGAGGATGAGGCGGCCTCGGCCCTCACGGCGGGTGAAGACAGCGGGGTTCGTGCCGGGTGCGACCCAGCGTGGATCCAGTTCAGGCGCCTCGAACCTGTCGGTGAAGCTGTGCTCCTGCGGCTCGACCGCGAACCGCTGCTCGTCCACGACCGGCCAGCCGTCCACCCAGTCCACACCGGCGACGAATGTCTCACGCCCGTTGACATGGAACTTGGGCGTCGCTCCACGGGGCCGCACGCCCAGATAGACGAGGGCCCATGAGCCGTCGGCCAGTTCGACGAGGTCGCCGTGCCCGGTGTTCTGCACCGGGTGATCCGTGCTGCGGTGCGTGAGGACCGGGTTGCGGGGAGCCGCCTCGAAAGGCCCGTCGAGGGTCCGGGCGCGGGCGACGGTGACGGCGTGGCCTCGCTCGGTGCCGCCTTCCGCCAGCAGGAGATACCACCACTCCCCCACACGGTAGAGGTGAGGGCCTTCCGGCGCCGCGAGACCGGTGCCGTTCCACAGCAGGCGGGGGTCCGCCAGCATGTCGCCCGTCATGGGATCGATCGGCACGCTCGCGATGCCGTGCAGGCCGGGGAGGAAGGAAGCCCAGGTGAGGTGGCATACCCCTGCCTCGTCCCAGACCAGGTCGGGATCGATGCCGATGGTTCCTGCCACGTGCACCGGATCGCTCCACGGTCCTTCCGGGTTCTCGGACGACACGATCAGGTGTCCCCGGCGTATCTCGTGAATGTTCGTCGTCACCAGCCAGAACCTGCCGTCGTGGTGGCGGAGCGTCGGCGCGTAGATGCCCGAGCCGGCGTAACCGGTGTGCGGCGCGAGCTGACTCGGACGGGTCAGTACGTTGCCGATGTGGGTCCAGGTGAGCAGATCGGTGCTGCGGTGGACGGGGACGGCCGGTACGTACTCGAAGCTGCTGTTGGCGAGGTAGTAGGTGTCACCGACGCGGCAGACCGAAGGGTCGGGGTGGAATCCGGCGATGGCTGGTGTGACGGACATGACCATGGTCTCTCAGTCTGTTCGGGATGCGGGCGCTCGGTGTTGGTCGGCCGGGCAGGGCGGCTCGATGGAGCTGCCGCCCACATGGTGGAAGCGGCGTACTGACGCGCGTCAGTAGCCAATAGGAAGCCTGTGGCCGTTCACAAGGTGTACGTCGTCAAGATCGGGTAACGCCCGGAACCCGTACACAGCGCGGTATCCCCGCCTTCGCGGAGCCCTGGGGAGGGACGGGCTCACACGGAAACGACCGCGGCACCGGCCGGACAGTCACTGTCGGACGCTGCGCGTGAAGGCGCTGCCACGACATCACAGGGCTTGACGGCTGCAGAGCTGTGCCGCGTGAGCAGGAAGACCCCGCGTGCGGTCAACGCGGCACCCGTGAGAGCCAGAGCGGCCCCCCAAGGACCTCCCGGTACCCGTTCGCCGAGGAGCGCCACACCGATGAGCGTCGCCGTGAACGGGTTGACGAGGGTGAGGATCGCCAGGGGCGTTCCGAGGCCGCCCGTGTACGCGGCCTGGGACAGCAGCAGACCGGCCATGGCCAGGCCGATCGTCGGCAGCGCCACCAAGGCCGTCTGCCAGGAGATCAGACGGTCCGCGTTCAGCACGGTCTGAGTGAGGGCCGAACCGCTGCCGGAGACGACTCCGGAAGCAGCGGCTAACGCCGGTGCACGCAGGGCGGGGTGCCGGACGGACAGCGCGAGGGGGACAGCGAGAAAGGCGGTTGTCGCAACGCCGAGAGCACCGGAGGCGGTGAGAAAGCCGCCCGACCCGGTGGTGAAGGTGAGCGGGATGAGCAGGGCGAAACCGGTTGCGGTCAGGCAGAGGGCCTTCCATTCGGCGCGGCTGACGCGCCTGCCGGCTGCGTGGGCGCCGATCGGGACGGCGAGGACGACGGTGAGCGCACCGAGGCACTGCACCAGGCTCAGCGGTCCGAAGGCGAGAGCCGCGACGTGCAGTAGAGCACCCAGGGCGTTGGTGCCGGTGGACACCCACCAGGCGGCGTCCGTCAACACCGCCCGCAGGCCGCCCGTGGCGGTGTTCTTCCCGGCCACGCGGTGCTGCATCGCGGCCGCGACCGCGTAAGCGACGACGGAGGCGAGCGCAAGGGCCACAGCAACCGGGGTGTTCATGACGAGCTCTCCAATCGGAACGTACGGTCTGCCCCCACGCCCGCCCACGGCTCTGCCCGACCGGGGTCGCGCGCGTCTACTGGCCGTGGAAGCGAGTTGCCAGGTCTTCACGATCTCGTCGAACAGGCGGTCAGGACGAGACAGCACGCCCCCCGACCTGTGGTGTAGCGGAATACACCGGTCGCACCGCACCCGGCGGGGGTGGGCCGCCCCGGAACGGCACAGGACCGGGCCGGCCCGACAGCTCCGCAGACGCGGGAACGCACGGGCCCGGTGGCCCGAGCGGAATGCGCTCGGGCCACCGGGCGTGGGACTCGCCGCCCCGTCCCCACGGGCGAGGCGAGTCATGGGGCCGTTGCCGCTGGGTGCGGCCCCGGTTCGTCGGTGGGCGCGTGGAAGGCCACCCACCGAGGTTGCGGCGTGCTCTACCCGCGGTACGCGGGCACGCTCTCGGGCTGGTCAGCCGGTGCGTCCGGGGTGGTGTGCTTGCTGGTGAGCGCCTCACCTTCGATGTCGACGTTGGGCAGGAGCCGGTCGAGCCAGCGCGGCAGGCGCCACGCGCGGTCGCCCAGGAGGGCGAGGACCGCGGGCACGATGGCCATCCGGACCACGAAGGCGTCGAAGAAGACGGCGACTGCCAGGCCGAAACCGATTACCTTGATCATGGATTCGGCTGAACCGATGAAGCCGGAGAACACCGCCATCATGATCAGCGCGGCGGCGACGACCACGCGTGAGCTCGAGCGGAAGCCGGAGACGATGGCCTGGCCCGGCCGCTCACCGTGGACGTACGCCTCGCGGATACGGGAGACAAGGAAGACCTCGTAGTCCATGGCGAGGCCGAAGACGATGCCCACCAGGAAGATCGGCATCATGCTCATGATCGGACCGGTCTGCTCGACACCGAGCAGCTCGGCGCCGTGCCCGTGCTGGAACACCATGACCACTGCGCCCAGGGCAGCCAGCACGGAGAGCAGGTATCCCAGAGCCGCCTTGAGTGGCACGAGGATGGAGCGGAAGACCAGCAGCAGGAGCACGATGGCCAGGCCCACCACGACGATCAGGTAAGGCACCAGCGCCGACTGGAACTTCTGCGCGAAGTCGATGTTGGCGGCGGTACTGCCGGTGATCTCATAGGTGGCGCTCGCCTGCTGCTCCACGGCCGGGCGCTCGCCGCGGATGGTCTTCACGAGGTCGATCGTGGCCGCATCGGTGGGGCTGGTGGACGGGGTGGCGGTGATGACGGCCGCGTCGCGGGCCTGGTTGAACTGGGCCGGGGAGACGGACACGATCCCGTCGGTGGAGCCGATCTCCTTGGAGATCGTGCTCACGGCGGCCTCGGGGTCGTCGCTGTTCTTGGTGTCCACCACGACGGTCAGCGGGCCGTTGAAGCCGGGACCGAAACCGTCGGCCAGGGCGTCGTAAGCGCGGCGCTCGGTCGTGGAGGTGGGCTTGGACTCGTCACCGGGCATGCCCAGCTGCAGGCCGGTCGCCGGTATGGCGACCGCTCCCAGACCGACCACGCCCAGCAGGAGCACGGGCAGCGGGTGGCGCACTACAAGGCGGGCCCAGCGGCTGCCGGCGTTCTCGGTCGACCCGCCTCGATCGTGTCCGGCTCCCGGGCGGTCGCGCTTGGTCCCCTTGCGGACACGACGGGCGAGTACGGCCTTCGGCCAGAATCCCAGCAGGGCCGGCACCAGTGTGAGACAGATGAGGACCGCGATGACGACGGCACCGGCGGCACTGAGGCCCATCTTCGTGAGCATCGGGATGTCCACCACCGACAGGCCGGCGAGAGCGATGACCACGGTCAGGCCGGCGAAGACCACGGCGGATCCGGCGGTGCCGGCGGCGAGTGCGACGGCCTCTTCCGGGGCACGTCCCTTGGCGCGCTCCTCGCGGTAGCGGGAGACGACGAACAGGGCGTAGTCGATGCCGCATGCCAGTCCGAGCATGGAGGCGAGCGTGCCGGTGGTCAGGGAGAGGCCGAAGGTGCTGCCCAGAGCGATGATGCCGGTCATGCTGACACCGACACCGATGATCGCGGTCAGCAGCGGAAGTCCGGCTGCGGCCATGGAGCCGAAGGTGATCAGGAGGACCACTGCGGCCACCGCGATGCCCATCGCCTCGGCCGATCCGCCGGCCGCGGGCTGCGTCGCCAGGGCGTTACCGCCGATCTCGACCGTCAGACCGGTGTCCCTGGCCTGGTCGACGGCTGTCTCCAGCTGTTCCTTGCTCGCGTCGGTGAGGTCCGCCGCCGCCACCTCGAAGGTGACGGTCGAGTATGCGACGGAGCCGTCCGCGCTGACGGCATCCGCCTGGAAGGGGTCGACGGCACGGACCACCTGTGAGCCGTCACCGGCCTCGTCGACCAGTTCCTCGATGGCCGCCTTGTTCTGCGTGGCGGTGACCTTCTCCCCGTCAGGCGCGATGAAGACGAGCCGAGCACTCGCGCCCTCGGCTCCCGACCCCGGGAAACGCTCGTCCATCAGGTCGAACGCCTTCTGCGATTCCAGGCCCGGCATGGCGAACCCGTCGTCGGGTGCGGCCGGAGCCTTGACGGCGGCGAAGCCCGCGGCGGCCAGAACGGCCACCCACAGGAGCGTGACGAGCCATCGCCACCGAAAGGCCATACGACCGACTTGGTACAGGAAAGTTGCCATGGCGGGGAGAACGCCTCCACATCAGCGGTACAGAACAGGGAAAACGGGCTGGCCCCGCATCCGCTCGACGGATGCGAGGGGGTGTGCCCTCTGCTCTCCACGATCCCGTCCGGCGCGTGCCGCGACGAGGGAGTGATCTCCCGAACCGGTGGTGTAGCCCGCTACACCACCGGGCGAGAGGCAGACCCGTCGGGAGCGGCCCGGACGTCGTGGACGACGCCCCGACGAGAGGCCTGGGAGGCGACGGACGTTTGCCGGCGCAGCGTCAGACGGCCTTCCTGGGGTCCTTCAGGTACGTCAGCACGGCCAGCACCCTGCGGTGCCCGCTGTCGCTGGGCGGCAGACCGAGCTTGAGGAAGACATTGCCGATGTGCTTGCTCACTGAGCGTTCCGTCACGACCAACGCCTCGGCGATGGCGGTGTTTCCGTGTCCCTCCGCCATCAGCTTGAGCACCTCGCGCTCACGCGGGGTCAGCGAGTCCAGAGGGGAGTCCCGGCGACGGGTGAGGAGCTCGGTGACCACCTCCGGGTCCAGAGCGGTACCACCGGCCGCCACCCGCTCCAGCGCGTCGAGGAACTCGTCCACCCGGCCCACGCGGTCTTTGAGCAGGTACCCGATCCCGCTGCTGCCGCCGCTCAGCAGTTCGGCGGCGTACGACTCCTCGACGTACTGCGAGAGAACCAGAACCGGAAGGCCCGGGATCTGCTCACGCGCGGCGAGCGCCGCGCGCAGCCCTTCGTCCCGGAATCCGGGAGGCATGCGCACATCGAGTACGGCCACGTCCGGACGCTGCTCCAGCAGGGCCGGGAGGGTCTCGGGACCGGTCCCGACGACGGCCGCGACTTCGTGTCCGACTGATGTGAGCAACAGGACCAGGCCCTCACGCAGCAATGCGTTGTCTTCTGCGATCACCACACGCAAGGCAGTTCCACTGTCACGGCAGTCGGTCCTCCTTCAGGACTGGTCACCGTAACCGTACCGTCCAGAGCCGCGACCCGGCGACGGATGCCGATCATCCCGGTGCCGCCGGCCTCGTCCGCGCCACCTGCGCCTTCGTCCCTCACCACGACCCGCACGGCGTTGCGCAGACGTTCGAGGCGGACGGAGGCACGTACGGAGCCGCTGTGCTTCGCCGCGTTGGTCAACGCCTCTGCGATGGCGAAGTACGCGGCTGCCTCCACCGCCGCCGGTGCCCTGGGCCCGTCGTCGGCGAGCCCGACGACATTCACGACCACGTCGAGGCCGCTGCTGGCTGCCAGCGCGCGCACCGCCCCGACCAGGCCGCGATCGGAAAGGATGGGGGGATGGATGCCGCGCACCACATGCCGCAGTTGCGCGAGGGCCTCCTCCGCTTGTTCCTGTGCCTCGTCCATGAGTCGGCGAGCGGTCTCGGGCCGGTGATCGTAAGCACGTCGGGCGAGCCCGATGCGCATGGACAGCGATACCAAATGTGCCTGTGCTCCGTCGTGCAGGTCGCGCTCGATTCGGCGCAGTTCGGCTTCGTGTGCGGCGATGGCGCCCGCCCTGGTAGCGGTCAGTTCGTCGACCCTGGCGGCCAGCAGAGCCTGCGGGGGCGGCTTGAGCAGAGCGGTCGACCAGTCGGCTTCCAGGTCCGCCAGGCGGCTGATCAGGGGCAGAACGACCGGCTGCCGCCGCAGGAGGCCACTCCACACGCCGTCCACGACCAGGCCGAGCGGCCACAGCGGAACGGCCAGCAGGCCCATCCAGCCATATACGTAGAAGGCAGCCATCCACCGCAGGTCGGACCGGGTGCCGGGATCACGCAGCACGATGCGGAGACGTTGTCGCAGACGGCCGGTGATCGGCTGATACGCCTGCGGAATCTCACGGCCGGTCCACGTGGCCACCAGGAACCTTTTCGCGCCGGCGATGCGGCGAACCAGGAGCAGCGTTTCCGGAAGCAACCAGGCGCCGACCACGGCCAGTGTGCCCACGGCCGTGATCAGGAGCACGCAGACGAACAGGCACATGGCGAAGACCATCGCCACCGACCTGCACAGCTGTACCGTTGCCCGCTTGGCCTGCACCATTGCTTTCCACATGTCGCCCAGGTTAGGCAGATGGATGCGGAGGGGCAGGAGAGCACAGCACCCCGCGGTGGTGTAGGGGGCTACACCAACCACCGTGCCTCGCACATCACCTCGCCTGAGGGGTCACCTGACCGCCGGCTCACTGAGATGCGGACCGCCGGTACTGACGGCGACGGCCACCGGTGTGCAAAACAGACCCGTGACCACCTGCGTCGGCCTCCGAGGCACCGGGCCTGCGTTTTGCAGCGGGGCGCTCTCACCGAGTTCGATACGTCCAGGGGCACCGCCGAGGCGCACCGGGTGCGGGTCACCTGTAAGCCCCGGGCTGCTCCGGCACAGTGACCGCCCACCTGCGCGGTGTCTGCGTCGGCGCGAACATCGAACTGGCCGCCTTCGTCGGGCGGGTGACGGCCGCTCCGGACACGGTGATCCGGCCGCACGAGATTGCCATGTGTCTGATTCCCCGGCGCGGGGGCTCCGCGAGCCTGCCCGCTCGCATCGGCCGGGAGGGCACCGCCTACCTGGCCTGCCCGGCACCGCGCTGTCCGTCACAGAGGCGCACGAGTGGGGCCTGGTCGACGAGATCATGGCAAGGGACCCGACGTCGTGAACAACTTCGGACACGCCTCGACCGCCTGAAACCTATCCCCACACCAGTATTCACAGTCCCAAGAGACTCCCGGGGACGTGATGCTTGTCGATTGATGAAATATTGATTAGCGTTCACTCAATATTGAGAGGAGGGCAGTCCGTGGAGGCTGCCGCACGCCCGCGCAAGCGCGGTCCCTACCAGCGGTCCCGTGAACGTCGGGAACGCATCGCACTCACCGTGCTCGGACTGGTCGACGAGCTGGGTCACGAGAGAGTCACCACCTCACTCGTCGCCGCCCGGTCGGGCTCCAGCGAACCGACGGTTCTCTACCACTTCCCGACCAAGGATCACCTGCTCGTCTCCGCCCTAGACCATTGGGACGACCTTGAACTGGACCTTGCGACCGTGGGGGACGGAGAACTCGCGCTGGACCTCGACGCTCTGCGCGCCGTCGCGACCGCGGCGGTGTCGGCGCACGAACGTCGACTGCGTCTGTTCGTGATGCTGCGAGGCCAGTCCGCGACGCCGGAACACCCCGCCGGCGAGTACTTCACCCGCCGGCAGAAGCGGGCGATGGACGTCTGGACCGGGTTGATCGCGAAAAGACAGCGCGACGGGCTGGCCCACCCCGGGCTGGACGCCCGGGAGACGGCCCGGCAGATCCTCGCGCTCTGGGACGGCCTGGCCCTGGCCCGCCTCGGCGACCCGGACTTCGACTGCGGAGGGGCACTGGTGGACGGGGTCCGCCGCCTCACTGGCCAGAACTGGATCGAGGGACTGGCCGTCCTCAACCGCCCCGGAAACGGCCTCTGACCACCTGGAAACGGATCATGACCGCACACACTTTTGACCACCCGTACGTGGATGCCGACGAGTGGCGCGACACACCTCGGCCCCACCGGTACATACACGGATACTTCAAGGGCACCGACACCCGGTTCTCCCTCTACTTCCCCCCGCTGGAAAACTACGGGGGACGCTTCTTCCAGCACATCACCCCGGTCCCCGAGAGCGAGCACCTGGCGCAGTCCGCGACCGGGCAGGAGGACAAGATTGGGTTCGCGTTCGCCGCAGGCGGCTACTTCCTGGAGACCAACGGAGGCGGATCCTCCGGGGCCCCCGGCTCGGCCACGGATCCGACGATCGCCGGTTACCGTGCGAACGCCGCCGCCGCAGAGCACTCCAAGGTGATAGCCCGCCAGGTGTACGGCGACCACCGCCCCTACGGCTATGCCTACGGTGGCAGCGGCGGCGCCTTCCGGACCATGGGCTGCGCGGAGCACACCACGGGAGTGTGGGACGGCTTCGTCCCCTACGTCCCCGGCAGCCCGATGGCCGTCCCCAACGTATTCGCCGTGCGGATGCATGCCCAGCGGGTGCTGCGCCACGTGTTCGACCGGGTCGTGGACGCGATGGAGCCCGGCGGCAGCGGGGACCCGTACCGGGACCTGACCCCCGAGGAGAGTGCCGCCCTGTCCGAGGTGACGCGCATGGGTTTCCCGCTCCGTTCGTGGTTCGCGCATCGCACCATGGGGACGCACGCCTTCGGCACGCTGTACCCGCACATCGTCACGGTGGACCCCGGATACTTCGAGGAGTTCTGGACCACGCCCGGGTATCTCGGTGCGGACCCCGACTCCTCGGTCCATCGGGACCGTGTCCGCTTCGACAGCACGGTCGGTGAAGTCCTCGTGCGGCGCGACACACCTGATCTCGGCCCCTTCACCGGCCCTGCCCAGGCTCCGCAGGGAGGTGTGGACGAGTCGTTCAAGGGACCGTCGGACAAGGACGACACCGTCGTCGCGCTGCGCCTCTCAGCCGTGCCCGGCACCGAAACTCTGGGGGCCGAACTGACGGTGACGAGCGGTGAGGCCGCCGGAACCCGGCTGCGCCTGAAGGGGCTCTGGCACGACCTCGCCGTCCTCGACATGAGCGACGCCGAGCAACCCCCGGACAACGTGCGCCCCGGTGACACCGTCCGCGTCGACAACAGCAATTTCCTCGCGGCCCAGACCTATCACCGCCATCAGGTGCCCGGCCCCGAGTACCGGGTCTGGGACCAGCACCGCGACGCCTCCGGCGCTCCGCTTCTCCCGCAGCGTCCTTTTCTGCTGGCCCCGATGTTCGCCGCCGCGGCGGCCGGGCAGGTGCCCACCGGGCGGTTCGACGGCAAGATGATCCTCGTGTCCTGCCTGCTCGACCGAGAGGCCTTTCCCTGGCAGGCCGACTGGTATCGGAGCCAGGCCGCACAGCACCTCGGGGAGGCCCTCGACGACCACTTCCGGCTCTGGTACATCGACAACGCGCTGCACGCCGATGCCGAACGTCAGGAACACCCGACCCACACCGTGAGCTATCTGGGCGTCCTGCACGAGGCGCTGCGCAGCCTCGCCGACTGGGTGGAAAAGGGTGTCACACCATCTTCCGGCACTCGCTACGAGATCCGGGAGGGTCAAGTCGTCGTGCCCGACTCGGCCGCCGAGCGCGGCGGGGTCCAGCCAGTGGTGCGGATCACCGCGGACGGTGCCGAACGCGCCGACGTCCGCGTCGGCGCACCCGTAACCCTGGCGGCGACCATCGAAGTCCCGCCGGGCACGGGCAGCATCGTGCGTGTGCAGTGGGATCTGGACGGGGACGGCACGTACGAGGTCGACGAAGTGACGGAACCCGTCTCCCGGTTGCGGCTCGAACGCCGGCACACCTACCGCGGCCCCGGCACGCGGTTCGTCACCGTACGGGTCAGCACACAGCGCGACGCCGATCCGCAAACGGCTTTCGCCCGCATCGACAATCTGGCCCGGGTCAGGGTCCTCGTGCACGACTGATCTCGCCGGCGCCGGGCGGCCCTCACGCCCTGTCAGGGCAGCGTCCTCGGTTCCAGCCTCACATGGCGAAGTCGGAGTACTGAGCCAGGTACTCGTGGAGCTCGGCGTCCGCGCGCCCGGCCCGGGCGAACTCCCCGTAGCCTCCCTGGAAGAAGACGAGCGGGGACGTCTCCCGCCCGATCTCCATCGCCTGCACCCGGCACAGCGTGATCCAGTGGTCCCCCGCCGGCACCTCCTGTCCCGGCACGCAGTCCACGTACGCCACCGCACCGGCCAGGCGCGGGGCGCCGAAGGGAGAGAGCGTCCACGGGACACCATCGAACTTGTCCGGGCGGGGCGCCGCCATTGTCCGGCACAATTCCATCTGGTCGGCCGCCAGCACGTTGATGCAGAAGCTGTTGGCTTCCCTCAGAAGGGCATAGGTGCCAGAGGCGACGGTCGGCATGAAGGACACCAGAGGCGGGTCCATCGACACGGCACTGAAGGTCCCCACGACCATGCCGATCGGCGCACCCTCGCGCATCCCGGTGACGACGCTGACGCCGGTCGGATGGTGGCCCATCACTCGGCGGTATTCGGCGGGCGCGACGGCCCGGGGCTCTGGGATCAACACGCTGTTCCTCCTGATTATCAGCTTTTCGGGGGTGGGCGGTCGGTGCCGACCGTGGGCGGGGTCCCGGCGCGCGCGGATCGGTCGTCCTGGGGCCCGGACGCGCCGGGCACTGCGGATCCTTCAGGTGCTTGGGAGGCGTCCTGTGCGGGAAGAGGGCTCGCGCCACCCGCAGAGCAGGGCGGGCGGCGCGAGTGGCAGGCATCCGGAGCGGGAAGCCCGCTTCGAGCCGCGGACGTCAGTGGAAGACGCCCGGTGCTACCGGCTCGCCGAACAGGTCCGCGCCGAAGCCGGTATAGATGGGCGGGGCCACGTTGCAGATGTGGTTCATGGCGGCGTGGGCGTCGCGCCAGAACATCTGCTGCGGTTGGCTGCGGTGCAGAGAGCCGCCGCCGGCGTGCATGAACAGGCGGTCGACGGCGTCCACCGAACGCCGGGAGGCCCGCACCTGGTTGCGACGGGCGGTGATCCGCTGGGAGACGTCCATCGGCCGGCCCGCCAGCACCTGCTCGTGGTACTTGGCGATATCGGCCAGGAAGTGCACCCGGCTCGCCTCAATGTCCGCCCACGCCTCACCGAGCAGGTTGAGCTGGTGCGGGTCGCCGGAGATGCGGGCGCCGGAGAAGGAGATGCGCTTGCGGGTGTACTCCACGGATGCCCTGAGGGCCCCCTGGGTGATGCCGATGGTGGTGGCCGCGATGACGCCGCCGAACATGGTGCCGAACGGCAGCGAGTACATGGCGTTGTCTGGGCGGTTGGTCCGGGCGAGGTCGCCGGTCATGACGAGGCCCTGTTCGATCACCCGGTGTGCGGGGATGAACGCGTCTTTGACGGTGACGTCCTTGCTGCCGGTGCCACGCAGGCCGACCGTGTCCCAGGTGCCCTCGACGATCTCGTACTGGTCGCGCTTGACGAGGAAGTGCCGGATGTCCGGTGGACCGCTGATCTCACCGTTCGCATCGGTGACCATGCCGCCGAGGAACGCCCACTCGCAGTGGTCCGTTCCGGAGGAGAAGGGCCAGCGGCCGGAGAAGAGGTACCCGCCCTCTACGGGCTTGGCCCGGCCGAACGGCGCGTACGGCGAGGAGATCCACGCCTCGGGGCTCTCCCCCCAGATCTCCTCCTGCGCCTTGGGGTCGGCGCCGCCCAGCTCGAAGGCGTGGATGCTCATCAGGCCGCCGACCCAGCCGGCGGAGGCGGAGTTCTGCGCGAGCTCCATGACCGCTTCGAAGAACTCCACGGGGTCCGTCTCCAGCCCGCCGTACTGCTTGGGCTGCAACATGCGGTCCAGGCCGGTCTCACGGATCTTCGCCACGGTGTGGTCGGGCAGCTTGCCGAGGTCCTCGGCCTCCTGCGCGTGGTCCCGGAAGTAGGCCGCATTGTCGGCGATGCGTTCGATGACTTTGCTCATGATCGACTTCCTTGTCGAGTGGGTGGTCAGCTGTGGGCGACGAAGTCGGCGACCAGGCGGTTGAACTCGGCGGCGTGCTCCAACTGGGCCCAGTGGCCACAGCGGTTGAGCAGAACCAGCCGGGAGTCGGGGATCAGCGAGACCAGCTCGAGGCTGGACTCGAAGTGGACGACGCGATCGTCGCGGCCGTGGATGAGGAGGGTGGGCGCGGCGATGCCCATCAGTTCCTCGGGGGTGGCCCACCGCGTGATGGGGGTGCGGCCCTCGGCCACGCCCTCCATGAAGTGCTGGAGGTGCTGCGGGTTGACCTGCGCGCCGTCGGCGCGCTGCTTGATCAGTTCCTCGGAGGCGAAGTCGGAACCGTAGGTCATCACGTCGACCAGCTTCGCCATGGTCTCCACCGACGGGTCGGCGTAGCCCTTGAAGAGAATCTTCATCCCTTCCGAGGGGCCGCCGCCCGCGGCGAACAGGCCGGGCCGCGGCTTGGAGGCGGGCCCCATGGTGATCAGGTGAGAGACGCGGTCCTTGTGGAGCGCCGCGGTGGTCAGGGAGACCACCCCACCCATCGAGTTTCCGACCAGCGCGGCCTTCTCGATGCCGAGCTCGTCCAGCAGGCGGATGACGGCCCCGGGGTGGTCCCGCTCGGACATCGGCACGGCCTCGGAGCCACCCCAGCCGGGCAGGTCCACGGCCAGCACACGGAAACGCTCCGCGAGATGGTCGATGTTGGGGGCGAAGTTGCCCCAGGCAGTGGCGCCGGGGCCGGATCCGTGCAGCAGCACGATCGGGTGGCCCTCGCCCGCATCATGGAAGTGGATCCTTCCGTCCTGGGTGCGGATCTCGCGGCTCGTGGCCTCGGGGGAGAGGGAACTCATGATGCGGTGACTCCTTGTACGTTCGCAGGAGGTCGGGACGTGCGGGTGGCGTGCCGACCGCGGTGGGCTCGCTCGGCCCCGAGATCAGGCGCCGGCGGGGGGTTCGGCATTGAGGATGAGGCCCGGCCCGGCGTCGGGCGCCTGGTCGTGGTGGTGGCCCCAGATGCTCATCCGGTCGAACGTCTTCGGCTCCCACAGGTCGTCCACCTGCAGACCGCCATATCCGTACTCGATGTGGAACGCCGACGGCGACTCCAGGTAGAACGACGTCATCAGGTCGTTGACATGGCGGCCCAGCGTCATCGTGATCGGGACCGCGCGCCGCTCGCACTCGTCCAGCGCGAGACCGACGTCGTCCAGCGAGTTGACCTCCAGCATCAGGTGCTGGAAACCGACCACGCCAGGGGCCTCGGCCACCGCGAGGGAATGGTGACGTCCGTTGATGTGGTAGAAGCGCGCGTTCAGCGGCCCCTGAATGATGCGGTCGGAGAGCTTGAAGCCCATGACCTCGCTGTAGAACTCGTCCGCCTGCTTGATGTCCGGGACCATGAACACCACATGGCCCATGCCCTGTTCACCGGTCTTGAAGCCTGACATCGCCCGACCCGGGCGGAACGAGGACTGGACGATCAGCCGGCCCCAGCTCAGCTCCTGCCGGATCCCGAAAGGGTCCTCGAACCACAGCAGGCCCGCTGTCGCCCGCTCCGCACACAGCTCGGCGTCACCGTCATGGACCACGATGCCCGTGGCCGCGACCTTCTTCGCAATCTCTCGCGCCTCTGCCTCGCCCACCACACTCCAGCCGACGTAGTCGACGCCGTCACGCTCACCGGGGTGCAGGGCGAGACGCCACTGCGCCTCGTCCATCTTGAACCGCAGCCCGCCGCCCGGGCCGGCTGCCATGTCCAGACCCAGAACCTCCGGGCCGAAGGACCTCCACTCCTCGATCGCCGGAGTGGTGACACCGAGGTACGCCAATGACCTGATCATGCTGCCTCCTGAGGATCACCGACATGAACGGTGGTTCTAGAACCACCGTTCTAGGTTGAATGCAACCTAGACGCGAATGGCTGCGACGGCAAGAGGCGTACGGGAAAAATCGAGGACGCTCCATCGGACCGGACTGCACAGCACACTGAAATGTATATTCCAGAGGCGAGGCAGCCGTTCGGCGCAACTGCCCATGACCGGCTCGTCCACACCTGGCGCATTGACATTCCCCTGGAACGATTCTTACAGTCCCCGCTACATCATCCGTGGACGAGCGGCGCTACGGAGACCGGGTGAAGGGCGAGACATGCACAAGGCGATACGCGTCATCCATGAGCACGCGGACGTACTCCGCGAGGAGCACGCCAAGTGTGACGAGCTGGGTCACCTGACCGACCGGACTGTCGGGATCCTCAAGCTCTCCGGCGGTTTCCGGCTGCTACTGTCCAAGGACCTCGGCGGCTACGCCGAGGACCCTCGGGTGTTCGCGGAATGGGTGCGTACGGTCGCCCGCTACAACCCCTCGGCCGGCTGGGTCGCGGGGGTCTGCGGCGTCCACGCGTGGGAGATCTCGGTCGCCGATCCCCAGGTGCGCCAAGAGATCTACGGCGACGACCCCGACACCGTCACCGCCTCCCCCTACGCGCCGGTCGGCAGGCTGACCCCGGTCGACGGCGGCTACCGGTTCTCGACCGAGGTCGTCTACTCCACCGGCTGTGACGTGTCCGAGTGGTTCATCCTGGCCGGCATGGTTCTGGGCGAGGACGGCGCCCCGGCGACTCCTCCACGCCCGGTGCACGTCGTCCTTCCGCGTGAGGAGGTCGAGATCGTCCCGGACTCATGGAACGTGATGGGCCTCCAGGGCACGGGCAGCAAGCGGGTACGGGTGAAGGACGTGTTCGTCCCCGCCCACCACACCCTGGAGCAGGGCCGCCTGATGGCCGGAGGCTACTGGGACGCCCAGCCGGACGAGCCGCTGTATCGCATCCCGTTCGTCGCGGTCTTCGGCCCCTCGATCGCCCATGCCCTGTGCGGCATCTTCCGCGGCTTCCTCGACCAGTTCGCCGACTACCTGAAGGACCGCAGGGCCACCTTCGGCAGCGAGGCGAAGAGCGACCCGCACCAGCAGCGCGCGCTGGTGCACGCCGAGTCGGAACTCGAGGCCACCATCGCCCATCTGGACAAGCTGTGGGGCGAGATGTGGGACAAGGCGGTCGCCGGCGAGGAGATCACCCTGAAGGACCGGGTCACCCTGGCGGCACATCAGAAGGTGGGCTGCTCCCGGGTGATGGGCGCGCTGGAGCTGATCTGGCGGCACGCGGGCTCCGCCTCCCGCTGGACGCACCTGCCGATGGAGCGCTACTACCGCGACATGCAGGTCGGCGGCAGCCACTTCGGCTCGGACCCCACCACCGTCTACGGGCCGTTCACCGAGCTGATCTTCGCCCCGGACGCACAGCCCTTCGGCATGTTCTGAGCGCCCGACGAGGCACTCCTCCCCGGGTCCGCACCATCCGAAAGGAACACCCATGGCGCTCACCGACGAGCATCTTGTGGCCGAACCCGGTCTGGCCAGCCGCTGGGTCCAGCTCCCGACCGGAGCCCGCGTCCACTACTCCACCTCCGGCGACCACGGCCCCGCCGTCGTCCTGCTGCACGGAGGGATCATGGGCGGATCCGGAGCCGGCGGCTGGCGGCTCCTCGCCCCCTACCTGGGCGAGCGCGGCTTCCGCGTGTACTGCCCGGACTTCCCCGGCTTCGGCCTCACCCGCGACCCGTACGACCGCTACACCTACGGCTGGGGCGGCTACGTCGACTTCCTCCGCGACTTCGCCGACGCCCTGTGCCTGGACACCTTCCACCTCGGCGGGAACTCCATGGGCTGCGTCAACACGGCGCACTTCCTGGTGTCCCACCCCGAGCGGGTGCAGAGCTACTTCATGATCGCCGGGCGGATCGGAGATCTGATCACCAACGAGCAGATCCAGGCCGCCGATCCGCGGCCGGCCAAGGCATACCAAGGGCCCCCGCCGTTCGACGGCACCGAGGAGTCCATGCGGAAGATGCTCGGCATGATCGTCCTGGACGAGAGCAAGATCGATCCCGATGTCGTGAAGATGCGCACCCACGCCGCCAATCTACAGAAGGAGATCTACGAGCGGATCTTCCCCTGGGTCTTCGGTTCACTCAGCGGCCGGGACCACGACGCCAACAGCGCCGCCCGCCTGGCCACCAAAGGCCGCCTCGACAAGCTGGACATCCCGGGGATCTATCTGTTCGGCCGGGACGATCCCAACGAGTCGGTCGCGGTCGCGCACCTGCAGGAGGACGCGCTGCCCCGGACGCAGTTCTTCTACGTCCCGGACGCCGGCCACCAGACCCAGACCGACCAGCCCGAGATCGTGAACCAGGTGATCCACCAGTTCTTCGCCAACGGTGAGGTCTCGGCCGAGGCCGCGAAGCGTGCCGGGGTCTCCGACCGGCGGCCCCCGCTGGAGACCGTGGCGCAGTGATCACGAGCGTCGGGCCGGGCGCAGGAGGCCCGGCCCGACGTCACCGCCGGGCGGCCAGAACCTCCAGAAGGGCGACGGTCAGCCGCACATGCCGATGCGGAACCGCGTCGGTGCGGGCGATCACCAACTGCGTGAACGTCTCGTCCATCAGCGCATGGATCCATGACGCGAAGTCCTCGGCCCGCAGTTCCGCGGGAGGCCCCCCGGCGCACGCCACCACCTGCAGCCACCGGGCCGTCCGTTCACGGACGGTCTCACGAATCTCGCGGTACAGCGTGTAGCCGGCGGGTGGTTCGTCGGGTTCCTCGTCCAGCGTGAGCTGCAGACCGGCGAGTACGAAGTCCGGGGCGGCGAGGTTCGCCAAGAGATAGCGCTCGAAGCCCTCGTCCAGGTACGCGGGCCAGGACGCCGGGTCGGCCAGCGGCAGACAGGCAGGCACGGTGGAGTACCAGCCGTCGGCGGCCCGGCCGATGGCTTGCCTCACCAAGTCCTCCTTGTTGTCGCACACCCAGTACACCGAGCTCGTACCGACCTCGGCGCGGCGGGTGATCCGGGCGATGGTGGCTCCTCGATACCCCTCCTCGGCCAGCACCGTCAGGGTCGCCGCGAGGATCCGCTCGCGGCTGCCCGTCACGTCCTCCGCCGGGTGCGGCGCGGATCGGGAGACAGGCATCGGCCCGGCGGACGCAAACGCCTCGGGGTCCGCGGCCAGTCGGCCGGCCAGCCCTGCCAGGGCGTGCCCGCATTTCCCGGCCGCGACGCGAGTCGGGAAACCGGCGTCGGCCCGGCGGGCGATCAGCAGGGCCCCCACAGCGGACATGGTCAGCCTGGCCAGGGACACCGCTGTGTCACCGTCGAGTTCCGGCTCGACGACGCTCCACCAGGAAGCAACCTCCTCACCGGTCCGTTCCCGCATCTCGGCCACTCGCCGGGCCACGGTGCCACCCTGCCTGGGCAGGGACATCTGCAGGCCGATGCGCCAGAAGTCGGCCCGCTCGGAGAAGTCGTCGGTCAGATGCCGCAACAGTGCGAAGGCGGCCTCGCCCGGGTCCCCCACCGGCGGGGCCAGGGGAAACTTGCGCCGTATCCACTCCAGCGTGCCGTGCCCGACCGCTTCCAGGACGACATCGTCCTTGTCCCGGAAGAACCAGTACACCGAGCTGGCTTTCACCCCCGCCGCCTCGGTGATCCGCTTCATGTCAACGGCGTGGCGGCCCTCCTCAGCCAGCAGCGCGAAGGTGGCGTCGAGAATGCGTTCCCGCGCGCCCGGTGCCTCGGACCGCTGTTCCTTACCCACTGCCCGCCGCATCCGTTCGGTGTGTGATCATCTTGTCGCACGTCGCGCGAGCCATGATAGGCGCGCCACACGAGATCGCCGGCGGCCTCGGACGGCACGCGGACCTGACCGGCGGTCGACCGCTCGACCACGTGGACTTCGGAGCCCCGATGACGGCCCCGGCGCAGGTTCATCCCCGACGTACGCCGAAGGATCCGCCCCCCTTCGCGCGGCACGATCTCAGCTTGGACGCAGCCCTCCGGAGTGCGAGTGTCACACAGGAGCCGAGCACCGTGATAGCAAGAAGCGTGCAGAAGAAGACAGCAACCTCGGGCCGGGCCCAGCGCACCGAGGAATCACGCAGGCGCATCCTGGAAGCCACTCTGGAACTGGCCGCGGAGCAGGGCTACGAGGGGACCGCGATCGCCCAGGTCGCCAAGCGCTCCGGACTGCCGGTCGGCTCTGTGTACTGGCACTTCGAGAACAAGGACAAGCTGTTCGCCGCGCTGCTCCAGCACAGCCTGGACGAATGGGAGGGCCGGCAGGACTGGCTCTTCCGCCCGAAGGAGTCACCGTCACACCAGCTGGAGAAGATGATCTCCGGTCGCACCTTCGAAGCCACGGAGCCCACCAGCTTCTGGCGGCTGGGTCTCCTGCTCGCCCTGGAACGCCGGCTGCACGAATCGGCGGCGCGCCAGATGTTCCTCGACATCCGGCAGGGCCGCCTGGATCTGATCTCCGACTGGTGGCAACAGATCCTCCCGCCCGAGGTGACGTCCCACGACCCCGATTTCCCCGCCCGGTTGGCGCAGTTCACCATGGCCGGCGCCGACGGGCTCTACGTGTCGGTGAGCGCCGGGGAGGACTGGGACGCGACCGCACTGACCGGAATGCTTCTCGACTCGATCTGGCACCTGGTGCGACAGGCGGCTCTTCGCGCCGGGGTGCCGTACGACCCGGAGCTCGCAGAGAACTGAGACGACGGTTCTCGCCGGGCCGTCCGAGGCCGAACGGCGAAACGGGTCACACGCTCCATGACGGTCGCCCAACACGAACGCGTCGACAGACCGACCTGCTGACATACCGGGAAGGCTCACGGTCGTCGCGGGGGCCTCGCCATGAGCGGATTCTGTGGGGGCCGGTGCCCACGCCCACCTCTGCCCCCTCTCCCACGGGCCGGGCCCGGACCGTCATCGACGGCTGCATGGCGGCCTCGCCGAACCTTCCTTCGACACCGCCTGAGCCGATCCGCAGGAGGAAGGGTGCGGTCCCCGCACCGCCCGGGCACAGCACCGCGGACGGTCGCCGCCGGTCAGTGACCCCGGCGTGCCAGCGTCGACCCCAGCGCCGTCGCCGCAGCGCGCACCGCGTTGGCGTGGGACTCCGGACGGAAGCGGCCCACCGGGCCCGAGACGCTGATGGCCGCCACCGCCGTCCGCCCGTCGGAGGCGGGGACCGGCGCCGCCACGCACAGCAGGCCCTGCGTCGACTCCTCCCGTTCGTAGGCGACCCCCGTCTCCACCGCCCGGATCAACTGCCCGCGCAGCAGACCGGGCGCGATGACCGTCCGTGGCGTCCGGCGTTCCATCGGCCCGGTCAGCACGGCGGCCCACTCCTCCTCCCCGGCATGGGCCAACAGGACCTTCCCCAACGCCGTGCAGTGCATCGGCATCCGCCCGCCGGTGCGGGAAGGTGCCTTCGCCTGGCGGTGTCCGCCGATCTTCGCGATGTAGACGACCTCGCGGCCCTCCCGCACTCCGAGGTGCACCGTCTCGTGGGTGCGCTCGTAGAGGTCCTGCAGGAAGGGCATCGCCAGTTCGAGCAGCGTTCGCTCCGCCGCGGCCCGCAGACCCAGCTCGAAGAGCCCTCCGGAGAGCCGGTACCCGTGCGCCGTCTTGTCCAGCAGCCGATGCCGTACGAGATCCCCTGCCACCCGGTGCACAGTCCCCTTCGGCAAGTCCGTCCGCCGGACCAGCTCGGCGAGCGGAAGCACGGAGTCCGCCGGACCGAACGCCCGCAGGATCGCCAGCGCCTTACCCAACACTGTGTCACGATCCCCGTCAGGGCCTTTCCCACGCTCCTCCACGTGAAAGAGCGTACCGCTGAGTGGAACGCAACCATGGCCCCCTCACCTGCCGTGCCGCAGATTGGACGTCATGGCACAGACCCACCTGACTGTCCCCGAGGACAGCATCGCCGCCGCTGCGGCACGACTCCGCGAGGCAGCCGCAACCGGCGTCCCGACCATTCCGGTACGCGACCTGATCGGCCGTGACGACGTCCAGGCCGCGTACGCCGTACAGACACGGCTCACCGCCGAGCGGATCAAGGCGGGCGCCACGGTCGTCGGCCGCAAGATCGGCCTGACCTCGACCGCCGTCCAGCAGCAACTCGGCGTTGACCAGCCCGACTTCGGCGTCCTCTTCGACGACATGGCGTACTCCGACGGCTCGGCCGTTCCGGCCGAAGCGATCCTCCAGCCTCGGGTCGAGGCCGAGATCGCCTTCGTGCTGAAGGACGACCTGACCGAGGGCCTGCTCGACCACGCCCAGGTCAGCGGAGCCGTCGGCCACGCCGTGGCCGCACTCGAGATCTGCGGCAGCCGCGTGGCCGACTGGGACATCAGCTTCGGCGACACCGTCGCCGACAACGCCTCCGCCGGCGGTTACGTACTCGGCGCCCGCCAGGTCCCCCTCACCGACTTCGACCCCGTCACGGCCGAGATGACGATGATGATCGACGGGGAGACCGTCTCCACCGGCAACGGCGCAGCCTGCCTCGGCGACCCGGTCACCGCCCTTGTCTGGCTCGCCCGCCAGGCCCGCGAGCTGGGCTCTCCGCTCCGCGCCGGTCAGGTCGTCCTCTCCGGCGCACTCGGCCCGATGCGCCCGGTGACGCCGGGCAACGCCGTCCAGGCCACCGTCACCGGGCTCGGCACCGTGTCGGTCACCTTTTCCTGACACCCCCTCCCCGGACAAGGAAACACGATGAGCAAGACGAAGGTCGCCGTCATCGGGTCGGGCAACATCGGCACCGACCTGATGATCAAAATCATGCGCACCGCACAGCACCTCGAGATGGGCGTCATGGTCGGCATCGACCCGGCCTCCGACGGCCTCGCCCGCGCCGCCCGCTTCGGCTTTGAGACAACCGCCGAAGGTGTGGAGGGACTGCTGAAGTCGCCGCAGATCGATGAGATCGGCATCGTCTTCGACGCCACCTCGGCCGGCGCGCACCGCCACAACGACGAAAGGCTCCGCCCTCTCGGTATCCGGATGATCGACCTGACACCGGCCGCCATCGGGCCCTACGTCATCCCGGCCGTCAACATCGACGAGCACCTCGACGCGCCCAACGTCAACATGGTCACCTGCGGCGGCCAGGCCACCATCCCGGTGGTGGCCGCGGTCAGCCAGGTCGTCCCGGTGGCATACGCCGAGATCGTCGCCTCGATCGCCTCCAAATCTGCAGGTCCGGGCACCCGTGCCAACATCGACGAGTTCACCGAGACCACCTCCGCCGCGATCGTCGAGGTCGGCGGGGCCCGGCGCGGAAAAGCGATCATCGTCCTCAACCCGGCCGAGCCACCGCTGATGATGCGCGACACGGTCTTCGCCCTGGTCAGCCTGCCCGACAGCGAGGAGGAGCAGGCCGCCGCCGGGCGAGCGATCACCGCCTCGATCGAGAAGATGGTCGCCGAGGTCTCCTCCTACGTCCCGGGCTACACGATGGTGCAGGACGTCCAGATCAGCGAGATACCGGCCGACCAGCCGGTCGAGACCCTCCTCGCGGACGGAGAGGGCTCCCGGTCGACCCACCAGGTGTCGGTCTTCCTCAAGGTCGAGGGCGCGGGCATGTACCTCCCGGCGTACGCCGGAAACCTCGACATCATGACCTCGGCCGCAGTACGGATGGCCGAGCGGATCGCCGCCGAGAAGGAGACCGCGAAGTGAGCACCGACATCTTCGTCCAGGACGTCACCCTCCGGGACGGCATGCACGCCGTCCGGCACCGGATCACACCCGACGACGTCAAGCGCATCGTCTCGGCCCTCGACGAGGCCGGCGTGGACGCCATCGAGGTCGCCCACGGCGACGGTCTGGCGGGCGGCTCGCTCAACTACGGTCCCGGCTCGAACACCGACTGGGAGTGGATCGAGGCCGCCGCCTCGGTCCTGGAGAACGCCCGCCTCACCACTCTGCTCCTGCCTGGCGTCGGCACCATCGACGAGCTGAAGCACGCCTTCGACCTCGGCGTCCGCTCGGTGCGCGTGGCCACCCACTGCACCGAGGCCGACATCTCCGCCCAGCACATCGTCGCCGCCCGCGAGCTGGGCATGGACGTCTCCGGCTTCCTGATGCTCTCGCACATGGCCGAGCCCGAGAAGCTCGCCCGGCAGGCCAAACTGATGGAGTCCTACGGCGCCCACTGCGTCTACGTCACCGACTCCGGCGGCCGGCTGACCATGAACGACGTCGCCGCCCGGGTCCGCGCCTACCGGGACGTGCTCGACCCGGCCACGGAGATCGGCATCCACGCTCACGAGAACCTTTCGCTCTCCGTGGCCAACTCCGTCGTCGCGGTCGAGAACGGCGTCCGACGGGTCGACGCCTCGCTCGCCGGCCACGGCGCGGGCGCGGGCAACTGCCCCATCGAGGCGTTCGTCGCCGTCGCCGACCTGTCCGGCTACAAGCACGGCTGCGACCTGTTCAAGCTGCAGGACGCTGCCGACGACATCGTCCGCCCGCTCCAGGACCGCCCGGTCCGCGTCGACCGCGAGACCCTCACCCTCGGCTACGCGGGCGTCTACTCCAGCTTCCTCCGCCACGCCGAGCTCGCTGCCCGGAGGTACGAGGTCGACGTCCGCGACATCCTCATGGAGTGCGGCCGGCGCCGCCTGGTCGGCGGCCAGGAAGACATGATCATCGACATCGCCCTCGATCTCACCGCCGCCTGATGAGGCCGGCTTTGCGGTTCAGTGGCGTGAAGCAGAACGCCTGATCCGTTGACGGGCGAGCGTGTCTCCATCGGCCGCCTGCTGTGGGCCTCGCCTGCTCCCCGGCGCCGCGCATGACATCTAATAGCGCTTCGTCACCTTGAGTGATCTTGCCTGGTGGTGGGAATCCTGAGGGTGTGAAACTGGGGGACGTCTAGCGGCTCCGGGGTGAGTTGGCGGAGTTCGTGGGTGATGTGTTCGGTTCGTTGCCGCGGCAGGATCAGCGGCGGTGGGGTGCCTGTTCTGCGGGGCCTGATGCTGGACGGTCGGCGTAAGTCGACCCAGCCGATGGCCGAGCGGCTGCCGGACGGGAACATGCAGGCCCTGCAGCAGTTCGTGAATCAGTCGCCGTGGGATCCGTTGCCGGTGCGGCGGCGGATCGCCCGGCGGCTGTCGGAAGTGATCGCGCCACAGGTGTAGGTGATCGACGATGTGTCGTTTCCCAAGTGCGGCCGGGCCTCGGCTAAGATCCGGGCCATTCCCGGACCAAGCTCCGCTGAAGACCACCAAGAGACACGTTTCCACTGGTCAACAGCCGTGCGGACCGTGTACCACCAGCAGACGAAGAACCTGCTGTTCCCTCGAAGCCGGAAATCAGGCTGCTTCCCAGAGGCCGGCGTCGAGGATCCGGGCGGCCTTGGTGATGCTGCCCGGCATCAGGTGCCGGTAGGTGCGGTACGTCTCCTCGATGGACTTGTGGCCCATCCACTCCGCCACATCAGTGATGGGTATGCCATTGCCGAGGGCGTTCGAGGCGAAGTAGTGCCGGAAGCCGTACATCCCCACCCCTTCTTCCGGCGGGAGGCCCGTGAAGAGCTTCTTCACCCGCCGCCGCTCCATGCCTTCGGTGAAGTAGCCGCCCGGGCCGCGCAGCAGGTAGCCGTCCTTCGTGGTGCCGTGCGTCTCCGCGAACCGCTCGATCGCCTCCCGGACCGACCGGGGCAGGGGCACCTCGCGGAACTCCCCCGTCTTGCGGTGCTTCAGCTTCGCCGGCTTCAGCGTGTTGGAGTGGATCTGCTCGCGCACCCGGTACACGTCCTGCGCGACGATGTTGTTGACGTTCACCGCCCGCGCCTCACCGTTGCGCAGGCCGCATCCCGCCATCATGACAATCTCCAGCGCCAGGTCCTCATCGGCAGCGGCCAGTGCTTTCGTCACGTAGGTGAGAGAGGGAATGGCAACCGTTGACCGAACGTATTCGGGCTCCTGGATCCCTTTCACCGGGTCTTCCGCCATGGCCCCCTTGGTGTAGGCGTCCCGCAGGACGGTCTTAAGGACTCGAAATATGTTCACCTGGTTTCCCCGGCCGACGCCGTCGCTCTCCATCTCGTCCAGGAAGCGTTCGACCACCATCGGTGTAACCGAGTTCAGCTTCCGCGATCCCAGACGTGGGACGATATGTACGTTGATCGAGCTGTCGACGTGCTCCCCCGTGGAGTAATCCGTCATCTTGCGCTGCCGGGGACGCCACTGCTTCGCGTACTCCTCGACCGTCTGCTGCCCCAGTTCTCGGCGGGCCGCCGCCACCGAAGGAGCCGTGGTCTTTTTCTCTGCATACAGCTGTGTGAGGCGTTCGATCGCATCGTCCTGCGTGCCGTAACCGGACTCCTCGCGCTGCTTGCCGAGCGCGTCCCGAAAACGGATCGAGTACGGGTGAGGGCAGCGGGTCGGCTTCGCGCAGCCGCAGTCCTTGAAGAAGGACCCCATGCCGCGGGCGAGCTGTCGGGCCATGTGTCGCACCATCCGTTCCAGCCCAAGATCATGCTCAGGCGCCGCACTGCCGGTCGCAGGTCAGCAAGCGCAGACACGTCCGGGACGCATGCTGACCGTTTGCTGACCTGAGGGGGGCACATGATGCCCCTGACCTGCGGCGACGCCAAATAGCTAGATCTTGGACTTGAACATGGTGCGCATCATGGAGCTACTCCCGGGCTAGGCTTCCTGCCTGCGTTTTTGCAGGTCAAGTGCTGTTTCCCTATCTTACAGCGAGTCGCAAGTTCGGTCAGCTTCCCCAGGTTTTTGAGGACTGATGCTCACTGGTTGCTCACTTTACTGACTCCCCGTCAGGCGGTCCGGAAGTCGTCGACTGACAACCTGTAGCCGCCCTACCGAGACGCGACACCAGCCCTACGCAACGTCCGTTTGAGTCTTCCTCGGACCACCCCCGCCCGCCCGCCTCAGGACTCGGCGGTCGCTCCTCCGGCACCGGGGGTGAACCAGGCGAACGACCAGGAAGCCGCCACCGCCGCTTACAAAAGGCCGCTCGACCACTGAGCCTTTTCCATCTTGATCAGGTGGCGAGTTCGAGGGCGACGACGGCTCGGACGACGGCGGTGATCCGGGTGGTGCTGCAGCGGAGCTTCCGCAGGAGCCGCCAGCACTTGAGGATGGTCATGGCGCGTTCGCCGAGGCTGCGGATCTTGGCGTGATCGCGGTTGTGACGCCGACGCCAGCCGCGCAGATTCTTGCCCCGGAACGGAACACGGACACCAGGACCTGCCCCCTGATACGCCTTGTCCGCCCAGCACTTGATGTCATCGACGGCGAGAGCGTCGGGGATGCCGTGGGTCCGGGCCGCGGTCAGATCGTGCATAGCTCGGGGTAGCGCGTCCGAGACCCAGATCAGACGGCCGGCGGGATCCGCGAGGACCTGCACGTTCATCCCGTGGTGCTCCTTCTTCCCCGAGTAGTACGGGCGGTCGGCGGCGATGCGGTCGATCGGCAGCACGGTGCCGTCCAGGATCACATACGCCCTCTTCCTCACGGTCGTCATGGCCTGCTCCAGCGAGGGCGCGAGGGCGGCCAGGAGGTCGACGGCCTCGCGTATGTAGCGGTAGGCCGTGGCGATCCCTATGCGGAATCTGCTGCGAGGCGGGCGTAGGTGTCACCGCAGCGAAGGTGGGCCAGGACGAGCAGGGCCTGCCGGCCACAGGTAAGGCGAGCCGATCCGACGACGGTGACCTGCGAGGAGACCGGAGAGGTGCTGCAGGGCGCGGCTGGACAGATCGATACGGACGGGTAGACAAGCACGCGAAGCTCCTGGCAGTCTGGTGATCTTGGTCGTGAGCCCGTCTACCAGGAACTTTCTCCATGCCCGCCGCCGGGGGTCCGTGCAACCACCCGTCAGGTTGAACACTGCTCATTCAGTCCACCTACCGCCGCTCCCTTCGACACGGGCACGTGCTGGAGCGCACCGTTGCGGTTGAGGGCTCCCAGTCGCCGGCGCTCCGCACCGAAAGTGCCGAGACGCGGTACTCCGCGTTGCTCAGCCGACCGATCCCCTCGCCATGAGAGGCCGTACCGCCGGCTCGAGCAGCGACAGAGTCCGCTGCTGCGCATCGAGGCCGATGCGGATGCCGACCGGCATCGGCAGATTCGGGCCGGCATGTCCGAACTCGACGTTGCCCAGGACGGGGATGTCGCGGTCGCCGAGGACGTCGAGAATCAGCTCGGGGAGGGTCGGGGACGTGTCGGACGAGTCGAGTCCGCCGATGGCGTGCGGGACGCCCACGACCATGCCGGAGATGTGGTCGAGGATGCCGGAGTGCCGCAGTACCTGCAGATAGCTCCACACATGCGATGCCTGGCTGCCCGCCTCCTCCCAGAAGAGCACCGCGCCGTCGAACCGTTCGAGCGGCAGCGCGAAACGTGTGGCCTGCGCCAGCGCGATGCGATTGAGCAGCCCGCCGATCAGCCGGCCTTCGGTGCGACCGGCACGCCAGCACTCCCACGACGGGGTGGCTGGCAGCGCACCGATCGCCTCGGCGCCGGTCAGCAGCGTCGAGTAGAGCTTTTCGAGTTCCGCTCTGCGTGCTGCTGGCGCGGCCTGCCAGTGCCTGCCGAGTCCGGTGGTGGCCACGTCGGCGTGGAATCCGACTAGACCTGTGCGCGCGTAGAGCACCAGATGCAGCAGTGAGATGTCGCTGTAGCCGAGGATCGGCTTGGGGTCGGCCGCGATCGCCTCAACGTCGATCAGGTCGAGGTAGCCGAGCACCGTCTGGCCGCCGTCATGCGCGATGATCGCGCGCACCTCAGGATCACGCAGTAGCCCATTGAACTCCTCGGCGATCTCCGCCGGCCGACTCGCGCTCCACCAGTGGTGCCGCCCTGCTTCGAGGAGCGGTGCCCGAAGCACGCGGAATCCCATCCGCTCGAGCACGACCACCGCCTGCTCGAGGTCAGGCTCGTAAGCAGCGTGGAGCGGCGCGGACAGCGATGCGATAACGACGAGATCTCCGGGCTTCAGGGCGCGAGGGCGGAGCAGTTGAGGCAGTGCAGAACCGGTCACCGACGAAGTGTCCCAACACTCGCAACCTCACGCTAAACATTTACCGATTGGCGCCCTCCCAGGTTGGAAGGGGCTCATTTAGTCGCAGCAGTACTTTGCCCACAGTTGGGTCGCCGGAGTACACGAGTCCGACGGCTTCGCCATAGGCATCCAGAGCGAACGTGTGCGTAATCAGGTGACTCGTCATAAGCTCGCCCGATGTAAATGCGGTCACCGCGAACGCCCAGGCCTGCGATGACGCACCGAACACTGATTGGACTGTCAGCTGCGATCTCACGATCTCCGACGGACTGAGCGGGGCAAGCGCGCTATTTGTACAGATAAGTCGGCCGCCCGGGCGCAGTGACAGCAGGGGTAGGCTGGCAGAGCCAGCGTCTCCCGCAGTATGGATGGCGACGTCGTATTGCCGAGCTATTGACTCACCAGGAGAAACATAGGCGGCCGCACCTTGCTGTAGGGCCAGTTGTCGGCGACCGCCCGAGCCGGCAATTGTCACCCTGCGCGCGCCCGATCCAGTCAGGAGCTGGGCGACCAGCAGCCCGGGCACACCGTCCCCAATAACGATGACGCTTTCATGAGGAAGGACGCTAGCCTTAAGCACGGCAGCCATCGCACACGCGGCTGGTTCCAGCAAAGCCGCGGCTGCCAGGTCGGCGTCATCGGGCAGCACATGCAGGCACCTCACTGGCACCACCACCGTTTCGGCCAGGCCTCCCGACTTCGTGAATCCGGTCTCTTCATATCCCGCCAGACACAACGTGTTCTCGCCAGCACGGCACCGTACACAGGCGCCGCACCCCCGAATGCTTTCACCGACCACCTTCCGCCCCACGAGTTCGTCACTCACCTCCGAGCCGACTCCTTCCACGACACCCGACCACTCGTGGCCCGGGATGAGCGGATACCGCACGTAGTCGCTCGGTCGTGTTCCGCTCAGGATGTCCGCGTCACTGTGGCAGAGGCCATTGCTGTGAATCCGCACCAACGCCTCGGACGCGCCCAGGGGGGCAGCCCCTTGCGTCACCAGCTTGTGCACTCCCGGCCTCGTGACCAGTACGGCGGCGCTCATCGGGTGCCCCTCGCCGACCGTCGGAATGTATCGGCCGGGGAGCGCCGAAAGCCGTGAACTTGGCAGGACCGCGCACTTCTCATTAACCCAAACCCTCTTCGTTCGACATTTCGAACAACGTTCGGTATACTGCCGCCAGGCTAGGACTGTTGCGCAGATCAAGTCAATGGCCTGGAAGCACGGTGATGGCCCGCAACGTAAACGTAGGTGCGGGCGTAGGTTGCGATTACTGCTGAGGTTGCACTCCGGATGGCGTGCTACTGATAGCAGGTCGGATGGTAAGACCTGTCTCGGTGAGACGGCCGTCTATGAGATAACTGCGGTGCGGATGTGCCATAGGCCGCGCTGGACGGTCTGGTCAAGGTGTTCCGGGGTGAAGTTCCCCCCGCGAACTGGACAGCAGGTGTTTACGCTGCCGGGGGGAGATTCTGCCTGAGCAAGGATCTCGTTTCGAGCGGGGTGACGTACCCGTAGTCGGGGTGCCGACGGAGCCGGCTGCCGTTGTACTCGACCTCGACGTAACGGAAAACGTCGGATGTGGCAGCTCGGTGCCGAGGCAAGGCCGGACGAAAGCCTGATGGAGGGGCCTGCACGTGATCGACACCAGCACCATCGACGTCTTCCTCGGCCTGGACGTCGGCAAGGGCGAACACCACGCCACTGCTATCACCCCGGCCGGGAAGAAGGTCTTCGACAAACGGCTGCCCAATACCGAGCCCAAGCTCCGCGAGCTGTTCGCGAAACTGCAGGCCAAGCACGGAACGGTGCTCGTCGTGGTCGACCAGCCGGCCTCGATCGGAGCCCTGCCGCTGGCAGTCGCCCGGGACATGGGCTGCCCGGTCGCTTACCTGCCCGGCCTGACGATGCGGCGGATCGCCGACCTCTACCCAGGCGAGGCCCAAACGGATGCGAGGGACGCATTCATCATCGCGGACGCGGCCCGCGCGATGCCTCACACGTTGCGGGCGATCGATGGCGAGGACGAGACGATCGCCGAGCTGGAGATGATCGTCGGCTTCGACGATGACCTGGCCGGCGAAGCCACCAGGGTCGCGAACCGGCTCCATGGCCTGCTGACCCAGATCCATCCGTCGCTGGAGCGGGTGCTGGGGCCGCGGTTGCAGCACCCGGCCGTCCTCACGCTGCTGGAACGGTTCGGGTCACCGGCCCAGATTCGCAAGGCCGGACGGCGCCGCCTGGTCACGCTGTTACGGCCGAAGGCCCCGAGGATGGCCGAGCGTCTGGTCGAGGACATCTTCACCGCTCTGGACGAGCAGACGGTGGTGGTGCCCGGCACCGAGGCGGCCGCACTGATCGTCCCAAGCCTGGCCGGCTCCCTGGCCGCCGTCCTTGACCAGCGGAAACTGCTGGCGGGGCGGATCGAGATACTCCTGGAGGCCCACCCTAATGGGCAGTGATGCGGGGCACCGCCAGGCCCACCCGGCCCAATCGAGGCCCTGAAAGAGACTGCGGGCCCCGCATCGTCCTCGTGTCGGTGGTCGGTGCCGGAGAAGCCGCACACACCCCCAGGGACTTGGATCCCTTGGACAAGACTCGGCCTCCGGGACCGTCCAGCGTCACGAGCTCGTACGGCGACCGCATCCAGTCCGATGATCGGATCGTTGAGGTTTGTGGTCCGAGCCACCCACAGGGGTCACCTCTCACCACGCCTGGAGCCGCCGATCTCTGGAGCAGACCGAGGGCCCTGCGGGCCGCTGGGGTCACGAACGGCTGATCGGATGCAGGGCCATCGAGTCCTTCCATTAGGGAGACGCGTGCCCCCGCCCGGCTGCGACCAGCAGCCCGCCCCCGCCCGAGAGGACAAACACGACGCGATGACCGGCACCTGCGGAATCGACTGGGCCAGCGACCACCACGACGTCGCCCTGGTCGACCACGAGGGCAACTTGTTAGCCCGGGCCCGGATCACCGACGACCTCGACGGCCTGCACCAGCTCCTCGAACTCTTCACCACCCAAGGCGACACCGCGAACGCCCCGATCCCGACTCGGATCTTGGGGGGGCTTCCGGAAGAAGTCCACTGCGCCGACGCGTGGGTCCCGGGCGATCACGTCGAGGTCGGGGTTCATCCGGTACCTGTCGTACAGGCCCCCTGGGGGACACAGACCTCGCGGCCTCCCAGCTCGACGGCGACGGTGTCCTGCTGCGGGGCGGACGGGGACATGACGGCCCTCCTCACTCCCATGTAAGCGGCGTACACATAACCGTCGACCCAATGTGAGCACCGTCAACAACAGCGGGAGCCAGCCGCCGGCGTTCCGCTTCCGGGCCGGAATCCCCTTGGATGTATGCACCATTTACACCGATTGCGCGCAGCGGACGCACCGGAAGACCGAGAAGGACCCATGGCACAGACCAGCACGTAGCATCACGGTGATCTGCGTGCCGCCTGCCTGCGTGCGGCCCGTGAACTGCTGGAGGAGGACGGCAGCGCGGCCCTGTCCATGCGCGCGGTCGCACGACGGGCCGGCGTCTCAGCCACGGCCCCCTACCGCCACTACGCGGACCGCGAGGCGCTCATCTCCGCGGTCGCCGCGGAGGGGTACCGCGAGCTCGCGGAGTCCCTGGCGGCGGCCTACCCCGCCCCGTCGGCGCCGGACGACATGGCAGCCATCGTCGTCGCCTACGTACGGTTCGCCCTGGAGCACCCGGCCCTCTTCCGGGCGGTGTTCGCCGAGCCGTGCGACCCGGCCAGTGAGGAGCGGGTCGCCGCGACGGCCGCCCTTTCCGAGGACGTGCGCGGCATCGTGCGCGCCGCCTCCCCCGGCGCGGACCAGGAGGCGCTGTCGACGACCGTGTGGGCCCTCGTCCACGGCCTGGCGTTCCTGCACCTGGACGGCAAGCTGGACGCCTCCACCCCCGAGGTGGTCGCCGCCCGGGTCACCGCCGCCGTCCAGGCGCTGTTCACGGCCTCCCCCACACTCGGAGCGGCGGCGGACACCCGCTGACGAGAGGCGGATCAGGCCACGTACGACGCGTTCTGCGCGGTGGTCAAGGCCTTCTGCCCGTCCGCCTGGCCGAGCAGGCCCGCGGAGACCCAGCTGTTCACCGTCGTCCGGACCCGGTTCACCAGGGCGTCCTTGGAGGTGAACGGCGCGGCCGACCAGATCTCGTCCAGCAGCGTGGTGCCGTCCGCGCGGGCCGGGTTGGCGACGCCCGAGTCCGTGCCGCCGAAGACCAGGCGGGGTTCGGTGCGCCGGACATAGGCGTGGGTCGGGTCGGTGGTGCCCTCGTGGAAGGGGGCGAATTCGACGCCGCCCAGCGTGTAGTGCAGAGGTTTGCCGGACACCGGTGTGAGGGAGGGGAGCAGGTCGCCGGAGAGTGCGGCGTTGCGGTAGAGGCCTGCCGACAGGTACGTGGTCGAGGAGTGGCGGCCGACCAGGTTGACGGGGCCGTAGAAGAGGGTCTGGAGGGTGGGGTCGTCCAGGGCCTTCTCCACCCGGAGCCGGAAGGGGATCGTCACCTTGACGACGTCGCCCTTGGTCCAGGTGCGGTTGACGGTGAGGTAGCTGCCGGGGGTCGGTGTGCCGCCGACGGCGGTGCCGTTGACGGTGACCCGGAATCCGGCGGTGGCCCAGGAGGGCACCCGCAGTTTGAGGTCGAAGGCGGCGGTGGAGCCGCCGATGGTGAGGGTGGTGCCCTGTTCGCGCGGGTAGTCGGTGGTCTGGGTGACGGTGACACCGCGTTCCGCCCAGGTGAGGGTGGAGGCGCTGTAGAGGTTGACGTAGAGGGCCTTGCCGTCGGCCCGGGCGAAGTAGACGGAGTCCTGGTATTTGGTGGCGCTCTCCATGCCGGTGCCCTCGCAGCAGGTGGTGCCCTGCTTGGGGGTGTAGTCGCGGACATGGCCGGGCGACAGGCCGATCATGTACGTGACGAGCGGCTTCTCGGCGTCGGCCTGATCTCGTTTGGAGCCCAGAATCTGGTTGTGAAGCGTGCGCTCGTAGTAGTCCATGTACTTCGGGTTCTGGTCGTGGAAGAACAGCGTGCGGCTCAGTTTGAGCAGGTTGTACGCGCAGCAGGTCTCGGCGGTCGTGGCGCTGATCGTGCCGGCGATGACGTCGCGGGCCTTCCAGAACTCGCCCTGGCTCGTGCCGCCGATGCCGTACATGCGGTGCGGGATGACCATGTCCCAGAAGTTCTTGGCGGCGGTGAGGTAGCGGTCGTGGCCGGTGGCGTCGTACAGCCGGGCGTAGCCGGTGAAGATCGGAATGTGCTGGTTGGCGTGCAGGCCGTCGAGTACGTCGGTGTTCGCGGCGCAGGCGTCGATGAGCCGGTTGAGGTCGAACAGCCGGGCCAGCGCCAGGTGTTCGGCCTTTCCGGTGAGGGAGTGCACATCGACGATCGCCTCGACGATGCCGCCGAACTCGCCGCTGGAGAAGATGCCCCACATGCGTTGCAGCGTGGCCGCCGGCAGCTTGGAGAGCCGGGAGTACATCCAGTCGCAGAGCCCGGAGGCGAGGTCGAGGGCGCGTGCGTCACCGATGGCGACGTGGGCGTCCAGCAGGCCGCGCAGGATCTTGTGGGCGGTGTAGTACGGGGCCCACACCTTTGTGTAGTTGCCGGTTGTCATCGATTCCAGCTCGATGAACTGGGTTTCCGGATAGGCGGCGAGGAAGCCCAGGTGGCTGGGGGCGCCCCAGGTGCGGCGGAGGGTGGCGTTCAGACCGCGGCCCGAGGCGTCGGTGAAGGTGCCGCCGGTGGTCTCGTAGAAGTCGTACGAGGCGAGGTTGCCGCGCCCGGCGGCGGTTTCGGGTGCCCGCCGGGACTGGAGGGAGGTGATCTCGGCCGCCGTCAGCGCCCTGGACCAGAGGTTGAACTCGTCGAAGGCGCCCGCGAACACGGGGTCGGAGGCGAAGTGGGAGCGGCCGAGCCAGTGGTCGGCGAGGGCGCCGAGGGCCGCCGGGTTGAGACTCATCGAGGTGTTGCGGGCGACGGCCGCGCCGTTGACGTACAGCGTGCCTGTGTTGCCGCCGATGGTGACAGCGAGGTGGCTCCACTGGTTCAGGGGCAGCGCGGCGGTTCCGGTGAGCGACTGTTCGCCGGCCGGGCCGTTGGTGGTGATCGCGAACCGGGGGAGGCCCTTCGCGTCGCGGACCGCGAGGTACAGATAGCGGGTGGTGTCGTTGCCGAAGTCGGCGATCCGGGCCCAGTTGTCCGCGTGGGTGGGCCTGATCCAGGCGGAGAGGGTGAGCGCGGTCCCGGTGCCGAGGACGGTGTCGGGCAGGTCCACGTACTGGTGAGAGCCGCGGACGTTGTCCTGCCCGGTGCCGAACTTTCCGGGGACGGCGAGCATGCGGGGCTCGCGGCTCAGCGCCTCGTGTACGGCGGTCAGCGCGCCGACCATGGTGCGGATCTTGTCCGCGTGGGCGGTGTCACCGGTGCTTGCGTACGCCTGGGAGAGCATGGTGAGGAAATGGCCGGTGTAGTGGCCGCGCAGGTTGCCGTTGGCCTCGCCGTCCAGCCCCTCCCAGCCGCCGGGTGCGACGGCGTCACCGGTCGCCAGGCCGGCGTTGGCGCGGAAGACCTGGAGCAGCCGGTTCACGTCGTAGCCGCGGGCGTGGTCGAGCATCAACTGCCGCTTATCGGCGAAGAGTCCGGAGCCGAGTGTGACGTCCTGGAGGGCGAAGGGGCGAACCGTCCAGGCGGACGGCACGGGGAGGGCCGGGGCAGCCGCCGCGAGGGGTGCGGCGGCCGCCGTCGGCGGGAGGGCTATGCCGATGGCGGGTGCGGCCGCCGTGAACACCGCGGCTTGCAGCAGGGTGCGCCGGGAGAGTGCTGAGGTCATGGTGTGCGCTCCTCGTCTCGTCGTCGGGTGAGGGTGGTCCGGTGGGGCGGATGCGCTGTTCCTCGCTGTTTCACGGACGTGCGTGCACGTCGGGCGGGCTACCGGGGCTGCCGCACGATGACGCGCTGGAGGACGATGAAGGCCAGCAGCAGGGCGCCGATGACGATCTTGGTCCACCAGGAGCTGAGGGTGCCCTCGAAGGAGATCAGCGCCTGTACGGTGCCGAGGACCAGCACACCCGCCATCGAGCCGGCCACATAGCCGACCCCGCCGGCCAGCAGGGTGCCGCCGATCACGACGGCGGCGATGACGTCCAGCTCCATGCCGACCGCGTGGAGGCCGTAGCCGGAGAGCATGTACAGAGCGAACAGCAGGCCGCCCAGGGCCGAGCAGAAGCCGCTCACCGCGTAGACGCCCACCTTGGCCCTCGTGGTGGGCAGCCCCATCAGCCGCGCCGAGGTCTCGCTGCCCCCGACTGCGTAGACCGTGCGGCCGAAGCGGGTGAGGTGGAGGACGTACACCGCCGCCGCCACCACGGCCAGGGCGACGAGCACGCTGTAGGTGACCGTGACGTCCCCGGGCAGCACTATCGTCCCGGTGGCGAAGTCGCGGAAGGCCGGGTCGTTGATGGACACCGACTCGACGCTGATGAGGAAGCACAGCCCCCGGGCCAGGAACATCCCCGCCAGCGTGACGATGAACGGCTGCACGTCGAAGTAGTGGATGACCAGGCCCATCAGCAGGCCGAGGACCGTACCGCCGACGAGCACGGCGAGCACGGACAGCAGCGGCGGCCAGCCCGCCCGGAGCGCGGACGCGGCGATCATGGTGGACAGCGCGGCGACGGCGCCCACGGAAAGGTCGATGCCGCCGGTGAGGATGACGAAGGTCATGCCCACGGCGAGCACAATGAGGAAGGCATTGTCGATGAAGAGGTTCGCCACCACCTGGCCGGAGGCGAAGTCCTGGTAACGCACCGAGCCGACCCCGAAGGTCACCGCGAACACCACGAGGGTCGCGACGACGGGCAGGAAACGCTGAGGAAGGCGCGGTCGTACGGACGCGAGGGCCGATGTGCTCATCCGGCGGCCACCTTCTGGGATCGGGGTGCGGTTACGGAGGTCTTGCGAAGGCCGCCGATGATGTGTGCCATGCGCGGTGACTGCAGCAGGCACACGGTGATCACGACGACCGCCTTGAACAGCAGGGTCACGTTGGTTGGTACGCCGATGGTGTAGACGGTGGTGGTCAGGGTCTGGATCACGAGCGCGCCGACGAGGGTGCCGCCCAGCGAGTAGCGGCCGCCGGCGAGCGAGGTGCCGCCGATCACGACCGCCAGGATGGCGTCCATCTCGATCCACAGGCCCGCGTTGTTGGCGTCCGCGGCGCTGACGTTGGAGCTGATCATCAGGCCGGCCACGCCCGCGCAGAACGCGGCGAACACGTACACGGTCCAGGTGATCGTGCGGGAGCGCACTCCGGCCAGCTTGCTGGCCTCGGGGTTGGCGCCCACCGCCTCGATCAGCATCCCGAGAGCGGTGCGGCGGGTCAGCAGGGCGACCCCGCCGAGGACCACGAGGCTGATCAGGATCGCGATCGGCAGGACGAGGAAGCCCGCGCCGATCTGCCGGTACGCCGAGCTGCTGACGGTGACGATCTGGCCCTCGGTGAGCAGCATCGCGCCACCGCGTCCGGCGGTCATCAGGACGAGGGTCGCGATGATCGGCTGGATGCCGAGTACGGAGACCAGGAAGCCGTTCCACAACCCGAGCAGCACGCACACGGCCAGGGCGAGGAGGATCGCGGTCGGGACGTCCCCGCCGTCGGCGATCCAGGTGCAGCCGATGGCCCCGGCGATGGCGGCGACCGCGCCCACGGAGAGGTCGATGCCGCGGGTGGCGATCACCAGGGTCATGCCCACCGCGATGAGCATGGTCGGGGCGCCGTTGCGCAGGATGTCGACGAGGCTGCCGTACAGGTGGCCGTCCTGGATGCGCAGGGCCAGGAAGGAGTGCGTGAAGACGACGTTGAGCAGGAGGAGGCCGGCGAGTGCGATCAGCGGCCAGAGCAGACGTCCGCGGATCACGAGGCCACCGCCACTTCGCTGTGGGCATCGGCCGCGATGGCCGACATGACGGAGTCCACGGAGACGTCCCCGCCGGACAGTTCGGCCACCTTGTGCCGGTCCCGCAGGACCACGACCCGGTCGGACACCCGTACCACCTCCTCCAGTTCGGCGGAGATGAACAGCACCGCCATGCCCTCGTACGCCAGTTCGGCGACCACCTTCTGTATCTGTGCCTTGGCGCCGACGTCGATGCCGCGGGTGGGCTCGTCGAGGATGAGGAGCCGGGGCCGGGTCACCAGCCACCGGGCCAGCAGGACCTTCTGCTGATTGCCGCCCGACAGGTTGCCCATCACGGCGTCCGGGTCGGCGGGGCGGATGTCCAGCCGCTCGATGTACTCGGCGACCATCGCCTCGGCGGTGCGGCGGGGCACCGGCCGCGCCCAGCCCCGGGAGGCCTGGGTGGCGAGGATCAGGTTGTCGCGGACGCTCAGGTCGGCGACGACTCCCTCGGCCTTGCGGTCCTCGGAGCAGAAGGCGACGCCTTTGGCGATGAGCGAGCGCGGCCCCCGGGGCCGGACCGTCTCCCCGTCGACGCAGAGCGTGCCCTTGTCGGCGCGATCGGCGCCGCACAGCAGCCGGGCGAGTTCGGTCCGACCGGACCCCAGCAGACCGGCCAGGCCCACTACCTCGCCCTCGTGGATCTCCAGGTCGAACGGCTCGATCGCGCCGGCCCGGCCGAGGCCGCGGGCGACCAGCACCGGGGAGCTGCCCGGTGCCCGCTCCTCGGAGCGGCGCTCGACCTCGGAGAGGACGCCGAGCTCGCGGCCCAGCATCGCCGACACGAGGCCCATGCGGTCGAGGTCCTGGGGCAGGTACTCCTCCACGAGCGTGCCGTTGCGCAGCACGGTCATCCGGTCCGACAGTTCGTAGACCTGGTCGAGGAAGTGCGAGACGAACAGGATCGCCACGCCTTCGTCGCGCAGCACCCGGACTATCCGGAACAGCTCCTCGACCTCGTCGCTGTCGAGGCTGGAGGTCGGCTCGTCCAGGACCAGTACCCGGGCGTCCACCACCAGCGCCCGGGCGATCGCCACCAGTTGCTGCACGGCGATGGAGTGGCTGCTCAGTACGGAGGCCGGGTCGATGGTCAGACCGATCCGGGCCAGGAGTTCCGCGGCGCGGGCTCTCATGGCCCTGCCGTCGATGGCGCCAAGCCTGCGCGGTTCGTGGCCGAGCAGGATGTTCTCGGCCACCGACAGGTTCGGGCAGAGGTTGACCTCCTGGTAAACGGTGCTGATTCCGGCACCCTGCGCCTGGCCGGGGGTGGTGAACTCGACCGGCTCGTCCTTCAGCCGGATGGTGCCGGCCGTCGGCCGGTAGACCCCGGTGAGGGCCTTGATCAGGGTGGATTTACCCGCACCGTTCTCGCCCATGAGGGCGTGCACCTCACCGGGGAACAGGCGGAAGTCGACGCCCGCGAGCGCCTTGACGCCGGCGAACTCTACGGTGATGCCGCGCATGTCGACGACCGGGCTGGCGCCGGCCGCTGGGGAATCGGTCATGACCCGTGCTTTCGTCAAGGGAGGAGCGCCCCCGCCACCCGTCCCGGTGGCGGGGCCGCGGCGCCTGTCAGTACTTCCGGTGCTTGAGGACCTTGGCCGCCTGCTCCGAGGTGAAGGCGGTCTCGTCGGTGACCACGCGCTCCGGGACCTCCTCGCCCTTGACGACCTTCTTCGCCAGGTCCATCAGCTGGTCGCCGAGGAGCGGGTTGCACTCGACGATGTAGTTGATCTCGCCGTCCGTCAGGGCCTGCATGCCGGCCTTGACCGCGTCCACCGTGATGATCTTGATGTCGGTGCCGGGCGTCTTGCCGGCCGCCTTGATCGCCTCGATGGCGCCGAGGCCCATGTCGTCGTTGTGGGCGTACACGACGTTGATGTCGGGGTGCGACTTCAGCAGCGCCTCCATGACCTGCTTGCCGCCGGCCCGGGTGAAGTCACCGCTCTGCGAGGCCACGATCTTGATGTCGGGCTTGCCGGCGACGGCCTCCCTGAAGCCCTTCTGCCGGTCGATGGCGGGGGCGGCGCCGGTGGTGCCCTGGATCTCGGCGACCTTGGCCGGACCGTCGGTGTTCTCCGTCAGCCACTTGCCGGCCTTGCGGCCCTCCTCGACGAAGTCGGAGCCGAGGAACGTCTTGTACAGCGACTTGTCCGAGGAGTCGACGGCCCGGTCCGTGAGGATCACCGGAATCTTCGCGCGCTTGGCCTCCAGCAGGACGGCGTCCCAGCCCGTCTCCACCACCGGGCTGAAGGCGATCACGTCGACCTTCTGCTGGATGTAGGAGCGGATGGCCTTGATCTGGTTCTCCTGCTTTTGCTGCGCGTCGGAGAACTTCAGCTCGACACCGGCGCTCTTGGCGGACTCACGCACCGACTTGGTGTTGGCGGTACGCCAGCCGCTCTCTGCGCCCACCTGGGCGAAGCCCATGACCAGCTTGTCGCCGCCGGACCCCTTGGACCCGCCGCCGTCGCCGCTCCCGCAGGCCGTCAACGTGGCCAGGGCCAGGGCGCAGCCGACCATCGCAATTTTCTTGAACACAGCGTCGTCCTCCATCGTGATCCGTGCGTCCCTGCCCCCGACCTCGAGCGATCGGGGGCCACGGGCGTCAACAGTGAGCGCTCACATTTGCGGCGTCAACCCCTGGGGGAACCACAATTCGGCATCGGGGCGGGCTAGTTATGAATGCAAGTGTTAGCGCTCACTATGATCCTGGGCAGAAGGAAAGCCGGGCGATGACCACCGCGCCGCGGGGCCGTACCTTGGCCGGGGCGTAGATTGAACGTTCCATGCGGATCACCCGCGTCTCCGGTCGGCGGCCGGAGCGGGGCGGCCACCGTCAGAAGGAGATGGATGTGGAGGACGCCACGGCGACGAGTCCAGTGGTGCGGGAACCCGCGATGACCGATGTCGCGCGGCTCGCGGGCGTGTCCCATCAGACGGTGTCCCGGGTGCTCAACAGCCACCCCAACGTGCGCGAGCAGACCCGCCTGAGGGTGCTCGCGGCCGTCAAGGAGCTGGGCTACCGGCCCAACCGCGCGGCGCGCGCCCTGGTGACCGGGCGGTCCCAGCTGATCGGCGTCATCGCACAGAACTCCACGCTCTACGGTCCTTCCTCGCTCCTCGCCGCGTTCGAGATCGCCGCCGCCCGCCAGGGCTTCGCGGTGAGCGTGCACCGGGTGCCCGAGCTGGGCCCGGCCTCGATCACCGCCGCCGTCGAGCGCCACCGCGACGAGCGGGTGGCCGGGATCGTGGTCATCGCGCCCACGGCCTCGGCGGACGAGGCGCTGGCCGGGGCGCCCGCCGAAGTCCCCCTGGTCACGATCGACGGCGACCCCGAGCGCGGCGCGCCGATGGTAGCCGTCGACCAGGAGCACGGCGCCCACCAGGCCACGCAGCACCTGCTGGAGGCGGGCCACGAGACGGTGTGGCACATCTCTGGCCCGCCGGACTGGTTCGACGCGGCCGGCCGCATCCGCGGGTGGCGCCGGGCGCTCCAGGAGGCCGGTGCGGAGGTGCCGCCGGTCAGCACGGGTGACTGGTCCGCCGCTTCCGGGTACCGCGCAGGGCAGATGCTGGCGCGCATGCCCGACGTCACCGCGGTGTTCGCCGCCAACGACCACCAGGCCCTCGGCGCCCTGCGGGCCATGACCGAGCGGGGGCGTTCGGTCCCTGAGCAGGTCAGCATCGTCGGATTCGACGACGTGCCGGAGTCGGCGTACTACTCGCCGCCGCTGACGACCGTGCACCAGGACTTCGGCGCAGTGGCCACCACCACGCTCGACCTCCTGCTCGGCCTGATGAACGGCGCCGAGACGAAGGGCGCCCAGCCCGTCATCACCCCGGATCTCGTCCGGCGCGAGAGCGTGCGGGCACCGATCGGCCGCTGAGCCGGGCCACCGGCGCTCACATCAATCCGTGCCGCGCGTATTGATGTGAGCGCAAACACCCCCCCATACTGACGGAACTCCGAAGCCCAGGGACGCACCCCTGGGCGGGCTCGCACGTCACAGCCCTCTTCCGTATCGCCTCCCGAGCACCGTACGGAAGAGGTGCCGGCCGCACCCCGGTTCCGCCACGCCCCACGCCCCCGGACATAGGGGAAACTTCTGGTCGCCGGTCAGTGTTATCGCTAACAACTGGCCGGTGGGCCCGGCTTCCGCATCCCATCGAACGCGTTCTCTCCCCCACCTCCGAGATCAGGAGAACCGATGCGTCACCGAGGACGAGTACTCGCACTTCTGCCCGCTCTCTTCGCCGCCACCCTCCAGCCCTCGCCCGCCCGGGCGGCGGCCGCGCCCCTGCCCACCGGGGCCCACTCGCTGGAGTCGCTCAACTTCCCGGGCCGGTATGTCCGCCAGGCCGACGGGCTGGCCGGCATCGCCCCCGTCACGTCCGCATCCGGGACCCAGGACAAGAAGGACGCCACCTTCACCGTGATCCCCGGACTGGCCTCGCCCGCGTGCTACTCCTTCCAGGCCACCGACGGCCTGTTCCTGCGCCACCGGGACCGGCGGGTGCGCCTGGAGGCGAACACGGGCACTCCGACGTTCCGCCAGGACGCGACGTTCTGCCCCACCGAGGGGTCGACGACGGACACCGTCACGCTCGCCTCGTACAACTATCCGGACCGGCGGCTGCGCCACCGCGACTTCGGCCTGTGGCTGGACCCGAACGAGTCGACCGCGCAGTTCAAGGCCGACAGCACGTTCCGGCTCACCGAACCGTGGAGCCCCAAGACCACGAAGGGGCCCCTCATCCCGGGCCTGTACGCCGACCCCCACCTCACCCGGTTCGGCGGAACGTACTACCTGTATCCGACCACGGACGGCTACGCGTCCTGGGCCTCCCCCCTTTACCAGGCGTTCTCCTCGACGGACCTGGTCCACTGGACCGCCCACGGCACCATCCTGGACCTCGGACCCGACGTCTCCTGGGCGGACAACTCGGCCTGGGCGCCCGCCGTGGTGGCCAAGAACGGCCGCTACTACCTGTACTTCAGCGGCGGGGCCGCCACCGGGGACACCGGGAAGCACCTCGGGGTCTCCGTCTCCGACTCCCCCACCGGCCCGTTCCGGGACGCGCTGGGCAAACCGCTCATCACGTCCGGCTCGTACGCGGGCCAGGCCATCGACCCCATGGTGTTCACCGACACCGACGGACGGTCCTACCTCTACTGGGGCAACGGCACCGCCCACGTCGTGCCGCTCAACGCCGACATGACCTCGTTCGATCCGGCCTCCGTGCGCACGATCACGCCCAGCGGCTACCGCGAGGCGTCGTTCGTGTTCGAGCGCGACGGCGTCTACTACTTCATGTGGTCCGAGAACGACACCCGGGACGAGAACTACCAGGTCGCCTACGCCACCGGTACGTCTCCGCTCGGCCCCTTCACCCGGCGCGGCGTCATCCTGCAGAAGCGGTTGGGGGACGGCATCAAGGGGACCGGCCACCACTCCGTCGTCAAGGCACCGGACGCCGACACCTGGTACATCGCGTACCACCGCTTCGCCGTGCCGGCCGGCAACGGAACCAACCGTGAAGTCGCCCTGGACCGGCTGACGTTCGCCGCCAACGGCTCCATCAACCCGGTCGTGCCGACCCTCTGACCGACGAGGAGACCGTCCATGCGCTCGCGCATACCAACGGCCGCCGGTTTACGCGGCCCCGCACGGCATTCGCACCACCGGCTGACGTCCCTGCCGACGGCCCTGATCGCCACCACCTGCCTGATGGTGGCGGCGTGGGCACCGGTGAACGAGGCACACGCGGCCGACGCCGCCCCCGTCACCAGCCCCCTGAACAGCAGCGGCCCCCATCCGCACATGACGTACTACCAGGACTACTACTACCTGATGACCATGCCGTGGAAGGGCCGCTGACCATCTGGACGTGCGCGACCGGTCCACGGCGGAGGGCGCCCAGGTGGTGCAGTGGCGGTGTCACGGGGGCGCCACCAGCAGTTCCGCCGGGTGCCGTACGACGGCCGCTTCCGGCTCGTCCCCCGCCACAGCGGCAAATGCCTGGCCGGCGCCGATGCGTCCACCGCCGACGCCGCACCTCTCGAACAACGCACCTGAGCGGCCCACGCCGCCTTCCGGTGGCAGCGCGGCTGACCACGGCCGCTTCCACCCATCGCACCCGCACGACAGACAGGAGAAGCAATGCGCGCGGTATGCACACGGCTGGCGACGACCCTGGTCGCCGTCTGCCTCCTTCTCGTCGCACACGTCATGTCCCCGCCCCAGCGGGCCGCCGCCGCCGCTCCGGGATACCTCATGACCCACTTCATCGGTGAGGGCAGCGAGGGCCAACAGATCTACTTCTCGCACAGCACGGACGGCCTGCACTGGAACGACCTCAACGGCGGTGGCATGGCCCTGCGTTCGACCGTCGGGACGCGCGGGGTCCGGGACCCCTCGCTGGTCCGCTCCCCCGACGGCAGCCGGTACTGGATCATCGCCACGGACCTGTGCATCGGGTGCGGCCAGTCGTGGGACGATGCCCAGAACAACGGGAGCCGCAACCTCGTCGTATGGGAGTCCACCGACCTGGCCACCTGGTCGGCGCCGAGGCTGCTCAATGTCGCCGGTGCCATCTCCGACGGCCGCAACGCGTGGGCGCCGGAGGCCATTTGGGACCCGCAGTCCAGCTCCTACGTCCTGTACTGGGCGACGAACGCCACCCTCAACGGCGTTCTGAAGCACCGCATCTACTACGCCCGGACCACCGATTTCCATTCGGTCACCGCGCCGCAGCTCTACATCGACCGCCCCGGCACCCAGGGCATCATCGACACGCAGATCGTCGAGGTGCCCGCGGGAACCGGTGACTACCGCTACGTACGTGCCTCGGGCGACGGCCAGATCACCCTGGAGGGCAGCGACTCCGTCCTCGGGAAGTGGACCACGCTGGGGAACCTCTCCGGCATCGGTCTCACCGGTTCCCAAGTCGAGGGTCCGATGTGGATGAAGTTCGGTGACCGCGGCGAGTGGGCGCTGTACCTCGACCAGTACGCTGCGGGCCGCGGCTACCTGCCGACGCTCACGTCCGACCCGTCCGGCCCCGGTGCGTTCCGGCTTCCGCCGGCGGGCAGTTACGACCTGGGCGGGGTGAAGAAGCGGCACGGCTCGATCCTCAACCTGACCGCCGCCGAGGAGAGCCGCGTACAGGCACGCTGGGCGGCCACGCCCGCGCAGCGGCTGCAGTCGGCCAACTACCCGGACCGCTATGTGCGTCACCGGAACTTCGGGGTGCGCATCGACGCGAGCGTGAGCCCGGCCCAGGACGCGCAGTTCCGCCTCAGGCCCGGCCTCGCGGGCTCCGGCACGGTCTCCTTCGAGTCCGTGAACTACCCCGGGTACTACCTCCGGCACGCCGGCCAGGAGGTCCGTCTCGCCCTGAACGACGGCACCGCCGCCTTCGCGCAGTCCGCGACGTTCCGGCGGGTCGCCGGGCTGGCCGACGCCGCCCAGGCATCCTTCCAGTCGTACGACGCGCCCGACCGGTATCTCCGGCACTACGCGTTCCAGCTGCGGCTCGACCCCATCGCCGACCCCACCGGGCGCAGCGACGCCACCTTCCGGGTGACGGGCTGACCGATGAACCGTCCGGGCACACGCTTCCGGGTCGGCCCGGAGGCTGTGGGGCGACACGTTCTGCCCCGACGCGCGGTTCGGCCTGTGGGAGGGCGACCTGGTGTCCGGGCAGTGGTCGCAGGCCGGCCGGCAGTCGTACACGGCTCCGCTGAACGCGAAGCACGACACGGTCCGTCCTATCACCGCGGCTGACCGGGACCGGCTCCTCGCCCGGTACGGCGGCACGAGAACTTCGAGGGGCGCATCGGTGAGCTGCCCTTCGATCCGTTCCAGGACGCCCAGTGGCGGCTGCGGGCCGCCCTGAGCGGTTCGGGCACGGTGTCGTTCGAGTCGGTGAAGTATCCCGGGTACTACCTCAGGCAGCGGGACTCGGTGGTCCGGCTCGTGCGGAACGACGGGACGGCGGACTTCTTCGGGCTGCGCACCGACGGGATCACCACCGCGGTCGGTCGCGTGGACGCCACGTTCGACATCGTGCAACGACTTGTGCCCGGGTCCCGCACACGGTGTGCGAGGCCCGGGCACGGGTGCTGTGCGGTGGTGTTACGCGGCCCCGGGGTTGCCGTAGTAGGCGTCCGGGCCGTGCTTACGCGTGAAGTGGCGGTCCAGCAGGTGCTGCGGAGGTACGACCGTGCCCAGGGCGATAGTGTGCAGAGCCATCTCCGCGACCGCCTCGCAGATGATCGCGTGCTCCAGGGACTTGGTGGCGTCGGCGCCCCAGGTGAAGGGGCCGTGGTGGGCGACCAGGGCGCCGGGCACCTCCCGGGCCCGGGTGTCGTCGCCCTCCAGGAGGTCCACGATCACCTGCCCGGTGTTGTACTCGTAGTCCTTGGCGCACTGCTCGGGCGTGAGGGCGGCGGAGACGGGGACGGGCCCGTTGAAGGTGTCGGCGTGGGTCGTGCCGAGCACCGGTATCGCGCGCCGGGCCTGGGCGAAGGCGACGGCGTGGGTGGAGTGGGTGTGGGTCACCCCGCCGATCGAAGGAAACGCCAGGTAGAGGCTGCGATGGGTCTCGGTGTCGGTGGACGGGCGCAGCCGGCCCTCCACGACGCTCCCGTCCGCCAGCGAGACGACGACGAGGTCGTCGGGGCCCAACGCGTCGTAGGAGACCCCCGACGGCTTGATGACGAAGACGCCGGCCTCCCGGTCGACGCCGCTCACGTTGCCCCAGGTGAGGGTGGCGAGCCCGGCCCGGGGGATGCGGAGGTTGGCTTCGAGTACTTCCCGGCGCAGCTCTTTCGATACGGTCCCGGCCACGGTGGGCTCCGTCCTGGTGGAGGTGTCGGCGGCGGTCACAGGCTCTGGGCCAGACGGTGGTAGGCCTGGTTCCAGCGCAGTTCGCGGGTGAATCGGCGGATAGTGGTGTCCGGGTCGATGACGACGAGTTCGGTGCGCAGCATCTCTGCGAGATCCTCCAGCTCCTCACCGCCGAGCGCGGTGGTGAGGACGGTGTGGTGCGGTGCTCCGGCGGTCAGCCATGCCTCGGTGGAGGTACGCAGGTCGGGGCTGGGCCGCCAAACGGCGCGGGCGACAGGCAGCTTCGGCAGCGGCTCGGGCGGGGTGACGACGTCGATGTGGTTGGCGACGAGCCGGAACCGGTCCCCCATGTCCGCGAGCCCGATGACGACGGCGGGGCCGGGGGCCGCGTCGAAGACCAGCCGGACCGGGTCCTCCCGGCCGCCGATGCCGAGGGGGTGGATCTCGCAGGCCGGGGTCGCCGTGGTGAGCGAGGGGCACACCTCCAGCATGTGGGCGCCGAGGATGAGTTCCTGACCGGGCGTCAGGTCATACGTGTAGTCCTCCATGAAGGACGTGCCGCCGGGCAGCCCGTGGGCCATGGCCTTGAGGGTGCGCAGCAGGACCGAGGTCTTCCAGTCACCCTCGCCGCCGAAGCCGTAGCCGTCGGCCATCAGGCGCTGCACGGCGAGCCCGGGCAGCTGGCGCAGTCCGCCGAGGTCCTCAAAGTTGGTGGTGAAGGCGTGGAAGCCGCCCTCGGTGAGGAAAGCGCGCAGCCCGGCCTCGATGCGGGCGGCGTAGCGCAGGGAGTCGTGGCGTTCACCGCCGGGCCGCAGTTCGGGGGCCAGGGCGTAGAGGTCCTGGTACTCCTTGACGAGCGCGGTGACGGTGTCCTCGTCGGCGGTGTCGACCGCGTCGACCAGGTCGTTGACGCCGTAGGTGTTGACCGAGACCCCGAACCGCAGCTGGGCCTCGACCTTGTCGCCCTCGGTGACGGCGACGTCGCGCATGTTGTCGCCGAAGCGGGCGAGCTTGAGGCCGGAGAGCTCGGCGCGGCCGAGGGCGGCGCGCGCCCAGCCGGCGATGCGGTCGACGACCTCGGGGGTGGTGACGTGACCGGCCACGGTCTTGCGGGGGACGCCGAGGCGGGTCTGCACGAAGCCGAACTCGCGGTCGCCGTGGGCGGCCTGGTTCAGGTTCATGAAGTCCATGTCGATGGTGGACCAGGGCAGTTGACGGTTGGCCTGGGTGTGCAGGTGCAGCAGCGGTTTGCGCAGGGCGTCGAGGCCGGAGATCCACATCTTGGCCGGGGAGAAGGTGTGCATCCAGGCGATGAGGCCGACACAGCGGTCATCGGCGTTCGCCTCCAGACAGACCCGGCGGATGGCGGCCGCGTCGGTGAGGACCGGCTTCCAGACGAGGCGCACGGTCATCTGCGGCTGGTCCGCGAGGGTGTCGCGGATGACCCGTGACTGGTCGGCGACCTGGGCCAGGGTCTCATCCCCGTAGAGGGACTGGCTGCCGGTGAGAAACCAGATCTCGCGGTCGGGCTGGGCGAGCGTCATGTCGGGTGTGCTCCTTGTTGTGCGGGAAAGAATGGTTCGGGCCCGGGGGGTCCTGCCGGTCAGCCGGCCGTCGCGGTGCGCGCGGTGTTGCGGATCTTGCGCAGCCGGTGCAGGAGCAGGTCGGCGCCGGTGCCGAAGTGGTCGTGCAGGGCGCGGTATTCGGCGAACAGGGCGTCGTAGGCGTCCGCCCGGCCGGGGTCGGGGGTGTACGCGTGCCGCTGGACGCTCCCCATGCGGGCGGCGGCGGTCCGGACGTCCGGGTGGGCGCCCGCGGCGACGGCGGCGTGGATGGCGGAGCCGAGCGCGGGCCCCTGCTCGGAGGTGCCGAGGGAGACGGGGCGGCGCAGGACGTCGGCGTAGATCTGCATGAGCAGGGCGTTCTTCCTCAGCCCGCCGGTGACGATGAACTCCTCGACGGGGATCCCGCCGGCCTCGAACGTCTCGACGATGACCCGGGTGCCGTACGCGGTGGATTCGAGCAGGGCCAGGTAGACGTCCTCGGGGCGGGTGTCGAGGGTGAGCCCCGCGATGACGCCGGAGAGGTGGTGGTCGACGAGGGTGGAGCGGTTGCCGTTCATCCAGTCCAGGGCGACCAGTCCGTGCGCCCCGACCGGGCGGCCCGTGGCCTTGCGGGTCAGGAGCTGGTGCAGGTCCTCGCCGGCGTCCCTGGCCTCGGCGCGGTAGTCGTCGGGCACGCCCTGGCGGAGCCACCAGGCGAAGATGTCGCCGACCGCGCTCTGCCCGGCCTCGTAGCCGTAGGCGCCGTCCACGATGCCGCCGTCGACTACCCCGCAGATGCCGGGGACGTCGGCGAGGGTGGCGCCATTGAGGACGTGGCAGGTGGAGGTGCCCATGATGGCGAGCAGCCGACCGTTCTCCACAGCTCCGGCGGCGGGGGCGGCCACGTGCGCGTCGACGTTGCCCGCGGCGACGGCGATGCCCTCGGGCAGGCCGGTCCATGCGGCGGCGCGCCCGCTCAGGCCGCCGACGCGCGAGCCCAGGGCCGACAGCGGGTGCTCCAGGCGGGTGGCGGGGAAGTCCGCGAAGTCCGGGTGGAGTCGGCCGAGGAAGTTGGGCGAGGGGTAGGCGCCGTCCTGGTGGATGCCCTTGTAGCCGGCGGTGCAGGTGTTGCGCGACTCGGTGCCGGTGAGCTGCCAGACAATCCAGTCGGCCGCTTCGATCCAGCGGGCGCAGGCGGCGTAGACCTCGGGGTCCTCCTCCAGCACCTGGAGGGCCTTGGCGAACTGCCACTCGGAGGAGATCCTGCCGCCGTACCGGCTGATCCACTTCTCGCCCCGGTCGTGCGCGAGGGCGTTGATGCGGTCGGCCTGCTCCTGGGCCGCGTGGTGCTTCCACAGCTTCGGCCAGGCGTGCGGGCGGTCGGACCACTCGGGCAGCAGGGCGAGCGGGAGGCCCTCCGCGGTGGCCGGCAGGACGGTGCAGGCGGTGAAGTCGGTGGCGATGCCGATGACCCGGGCCGGGTCGACGCCGGCGGCCGCGACCGCCGCCGGGACCGCGGTGCGCAGCACGTCGCGCCAGTCCTCGGGATGCTGCAACGCCCAGTCGGGGGGCAGCGGTACGCCGGTCAGCAGGAGGCGTTCCTCGATGACGGCGTGGCGGTAGTCGTGGACCGCCGAGCCGAGTTCAGCGCCGTCGCGGACCCTGACCACCACGGCGCGCCCGGACAGGGTGCCGAAGTCCACGCCGACCGTGCAGGCCTCGGGGTGGTGCGGGTCGACGGGGTCGGAAGAGGCGTGTGGCGTCACGATGCGGTCTCTCTCGTCAGGGGTGGGCGGGGCGACAATCGACCCCTCGTTGATTGTTAGCGCTCACAATCCTTGGGGGCAAGGGCTGTGTGTACTTTTGTCGTTCCCGGCCGACCGGCGGCGACGCCCACCACCGCGCGTAGCGCGGCGAACAGGTTGAACCGGCGAGGTCCGCCACGATTACCTCCCTTTCCTCCGGTTACGACCGCCCCGCGACGTGAGAAAAGTCTCCTAGGCCGTGCATCGAGGCTGACTGCCAGCACAAGAGCGGCTGCTAGCGTTCGGGCATGTGAATGACAGCGTGTATGTGGGCAACGCGGGCAAAGATGCGGCACTGGACCGAGGGTGGCTTCTCGGGCATTTCAAGGACGTTGGCGACCCGCGCCACAGCGAGGCCCTGGAGATCAAATGGGGCGTGCACCCCCGCGCCGATGAGCGGTCGCAGTGGGTGAGGGGCGAGAAACGCACAGCTCTCCTGGTTCTCATCAGCGGCCGGTTCCGCGTCGAACTGTCCGGCCGTAGCGTTCTACTGGAGGAGCAGGGTGATTACGTCGTGTGGGGGTGCGGAGTTGATCACTCGTGGTTCGCGGAGGAAGAGTCGGTGGTACTGACTGTTCGGTGGCCGTCCGTGCCCGGCTATGCAGTACCGGAGAAGACCCAGGCGCAACTGCGGACCTGACACCAACGGGCGATGTTCACAGCCACTCGTTGATGGCCGCGACGAGGACGGTCGCCTCGTAGCGGACCGCGAGTTTGTCGTATCGCGTGGCGACAGCGCGGTGCCTCTTGAGGCGGTTGATCCCGCACTCGACCGCGTGGCGCTCGCGGTAGTCGGCCGGGTCGAAATGTGGCGGCCGGCCGCCACGAGAGCCGAGCTTCTGGCGGTTGCGCGCCTGGTCCGCCGTATCCGGGATGGTGCAGCGGATCCCCCGGCGACGCAGGTAAGCGCGGTTCTTGCGGGAGGCGTACGCCTTGTCAGCCCGCACGCGATCGGGACGGACGCGCAGCCGGCCCGGCCGGAGGCGGGGCACGCGGACTTTCTCCAACACGGGTTCGAACTGTGGCGAGTCCCCGCGCTGACCTGCCGTTACCACGATCGACATGGGCTTCTGGCCCTGCTCGACGGCCAGGTGCAGCTTGGTGGTGAACCCACCGCGCGAGCGTCCCAGTCCATGATCAAGGGGTTCGGAGAAGACACCGCCCGGCGGTTCCTTTTGCAAGTCACCCTGCTTCCGGGCCCCGGCGGCACGCTGATGAGCACGGCACACAGTGGAATCGACGCTCAGGTCCCACACGATCGCACCCTTCTCATCGGCCAGGGACTGGAGTCGGCTGAAGACCCTGTGCCAGGTGCCGTTCCGCTGCCACTGGCGGAACAGGTCGTAGATCCGGCCCCACGGCCCGTACTCGGCGGGCACGTCTCGCCATGGAACGCCCGTTCGGACTCGGAACCGTATGCCGTCGATCAGCTGCCGCCGGGACCAGATGACAGGTCGCCCCGCCTTCGCCCCCTTGTGCAGCAACGGCTCCAACACCACCCACTGTTCGTCCGTGAGATCTCCCCGCCCCATGAATCGCGATAGTTCATCGCCCAAGATCGACTTTCGATACACGGTTTAGGCCCCTTGCGACCCATTGATGCGAACGCTAACAATCCAGCTCCAGAGCCGCCGCGACTACGAGGGCGGGATCCTCTTCGACGGCGCACCATGCCGCTTCAAGGACATTCGGGCCAGCGAGCAGCGTGGCATCGTCATCATCCACCAGGGGCTCCCCCTGGTCCCCCATCTGTCGATCGCCGAGAACGTGTTCCTCGGCAACGAGCCGGCCCGGCGGGGAATCATCGACTGGCGCGAGTCGCTGCGCGGGGCGTCCGCGCTGCTCAAGCGGGTCGGTCCGGACGACCACCCAGAGACCTAGGTCGCCGATATCGGTGTCGGCAACCAGCAGTTGGTGGAAATCGCGAAGGCGCTGGCGAAGGACGTCCGGCTGCTGATCCGCGACAAGGACAGCGTCAAGCTGCTGCGGCTGATGCGGGAGCTGAAGGACCAGGGCATCCCTCGATCATCATTTCGCACAAGCTGAACGAGATCGCCCGGATCGCCGATTCCGTCACCACTGCGGACGGTCGGTCCATCGAGCCCCTGGACGTCCACGACCCGGCCACCACCGAGGAGCGCATCATCCGCGGCATGGTGGGCCGGGACCTCGACAGCCGCTTCCCCGGCCGCACGCCGTACACCAGTGAGAGCGACGCCCGCCCGGCCCGGAGGTCAGGGACTGGACGGTGCGCCACCCGCTCGACCGCGGCCGCAAGGTCGTCGACGGGGTCTCGCTCCAGGTCCGCCGCGGGGAGATCGTGGGCATCGCCGGGCTGATGGGCGCCGGCCGGACCGAACTCGCGATGAGCGTCTTCGGGCGCTCGTACGGCCACTACGAGCGGGGCTCCGTCCTCAAGGACGGCCGCGAGGTGCGTACCCGTACGGTCCCCGAGGCGGTCGCGAACGGCATCGCGTACGTCACCAAGGACCGCAAGCACTACGGTCTCGGCCTCGGGGAATCGGTGGCCCGGAACGTCTCGCTCGCCTCGCTCGGCGCCCTCGCCCGGCGCGGCGTCGTCGACGGCCACGAGGAACGCAAGGTCGCCGAGCGGTACCGGCGGACGATGAACATCAAGATGCCGAACATCCTCGAACCGGTCGGCTGTCTCTCCGGTGGCAACCAGCAGAAGGTCGTCCTCAGCAAGTGGATCCTCACCGACCCCGTCGTCCTCATCGTCGACGAGCCCACACGCGGCGTCGACGTGGGCGCCAAGTTCGAGATCTACACCGTGATCGACCGGCTCGCCGCCGAGGGCAAGGCGATCCTCTTCATCTCCTCCGAGCTGCTCGCACTGCTCGGCATGTGCGACCGCATCTACACCATGGCCGCCGGGCGGCTGACCGGCGAGGTCGCGCGCGAGGCCGCCACCCAGGAATTTCTGATGCGGCACAGGACCCCGGACACCACCCCCGTACACCCGAAGGACGGCAGGCATGAGCACCGACGTCGGCACCCACACGAAGGCCACTCCGCCCTCGGGCGAGGGCGGGGCACCGCCGACGGGGACCCCGGCGGTCCGGGTGCTCCTGGACGGCGTACGGCGGAACATGCGCCAGTACGGGATGCTCTTCGCGCTCGGTCTGATCGTGCTGCTGTTCCAGATCTGGACGGGAGGCGACCTGCTGCTGCTGCCGCGCAACGTCTCCAACCTGGTGCTGCAGAACAGCCACATCCTGATCCTGGCCATCGGCATCATGATCGTCATCATCTCCGGGCACATCGACCTGTCGGTGGGCTCGTTGATGGCCCTGGTCGGAGGCGTCGGCGCGGTGCTGATGGTCGAGCACCACCTCATCTGGCCGGTCGCGGTGCCCCTCACGCTGCTGCTGGGAACGGTCGCGGGGGGCGCTCCAGGCATACTTCATCGCGTACGTCGGATCCCCTCGTTCATCGTGACGCTCGCGGGGATGCTGCTGTTCCGCGGGCTGACGGAGATCTTCCCCAAGGGCCAGACGCTCGGCCCGTTCCCAGAGGGCATGCAGAGGGTCGCCAACGGCTTCCTGCCCGAGGTGGGGCCGGAGACGAACTACCACAACATCACCCTGCTGCTGAGGCTCGGACTGGCCGGGTACGTGGTGCTCCAAGAGCTGCAGGACCGCCGGCGCCAGCGGGAGTTCACGCTGGACACCCTGCCCACGGGCCTGTTCGCGCTGAAGGTGACGGCCCTGGTCGCGGCCGTGCTGGTCACGACGCTGCCGCTGGCCAGCTACAAGGGCGCGCCTGTGGTCCTGCTGATCCTGGCCGTGCTGCTGGTCGGCTTCGGTTACGTGATGCGCGCGGTCATCGGTCGCCATGTGTACGCGATCGGCGGCAACCTGCCCGCCGCGAAGCTGTCCGGGGTCAAGGACCGGAAGGTGACGTTCGCGGTCATCCTCAACATGGGGATGCTCGCCGCGCTGGCCGGTCTCGTCTTCGCGGCGCGCTTCGACGCGGCCTCTCCGAAGGCGGGGGTGAACTTCGAACTGGGGGCCGTCGCCGCCGCGTTCATCGGCGGCGCGTCGATGAACGGCGGTGTGGGCACCGTCCTGGGCGCCATCATCGGCGGCCTGGTCCTCGGTGTGCTCGACAACGGCATGAACCTGGTCGGGTGGGCACCGACTGGCAGCAGGTCATCAAGGGCCTGGTGCTGCTGGCCGCGGTCGGCTTCGACGTGTGGAACAAGCGGAGGGCCGGCGCCTGACCCTCTCCTGACACGGCTGTGCCCGCCGGTTCGGTGAACCGGCGGGCACAGCCGTGTCTCGTCAGTCCCTGGTGCCGAACCGCAGGACCGTCCTCGACCGGTACTCGTCACCGGGCCGCAGTACGGTGGACGGGTCGCCGGGGCGGTTGGGCGCGTCGGGGAAGTGCTGGGTCTCCAGCGCGATGCCGGCGCCCGCCCGGTAGCGCGTACCGGCCTTGCCGACGACAGCTCCGTCCAGCTGTCCCCCGGTGTAGACCTGAAGGCCGGGTTCGGTGGTCAGCACCTCCAGGGACCGGCCCGTGGCCGGGGCGTACAGGACGGCGGCGGTGCGCGGCGCGTCGCCCCGGCGCGCCTTCAGTACGAAGTTGTGGTCGAACCCACCGCCCGTCGCATGGAGTTGCTGAGCAGGGTACGCCAGCGCCTCGTGAATCGCGTGCGGCCGGCGCAGGTCGAACGGTGTGCCGGTGACGGGGAGGTGGTCGCCGCGCGGTATGAGGTCCGGGCCGACGGGCGTGAAGTGGGTGGCCTTGACGGTCAGTTCGTGGCCGAGGACGTCGCCGGCGCCCTCGCCCTCGAGGTTGAAGTAGGCGTGGTTGGTCAGGTTGACCGGGGTGGCGGCGTCGGTGACCGCCGCGTAGGAGAAGGTGAGGTCGCCGTCCCGGCCGACGAGCATGCCGACCGTGACGTCCAGGTTCCCGGAGAAGCCCTGGTCGCCGTCCGGGCTGCGGAGGTGCAGGAGCACCCCGGTCCGCTCGGGGGTGTGCACGCTTTCGGCTTCCCAGAGCCGGGTGTCGAACCCGTCCGCCCCACCGTGCAGGCAGTGGCCGTTCTCCTGTGTGGTCAGCCGGTGGGACGTGCCGTCCAGGGTGAACCGGCCGTGCGCGATGCGGTTGGCGTAGCGGCCGACGGTGGCGCCGAAGTACCGTGCGGCGGTGGCCGTTCGGGCCGGGTCGGCGGGCGCCAGGACGACGTCGGCCATGTCGCCGTTCCGGTCCGGCACCCAGAGGCCGTGGAGGCGGGCGCCGCGCGTGTGCACCTCCGCCACGAGCCCGCCGGGGAAGCCGAAGGTCCACCGCTGCCCGGAGTACGCGTCGGGGCGGCAGACGGGCGGGCCTCCGGCGAAGAGGGCCGTGGAGGAGGTTGGAGGAGTTCTCTCGGACTGATACACACCCAGCATTGTGAGCGCTAACTCGATCAGGCTCAACCTCTGGCGAGTGACAAATGCAGGCGTGCGCATATCTCGATGCGACCAGAGTGTGAGCGATAACAATAACAATTCAGCGCATCCCCGCCTGCCGGGCAAAGACTCCTCAACCGTGCGCCGGTGAACCGCCGGCACGGCGGACGGGGTCGTACGCTCGGAGGAAACCGCACATGCCCAGCATCTGCTGGGAGGGCTGCTCAATGCGTGTGACAACGGCTTCGAAAAGATGACTGACGTCATCGCTCTTGAGGGCGTCGATTTGGCGCAGTGATGTCTGGGCGGCTGCCAGGGCCCCGTCATGGACCGTACCGGCCCAGGTCTCGAGCCGCGGTTGCACCAGGCGGGCGGCTGCTCGGCAGAAGTCTTCGTACCCGGACCGGTCGCCGCACCGCCACTGCCGTGTCAGTTCAGCGAACCCGCCGAGGGCCAGGTCCCGGCGTTCCCTGGCTCGTTCCTGACTGGGGGCGCCGGCGGAGTCGACGACCGACGCCGCGAGCGGGTACCGCTCGGGTGTCAGGTGTTCCGGGGGAAAGGTCATGACCGCGTCGCCCGCCTCGGGCAGCCCGCTGTTCTGCATGACGACGACCACGCGCAGATCGCCGTCGTTGATGGCCCGGTGTATGGTGCCGGGGCCGAACCAGACCACGTCTCCCGGGCGCAGGTCGCTGACGCGATGGCCCTCCTGGTTGAGGGTCTCCAGCCGCCCCCGGCCGCTGACGACGACGTAGCACTCGGAGCAGGTGAGGTGCATGTGCGGTGATCCGCCGTGTTCGTCGTCGGCCGTGGCCCACGGGTACACCTGCAACTGGCTCAGGCCGACCGCTCCGGGGAAGTCGGGATGGGCGGCGGTCACAGTGTGTGCCTCTCGGCGATCGACTCGATCTCGCGACGGTCGAGCTTGCGGTCGATGAAGACGAAGCGGTGCTTCAGGTGCAGCGTCTCCCCGGGTTCGAGTTCGATCTCCGCATCGAACGCCGGTGAGGGGTTCAGGCAGGCGAAGGCGCTGCTTCGGGCGAACCACTTCAGCGGAACGGCGGCACTGGTTGTTCCGGCGAAAGCGAGGACGGTGGCGCCGCCGTCGATCTCGTCGTGGTCGCTGGTGACGGCCGTCCATGCCCCTTGTGTGCCCATGACGTGATCGCCCTTCTCGCCGTCGGCGGCGTGGATGTCAGCGCCGGTCCAGGCTCTGGGCCCCCGCCAGAATAGTCCGGTGTACCCGGCGTTGGAGCGACCGTGCGTGGAGGGGCTGCCCAGGCGCAGCGGCTTGTGGTGGACGTTGGTGAGGCCGGTGGAAAAGTCCAGCGCCCAGGTGCCGTCGGCGCTGTCCGCGCTGTGGAAGCGGAGCGTGCGGCTCTCGTCGAGCCAGGTGTCGTCGCTCGATGCGACCCAGTCCAGGGTCTCCGTGAGGGACACCTCGCTGCCCTTGTGCTCCTGAGCGACGAAGGCACGGTGCAGCTGGCGGCCGTGGTTCTCGCGCCACACGTAGCCGTGGCCGGGGGCGCCCGGGGTGAAGGTGGGGCCGCCCCAGAAGTTGTCACCGGACAGATGGGACCAGGTCAGCTGCAGGCCCTTGTGCCAGCGGTGGTCCCAGGGCCGGTAGACGCCCAGGGGCGCGCCGGAAAGGGTCCTGAGTGGGTAGAGGTAGGGCTTGGGGGACTCCTCGATCGGGGTGTCCGGCCGGTAGACGTATGTGGCGAGGTCTTTTCCGGCGGCCGACACCACCAGTTCGTTGCCCGCGTCGTCGTGGCGGATGTCGAAGTGGGTGTCAGACACGGTTCTGCTCCTTGTCGGCGTCGGCCCGGGCCGCGCTGGGGCGCCCGCTCATGGAGTGGTAGTACGCGTTGTCGGGGGTGAGCGCGTCCGGCGTGACGACGTGTCCGGTCGCCGCCGATTCGTACAGGGCCGCGATGAAGGCAAGCACGCGACGGCCGTCGTCGCCGCTGGCCTCGGGCCGTCGGCCGACACGCAAGGAAGCGATGAGGAGGCGCAGTTGGGCGGCGTGCGAGCTGGCGTCGTTGTCGGCGGGCGCGCCGAGGTCGGCGGCGGTGGCGTCGCCTCGGTGAACGGCCGGGGTCCAGGTCCAGTGGGAGTTGTCGTAGCCGTAGAGGTGCTCGAGTTCCACGGTGGCCTCGGGGAAGTCGAAGCGCAGGTAACTGGTCTCGCGCGGGGACAGAACGCTGTTCACCATGGACACCATGGCGCCGTTGGCGAAGCGGACCAGAGCCATCGAGACGTCCTCGGTCTCCACGTCGCGGGCCAGGGTGCCGGTGGCCGCACGGACCTCGGTCCACTCCCCCATCAGGGTGAGCATCAAGTCCATCTGGTGGATCCCGTGGCCCATGGTGGGACCGCCGCCCTCGGTCTCCCACTTGCCCCGCCACGGGACATCGAAGTAGGCGTCGTCCCTATACCAGAGGGTGTGGCAGATGCCGACCAGGGGCGCGCCGAGGCTTCCGGTGCGTATGTGCTCCTGGAGGGCCCGGGCGGCGGAGCCGAAGCGGTGCTGGAAGACGTAGGACACGTACGGCCCCTCTTCGCGCTCGTGGGCGCTGATGGCGTCGTACTCGGCGAGCGACAGGGTGGGCGGCTTCTCGCACCACACCGATGCGCCGGCGTCGAGGCAGGTGGTGATGGCCTCGCGGTGAGCGACGGGGGGCGTGCACACGATGACGAGGTCGGGGCTCGCGTCCTGGAGCATCTGCCGCAGGTTGTCGTAGACGGCGGGGATGCCCCAACGGGTGGCGAAGGAGGTGGCGCGGGCGTGGTCGACGTCGACGACGGCCACGGCTGTGACTTCGCCGTTCTGGGCCTGGATCGCGGGCAGGTGGCAGGTCTCGGCGATGTTGCCGGTGCCGACGACGGCCACGCGTATCGGCGGGTAGTGCTCGGGCATGAAGGTTCTTTCGTAAGGACTCAGGACGAGCCGTGGGCTCGGCCCGACAGAGCTTGGGCGGGGTTGGCGAAGCGCAGGCTGATGACGAGACCGATCAGGGCGATGGCCATGTAGAAGACCGTCATGGCAGCCGTGAGAGCGGCCGGGGGTCCGCCCGGGTCGGACATGGCGCCGAAGATCGTCACCACCAGAGTCTGGGTCTTCGCACTGCTGACGAAGAAGGTCAGCTCGAAAGATCCCAGGACACGGACCAGGCTGAGGACGCCGGCGGCGACGATGCCGGGCATCAGCAACGGGACCAACACCCGAAGGAACAGTCGCAGATTGTTGGCTCCGAACACCTTGGCCGCGTTCTCCACGTCCGGTGAGATCTGCTCGACGAACGGCACGGTGACCAGGATGACCAGGGGCAGGATCGGGACCAGGTTGACGAGGACGACCGCTGTCAGGGTGCCGCCGAGGCCGAGGCGGTACATCAGGGCCGCCAGCTGCACCGCGTAGGTGAGCGGCGGCAGGATGGCCGGGAACAGCAGGAGCAGCAGGATTGCCGAGCGGCCCGGGAAGGTCTTGCGGGCCAGGACGTAGCCGGCGGGCACGCCGATGGTCAGGGCCAGCAGGACGTCGGCCACGGCCACTTGGAAGGTCACGGCGATGGAGTCGGCCAGTCCCGGTGTGTCCCAGGCCTGACGGAACCAGTCGAGCGACCAGCCGCTCGGCAGCCAGGTTCCTCGCCACGTGCTGCCGAAGGCGGCCACGAGGACCGATCCCAGAACTGCGAGGAGGACCGCGGTGAACAGGCTGGCGACGGCCCAGCTCACTACGGCGGTGACGGTGGGACGGGAGCGGGCGGTGCGCTCCGCCGGCGCAGCGGGTTCGGGTCGGCCGGTTTTCGGGGCGGTGATCGTGCTCATCAGCCTTTTCCTCCCACCGCTGGGCCCTTGTACAGGGTGTTGCGGAGCAGGACCATCAGCCCGAGGATCAGCAGTTCGATCACCGTGAGGACGATGGCGATGGCGGATGCCTGGGTGTAATCGGAACGCTGCGACGCGGCGTGGTAGATGGGGATGGTCAGGACGTGTGTGGCATTGTCGGGCTGACCGACCAGGATCGCCGACGGGAAGATGGCGAAGGCCTCGACCAGGGCGAGCATCAGCGCCGTGAGGATGCCGGGCATCGCCAGTGGCATGACGATCTTCCAGAAGCGGGTGGCGCGGGAGGCCCCGAGGGTGGCGGCGGCGTTCTCCAATGCCGGGTCGATGCCGCCGAAGAAACCCATCAGCAGGAGGAAGGACAGGGGCAGGGTCGTCAGCACGGCTGCGATGAACGTGCCCTGGTAGTTGTAGAGGAACGTGCCGTGGGGCAGGCCCAGTTCTTCGAGGGTGAGGTTGACCCAGCCGTAGGGGGAGAAGACCCGCAGCATGCCCTGGGCGACGAGGATGCTGCCGAAGGTGATGGGCAGCATGAGCGCGAGGGTGACCAGCTTGCGGCCGCGGAAGTTGCGTCGGCACTGGTAGGCGATGGGCGCGGCGAGACCGACGCTCACCATGGCGACCGGGACGGCGAGTTTCAGCGTCTTGAAGATCGCGTCGCGCTGGTAGGAGTCGGAGAAGAAGTCGCGGTAGTTCGCGAACGCCCCTCCGCCTTCCATGGGCTGGAAGGAGATCGTGACTCCGTAGACGAACGGGTAGAGGAACAGCCCGGCGATCACCGCCACCGCGGGCAGCAGCAACAGCAGGGACCAGTCGATCCCCCGTTCCGCCAGCCGGTGCCGCAGCGGATGGCGCGGTGTGTCGGCGGCCCGCGGCCGCTCGAGGAGATCAGACATGGGGCCGGCCCGTCTCCCCGCCGTCGTCGGCCGGGTAGACCAGGACACGGTCCGGGACCACGCCCAGGTCGAGGACAGCTCCGGCGACGACGGGTTCGTTCGTCTTCAGGTGCAGCACCGTGTCCGGACCGGTGCGCGCTTGCACGGACAGTTCCCGTCCGTGGTACTCCACGACCTCGGCCATCGCCTTGATCGAGTTGCCGGTCGCGCGTCCGCCGACGACGAGGTCCTCCGGGCGGATGGCCACGCTGACGGCGGCCCCGGCAGCGCCGCCGGACGCTGCGCGACGGGTGCCGTGCAGGACGGTGCCGTGCGCCCCGACGCTGACGTCGTCGCCCGGGCCGGTGCTTTCGACCTTGGCCGGGAAGAGGTTGCGGTAGCCCATGAAGCCCGCGACATAGGCGCTGGCCGGGTTGGTGTACACCTCCTGAGGAGTACCGGTCTGCTCCAGCACGCCCTTCCGGAGGACTACCAGCCTGGTGGCCAGGGAAAGAGCCTCCTCCTGGTCGTGAGTGACATAGAGGACGGTCAGCCCGCGCTCCTGGTAGAGCCGCTTGATCTCGGTACGCATCTCGATGCGCAGGGCGGCGTCGAGGTTCGACAGGGGCTCGTCCATGAGGACGATCTCCGGGTCGATCGCCAGCGCCCGGGCGATGGCGACCCGTTGCTGCTGGCCGCCGGAGAGCTGGGAGGGCAGCTTGCCGGCGTGCTCCTCCAACTGCACCAGCTTCAGTGCCCGCTGCGCTCGCTCATGACGCCGGTCCTTGGGCACCCGGCGCATGCTGAGGCCGAACTCGACGTTTTTCTGAACGCTCATGTGCGGGAACAGCGCGTAGTTCTGGAAGACCATGCCGAAGCCGCGCTTCTCTGGCGGCAGGGTGTCCAGGCGGACGTCGTCGCGCCAGATCGACCCGCTGGTCAGTGGCTGCAGGCCGGCCATGCAGGCCAGCGCGGTCGACTTGCCGCAGCCCGAGGGCCCCAGGAGGGCGACGAACTCGCCCCGGGCCAGCTCCAGGTCCAGGTGGGACAGGGCCGGGGCGGCGGCCTTAGCGTAGCTGCGGGTGACGCCCCGCATCGAGAGCTTCTCAAACCCCACGGCGGGCTTGCTCATGGTCGCGGTGGTCATGGGTCAGCCGCCCACCTTGGAGCCGACGTTTCGCTGCCACAGGTCGAAGGCCTCCTGCATCTTCTCCGGCGTCAATGGAAGGCGGACCTCGCCCGTGTTGAGTGCCTTGGCATAGAAGTCCGGACGGCCCCACTTGCCGACGAAGGTCTTGACCGTGGCGCCGGAGTTGTCGGTGGTGACGTTCTTGTTGGCCGTGGTGAGCACCCCGGTCGTCAGGCGCTTCTGCTGGGCCTCACGCTGCAGCATGTAGGACTGGAGCTCGAGGACGACGTAGTACGTCTCAGGGCTGATGCCCTTGGGGACCAGCGCGAAGTGCCCGTCGCTGATCCAGTTCTGCTTGTCGAAGAGCGCGATCCCGGTGTCCTCGGGCCAGGTGCCGCTCTTACGGTTCGACACGTCGTGCGCGATGATCGTCGGTATCACGTCGAGCTGGCCGGCGCCGAACTGCTGGGCCAGCAGTGTGGAGCTCGCCGGGTAGCTGCTGACGTACCGGCCGAGTTCTTCGAGGTACTTCCAGGTCTTGTCCCAACCCTTGCCGGGGTCCGAGGGGTCCTTGTCGCCCAGCATGTAGGGCAGGGCCTGGATGAAGGCGCGGCCCGATCCGGACGCGGCGGGCTGCGCATAGCTGAACTTGCCCTTGTGTGACTTCGCCCAGGCCAGGAGCTCGTCGGGAGTGGTGGGGGCCTTCGACTCGGTGACCTCGGACGCGTTGTAATCGATGAACGGCCCGTTCGTGTCGTAGTTGACCAGGATCCCGTACCCACCGGCCGAATCCTGCTGCGCCTTGCGCGGCTCGTCCTGAATGGCGGCCAGGTCGAAGGCCTTCGACTGGTCGGGCAGCTGCTTGATGAGCAGCTTCTGCTGCTGGGCGGCTCCGAGCACGTCGGGCCCGCCTAGAACCAGCGAGATGTCTACGTCCCCGCCGCTCTGCTGAGCCTTGATCTTCCCGGCGACATCGGTCGAGGCGGCGGTCTGGTAGGTGACGCCGGAGACCAGGTCCGGATTCGCCTTGACGAAGGCGTCGATGGCCTCCTTGCCTCCCCCTGCCAGGTCACCACTGCCGTCGAGGACGGTCAGGGTGATCGGCTTGGACGGCTTCTTCGGCTCGGTCGGTTTTGACGAAGACGACTCGGAACCGGGTGCTCCGCACGCGGTGAGGGAGGCGGCGGCCAGAGCCGTGATGGTGACTCCCACCAGGGAGGGAGCCAGTCTCCCCAGCCTTGTACCTCGTCGTGTCATGTCTTTCCTTCCCCGGCACGTCGACGTGCCACCAGGGCGTTGAGCCGCAGCGCGCGGTCCAGCGAAACGGAACGGAATTTGGAGAAGTGCGTGGCACGGCACCGTAACGGGCCGGCAACCTGAACTTAGTGATCGGTCACCCTGAGCGTCAATAGTTGCTCAGTGATCGATCACTTTTTGGGGCCTGCCGCCCTCGCCGCCCCTGCGGCCCACCCGGCGGACGGAACCGAGGGCCGGTCGTTTACGAGCCGACCGCGCCCCACGCGCCGGGGGCCGGGCCGCTCGACGCGCGGGGGACCACGCGGAAGAGGTCACTGACATCGACCGTCGCCTCCGGCTCGCCTCGTATCAGCCCCAGCAGGGAGCCCATCGCCCGGCGGCCGAGCGTCTCGCGGTCGATGTCCACGGTCGAGATCGTCGGCAGGAAGTACTCGGTGAACTGTTCGTTGTCCCAACCGAAGACGCTCACGTCCTGCGGCACGCGCAGACCGCGGTCCTGAAATCCGCGGATGGCGCCCATGGCGACGAAATCGTTGGCGGCCAGCACTGCCGTCACTCCGGAATCGGCGGGCAGGTCACGGGCCGCGTCGTATCCGGACCGCACCGACCAGTCCCCGTCCACGACTCCGTAGGACTCCAGCCCCAACCGGTCGATCGCGTCCACGTACACAGCCCGCCGGTTGCGCGCCGACGCCCACGTCCGGGAACCGGCGATGTGGAGGAAGCGACGGTGACCCTGGCCCGCGAGGTAGCGGACGATCTGCTCGGCGGGCCGCCCGTTCGCCAGTTCTCCCCGCGCGTGCATGTCGTCGTCGTACTCGCCGAGTACTACGACGGGGCGGCGCCGGTCCCAGGCCTGATCCGCCAGACCAGCCACCGGGACCAGGGACAGGACTCCCTCCGCCTGTTGCGTCTCCAGCAGGGAGAGCACACTCTCCGCGCGCCGTGACTCCCCGCCCTCCAGTCCGACCACGTCCGTCATGTAGCCGGCCTCGTGCGCGGCGGCCGAGGCTCCCCTCAAAATCGGGATGGGCACGAAGTTCGTCAGTTCGGGCAACACGATCGTGATCCGGTTGGACTTCTGCGTCCTCATCGACCGCGCGATGAGGTTGGGACGGTAGTTCAGCTCGGCAACGGCACGGTCGATCCTCTCCCGCGTCGCCGGTCTCATTCCGCCGTCGTTCTTCAGGTAGCGGGACACGGTCTGGTGCGAGACTCCCGCTCTCTGCGCCACCTCCCAAATCGTCGCCCGCTTCTTGTCCGGGCCGGCCTCTCGTGCCTCGGGTGCCTCGGATGTCTCGCTGGGCGGGACGCGTCCCGCTTGCTCGCACAGCGTTTCCACCAGCTTCCGACCGGGTGTCCCGGGCGGAAGTCCGTACGCGCCGGCGAAGGGCTCGACCCGCCCGGCCAGGCGGTCCGCGCTGATCGCCCCCTTCGCGGCGGCGTCGGCGATGACCGCGCCCACGTGGGCGCCTTCGGTGCGGCTTCGCAGCAGGTCACCGATGGTTCGCTCCACCGTGGTCACCGGCAGGCCCTCGACGAGGGTGACCTCTTCGGGCCTCATCTCCGCGCAGTGCAGCACCACGTTCTCGTCACGTGTGGTGCGCCGTGTCCGGACAGTGAGTTCGACCCGGCCTGCAGGAAGATCGCCCAGCCCGTGAACCTCACAGGCGGAGGCATGCGAGATGACACCCGCTCGCGGGCCTTCGGCACGGCGGGGCCGCACCGCGGCCTTGGGAGCGAGCCTCAGCCATGCGACCTTGGCGCGGAGGTGCTCCGGCGGCGCGACGTCGGACATGAGGTAGACCCCGTGACCGACACTCCTCAGCAACCCCGCGCGCTCCAGCCGCAACAGCTGCACTCCTTGCACACCGTCCAGCTTCGCCTGCGCCGCGGTCACCAGACCCCACTGGTCGGCCGCCCTCGCGCCGAGCGCCTTCAGCACATCGCCCTGTCTCATGCGGCAATCATTGCATGGTGACGCAGCGAATATTTCCTCGAAGGGCAATATTCGCTGCGTCACCATGGAGAAGGGGTCAGGCCGGCTTGTAGGCGCGGAAGTAGTCGACCACGAACTCCTTCGGCCGGGTGTCGGTGGGATCGACGGTGCCGGTCCACCCTGCGTTCTCGTAGATACTCAGGAGGAACGCCATGTTGTAGGCCGGGGACGAGTTGATCGTTTTCACCAGCTTGTTGTCGATGTACAGCTTGATCTGCGACTGGTTCCACTCCAGTGCGTAGATGTGCATCTCGTTGTTCAGGTTGAAGCCGGTGGTGATCGTGTTGCTGGACTCGGCGAGGTTCGGGTCCGACCACTTGTGCAGATTGAACAGGAACTGGTTCGGGTTCGGGCCCGGGTCCTCCAGAATGTCGATCTCAGCGTTCTGGCCGGCCGAGTTCTGGGTTCCGACGGCCCAGAAGGCGGCGTGCAGCCCGCTGCGCGCGGAGGTCTTGGCGCGGATCTCGAAGTACCCGTACTTGGGAGTGTAGTTCCACTTCGTGGGGATGCTGTGGTCGAGGGGAGTCGTCTTGTGCAGGCCGGTCATCTGGCCGGTCTGAATGCTCGACACTTTCATGGGGTTGCCCGCATAGTACGTGGGCTGGGAGTCCTCGATCCGGAGGATCAGGGCGTTGTTCCGGAACCCGTAACGCGCAGCCGCGCGTTCTGCGGTCGTCCTGGACTCGAGGTACTTCGTCACCCACAGGCTCGAGTCGAGGCTGCCGTTGAACTCGTCGTGCCGGTCGAGGGTCCAGCCGGACTTCTGCAACGGGTTCGGGGGGACCTCGGCTGCGGAGGCGGGCGCTTCGAGGAACGCCGACAGGGCGAGGGCGCCGCCGCCGGCGAGCAGGGCCCGGCGGCCGATGTGGTTGCTTTCGCGTTCGGGTGCCATGTTGATCTCCTTCGCGGAGTGCCGTGCTGGGATAGGGCGCGAGGACGGCCGGACTTGTTACTGCGCCGGCCTCGACAGGGACGTGACCGCCTGCATGACGCATACGTGCCAACCAACGAACGATCACCCCGCCCACGGGGCGACTTGCGGTCGCCCATCCAGGGATGTGCCGTCGTTCACCTCGACGGAAGACTGACGGCAGGACCCCTGCCGATCTTTTTCAGCGAGCCATCGAGTGCATCGGTTGGACTCGGGACCACCTTGCGGGTTACGGCAACGTGAACATAGTGATCGATCACTGAAGGCGTCAACCCTCCGCGCGCGACTGGCCGTGAAGCAACCAGCGCTTCGTGGCCGATCAGTGGCGATGGCGTTCCCCACGGCCATCACTGGATGCAATCAACGCGACATGGAGGTCCCTCCAGGGAGAGCGCCCCGTGATCGATCACCTTCCACTCGATACGTCACCGTGGCCGGCCGAAGGAAGGAGCGCCTCCGAGCAGGCCGTTCAGCGGGGAGCCGGGCCGCTGGAACCTCGCGGAACGAGGTGGAACGGCGTGCTTCTCCGGGGCTCCGGGGCGGGCTGCCCGCCGATGCGACCGAGAAGGGACTGCATCGCCCGGCGGCCCAGAGCCTCACGGTCGAGGTGAACCGTCGAGATCGTCGGAGAGAAGTACTCGGTGAACTGCTCGTTGTCCCAGCCGAAAACGCTCACGTCCCGCGGCACTTTCAGTCCCCGGTCCTGGAAGCCGCGGATCACACCCATGGCGACGTAGTCGTTGGCGGCGAGCACGGCGGTCACTCCGCTGTTCACCGGGAGGTCCCGGGCCGCCTCGTATCCGGAGCGGACGGACCAGTCCCCGTCCACCACGCCGTAGGACTCCAGCCCGAGCCTGGTCACCGTCTCCACGTACACGGTCCGCCGATTGCGCGCGGAGGCCCACTCCTGTGAACCCGCTACATGCAGAAACCGGCGATGACCGAGGGCCGCGAGGTGGCGGATGATGTGCTCGGCGGGCTCCCCTGCGGCGAGAGCTCCCCGGGAGTGCATGTTGTCGTCGTACTCTCCGACGACCACGACGGGCCTTCCCGCACCGTCGGACCATCCGCTCATATCGGCCAGAGGTACGAAGGAGAGCACTCCCTCGGCCTGGTGGGTCTCCAGCAGGGACTGGACGCCTTCGGCACGACGCGTCTCGCCGCCCGCCAACCCCACGACATCAGTGATGTATCCGGCTTCGTGCGCCGCAGCCGAGGCACCCTTGAGCACGGGGGCGGGGACGAAGTTCGTCAGCTCGGGCAGCACGACCGCGATCCGGTTCGACCGCCGGGTCCGCATCGACCGTGCGACGAGGTTGGGCCGGTAGTTCAGCTCTTCGACCGCCTGCCGCACACGTTGACGCGTGGCGGGCTTCAAGCCGTTGCTGTCCCTCAGGTAGCGCGACACCGTCTGGTGCGACACACCCGCCAGCTCCGCCACTTCCCAGATGGTGGCCCTCTTCTTCCGCTCCGAGCTGCCGGTGACACTCGTCATGCCGCTGCACCGCTCCCTTCCGACTCCCGCCCTCGGCGTGCTACGGCACCCGGGCCCGAGCCCCTCCCGTAACGGGGCCGGCAACCTTCAGAGCATAGAGCGCCGGCCGCGAGGCGGGACCATGGACCGGTTTTCGGCCAGGGCGGTCTTCAGGCCCCGGAGGGAGCGCGCACACGGTCACTTCTGATTGCTTCCGACCGAATCCGGTTCGCCCGCTCGCACAGATGCCCACGGCGGCTCTACCAAGGTGTGGCGATCCGACATCGAAGGAGAGATGCCATGAAACGCGTACTTGCCGTCCTCGGGGTGCTTCTCGGGCTCCTCGCGGTGACCCAGCCCGCCCAGGCCGCACCCGTGACCCGCTACCCCGGCACGGTCTGGCACGACACATCGGGCAACGTCATACAGGCGCACGGAGGAGGCATCACCAAGGTCGGCGGAACCTACTACTGGCTGGGCGAGGACAAGACCGACGGGTCCCCCTTCCAGAACATCAAGTGCTACTCGTCGACCGACTTCAAGAACTGGAGTTTCGTCCGCAATGTTCTGACGCGGCAGCCCAGTGGGGACCTCGGACCCAACCGAATCGTCGAGCGGCCGCACGTCGTCTACAACAGCTCCACGCGACAATTTGTCATGTACATGCACATCGACAACAGCAACTACTCCGAACGGAAGGCCGGTGTGGCCACGAGCAGCAGCGTGTGCGGTGCCTACAGCTACCGTGGCAGTTTCAAGCCTCTCGGCCATGACAGCCTGGACGACAACCTGTTCCTCGACGGCAGCACCGCCTACCTCCTGAGTGAGGACAGGACCAACGCCAAGCTGCAGATCTACCGGCTCTCACCGGACTTCCTCGGCGTGGCCGCCCTGGTCAAGACCCTGCCCCAGTACGAGTCGCCGACCATGGTCAAGATCGGTGGCACCTACTACCTTTTCGGCTCGCACCTGACCGGCTGGTCGACCAACGACAATCAGTACGCGACCGCCACCTCCCTCACGGGCACCTGGTCGACCTGGCGCAGTTTCGCGCCGTCCGGCACCAACACGTGCAACTCGCAGACCACGTCCATCCAGCCCATCACCGGCTCCGGCACGACCGGTTACGTCTTCATGGGCGACCGGTGGAACTCCGGCAACCTCAGCGACTCACGGTACATCTGGCAGCCGCTCGGCATCAGCGAAACCACCGTGTCGATCGCCTGCCGGGACTCGTGGACCGTTGACACGGCCACAGGTGTGATCAGGTAGACGGCCCCGTCGGCGCCACACCACATCGGATCGCCCGGAGCCGGCAGAGTTGCTGCCGGCTCCGGGCTCACAGGGTCAGCGGGTGATCCTGACGGACGCCGTCGAACCCGACAGGTTCAGGAGCTGGACGGAGGCCGTCCTGCCGTCGCTCGTGAACGTGGTGCTCGCAGTGGCCCCGTCGACGGTCGCCTTGTAGGTACCGGACGGCAGGTTACGCAGGTTGATCGTCGGGGAGTAGCTGCCGCTGGTGACGTTCTCCAGCTGGAGGCGGATGTCTCGGAGGTCGGTGGTGATCTGCGCCCGGGTGTACCGGGCCGCCACCAGTTCGAGGGCGAACTTCTGCGTGGGGTGGACCGCGAGGCGCTTGCGCACACCGTCCTTCGGAGTGATCACGTAGCTGCCGCCTGTGAGGCTCACGGTGCCGCCGTAGGCGTAGAGGCCGACGATTCCGTCGTTGACGACGTGCACGCAGGCCGTCTTGAGGCCGCCCCAGAAGCCGAGATCGGCTTCGCCCGACCAGGCCCACCAGTTGTTCAGCTGAGGCATGAAGCTCCAGGTGCCCTCGCCGGTGCCCTTTTCGCTCTGGTACTGCCAGGAGGCGGCGCCGATGTTGGCGGCACCGCCGCTGATCTGCCCGGAGTTGATGTTGGCCCAGCCTCCCAGGTAGGCGCCGTACGTCGACCGGAGCACGGTGTCGGTGTCGAGGCCGGCGGCCGACGGGTCGTAGTTAAGCAGGTAGTCCTGCTGCTGCCAGGCGCCGAGCTGGGTCTCGTAGCCGAGGTTCCACCACGACTCGCCCATGTGGCGGTTGTCGGAGCCGTAGTAATACCAGAGCGGCTGTGTGCCGCGGGCGGCGAGGGAGGCGAGCGTGGTTTTCTTGACCATCGCGTCGTTGCCGTACCGCTTGGCGAGGGTGTATGTCGTCTCGAAGGCGGTGGTGTCGATGCTCATCTCGGAGGCGAACGGGTAGGCACGCGACAGCATTGCGTCGGCCTTCGTCCTGATGTAGCCGTCCAGTTCGTCCGCCTGTGCGGAGTGCTTCTCCGTACGGAGCGCGGCGACGATCTCGGGCATGGTGTGCTCACCCATGGAGCCCATGGTCCGGGAGGCGTCGTCGAGCGTGCCGACGTTCGGGTGCAGGAAGTAGGCGCGCATCGTGCGGTAGGCACGCATCAGGTATTCATCGGCGGTGAGCGCGGTCGTGATCGCCGGATACGTCTTCGCGATGCGGTACATGTTGAAGTACGTGTTCCACACGTGCGGGTAGTTCATCACCCGCCAGGTGGCCTTCCCGTCGGCGGTGCCCGGGCCGGTGCCGTCGGTGCCGTCGTACCAGTGGTACACCCGGTAGGTGCGGTTGCCCGAGGAGTCGGTGTGGGACTGGAGGTATCCCCAGATGAAGTGGGTGAGGTAGTAGTCGACGGCGGTGATCTGCGCCTGGTCGGGCTTCTGGAGGTTCTTCTCGGTGAGGAAGACCGCGGGCGAGAGGCCGAGGTCGTCGGAGCCGCCGGCCATCCACTGCTTCCAGCCGCCGCCCGGGTAGTTGTGCCAGGTGACGAGCTGCTGCCGGCTCATGTCCCACTGGAGGAAGGCACCCTCGTAGCCGTGGCCGGTGTTCCGGGCCTGCTGGCGGTCGACGAGGAACGTGCCGTGGGTGTCGATCAGCTGCTCGATGGGCTTGATCGAGTTGTACTGGAGCACCGACTCACGCCCGCCGGCGTACCGCACCACGACGTTCGCGGGGCCCAGCTGGGCGAAACCCAGTGCGTACAGTGAGTAGCCGTTGGCGCTGCCGCGGGAGGTGACGGTGACTCCCTTGCCGCTCTCGCCGACGACCGACTCGATGCCGCCCTTGGCCCGGACGGCGAGGGTGGCCGTCTGGTCCTGGGGGATGACCATGCCGGGCAGGGACACCGCGTCCACCACGCCGGTGTCGTAGAGGACGTTGCGGAGGTCTGCGTAGTTCTGGGCCCACCGGAAGGTGAACTTGTAGGTCTGGGAGGCGCCCGCCGCGAGGGTCAGTGAGGTGGCCGGGAGGTACCCGCCGATTTTGTTGGCGCGCGCGGTCTGCAGGGTCTTGGAGTGGATGTTGAACTGGATGAGGCCCTCCCACGACGGGTCGACCTCGCCGAAGGGCCCCTCGGCCGTGCGCGCCTTGTCGCGGAACTCCAGCGAGGTGCCGTCCTTGGGCGCCATGACGAGGTAGGGGCCGACGCCGTTGGGCCGTTGCCAGTACACGTACGAGCCGTGCTTCGCGACGAAGGAGTGCCGACCCACGTTCTGCTCGTAGATGCCGGTCTGGTTTCCACCGGTCCACCAGGAGTTCATCAGCATGGGGATGCCGAGATCCTGGACCTCCAGGGGCGCGCCGGAGGTGTTGGTGAGGGTGATGGTCCAGTCCAGTGCGGCGGTCCCGGACAGCTTGTACGAGAGCGTGAGGCCGAAGCCGCGGATGCCGTTGGCGTGGGCGGCGGTGCCGGCGTAGACCACCTTCACCTCGTCACCGTTGCGCGTCACCGTGCGGATGTCGTCGGAGAGCGAGGTGACCCGGGTGACGCCGTTCGTGGTGAGGACGATGTCTCCGAGCCAGCGCGAGTCGTTGATGTCGAAGGCCGGCCGGAGCTGCGGGTTCAGGACGTAGTTGGTGAGGTACGCCGTGTCCGTGGGGTTGGAGAACCGGTAGATGCCGCCCGTCGCCCGGCTGATGCCGACGTTGAAGTTCGGGGATGTGAGTACTTCGAGGCCTGCGTCGGCTGCGCCCGCGGGGCCGGCCGCCCCGGTGGTCAGGCCCAGCCCCAGCGCCCCCACGCCTGCTGCCGTTCCCAGCCGGAGGATGTCGCGCCTGGACACCGAGTGGTCTGCGGCTCCGTTGCCGGTGCTCCTGCTCATGCGGGATCTCCTTGGTGGCGGGCCGCCCCACTCGTCCCCAGCGGGTGCGGCCTCGAACGAAAGGGTTTCGTTGCCCGGGCGGACGCCGGGGACGTCCGCGTCCGCCCGGAGCTCGGGGGGTGTGGGGTTTCCGGTGGCCCGCGCCGGTCAGCCGTGGTCCGGCCGGACCGCCGGCAGCCACACGCGCATGGTCGACGGACCTCGGTTGCCCCGGGCGCAGTACGGCCTGAGCAGCAACTCCGCCTGGTCCGTCGCCGGTTCCAGGCGCTCGCTCAGAGCGGGATAGGGCCATGCCTCGTCCACGGTGTCCGCCAGCGCACCGGCCACCACTGTGCTCCCGTCCCCGCCCGTGCCGTCGCGGGGCGGGACCGAGGGGTCGGCGACGACCGTGTCCACGTCGCGGCCGTCGGGCAGGTCCACCGACTCGAGGCACATGACCAACGGGCCGCGCTCGACGGCCACCTGACCGCGCAGCGCGTCGGCACGCGGGTCGGCGGCCGTCCAGCGGGGCGCCATGGGCAGGTGCAGGCGTATCTCGTCGCCCGGTGCGAAGGTGCGGGTCAGCTCGGTCGTGCCCGGCCGCACATCGTGGCGGTCGCCGGCCGCGTCGGTCAGCACCGCGCCCCGCGCCCAGGCCGGGACGCGCAGGGTGAGGGTCCACGGGGTTCCGGGAGCGTGGGTGACCCGCAAGGTCACCTCCCCCTCGTACGGGTAGCGCGTGCGCATGTCGACGCCCACCGGGCCGGTGCCCGCCACCTCCGTGCGGATGTCCGCGTCGGCGTAGTGGTGGATCTGGAGTCCGTCGTCGTCGCGGGTGGCCAGGTGCGTGCCCAGGGTCGCCAGGGTGCGGGCGACATTGGTCGGGCAGCAGGAGACGGCGAACCAGGGCGCCCGCATACTGGAGTCGGCGCGAGGGCTCTCCGCGTGCGCGTCCGGCTCCTCGCCGCGGCGCCGCTGGTGCAGCGAGTTGGCGTAGAAGAAGGACCGCCCGTCCTCGCCCGTGGAGCCGGCGACGACGTTGTAGAGGGTGCGTTCCGCGAGGTCGGCGTAGCGGGGCTCGCCGGTGGCCAAGAGCAAGCGCTGGGAAAGCATGACGGAGGCAATGCCGGCGCAGGTCTCGGCGTAGGCCCGGTCGGGCGGCAGGACGAAGTCGTCGCCGAAGGACTCGTCGGTGTGGTGCGACCCCATACCGCCGGTGATGTGGGTGCGCCGGGCGACCGTCGCCTCCCACTGCCGCACGACCGCGTCGAGCAGTTCGTCGTCGTCCCGCTCGACGGCCACGTCGACCGCGCCGGCCGCGAGGTACAGGGCGCGCACGGCGTGTCCGCGCAGCACGTCGGCCTCGCGAACAGGCAGGTCGTCCTGGAAGTAGGGGCGGCCGAAGGGAATCTCCGCGAGGGTGCGCCGGCCGCGCCGGTCGATGAAGAGGGCGGCCTGCGCGAGGTAGCGGGGGTCTCCGGTGAGGCGGGTCAGTTCGGCGAGGGCCGGCTCGATCTCCGGGTGTCCGCCGACGCGTTCGATGCCGCCGGGCCCGAAGACCTCGCACACGTGGTCCGCCGCGCGCAACGCGGCCCGGGTCAGTTCTCCCTCACCCCGGGCGCGGGCCTGGGCGATGCCGGCCTGGATGAGGTGGCCGTAGCAGTACAGCTCGTGGCCCCATTCGAGGTCGCTGTAGCGTGCGGACTGTCCGGGGCCGCCGAAGCCGGTGTGGAGGTAGCCGTCGTCGCTCTGGGCGGTGACGATGACGGCGGTGACCTCGTCGATGACGGCGTCGAGCTCCGGGTCGTCGCGGCGGCCCGCCTCCCAGGCCATCGCCTCCAGGAGCTTGTAGACGTCGGAGTCGGCGAAGATCGGGCCACGGCGGTCGCGGTGGGCGCGGCCCTCGGCCGCGGCACGGAAGTTGTCGATCCAGCCGGACTTGCGTATCCAGGTGAGGGAGTGCTCCAGCGTGGCGGCGCCGTTGACGTGCTGTCGGTGGCCCCAGAAGCCGCCGGTCAGACGTACCTCGTCCATGCCGAGGGGGAGCAGCCGGCCGCGGCTGGGCAGCAACGGGGCAGGGCGGGAGGAGGGCAGGGCCATGGAGGGGGCCTTTCACAGGAGATGACGGGGTTGGCGCGGGGCGAGGAGGAGACGCGGGAGCGGAGCTCTCAGCCCTTGAGCGCGCCGGACATAAAGCCGCGCATGTAGTGCCGCTGGAGCGCGATGAAGAGAATCAGACAGGGCACGGCCAGCACCGTGACGCCGGCCTCGGTCGCGCCGTAGTCGATGGCGCCCATGCTCTGCTGGCGCAGTGTGGCGATGGCCAGGGGCAGGGGGGCCTTGGTGCTGTCGCTGATGAGGATCAGCGGGGCGATGAAGTCGTTCCAGGCGGCCAGGAAGGCGAACAGGCCGACAGTGATCAGACCCGGTTTGACGGCCGGTGCCATGACCCGGGTCAGCGCCCGGAAGGTGCCGCAGCCGTCGAGCAGCGCGGATTCCTCCAGCTCCTTCGGGATGGCCTCGAAGGAGATGCGCATCATGAAGGTCGCGAACGGCAGCTGGAACATGGCCAGGACGAGGCTGAGGCCCACCAGGGAGTTCTGCAGACCGGTCATCCCGAGCAGGACGTAGAGCGGGATGAGCAGGGTGGCGTAGGGAACCATCAGGATGGCCAGGGTCACCAGGAACAGCAGGTTCTTGCCGGGGAACTCGAAGCGGGCGAAGGCGTAACCGCCCAGCAGGGAGACGCCGAGGGTGAAGACGACGGTCAGCACCGACACGAGGGCGCTGTTCGCGAGGTAGCGCCACAGCCCGGCGTCGTAGTCGAGCAGGGCGCGGTAGTTACCCAAGCCGTAGCCCGAGTCCTGGGAGGTGCCCGCGGAGGGGGAGACGGAGGCCCATGCCGACCAGACGAGAGGGAAGAGGAACAGGACGGCGAGCCCGCCGGCCACGACGTAGTAGGGGGTGCTGCCGAGTCCGGTGCGTCGGCCGGGGCTGCGCGTTGCGCTCGGGGAGGCCATGGCGGCGGCTCCTTCAGGATTCGTCGGCGCGGCGCAGACCGCGGAACTGGGCGAGGTTCAGGATGAGCAGGGCGAGCAGCACGAGGACCGACAGGGCCGCGGCGGTACCCAGGTCGAGGCGCTGGAACGCCTCCCGGTAGATGAGCTGGACGATGGTGACGGTGCTGTTGTCGGGGCCGCCCTTGGTGAGGATGAAGAACTGGTCGAAGGCGAGGAGCGATCCGGTGACGGAGAGGATGAGGGTGAGCGCGAGGGAGGGGCGTAGGAGCGGCAGGGTGATGTGGAAAAAAATCCGGCTCCGGCTCGCCCCGTCCAGGCGCGCCGCCTCGTACACGTCGTTCCCGATGCCCTGGAGGCCGACGAGCAGGATGAGCATGTAGTACCCGGCAAACTTCCAGACCACGAGGCCGACCGTCGACAGGAGTGCCGCGGTGGGTGTGCCGAGGAAGGAGACGGGGCCGTCCGTCAGGCCGAGGCGGTGGGGCAGATCGGCGAGCGGTCCGGCGGAGGGGCTGTAGAAACCCCAGAACAGCAGGGACGCGGAGGCCAGGCCGAGCACGCTGGGCAGGAAGTAGGCGGTACGGAAGAACCCGACGCCGGGCCGGATCTCCTGAACCAGCAGGGCGAGCAGCAGGGCGACGCCGATGAGCAGGACCGTGGTGATCACGGTGTACAGCAGGGTGAACTGGATGGCGGGCCACAACAGGTCGCCGTCGGCCACCTCAGTGTAGTTCGCCGGGGCGTTGAGACCCTGGTAGCCGGAGAGCAGCGGCCAGTCGCTGGCGGACATGCGTCCGACGAACAGCAAGGGCACCACGAAGAACACCGTCACGAAGAGGGCGGTGGGTGTTGCGTATGCCATGCCCATGGCGCTCCGGCTCCGCCACCAGGGCTGCCGGCGGCGGCCTGAGCGAACGGGGTCCTGCCCGGAAGCGGTTCGGGTACGGGTTGGCGGATCGGCGGCTCGGGTGGGCATGGTGCTCCCTGGAATGCGGCGCGCACACAACGGGTCGGGCATGGCTGGGGCCTCGGATGCGCTGGTGGGTGGTGGTCGGTCGCCGGGCCCCGGGCGGTCGCACACGCTCGCGGGGAGACGGTGCGTGGGCGCCGGCCGGGGCCGGGTGGGACGGGGTGGATGGAGTGGTGGCGGGGCCCGCGCCCGGCCACCGGGCGGTCCTCGTCAGTCGGACAGCGAGGCGGTGATCGACTTGTTGTCGGCGGCGATGCGGCTCGCGTCGCCGAACACGGCGTCCCGCATCAGCTTGAGCCAGGGCCCGTTCGGGTCGTTGAACGTCTGGCCGAACTTGGCCGCGTAGGGGGTGCGCCCCTTGGCGACGAGCTTGTTGATGGTGACCTGGCGCGGGTCGGTCGCGGCGTACTTGTTGTCGGCCAGATCCGTGCGGGCCACGATGTCACCGCCGGCGGCGAGCACGTCGACCTGTGCCTTGTCGCTGAGCTGCCACTTGAGGAAGTCCCAGGCCTGGTCGGCCTTCTTGCTGGTGGCTGCGATGCCGATGGCGTCTCCGCCGATGAACGTCGAGTTGCCGCCGTCGGGGCCGGGGATCGGGGCGACGCCGAAGTCGAGGTTCTTCGGCATCAGGCCGAGCGTGGTCGAGGGCATCGGCATGACGCCGATCTTCCCCTTGGGGAACAGGCCGGTCCACGTGGCGCCGGACTCGTCCTTGGCGCCGGGGGCCGCGATCCCGTCCTTCGCCCAGCCGCGGTAGACGCCGTACACGGACTTCGCGGTCTCGGAGTCCAGCTTCGCGGCGGTCCCCTCGTCGTTCATGACCTCGTCGCCCGCGGCCCAGATGGACGGCCACCAGGTGAAGACGCCGCAGCCGCCGCAGTTGCCGCCGAAGAACGTTCCGTCGACGCCCCCGCCGAGCTTGTCGACCTTGCGCGCCTGGCTGTCCCACTCCGCAAGCGTCGTCGGCGGCTTCTCCGGGTCGAGGCCGGCCTTCTTGTACAGCGCCTTGTTGTAGAAGAGGACGGACAGGTCCAGGGTGTGCGGGACGACGTACTCCTTGCCGTCGACCGTGCCGGCCTCGATGTGGGAGGGGGCCAGGTCGTCGGCGTACGGCAGGGCCCCGATGCGCTTCGTCAGGTCGGCGAACAGCCCGCTGGTGGCGTAGTTGGGGGCGAAGACGACGTCCGTGGCGAAGAGGTCCGGGAGGTTCTTGGAGCCGGCCGCCGCCCCGATCTTGGCCTGGTAGTCATCGGTGGGGATGACGGTCAGTTCGACCTGGTTCTTGTGACTGGCGTTGTACGCCTTCACCAGCTTCTGGCTCTGCGCCTGGGTGGCCGCCCGGGTCCACATGGTCAGCTTGGAACCGTCATCGACGCTCTTCGTGCTCCCTGTCGTGCTCGCTCCGTCGCCCCCGGCGGCACCGGCTCCCTTGCCGCACCCCGTGGCGAGAGCCGTCATCACGGCGAGGGTGACGGCTGTTGCGGCCATGCGCCGGACGGATCCGGCCGAGGCGGCTCTCCTCATGGTGGCGCTCCTTCGATGAGACCGCCGGGAAGGCGGTGCCGAAACATCAGGAAAAGGTTTTCGGCCTGAAACGTAGGCCATCACCAGATCGGGGTCAATAGTCGCGCAGACACCTTTCCCAACCTGTGCAACGACTAGGAAAGCGGCCGAAAAAGTTTCGGTTGACTGCGAAATCTCGACTACACTCACGGCCATGAAGTCCACCGACGTCTCCCGGCCGGCCGGCAGTATGGCCGCCTCCCGCCCCACACTCACCGACGTGGCCCGTCTCGCCGGGGTCTCGGTGGCAACGGCGTCCAAGGCGCTCAACGGACGCCGCCAGGTACGCGCGGAGACCCGAACCCGGGTCAAGGAGGCCGCCGAGCAGCTCTCCTTCCGCCCGAACCCGCTGGCCCGGAGCCTCCTCGCGGGGCGCACGGGGACGGTCGGCCTGCTGACCAGCGACCTCGAAGGCCGCTTCAGCATCCCCATCCTGATGGGGGCGGAGGACGCCTTCGGCGCGGGACGGGCGGCGGTGTTCCTCTGCGACGCGCGGGGCGACTCGATCCGGGAACAGCACCATGTGCAGGCCCTGCTGGAGCGTCGCGTCGACGGCCTCATCGTGGTGGGCTCCCGCACCGATCCGCGGCCCTCTCTGGGCCGGGAACTCCCGGTGCCCGTCGTGTACGCGTACGCGCCCTCGTCCGACCTCGACCACGACCTCTCGATCGTCCCCGACGGCGTCGGCGCCGCACATATGGCCGTCCAGCACCTGTTGTCCAGCGGGCGCACCCGGATCGCCCACATCACCGGCGACATCGGGTACCTGGCCGCGCGGGAGCGCGCCGAGGGGACCGTGCAGGCCCTGGCGGCGGCGGACCTGGGCCTGGTCGAGGAACCGCTGTACGGCAACTGGTCGGAGGGTTGGGGCAGGGCGGCAGCCGCGATGCTCCTCGACCGGCGCGAGGAGACGGACGCCATCCTGTGCGGCAGCGACCAGATCGCACGAGGTGTTCTCGACACCCTGCGCGAGCGCGGGCACTCGGTGCCGGGGGACGTGGCGGTCATGGGTTTCGACAACTGGCGTGCCTTCACGGACGGCGCCCGCCCCGGACTGACCAGCGTCGACCACAATCTCCAGGGGATCGGCTCGGCCGCCGCCCAGGCGCTGTTCCAGGCAATGGACGGGCAGACCCGCAGCGGAGTGGAGCTGCAACCGGGACGGCTGGTGATCCGCTCGTCCACGGTGGCGGTGGGCTGAGCTGCCGAGCACCAACCGAAGGGCCCGCCCGATCCGCGATCGGGCGGCCCCCGCGGTACGTGTCCCCCTCAGGCCCCTCAGGCAGGGAGCTTGAAGTCGACCACGTGCAGTGGCGACGGTGTGGCGCCCGTGGACTTCTCCTGGTACAGCATGGAGAGCACGTTGTCGGCCTTCACCCTCAGGTCGTCGATGACGACCTCCCCGAATGCGTTCAGGCCGCTGCCGTCGTAGAGCAGCTTCCAGTCGGTGTAGCCGGAGGACGCGGAGGCGCCGACGATCCTGCCGTACGGGAGGACCGCGTAGGCGTTGTCGTACTTGTCCAGGACCAGCTTGGTGCGCTGGCTGGAGGCCGGTGCGACGGGGAGTTCGGTCTTCTGCCAGGCCTCCGAGGCGTTGCGGCGGACGTGGAAGACGCGACCGTTGGCGATGCGGTCGGCGGCGTAGCTCGTGGTGCACTGCCCGAACCGGCCCGGTACGTAGCTGATGAGCGCGTGCGGGCGGCCGACGGAGTCGGTGAACTGGCTCTCCTGGTTCATCAGGGAGTGGTCCGGGTTGAGCGGGTCCACGACCAGACCCGCGTCGGTGACGGCGACCAGGTTGGAGGTGCCCGTGGTCCCGACGAGGTTTCCGGCGTTGTTGCGCCAGGTGCGGCCCTTGTCGTCGGAGTAGACGTAGCCGGTATCGTGGTTGGTGAGGCCGCCGCCGCTGCACATCACGGAGCCCGACTGCTCGCGCCAGGTGAAGAAGGAGTGCAGGCGGCCGTTGCCGTCGTAGTCGATGCCGTGGAGGTACATGTTGCGGGCGCCGGAGGAGCCGTGCTCGCTGGTGTAGGTCCCCGTCGAGCTCGACCACTCCCCCAGGTTGGTCCAGGTGCTGCCGTTGTACTCGGCGAGGGCGTTGCGGCCGTTGCCGGAGATGCCGACCCGGTAGCTGAGCTGGAGCTTGTTGTCGGGCGTGGAGAGGAACTGGGGATACGTGAACTGTGAGGTGAGCGCGAGGCCGTCGAGCGTGGACTGCGGGGCGCCGAACACGGCCGTGGTCCAGGCGGTGCCCGCTGGGTTGTCCAGGAGGCCGGCTCCTGACTTCACGTAGGTGAAGCCGTTGCTGTGCGAGTCCATGTTGAGGTGTAGCCGGCCGTCGGACTTGGAGACGCCCATGGAGATGACGTTGTGCGAGTCGTTGGCCTTGAGGGTGTGGCCCGCCCTGACGGTGGACCAGGTGGTGGAGCCGACGGCGCGGCGTGCCACGACGGCGTTGCGGTCGGACGTGTACCAGGCGGCGTACTGATAGCCCTTGTAGGTGAGCAGACCGTTCTTCTGGAACGAGTTGTTGTTGACCAGGCCGTCGTAGGAGACGAAGAACAGGGCCTTGGCGTCGAGTTGGCTGGTGCCGGACTTGGTGACCGAAGGGCCCGGGGTGGCCGCGTAGGCGCTGGCGAGCAGGGTACGGCGTCGCATCATCGTGATCTCCTGGGGACTGAGGGGATTGGAACGAGAAGCTGTCGATGTTCTGCGCGTTGAAGACGGTGGGCTTGCCGAGGTTGATGACACCGTCCTTGCCGACGGTGAAGGTGGTGGTGCCGGCCTTGAAGGTCTCCCTCTCCTTACCGTGATCTGCCCGGAGGCGAGCGCGACGGCGGACGGGCGGCGAGGTCGCCGAGCTTGGCGGAGTCCCAGAGTTCGAACGCCTCGACGGTGCCGTTCTTGACGTACTTGCGCATGTCGTTGGGGTTGCCGAGGCCGGTCAGCTTGACCTTGCCCTTGTACTTGCAGCCCGACAGGTACTGTGCGGCCGCCTTGATGCCGACCGTGGTCGGGGAAATGATCCTCTTCGGGTTCGGTGCTCTTGGAGCAGGCCCTGGGTCTGCTGGAAGGGCTGCTGGGCGTCATCGTTGCCGTGGGCGGTCTTGACCAGCTTGATGTCCTTGTACTTGGGGTTCTTCGGTTCCTCCTTCATGTAGTCGATCCAGGTGTCCTGATTGGTGGCCGTTTGGGCCGCCGAGAGGGTCGCGGTTTCGCCGTTGTAGTCGATCTGTTCGGCCAGCAGCTGCACCTCGGTACGGCCCAGGTCCTCGGCGCTCGCCTGCGAGAAGAAGGCGTTGCGGCAGTCGGTCTTGGTGTTAGGGCCGTACGTTACGACGCTGACACCGTTCTTCATCGCCTGCTTGAGCGCGGTGCACAGCGCGCCCGGGTCCTGCGCGGACACCGCGATCGCGTCGACCTGCTGCTGGGTCAGGGTGTTGACGTACGACACCTGCCCGGAGGTGTTCGTGCCGCTGCTGGTGCCGACCTCCTTGAAGGTGGACCCGAGCTCCTCGACCGCGGCCCCGCCGCCCTTGTCGGCAGTGCTGAAGTAGGGGTTGTTGACCTGCTTGGGCAGGAACCCGACGGTCAGGCCCTTCTCGGTGGCCGCGTTGGGGTCGGTCTTGCCGGCCGTGGTGACGGCCAGTGCGACGACGAATCTACGTGAACGGATGCGCATGGTGGGTACTTGGCACTGGCCCACCGCAGGGCGCTGCGGCAGGCCGCCGAGCTGGCCGGCCGCCACATCACCCGCATCCACATGGTGGGCGGCGGCTCGCGCAACGAACTGCTCTGCCGGTTCACCGCCGATGCCACCGGGCTCCCGGTCGTCGCGGGCCCGGCCGAGGCGACCGCCCTCGGCAACATCCTGGTGCAGGCGCGCGCCCACGGCCTCGTCGGCGGCCTCTCCTCGATGCGGCGGCTCGTCGCCACCACTCAGGAGCTCCGCCACTTCGCGCCCGGCGGGGACCGGGCGGCGTGGGAGGCGGCGGCGTCCCGGGTGGTCGCGGAGCCCGCCCTTCCGCGCTGAGCCCCGGCGGGCGTTCCGGAGCGAACTCACGGGAGGGCCCCGGCCGGCCCTAGACCAGCGGCACAACGCTCTCCACGCCATCGCCCCATCGCACGACGACCCCGTCCCCGTACGCCGAGACCGTCGCCGCGCCCCATGCGGCGGCGGTCCCGCGCGTGAGGACCACACGGGCCGCCAGGACGGCACCGGGCTCGGGCACAGGGGCGGCGAGCCAGGGCACGGCGGTCCAGTTCCCGAGGGGGCTGGTGCCCTGCTCGACGGTCACACCCGCCTCCTCGAAGCCGGTCACGCCCGCCTGCTCAAAGCCGGTCCGCCCCGCCTCATCCAGCCCCATAAGCCCTCTCAGGTCCGAGGTCAGGGCGCCGGCCGTCGCCGTCGCGCGCACGGGGTCCGTCCCGGTCTCCGTTTCCGGCCGTCGGTCACCGGCCAGCGGCCATCCCCCGAGGCGGACCCGGACCGCCCGCCCCGGCGGGCCGTCGACGCGGACCAGCCGCACCTCCGTGCCGTCGCGGACGACCGAGGCCACGGTCACCCGGGGGCCCGCCGCCGAGGCGCCCGTGCGCCCCGAACCGTGGTCGTGGTCCAGCTCCCTGGCGGCGTCCACCCAGTGCACGGCACCCGTGGAGACTGCGGCGAGCACCCCATGGGGCAGCTCCATGGCGTACAGGCTCTCGAAGCCGGTGCGGTGCGAGGCCCGGCCCTCGGTGTTGAGCAGGGCGACCGAGTTGTCCACGGGGTCGTCGACGGTGAGGCCGGTCAGGGGCGGGACGGTCGCGGTGGAGTAGCCGAGGCGCGCGTACAGCGGGGCGTCGGTGCTCACCGTGCCCGGGTGGGCGTGGTCGGTGCCGTGGTTGAGGACGGTCACGATGCCGTCATCGGGGCGCGCGCTCACCAGCCAGCCGGGGGCCGCGACCACCCGGGCCTGCGGTGCGCGCTCCACCGGAAGGGGCTCCTCGACGGCGGTCCACACCGGGTGGTCCGCGGGCAGGGCGAGGCCCAGCATGCCCTTGCTCGCCCAGTACGGAGAGCCGGGCCCGGAGTAGGACTGGCGCATCGCGGGCCAGGGCCCGTGCCAGCCCATGGTCAGCAGTCCGTCGGCGCCGGGCACGCCCCGGCGCGCGAAGTGGTCGAGCACCCCGCTCGCCGCCCGCCGGGTCAGTCCGGGCGAAAGCCGGGAGGCCCCGGTGAAGGCGCCCGTCCACAGGGGCGCGGCGGCGGCGAACCGGTAGATCAGGCTCCTCCCCTGCATGAGTGGGGAGCCGTCGGCGCCGGTCAGGCGGACCGCGTCGTCCAGGTAGCGGCCGAGGTCGCTCTCCCATTCCCGGCGCAGCGCGGGTGCGCAGAGGGTGCCCGTGACGTTGAACAGCGCGGTCCACAGCAGCGGGTAGGTGTGCAGGGCCCAGCCGGTGTAGTGGTCGAAGGCGCGGTCCTGGCCGTCCGAGAGCCAGCCGTCCGCGCGCCGGAGCGAGGCGTGGACGGCCAGGTCCTCCTCGATGTCGGCGGACGACCACGGGCCGCCCGCCTCGCGCAGGAAGGACTCCACGACGATGCGGAACCACACCCAGTTGATGGGCGGGTACGGCTGTCCGATGACGGTGGCCAGCCACGCGACGGTCCGTTCCCGCACGCCGCTGTCCAGCCTGTCCCACAGCCACGGCTTGGTGAGCTGGAGGATGAGCGCGACGGAGGCCGCCTCGACCTTCGCCTGGCCGAGTTCGTCGGGCCTGGGCCATGCCTCCGGGTGGTGCGGGTCGGTCCCCGCCGCCAGGCCCTCGGCGTAGCGCTCCAGCAGGCCGCCCGGGTCCTTCCCCCGTTCCCCCGCGATGCGGAAGCCGGCCAGCAGGAACGTACGGGCGAAGCCTTCGAGGCCGTCGGAGTCAGGGCCGTAGGAGCTGTTCGGGCCGGGGAGCAGGATGCGCGCGCCCGCCGGTGAGCGGTACGGGTCGAGGGCGGCCAGCAGCCGGTCGGCGTACGACGCCCAGTGGTGCCGTTCCCAGCCGGTGTACGGGGACAGGGCGCTCGGGGCGTCCGGGAGAAGGGTCATGCGTTCACCGTCCGGTTGCGTTGCGGGTGGTCAGGCGGCGGCCGTCGCCGTGGGCAGGGTGCCGCAGGATTCGCGTACGACGACACTCGGCCACAGCTCGACGCGGTGGACGGGCCACTCGCCGCTGACGTCGGCCAGCCGGGCCAGGGCCAGTTCGGCGGCTAGCCGGCCCAGCCGGTGTTTCTGCGGGCGAACCGCGGTGAGCGGCGGGTCGGAGGCGGCGCCGATCTCGTCGTCGTACGTCACGATGGCCAGGTCCCGGGGCACGGTGATCCCCCGCTCCCAGCCGCGTTCGATCAGGCCGATGGCCTCGCGGTCGGAGTGGACGAACAGGGCGCCGATGCCCTGGTCTCGGCTGTGGTCGAGGACCTTGTCGTAGGCGTCGGCCCAGCCCGCGGCCCCGTACGAGGGGATCTCGATGTCCAGCCCGTCGTGCGGGGGCAGTCCGAGGGCCGCGACGGTCTCCTGCCAGCCGGTCCGGAGCGCGGTGCTGGTGGGGCTCTGGCGGGTGGTGATGAGGGCGACGCGGTCGTGGCCGAGGGTGACGAGGTGGCGCAGCGCGAGGCCGGCGCCGAGGGCGTGTGCGGTGGTCGCGGCGTCCAGGGGCAGGGTGAAGAGGTCCTTGGGCGGGGTGCGTTCGACGAGGACGACGGGCAGGTCGCGGGCGAGGGTGCCGAGCCGACGCAGCAGTTCCCTGGCCGGTCCGCCCGTGGTGGCGGGCGCGACGAGGAGCGCCTGCGCGCCGCGTTCGAGGAGGGCGTCGATCTGGCGGCGGTCCTCGGCCGGGTCGTCCCAGCCCGACGAGCGCATGATGAGCCGCCCGTCGGTCGCCGCGACTGCGGTGTGGGCGCCCTGGATGACGGCGGGCCAGTAGTACTCCACGGAGGGCACCAGCATGCCGACGACCGCGCGCGTGCGCATGGGCCCGAGCGGGCCGGGTGCGGTGGCGCGGGTCTGCTGCGGCACGGGGGCGCGGTTGGGCAGGGCGATGCCGCCGTGGACGCGCTGCACCAGTCCCCGGTCGGCGAGCAGGGTCACGTCACGGCGGATCGTCACCGGTGTGACGCCGAGTCGTTCCACCAGGTCGGCGAGGCGGATTATGCCGGAGGCGCGGACCGCGGCGAGGATCAGTTCGTGGCGTTTCGCGGCGAGTGCCATGGTGTGGTTCCTCCCGGGAGCGGGTGGGAGCGGCAGTGGTGCCATACGACGAAGAGGACGCACCCGGGCACGACGGCCAGCCCGGCCAGGGGCGCCTGGTTGACCAGGAGGAGCCCGCCGCCGAGCAGGACCAGGTGGAACAGGCTCATCGGGGCGTGCCGGACCACGAGGTAGGGGGCGAGCAAGTGGACCGGCCATCCGGTGGTCCGTTCGCGCGCCTCGGCGGCCAGGGCGACGACCCAGGCCAGGGCCGCGACGACGCCCACCACCACCGCCATCGGTACGAGGACCGCACCGGCGGGCGTACTCCGCAGGACCGCGACCTCGGCCACGGCGGCGGTCGCCACGAGGAGGAACGGGACCGACACCCGTACCGCCCGCCCGAACAGCCGGCGGTAGGCGCCGGCGTACAGCCGCACGGGCGCGGTGCCGTCCGGGCCGGCCGCGTCGAAGTAGGCGAAGGCGGCGGCGAGGGAGGGCCCGGGCAGCAGGAGGAGCAGGGGGCCGAACAGCAGGGGGTAGCGCCAGGGTTCGTGCCAGGCCTGGAGCGCCGCGAGCAGCGGGAGGTTGGCGGCCGCGACGCCGAGATTGACGACGAGGACGCGGTGGACATGGGACCAGATCAATTCCCAGGAGCTGTGGGCCACATTCAGTCGGAGTCCGGTGCGGGGCGTGTGTGCGTCGCTCATGGTCGTACCGCCTTCCTGTCAGCCCTTGACGCCGGTGGTGGCGATGCCGCGGACGAAGTAGCGCTGGCCGAGCAGGAAGACGGCCAGGATCGGCAGGACGGAGAGCACGGAGCCGGTCATGATCATGGCCGATTCGGCGTCGTACTGTCCGATGAAGGCGCGCAGGCCCAGCTGTACGGTCCACAGCCGGTTGTCCGTGAGGTAGATGAACGGGCCCATGTAGTCGTTCCACGTGGTGACGAACGTCAGCAGGGCCAGGCTGGCGAGGGCCGGCTTGGACAGCGGGAGGACGATGCGCGCCCAGATGCCGTACTCGGTGAGGCCGTCGAGGCGGGCGGCTTCGCTGATCTCGTCCGGGATCGTCAGGTAGAACTGCCGCATCAGGAACACGCCGAACGCGCCGAACGCCTGCAACAGGATAAGCGACAGGTAGGAGTTGACCAGGCCGAGCTTCTGCATGATGACGTACTGCGGAACCATGTACGCCTGCCACGGCACCGCGATCGTCGCGATGTAGCCGGTGAAGAGCAGGTCCCGGCCGGGGAAGCGCATCTTGGCAAAGCCGTACGCCGCGAAGCTGCCGGTGACCACCTGGAGAAAGGTGATCACGACGCTCAGGAAGAGCGAGTTGCCGAGGTAGGCGGCGAACGGGACGCGGGTCCAGATGTCGGTGAAGTTGGACCACTTGAACTCTTCGGGGATCCATTGGATGGGCACCGTGAAGACGTCCCGGTCGTCCTTCAGGGACGAGATCACCATCCAGAGGAACGGCAGCAGCACGGCCACCGCCACGACGGCGAGCAGGAGGTACAAGGCCGCCCGGCCGGTGAGTTCCAGCGGGCCGGTGCGCCGGCCGGTCTGCCGCGCCGTGGGTTCGAAGGGGGGCCGGTGCTCCGGCGGTGTGCTCTCCTTGCGCAGGACGGTGGTGTTCATCGCTCGCTCCTTCGCTGCATCCGGAACTGGATCACGGTGATCACCAGGCAGATCAGGAAGAGCGCGAGGGAGACGGCGGAGGCGTAGCCGAACCGCCCCTGGGTGATGCCTTCGCGGAAGATCAGCTGGGACAGGACGAGGGTGGAGCGGCCGGGGCCGCCCTCGGTCATGATCTGGACCAGGTCGAAGACCTTGAAGCTCGACACGGTGACCATGACGGTGACGAAGAAGGTCGTCGGCCGCAGACCGGGCAGGGTCACGTGCCAGAACCGCTGCCAGGGGCCGGCGCCGTCCATGCGCGCGGCCTCGTACAGCTCGGCGGGGATGGTCTGGAGCCCGGCCAGGAACAGCACCATGTAGTAGCCCATGTCCCGCCACACGCTGGCGATGATGAGCGCGGGCATCGCCCAGTCCTGGGAGCTGGTCCAGCCCGGCGGGTCGGATATGCCCAGCGACATCAGGAACTGGTTGACCGGGCCCTCCTCCGGGCTCAGCAGCATGTTCCAGACCACCGCGACCGCCACCAGCGAGGTGACGTACGGGAAGAAGAACGCGGTGCGCAGAAGTCCCACACCGCGCAGCTTCTGGTTGAGGAGGACCGCGAGGCCGAGGGAGGCCAGAAGGGTGAGGGGGATGTGGCCGGCCGCGTAGTAGAGAGTGTTCTGGAGCGCGGCCCAGAAGTTCGAGTCGTTCCAGAGACGTTCGAAGTTGTCCAGGCCGACCCAGTGGGGCGTGCCGTACGAGTCCCAGTCGGTGAAGGAGATGGCCAGGGCGCCGACGACGGGCACCAGGGTGAGGGCCGCGAACCCGAGGAAATTGGGCAGGATGAACGACCAGCCGACCAGAATGGTGCGGCGCCGCCGGCGCTTCTCGGCGGCCCGGTGGGCCGCGGAAGCGCCGGGCGCCCCGTGTCCGGCGGGGGACGACGTGAGGGTGCTCACCGGACCTCGTCCCTGACCCGGTCGTTCATCTCCTTGATCCCGGAGTCGACGGACTTCTCACCGCTCATGATCATCTCGTGCTCCTCCTTGAGGATCTGGTCGATGTCGGAGGACTTGTCGCTGACCGGCATCTCCAGCTGGACCTTGCCCGGCTCCATGGCCTTGCGGGAGAGCGCGTCGTCGGGTATGCCGTCGACGGAGAAGAAGGTGTCGAGGATCTTGTCGCTGGTGTACGCGGGAGTGACGCCGATCTTGGCGACGGCGGCGGCGCCTTCGGGGCCGGAGGCCCAGGTGACGAACTTCTCGGCCTCCGCCGCGTGGCGCGCCTTCTTGTTGACGGCGAACGCGGTCGGCGAGCCGAAGGTGACGGTCTCGCCGACCGCGGTGGTCTGCGGCATGGGGGCCATGCCCCAGTTGATGTCGTTCTTGCCCTGGGCCTTCTCGGCGAGCAGGGCCGCCGCCCACCAGGAGCCCATCGGGACCATGGCGGCCTTGCCTGTCGTCAGCTGGGAGTCGTAGGTGATCTGCTGGGTGGAGGCGGTCGAGAAGGGCAGGGTCGCCTTGGACTTCTGGAGGTCGAGCACCATGTCGTACTGCTTCTTGAAGTACGCGTAGTCGCCGCCCAGCTGGTCGCCGCCGGTCTGGGCCGAGGCGATGGCCTGGACGACGGAGCGCCAGGTGTGCAGGTAGGTGCCGTAGACCTTGTCGGAGCCGGAGCCCTTGGTGAACTTCTTTGCCAGCTTCGCGTAGTCGTCCCAGGTCAGCTTCGACAGATCGTTCTTGCCGACCATGTCCTTGTTGTAGAAGAGGACCCAGAAATCCGACCGGTAGGGCAGCGCGTAGTACTGGTCCTTGACGTTGTAGTCGTCGAGCCCCGAGTAGGACGCCTTGTCGAGCTTGCCGACCGCGTCGGTGAGCGGCTTGAGCTGGCCGCGCGTCGCGTAGCGGGCGTAGTCGGTGACGTTCTTCATCGTCAGGATGTCGGTGGTGTCGCCGCCGGCCAGCATCGTGGTGATCTTGTCCGGGTAACTGTCGGCGAGGATGTCGACCGGCTGGACGTGGATCTTCGGGTACTTGGCCTCGAACCCGTCGATCAGTGCCTTGAACTCGGGCGTCGACTTGTAGTTCCAGAGCGCTATCTTCACAACCGTCCGGCCGTCGGACGAGGCGGTGTCGCTCGTTCCGCTGGCGTCGCAGGCGCTGAGCACCAGACAGGCGGCCACCGCGAGTGGGCCGAAAGCTGCGAGGCTCTTCTTCATTGCGGCTCTCCTTGGATGAGGGTGGTGGTACGGGAGGTGCGCCGGCCGCCCTTCAGGCGCTGAGGCCCAGCGCCCAGTGCTCGGCGGTGATCTCGGCCCGCAGCGGCCGGCGCGCCGTCCAGCGGGCCAGCTCGTCCAGTACGTGATCGGTCAGCCGGCCGATCTCGCTGCCCAGCGACCCGGCGATGTGCGGGGTGACCATGACCTGGGCGGTGTGCCGCAGCGGGGAGTCGCTGGGCAGCGGTTCGGGATCGGTGACGTCGAGGATGGCGAACAGCCGCCCGGCGGCGCATTCCGCGGCGAGCGCGTCGGAGTCGACGAGGCTGCCGCGGGCGGTGTTGATGACGGTGGCCATGTCGGGGAGCCGGCTCAGTTCTCCGGCACCGATGAGATGGCGGGTCTCGGCGAGTTCGGGGGCATGCACCGAAAGCACGTGCACGCGCGGCAGCATCTCGTCGAGCGGTACGAGGGTGGCCCCGGCCCGCGCGACCTCGGCGGGGTCCGCGTACGGGTCGGCCACCAGGACCGTGGTGGCCGGAAGCACCTTCAGCAGGTCGACCACCCGGCGGCCGATCCGGGAGAACCCGACGATGCCCACGCACCGCTCGAAGTTGGACAGGTCGCCGTAGCCGGTGACCGACCCCCAGCCGCCGTATGCGTCCTGCGCGCTGGCAGCCAGGAATGGCGCCTTCTTGCCCGCGAAGATGATGGCCGCCAGGGTGTACTCCGCCACCGGCACCGCGTTGGCGTCCGCCGCGCTCGTCACGCGGATGCCCCGGCTCCACACCTCGTCGCCCATCAGCCCGCGCACGCTCCCCGCCCCGTGGAGGACGGCCTTCAGACGCGGCGCAGCGGCCAGCCTGTCGGGAGTCAGCGCTGGCGCGCCCCACGAGGTGAGCAGGACCTCGGCACGGGCCAGCCGGGCGCGGGCCGCCGGGCTGTCGAGTTCGTCCGTCCAGCACGGGTCGTCGATGTCCGCGAGAGCGGCCAGCCGCCGCAGCCGGGGCGAGTCGAAGTGGGCCTCGAAGCTCGGCCTGCTCATCACCACCAGGGCATGGGGCTTGGACTGCATGGGGCTCCTCTCGTGAACGGCACGTGCCGAGCGGGTTTCCAGCGAGTTCCAGCCAGAAGTCGCTGAGTCAGGGATAGTGGCCTGGCGCACACCACGACTAGCATTCGATCGGATTCGATACCAAACGTTCATCATCGAACATCGAGGACCGGGCCCGGGAAGCCCGCCGGAGGGGGAGATCCATGGCCGAGGAACAGCCGTTCGCACTGCAGCGCCACGAGAGGCTCATGGAGCGGCTGCGGTTGCATGGAGCGGTCCGGGTGCGCGAGCTGGCCGCCGCCCTGGACGTGAGCGAGCTGACGATACGGCGGGACATCGCGGCACTGGCCGACCGCGGGCTGCTGACCCGGGTGCACGGCGGGGCGACTCTGCCGACCGTCCTGGACCAGACGCCGGCCCGCCGCAGACGTGCCTCGGCTCCGGCGTTCACTATCGGCATGGTCGTGCCGTCGCTGGACTTCTACTGGCCCCAGGTCGTCAACGGGGCGCGCAGCGCGGCCGCCGCGCACGGGACCCACATCCAACTGCGCGGATCGAGCTACGACCAGGCTGAGGACCGCCGCCAGATCCTGCGCCTGGTCGAATCCGGCCAGGTGCAGGGCCTGTTGCTGGCGCCCAGCCTGGAGGGGCCCGGCGTCGCGGAGCTCATCGACTGGATCGGCGGTCTCTCGGTGCCGGCCATCTTCGTGGAGCGGCAGCCCCCGCGCTGGACGCCGACGCCCCGCCCGCTCGAATGGGTACGCAGCGATCACGCGCTGGGACTGGAGCTGGCCGTCCGGCACCTGCACGCTTTCGGTCACCGGCGCATCGGTCTCGTACTCTCCAAGGGCAGCCCCACCTCCGCCCATCTGGCCTCCGGCTGGCACCGCGCCTGCGAGGAGCTGGACCTGCCTGACGACTTCGTCGTACGCGAGAGCGTCGCGCTGGACATTCCCGGGCACCGGCAGATCATCGGCGGGATCGTCGACCGTTGCCGCCGCGACCGCATCACGGCGCTCGTCGTCCACAGCGACCCGGACGCCATCTCCGTGGCCCAGTACCTCACGGAGCAGGGGGCCTCCATCCCCGACGACATGGCGCTCGTCAGCTACGACGACGAGGTGGCGCACCTCGCCCATCCGGCGCTCACCGCAGTCCGGCCGCCCAAGACGACGGTCGGACGGACGGCCGTCGACATGATGATGGCGCGGCTGCTGGAGGGCCGTAACCGGCCGGTGCAGCGCACGCTGGTGCTGCCGGAGCTGGTGATTCGGGCCTCCTCCATTACGTCGTCGTGGCAGCAGGAAACGACCTAGGCACTGTTTCTCGGATCACGTTCTGAGCCAGATAACGAGTGCTGCGAGCGTGTCGGTACCGAGGTAGATGTAGGCGCGTTTCTCGTAGCGGGTGGCGACGGACCGGAAGACCTTGACGCGGTTGATGGTGCGTTCGACGGTGTTCGTTTCTTGTAGCGCTCGCTGTCGAAGCCGGTGGGGCGACCGCCTCGGGAGCCTCGTTCTTGCGGTGTCTTTGCTGGTCGAGGCGTTCGGGAATCGTGTGCGGGATACCGCGTGGTCGCAGGTTGCGGCGGTTTCTCGGGCCGGGTTCGAGGCCGGCCGACTCCGGTTCGGGGCACCGATACCTGCTCCAGGACCCGCTCGAGCTGGGGTCCGTCACCGTAGTGTCCGGGTGTCAGGACGAAGGCGAGGGGCCGGAATCGTCCCTCGGCGGCCAGGTGGATCTTGGTGGTGAATCCTCCGCGGGAACGTCCCAGGCATTCGCCGATCTGACCACCTTCTCCAACCGGGCCACCAGTATCCGTAGTACCGGATCGACCCGGTTCGTCCCCTGCTCGACCCCCTTTTGAGGAAGGGCGGCCGGAGGAGCCTTCCTCGCACCGGCGGCGTGCTGATGGGCTCGTACCGCTGTCGAGTCCACCGACACGTCCCAGTCGATCCCGCCCGCCGCGTCCTGGGCTGCCTGGATGCCGGACAGCAGCATCTGCCGGGTTCCATCGGCTTACCAGTGGCGATGTCGCTTATAGACCGTCTCCCACGGCCCGAACCGCTCGGGCAGATCCCGCCACTGCACGCCGGTCCGCACTCGGTGGAGAACCTCATTGATCACCCGCCGGTGGTCACTCCACCGACCACCACGCGCACCATCACGAGGCAAGAACGACTCCAGCCGATCCCACTCCGCATTCGTCAGATCCCCACGGCCCATGCAGCCAGCCTGGACCCAACGCCCCACCCACGTCAGGAGATCCGAGAAACAGTGCCTAGTACTGCAACGGCGTTTGGCGTGACTGGTGGCCAGGTTGGTCGTTGGGCTGGTTATGGGTGGGGTACCTGGTGATGTGAGGGTGTGGGCGGC
>NZ_JBFBLO010000018.1:0-138410 GCF_040686735.1 Streptomyces sp. NPDC079167 | reverse complement strand
CCGCCACTCGCCGTCACCATCGACCTTGAATTGGCGGACCTTGCGGGTGCCCCACCGTACCGACATCGCCGGTGCCGCGAAGGTGACCTCATCGCGCTGTAGGCGCGCAGCTTCGACAGCCGGTGCGTCGAGTCGATCCTGCGGATCGTGCCGGACTTGGACCGCATCACCAGGGACTCCGTGCCGGCCGTCTCCCCGCGGTACCGCACACCGCGCAGGAGTTCGCCGTCGGTGATCCCGGTGGCGACGAAGAAGACGTTGTCGCCGCTGACGAGGTCGTCCGTCGACAGGACCCGGTCCAGGTCGTGGCCGGCGTCCAGCGCCCGCTGTCGTTCCGCCTCGTCCTTGGGCCAGAGCTTGCCCTGGATGACGCCGCCGAGGCACTTTATGGCGCAGGCCGAGATGATGCCTTCCGGGGTGCCGCCGATGCCCATGAGCAGGTCGACGCCGGTCCCCTCGCGGGCCGCCATGATCGATCCGGCGACGTCGCCGTCGGAGATGAACTTGATCCGGGCGCCGGTCTCCCGGATCTCCCTGACCACGTTCTCGTGCCGGGGCCGGTCCAGGATGACGACGGTGACGTCCTCCGGGGCCGAACTCTTCGCCTTCGCGACGCGTCGGATGTTCACGGACACCGGTGCGTTGATGTCGACGAAGTCGGCGGCCTCGGGACCGGTGACCAGCTTGTCCATGTAGAAGACGGCGGACGGGTCGAACATCGCGCCGCGGTCCGCGGCGGCCAGTACGGCGATCGCGTTGGGCATGCCCTTCGCGTTGAGCGTGGTGCCGTCGATCGGGTCGACGGCGATGTCGACCTCGGCTCCGGTGCCGTCACCGACGCGCTCGCCGTTGAACAGCATGGGCGCTTCGTCCTTCTCTCCCTCACCGATGACGACGACGCCGTTCATCGACACGGTGGAGACGAGCGTGCGCATGGCTTTCACTGCGGCGCCGTCGGCGCCGATCTTGTCGCCGCGGCCGACCCAGCGCCCGGCGGCCATGGCGGCGGCCTCGGTGACCCGCACCAACTCCAGGGCCAGGTTGCGGTCGGGGGCCTCCGGGGAGACCTCGAGCTGGGACGGCAGATGATGCTCGGACATCGGAGCGCACCTTTCTGTACGACGACGACCGGAAAAGAGGGTGCTGTGACTCTATCGGTAGGTCGATAAAATGAGCAGAGCGGGTCACTTATGAGCGGATGCCCGCCGACCGGGCCTCCGGCGGCCCATGCCACCATTGAGTCCGTGGCAAGCAAGCGAGGCAAGCAGACCGTCCGGGACATGATCCTGTCGATGCTCGTGATCACCGCAGTGGCGGGCGTCGTCTACCTCTTCATCCCGCACGACGAGAAGGCCGACCCCCTCAAGGCGGTCGACTACCGGGTCGAGCTCGCGACGGCCCGTCGCGCCGCGCCGTACCCCGTGGCAGCCCCGGCGGGGCTGCCCGAAGGCTGGAAGGCGACCTCCGTCTCGTACGAGGGGCAGAACGGCTCGGGATGGCACCTCGGCTTCCTCGACCCCGACAAGAGGTACGTGGCCGTCGAGCAGTCGACGGCCCCGGCGAAGAAGTACGTCTCCGAGGTCAGCCGGGACGCCGAGAACACCGGGCGCACCCGCGAGGTGTCGGGCCGTGACTGGGAGATCTGGAACGGGCCGAAGTACGACGCGCTGGTGCTGCACGCCGAGGGTGTGACGACGGTGGTCACCGGCTCGGCCCCCGCGGACCGGCTGGCGGAGATGGCCGCCGCGCTGAAGACGGCTCCCGCCGCTCCTGCTGCTTCCTGAAGGCCCCCGTACCGACGGAAGAGCCCCACGACGCTCGGCGTCGTGGGGCTCTTCCGTCGTCCCGGGAGGCGGCCGCCTCCCGGGAGGGAAATCAGACGGTCGTGATGACCTCGTCGTAGGACAGGCGCGGCAGACGCGGGAACCAGGCGTCCTCGCCCGGCTTGCCGATGTTGACGGCCATGATCAGCTTGTGGTCGCCGTCCAGGAACTCCTTCTCGATGCCCGCGGCGTCGAAGCCGGTCATCGGGCCGGCGGCCAGGCCGGCGGCGCGGACGCCGATGATGAAGTAGGCGGCCTGCAGAGTGGCGTTGAGCGCGGCCGACTGCTCGCGCACCGGGCGCTCGGAGAAAAACGCGTCCTTGGCCTGCGGGAAGTGCGGCAGGAGCGCCGGGAGTTCCTCGTGGAACTCGTGGTCCGCGACGAGGAGCGCGACCAGCGGGGCGGTGGAGGTCTTCGGCCGGTTGCCCTCTGCCATGTGCTTCACGAGGCGCTCGCGGCCCTCCGGCGTACGGACCAGGACGACGCGCAGCGGCGACTGGTTGAAGGCCGTGGGGCCGTACTTGACCAGGTCGTAGATCGCCTGGACCTGCTCGTCGGTCACCGGCTCGTCGGTGAACGTGTTGGCAGTGCGGGCCTCACGGAAGAGGAGGTCCTGGGCGGCGGGGTCAAGAACGAGGGACATCTGGAGCGTTACCTTCCGGGCTGAACGGGTCAAGCGACACGATCACCGTAACCGAGGGATAGATTAAAGTTCAACTAAATCTGTCCCGGGGTGATCCACCGCACAACAGCTCCCGATGCCCGGCAGTGCCTCCGGAGGTCACTGCCCCGCGTCGCCGCCGGCCTCCGAGGGCTCCTCGGGGCGCGCCAGCGCCGCGTCCAGCCGCGCCCGCGCGCCCTCCAGCCAGTGCCGGCAGACCTTCGCCAGCTCCTCGCCGCGCTCCCACAGCGCCAGCGACTCCTCCAGCGTCGTGCCGCCCGCCTCCAGGCGGCGCACGACCTCGATCAGCTCGTCCCGCGCCTGCTCGTACCCGAGCGTGCCGGTCGCGGCAGCCGTCGTCGTCCCGTCGTCCGTCATGCCGACCACCCTATGCGCGGGGGCCGACAGACTCGGCTGCCCACGGCCTCACCGGAGGCCGTCACTCCGCGACCCGCACGGTGAACTCGCCCTCGGAGACCCGTGCCCGCAGCTCCTCGCCCGGCGCCCCGGCGTCCGCGGGGGAGCGCACCACATGGCCGTCCGGCCGCTGCAGCACCGCGTACCCCCGCTCCAGCGTCGCCGCCGGCGAGAGCGCCACGACCCGGGCCCTGGTGTGCGCGAGCTCCGAGTCGGCGCGGTCCAGCAGGTGCCCGAGGACCCTGCGGCTCCGCCCCACCAACGCGTCGACCTCCGCCTCCCGCTCGTCCACCATCCGCTGCGGCCGCTCCATGGAGGACCTGCCCAGCGCATGCGCCAGCCCCCGCTCCTCCCGGTCGATCAGGCCCCGCACGGTCCGCAGCGCGCGGTCCCGGAGCTGCTGGACGCGGTCGAGCTCCTCACCCACGTCCGGCACGACCTTCTTCGCCGCGTCCGTCGGCGTCGACGCCCGCACATCGGCCACCAGGTCGAGCAGGGGCGAGTCCGGCTCGTGCCCGATCGCGGAGACCACCGGCGTGCGGCACGCCGCCACCGCCCGGATCAGCGCCTCGTCGGAGAACGGCAGCAGATCCTCCACGCTGCCGCCGCCGCGGGCGACCACGATCACGTCGACCTCGGGCAGCCCGTCCAGCTCCTGGACCGCCTGGACCACCTGGTTCACGGCGTGCACACCCTGCACCGCGGTGTTGCGCACCTCGAAGCGCACCGCCGGCCAGCGCCGTCTGGCGTTCTCCAGCACATCGCGCTCCGCCGCCGACGCCCGGCCCGAGACCAGGCCGATCAGCTGCGGCAGGAAGGGCAGCGGCTTCTTCCGGTCCAGGGCGAAGAGCCCCTCGGCGGCCAGCGACTTCTTCAGCTGCTCCAGCCGCACCAGCAGCTCGCCGATGCCCACCGGCCGTATCTCCGTGGCCCGCAGGGACAACTGCCCGCGCGGGGCGTACCACTCGGGCTTGGCGAGGACGACCACCCGCGCACCCTCGGTCACCACGTCGGCGATCCGGTCGAAGACCTGCCGGAAGCAGGTCACGCTCACCGAGATGTCGTGGGAGGGATCGCGCAGCGTCAGGAACACCACCCCGGCGCCGGGCCGGCGTGACAGCTGGGTGATCTGCCCCTCCACCCAGACCGCGCCGAGCCGGTCGATCCAGCCGCCGATCAGCCGTGACACGTCGCCGACGGGCAGCGGGGCTTCCGGGGACGTAGTGAGAGCCATACGGGCGAGCGTATCGGCCGGTACGGACAACCGGCCCTTTCCCGGGCCGCACGCCGGACGCCGGGGCCGTTTGCTGGGCCGCACGCCGGACGCCGGGGCCTTTGCTGGGCCGTCCGCCGGACCGCCGGGGCCTTTGCTGGGCCGCCGGGGCCTTTCTACGCCGTCCGCCGCCCCCACTGCACCGCGAGCACCACCAGGCCGATCCCCAGCCAGCACACCCCCACCAGCTGGGCGCTCTTCGTCGCCTCCAGGATCACCGCCACCAGCACGCCCGCGCCCACCACCGGCACCACGATGTGGCGCCACAAGTTCGGCGGCCCTTCCATCCGGCGTACGGCGAACCAGCCGACCACCGACGCGTGCAGCAGCACGAACGCGGTGAGCGCCCCCACGTTCACGACCGACACCAGGTGGTCGAGGCCGTCATCGCGCCGGGCCGCCCACACCGCCGCCACCAGCGTCACGACCGCGGCGCACGCGATCGCGACACGCGGCACCCCGGACCGGCTGTCGACCCGGGACAGGAACGACGGCAGCCGCCCCTCCCGCCCCATCGCGAACACCAGCCGGCCGGCCGCCGCCTGCCCCGCCAGCGCCGCGAAGGCCGCACCGATCGCCTTGCTGACGGCCACCAGATCATGCAGCCAGGAGCCGACCGAGGCGTCCACCGCGTCGTAGAACGCGGACCCCTGCTTCACCGGATCCGCCGCCAGCTCCGCCGAACTCACCGGTTCCAGCAGCGCCGCCAGATACGACTGGACCACGAACAGCGCCCCCGCGAGCACCAGGCAGAACAGCACCGCCCGCGCCACCTTCGCCGAGCCCCCCGTCACCTCTTCCGCGAACGAGGCGATCGCGTCGAACCCCAGATAGGACAGCACCGCGACGGACACCGCCCCCAGCACCGCCGTCATCGAGAACCCGGTGTCACCGGTGAGCGGCGACAGCCAGCCGCGCTGCGCCCCGTCCCTGGCCAGCACCACCACCGCCGCCACCACGAACACCAGCAGCACCACGATCTCCATGGCGAGCACCGCGAAGCCCACCCGGGCCGCCGCCCGTACGCCCCAGAGGTTGAGCAGCGTCGTCACCACCACGGCGATCGCCGTCCACACCCACCGCGAAACCTCGGGGACCAGCGCGTTCATCGCGATCCCGGAAAACAGATAGGCGACGGCCGGGATGAGCAGGTAGTCGAGCATCGCCATCCAGCCGGCGATGAACCCCGGCCCTTCCCCGAGCCCCTTGCGGGCGTAAGCGAAGACCGACCCGGCGAGCGGGGCCACCCGCACCATCTGGGCATAGCTGAACGCGGTGAAGGCCATCACCACGGTCGCCACGAGATACACCAGAGCCACGGCCCCGCCGGACTTGGCGTCCAGGGTGCCGAAGACCCCGACGGGGGCCATCGGCGCGATGAACAGCAACCCGTAGACCACCAGGTCCCGGAACCCGAGTGTCCGCCGCAGCCTTCCCTCTTCCGTGCTGCTCCCCGCCATGAACCCTCCGTCGCTGGTTGCGTACGCATCAGTCTCGCGACCCCGCCGACCCGGCGCCTGTTCGGTACGGCCTTACGATGGGACGCATGACTGCTTCTCCTGCCCGCCGTGTCCTGCTCGCAGCCCCCCGCGGTTACTGCGCGGGCGTGGACCGCGCCGTGATCGCCGTCGAGAAAGCACTGGAGCAGTACGGTGCCCCGGTCTACGTCCGTCACGAGATCGTGCACAACAAGTACGTCGTGCAGACCCTCGAGAAGAAGGGCGCGATCTTCGTCGACGTGACCGCGGAGGTGCCCGAGGGCTCCATCGTGATGTTCTCCGCGCACGGCGTCGCCCCGACCGTCCACGCGGAGGCCGCCGAGCGCAAGCTCGCCACGATCGACGCGACCTGCCCGCTGGTCACCAAGGTCCACAAGGAAGCCGTCCGCTACGCCAAGGAGGACTACGACATCCTCCTGATCGGCCACGAGGGCCACGAGGAAGTCATCGGTACGAGCGGTGAGGCCCCCGACCACATCACGCTGGTCGACGGCCCCGAGGACGTGGCGAACGTCGAGGTCCGCGACGAGTCGAAGGTCGTCTGGCTCTCCCAGACGACGCTCTCCGTCGACGAGACGATGGAGACCGTCGGCGCGCTCAAGCAGAAGTTCCCCAATCTCCTCTCCCCGCCCAGCGACGACATCTGCTACGCCACCCAGAACCGTCAGATCGCCGTGAAGAAGCTGGCCGAGGACGCCGAGCTGGTCATCGTCGTCGGCTCCAAGAACTCCTCCAACTCGATCCGCATGGTCGAGGTCGCCCTGGACGCCGGCGCGCCCGCCGCCCACCTCGTGGACTTCGCCGCCGAGATCGACGAGGCATGGCTGGAGGGCGTGACCACGGTCGGCCTGACCTCGGGCGCCTCGGTGCCCGACGTCCTCGTCGACGGCGTGCTGGAGTGGCTGGCCGAGCGGGGCTACGCGGATGTGGAAACGGTGAAGACGGCCGACGAGTCGATCACCTTCTCGCTGCCCAAGGAGCTCCGGCGCGACCTGCGGGCCGAGGCCGCCGCGCTCTCCGCCGGGTGACAGGGGCGCGCCCGGCTCCCGGCCGGGTGCCCCGGGTGCGTCCGCCGGATCGCCCGTCCGGGGAGTGATCCTCGCCACCTGCCCGTACCGTGGATCACATGGAGATCTTCGGTGTGGACATCGGCGGTTCAGGGATCAAGGGTGCGCCCGTGGACCTGGACCGCGGAGAGCTGGCGCGGGAGCGCCACAAGGTACTGACACCTCACCCGGCCACGCCCGCGAGCGTGGCCGACGGTGTGGCCGAGGTCGTCGGCCACTTCGACTGGCAGGGGCCGGTCGGCATCACGTTCCCCGGAGTGGTCACCGGCGGCGTCACCAGGACCGCGGCCAACGTGGACAAGGGCTGGATCGACACGGACGCCCGGGCGCTGCTCAGCGAACGTATCGGGCAGCCCGTCACGATCCTCAACGACGCCGACGCGGCCGGTGTCGCCGAGATGACCTTCGGGGCGGGCCGTGACCGCAAGGGCACGGTCATCATGCTGACCCTCGGCACGGGCATCGGCAGCGCGGTCTTCACCGACGGGCAGCTCGTCCCCAACACGGAGCTCGGCCACCTGGAGCTGCACGGCCACGACGCGGAGAAGCGCGCCTCCACGAAGGCCAAGGAGGACGAGGACCTCAGCTGGCACCACTGGGCGCACCGGGTGCAGAAGTACCTGGTCCACGTGGAGATGCTGTTCTCGCCCGAGCTCTTCATCATCGGCGGGGGCGTCAGCCGGAAGGCGGAGAAGTTCCTGCCGCTCATCGAACACGTACGGGCCGAGACGGTCCCGGCCCAGCTGCAGAACAACGCGGGCATCGTCGGTGCGGCCATGGCGGCCGCCGGCACGTAGTTTCTACGCGCGGGGGCGGCGGTCGGCCCGGCCGGCCCTGGCCAGGTGCCGCTGCCGCTCCCGCATCTGCCGGATCTTCCGTACGGAGGCGATGAGACCCGCGATGAGCGTGCCCCCGTACAGCCAGCCCGCCTGGACGGCGAGCGCGGTCACGACGGCCATCGCCTGCCCGCCGAAGCCGCCCGTGCCGCCGGCGACGGGGACCACGCCGACCGCGAAGGCGATGGGCACGATGATCGGGGCGGTCACCAGGTCGGCGGGCCGCACCCAGAGGGCGGTCAGGGCGCTGACGGGCAGGAAGAGCAGCCCGTACACCAGCTCCGAACCGCCGAAGAGGAGCCGGTCCACGCAGGCCAGCAGGAACATCGCCAGCGCCGCGAAGAGCCCGGCGCCGATACCGGTCAGCCGGGGGTTGGGGAATCTGCGCAGCGCCAGGACCACGGGCGGGGCCCCGCGCCGGGGCCCCGGACCCGGGCCGGCCGCCGGCGCCGGGGCGACCACCACGGCCACCGGACCGCCGGCCGCACCCGTGGCCTCGCCGAGGCCGCCGGGCGGTGCGGGCCGGCCCTGCGGGGGCTGGGCGCGCTGCGGGGTACGTGTCCTGTGCTGCTCCACCCCGACAACCTAGGACGCCGGGTGCACTCTTTCGGGCGTTGGACACGCGCTTTGGGTGACCTTGGCGTTGCGTTCGATACCGCACGGCCGAAACAGGCCCGTTCGGCCCCGGCCCGCCCTCCGTCCCCGCACCCGTGACGGGCCGGCGGCCCCCGCCCGTAAACTGGAGAACCGGTCCGCCCTCCGGTCCGCCCGCACAGCCCCTCTCCTCACTTCAGGAAGTCGCCAAAGTGTCGCTCACGATCGGAATCGTCGGCCTGCCGAATGTCGGCAAGTCGACCCTTTTCAACGCCCTGACCAAGAACGACGTGCTGGCGGCCAACTACCCGTTCGCCACCATCGAGCCGAACGTCGGCGTCGTGGGCGTCCCCGACCCGCGCCTGGACAAGCTCGCCGAGATCTTCAGCTCGCAGAAGCTGCTCCCCGCCACCGTCGACTTCGTCGACATCGCGGGCATCGTGCGGGGCGCGAGCGAGGGCGAGGGTCTGGGTAACAAGTTCCTCGCGAACATCCGCGAGTCCGACGCGATCTGCCAGGTCATCCGCGCCTTCAAGGACGACAACGTCGTCCACGTCGACGGCAAGGTCTCGCCCAAGGACGACATCGAGACGATCAACACCGAACTGATCCTCGCCGACCTCCAGTCCGTCGAGAAGGCCGTCCCGCGCCTGACGAAGGAGGCCCGCCTCCAGAAGGACAAGGTCGCGGTCCTCGCCGCCGTCGAGGAGGCCCAGAAGATCCTCGAGGCCGGCGACACGCTCTTCTCCAGGGGCATCACGGCCGGCACCGAGAAGGGCCGCCTCCTCCACGAGCTGCACCTGCTCACGACGAAGCCCTTCCTGTACGTGTTCAACGTCGACGAGGACGAGCTCGTCGACGAGGGCTTCAAGAACGAGCAGCGCGCCCTGGTCGCCCCGGCCGAGGCCATCTTCCTCAACGCCAAGATCGAGTCCGAGCTGATCGAGCTCGACGACGAGGAGGCCCTCGAACTCCTCCAGTCCATGGGCCAGGAGGAGCCCGGCCTGGCCACCCTCGGCCGCGTCGGCTTCGACACCCTGGGCCTGCAGACCTACCTCACGGCAGGCCCGAAGGAAGCCCGCGCCTGGACGATCAAGAAGGGCGCGACGGCCCCGGAGGCGGCCGGTGTGATCCACACCGACTTCCAGAAGGGCTTCATCAAGGCGGAGATCGTCTCCTTCGACGACCTCGTCGAGACGGGCTCGGTCGCGGAGGCCCGCGCGAAGGGCAAGGCGCGCATGGAGGGCAAGGAGTACGTGATGCAGGACGGCGACGTGGTGGAGTTCCGCTTCAACGTCTAGCTGCCGCCACAGCTCGGTCTCGGTCGAGCCGGCACACCTGTGGGTGGTCGTCGAGGGGCTGATGTCAGGCAGATGTCCGCGTCACTGACGATCCGGTTCCCCGGATCCGCCCTGCAGATCCGGTTCCCCGGATCTGCAGGGCGGCGCGGACCCTGGCGTCAGCGAGCGGCTCGCCTCGTCGGGGGCTCCGGGTGGACCTGGACGTAGCGGCTGTTCACCGGGGGAAGTTCAGCGCTTCGAGCGGCGAGCCGTTGCATGAAGCGGGGCCGCGCCCGGTCGGCTGAGTCGTGCCGGCGGTAGCCTGCTCGACGTGCCACAGAAGTATGTCGAGTTCCGCCTTGCTTCGGAGGACATCTCCACCGTCCGATTCGGTGTGTCACCAGGGCATGAGATCGTCCACGCGGTGCGGACCCTCAGTCGGCCTCAGGAGCAGCCGCTGCAGTGGGGATGGCTGCGCGCCGTTCGCGACGATGTCCCGCGGGATTCCCTCGATTTGCTGCGCCTCGTCGTGGGCGAAACCGGGTACTCGCCCGATCTGTTCACGTCGGCCGCGTCGTGGGATCTCACGCCTGCGGATGAGATCGAGAGGCTGCGGCAGGCGCCGCTCGAGCCGATCTCGGTCGACATGCGCAAGCGCGCGGTCCGCAGCGCCGGCGTGGCGCGGGCCGCGCTCGAGAGGATGGCGGCCGATCCCGCGAGGATCCGCGCCATGATCGTGCACCACGTCGAGGCGCTCTGGGAGGCCGCACTCGCGCCGTACTGGGCGCAGATCGAACGCATTCTTCATGCGGACATCGGCTCCCGGGTGCGACGGATGACCGCGGACGGTCTGGCGGGGATGGCGGCCGATCTCGGCGAACGTGTCGAGTGGAGCGCCGACACCGTGCGCGTCCGGATAGAACAGCACGAGGAGATCGTCGACTGCCAGGGGCGGGGCCTCGTGCTCGTGCCGTCGTTCTTCGGGCGCCACTGCGCGGTGCTCACGGAGCCGCCCGCGCAGCCGACGCTGTTCTACCCCGCGCTCGGTGTGTCAGAGGTGTGGCATCGTGCCGATTCGGCGGACGCGCTGGCGGGCCTGCTCGGGGAGAGCCGCGCCGCGGTGCTCGTCGCGCTCGGCGCGTCGCTGTCGACGACGGAGACCGCCGGAGAGGCCGGGATCGCGGCTTCCACCGCATCCCACCACCTCGACGCCCTGCGCGCCGCCGGGCTCATCGCGTCCCGGCGTGCCGGGCGGCGCGTGCTGCACGCGCGTACGCCGCTCGGCGACGCGCTCGTCCACCGCGTCTGACGCGGTGGACGAGCACATCCGGGGCCGGTGCGGAGGGTCACCGCCCGGGGACGAGGTCCGGTCCCGCGCCGTGCTCGGCGACGTAAGCCTCCGGCCCCTGCTCGGTGGCCTGGGGCTCCATGTAGAGGAACTCGAGGACGTTGCCGTCCGGGTCCTCGAGGGAGCGCCCGTACATGAACCCGTGGTCCTGCGCGGGGCGCGGCTCACGACCGCCCGCGGTGACACCGGCGTCGACGGTCCCGTCGACGTGGTCCCGCGAGTCGCGCGAGAACGACAGCAGGACCTGGGCGACCGAGTGCGGGTCGGCGATCTGCTTGTCGGTGAACTGCGAGAAGTGCCCATGGGTGAGCACCATGAAGTTCGTGTTCTCGTCCCAGACGACGCATGCGGCGTTCTCGTCGGTGAACATCGGGTTGATGTCGCAGCCGAGCGCCTTGTAGAAGGCCTTGCTGCGCTCGAGGTCGGTCGTCGTGATGTTGACGAAGATCATGAGGTCTCCTGGTGTCGGACGGGCAGGTCCTGCGGTTGCCGAGATCAGGCTGGCACCAGGGTCGTGGACATCCAATCGATTCGACGTGCGTCGAAAGGTCACGGTGTCTGGTGTGCTGATCGCGAGCGTCGACCGGGATTGCCGGCGGCCGCGCTGAAGGCGGTCGCCGCGAATGCGGGCGGCAGGTCGGCCGGCAGGCCGGTCACCTGGGATGGGAGAGCCTGCCGCCATCGCATGACGCGGTCGCCGGGCCGAGCCGCGAAGCCGCCGACGGGTGGCACGCCGAGGCTGGGTGACTGCTGGCTTGACGACCACCGACCGGGCGTCTCCACTGGTGAGTGGTCCGCGCCCAGGTCTCACTTGGGTCAGTCCGTCCCCTGCCGCGTTTCCGTACTGAGGTGGTGCTGCCTCAGCCGCGGCGGGGTGGAGCAAGCTTCTCCAGGCCGAGGTTGATCTCGAAGGGCACCGGACGGTTGAGCGTGTCCCTGAAGATGCCAACGGGTACCACCTCGACGGCGAGGCGTGCTTCATCCGGCGCGAACCAGGTGCGGTCACCGTCGAAGTCGGCCGTCGTCACCAGCAGATCCGGCTCGGGCCGATTGCGTTGATCGAGTTTGATGGTCATCTCACGTCCGATCCCTACGTCGGTCGGCGCCTGCTCCATGAGAACTACACGGTGAGCATCGTGACGAGGTGGGCGTGTCACCACCGCTGCGGGGACGGGGATTCTCCGTCGCGGCCCCGGCCGGTCTGCAGGACGCCCCGTGACAGCCGTCCAGGGTTGACACAGGCGGCGTGAACTGGCCTGGAACAGTCGCCTCTTGAACGCAGTGCGGGGTCGCCGTTTAGGCTGCCGGAAGCTGAGACTCCGCGAGAAGGCCGAGGTGGGCGCGTGATAGGGACCGTTTTTCACACCCGCGAGGTGCTGGCCGCCGAAAGGTTCGACTACTGGCGGGAACTCGTCGGCCGCACCAGGGCGAGCGAGATGAGCAGTCCGTACGCCGACGACTTCCAGGCGGAGATGCGGCTCATGGAGCTGGGCCCCGTGACGGTGTGGCCGACGTCGTTCCTGCCGGCGTGCTACCGGATGAGCTCTCGGCGGGCGCAGCGGACCGACGACGGGATGTATCACCTGACGCTGCTACTGGAGGGAGAGCTGACCCTCGAACACGTCGGTGGCACGGACACCTTCGGCCCCTGTGACCTGCATCTGGTGGACGACTCCCTGCCGTACGACCTCCGTCCGTCCGACGGGGGAGCGAGCGGTCGCGTACGAGGGGTGGGCGTCGACTTTCCGAAGGAACTGCTCCCGCTGGCGCCGCACCGGCTGAGGCGGGTGCTGGGCCGTGGCCTTCCCGGACGTGAGGGAACGGGTGCGCTGCTCGGCGGGTTCCTCACCGGCCTGGAGCAGCAGGCGGCGGCCCTCCGGCCGGATGACGCCCCCCGACTGGGCGCGGTCGTCCTCGACCTGGTGTCGGCCCTGCTGGCCCAGACCCTGGACGCCGAGTCCGCACTGCCGCCCGAGAGCCGCCGGCAGGTTCTGCTTCGGCAGATCGACGCGTTCATCCGGGAGAACCTGCACGACCCGGAGCTGTCACCGCGCGTCGTCGCCGCGGCGCACCACATCTCCCTCAGCCATCTGCACCGCGTGTTCGAGGACCAGGCACAGGAGACGGTCGCCGCGAGGATACGGAGGGGGCGCCTGGAGAACGCGCGGCGCGACCTGGAGGACCCCGCGCTACGGGGCGACCCGGTCTACGGGATAGCCGCGCGCTGGGGCTTCCCCCGCGCCTGCGGATTCAGCCGGGCCTTCCGGACCGCGTACGGGCTCTCGCCCAGGGAGCACCGGCTGCGGGCCCTGGGCGAGAGGGAGCAGGAGGACGTATGACGGTCAGGAAGGGGTCCCTGGCCGTGGTGGACAGGGACCCCACCGCGTGGAGCGGGGTCCTGGCCGTGATGGACAGGGACCCCACCGCGTAAGGCGCCCGGGCCGTGGTGGTTCCAGTGGACGCGGTGACAAGAAACCGTGGACGGAAGGGCAACATCACCGCGTTCCGGCCCGGCACTGTTGGGTACGTGCAGTCGGTGCCCGGCGGGGGAGGGTACCGGCTGCACGGTCGGTTCCGCTCAGGCACCGGTTCCGGGGCGCCTGAGTCCGGCCAGCAGGTCGTGGAGCAGGCCCTCGGCCCGGCCGGGTGAGGCGTCGCCCGTGCGGGTGAGCAGCTGGTCCAGGACGGAGCCGATGAGGGCGTCGGCCACCGCTTCTAGATCCGCGTCGGCGCGGAATTCGCCACCGGTCACACCCGCGCGGAGGCAGTTCACGAGCGTTTCGTACTGCGCGCGGGTGTGGTGCCCGTAGAGGTTCTCGGCGTCGTGCGGGCTCTCGGCCGCGGCCGCGATCAGAGCGAGAACCATGGCCGCGTGGTGCGGGTCGCCGACCGAGGCGGCGTAGGCCCGGAACCAGTCGGTCAGCTGCTGGGTGGTGTCGCCGGTGGCGTGAGGGCCCGGCGGTTCGGTGCCGGGCACCGCCGCGAGGAAGCTCCGCAGCACGGCGTCGGCGACGAGGGCGGCCTTGGAGGGCCACCTGCGGTAGACCGTGGGCTTGCCGACCGCCGCCGAGGCGACCTGGCGACCTTCATCACCGGCAGCGACCTGCTCGTCGACGGCGGTGTCGTCGCGGCCATCCGCGCCGGCCGCCCCGCGACGGCTGCCTGATTCCCGCGACGGCTGCCTGATCCCGCGACCGCCGGGGCAGGAGCGGTCTCCTGCCCCGGCGGACGGCTTCGTTCCGTCAGTTGCCGCCCGCCTCGGGTACGAGGCCCCCGGCGCGGGGCTCCGGCCGGGGAGCGGTCCTGGGGCGCAGCACCTCGTCGATGGACTCCTCGCGCCACTCCTTCAGCAGTTCGTGGAAGGCGACCGCGCCGTGGGGGTAGGCGCTCGCGGAGTTCGGCCGGCCGAGGCCCTCGCGGTTGTAGTAGCCGGGGGTGCACCCGGCGTGGAACCACTCGTGGTCGGGCGCGTCCTCGGCCATGACGGCGATCCAGGCGTCCTCGGAGGCGCGTGAGGGTTCCAGGAGGGCGTTCCCGGCCTCGGCCGCCGCGACGAGAGCGGCGGCGTGGACGGCCTGTTCGTCCAGGACGTGCGTGAAGTTGACGCTGCTGGCGTTGTGCAGCGACCCCATACGGATCAGGTTCGGGAAGTTGTTGCTGGTGAAGCCGTGCAGGGTGCGCGGGCCTTCCTGCGCCATCGCGTGCAGCAGCTGCGTGCCGTCCCGGCCGTGGACGGGGAGTCTGCCCGAGTGGATGCCGGAGACGCCGACGGAGAATCCCGTGGCGAAGATCAGACAGTCGAGTTCGTACGTGTCGCTGCCGACGACCACACCCTCTTCGGTGACGCGCTCGATGCCATGGGTGTCCGCGGTGTCGACCAGGGTGACGTTGTCGCGGTTGAACGCCGAGTAGTACTTGTCGGAGAAGGTGGGGCGCTTGCAGGCGTACCGGTACCAGGGCTTGAGCTTCTCCGCCGTACCGGGATCGGCGACGGCCTGCTCGACACGGGTGCGCAGCTCGTTCATCTTCGCGGCGTCGGCCACCTCGTACGCGGTCTCGAAGGCCGGGCCCCGGTCCGGGCGGTTGAAGCTCGGCAGGAGCTTCTCCAGGAGTCCGGCCGAGGAGGTCCAGCCGTCGGCGACGAGGTCCCGGTCGGCCGCCTCGCCGGAGACGATGCGCAGGAAGTTCTCGCGGCGCTCCCGGGCCCAGCCGTCGCGGTCGGCGCCCACGTCCTGCGGGGTGGTGCGGCGGTTGGCCCGCACGTCCACGCTGGAGGAGGTGCGCTGGAAGACGTAGACGTGCTGGGCGTCCTCGGCCAGCATCGGTATGACCTGGACGCCGGTGGCGCCGGTGCCGACGATGCCCACACGCTTGCCGGCGAGGCCGGTCAGGCCGCCGTCCGGGGTGCCGCCGGTGTAGGCGTAGTCCCAGCGGGACGTGTGGAACGTGTGGCCCCGGAAGGTCTCGATCCCCGGTATGCCAGGCAGTTTCGGCTCGGACAGTGTGCCGGTGGCGGTGACGACGTACGTGGCCTGGAACGCGTCGCCGCGGTCGGTGGCCACGATCCACGTCTCGGAGGCCGCGTCCCAGGTGAGCGAGGTGACCGTGGTGGAGAACAGGGCGTCCGGATAGAGGTCGTACGTCTGGGCGACGCGCATCGCGTGGCGGCGGATCTCCTCGCCGGGGGAGTACTTCCACTCCGGCACATAGCCGGTCTCGTCGAGCATCGGCAGATAGACGTGCGACTCGATGTCGCAGTGGATGCCCGGGTAGCGGTTCCAGTACCAGGTGCCCCCGAAGTCACCGCCCGCCTCGACGATCCGGACCCGCTCCACGCCCTGCTGCCGCATCCGCGCCCCGGCGAGGATCCCGCCGAACCCGCCGCCGATCACAGCGACGTCGACGGTGTCCTGCAGCGCCTCGCGCCCGGCCGGTTCCCCCGCGTACGGATCGGCGGCGTAGTAGCCGAACTCCGCGTCCGTGTTCAGGTACTGGCGTGCTCCGTCGGGCCGTACGCGCCGCTCGCGTTCCAGGTCGTAGCGCTGCCTCAGTGCCGCGAGTTCATCGGGGGCCGGCGCTTGAGTGGTGGTCATGTGGGGGTCTCACTCCAATCGGTCAGCCGCCCTCGGCTGAACGGCCATCAGCTACCGTAGCAATGACCGGACAGTGGTGTCCGGTTGCCTGTGCGGGTGGCCGAAAACGCCCGTACGGGGCGTCCTGGCACCCCTGCCCGGTCCCGTCGGCCTCCCGGCCGGCGGTGCCCCGCCCCCTCCAGACAGGAAGAGTGATCCCCCCATGCGACGAACTCCGGTCCGGTCCCTTGCCGTACTCGCCACCGTCGGCGCCCTCGCCCTCACCGGATGCGGTACGCAGACGAGTGCCTCCGCCGGCCGCGAAGCCTCCGCCGGCGCGGACAGGACCATCCGCGCCCACCAGGTCATGCAGTTGACGAAGGTGCACGAAGAGACCGGGATGACCCTGCTGGAGGGCCCGGTCTTCGACGAGGACGGCGACCTGCTGGTCGTCGACGTCACGGCGCCCGAAGGGAAGCCCAAGGTCATGCGTGTCGACGTGCGGAAGAAGAAGTCGCGCGCGTTCCACACGGACGGCCGGGGGGCTTACACCTCGGCCCAGTTCAGCCCGTACGACGGACGGATCTACCTGACCGACTACTCCCACGGCGAGATCGTCAGCCTGGCCCCGGACGGCGGCGACCTGCGGACCTTCTTCTCCGGCGAGGTGGACGGCGCGCGGATGAACCCCGATGACATCGCGTTCGACGAGGAGGGCAACCTGTACGTCAGCGACTCACGCAGCCTGTCCGTCGGGGACGCGAAAGCCCGTGTGGTGCGCGTCGCGCGCGACGGCGCGAAGGCCACGGTCGTGGCCGGGGATCTCGCCTCGGTGAACGGGATCTCGTTCGACGCGGACTACCAGGGCCTGTGGATCAGTGAGCTCACGGAGAACCGGATCTCCTACCTCCGTCTTGACGGGGAGGGGCGGCTCGCCTCCCGGCACACCGCCATCCGCGTGGACGCCGGGATCGCCCAGACCGACTCGATCGCCGTGGACGCGGACAGCAACCTCTACCAGGCGCTGCACGGCCGGGCCGCCATGGCCGTGTTCGACAAGCACGGCGAGCGCCTCGCCACGATCGAGCTCCCGGCCGGCGCCCGGGGGCTCGAGTCGGCGACGAACGTGGCCATCACGCCCGGCGGGACGAAGGCGTACATGACCGTCAGCGGACCCGCCGGCGGCTACCTGTACACCTTCGACGCCCTGGCGGAGGGCATCCGGCAGTCCAACGGCGGCTGACGACCCGTCCTCAGGCGTCGCTCTCAGGCGTCGCTCTCAGGCGTCGACCTCAGGCATCGCCCTCAGGCCCCCGACCGCAGGCATCTACCTCAGGCGTCGAAAGGCCGCACCGGCCCCACCTCGACGCCGAGCAGCCGCCACGCCGCCGCCGCCCGACCCTCCCGCACCTCGCGCGTGGGACCGTTGGTGGCGCCGGAGACCATGGCGACGGCAAGCATGAGGTCGTTCGGCGCACTCAGCCGATGCCCGTCCGGCAGGCGCTCCCGCAGGGCACGCTCGACCCGGTCCGAGAGGGTCAGGGCGTGTGCGAGAGCGTCCGAGCGGCCGGTGGCCCCGCGCACGTGCAACAGGCCGAGGAAGGCCGCCGACTCCGTCAGGTGCCAGGTCAGTACGCCGAGGACATCGGCGAACAGCATGTCATCGGCTGCGGCGGCCTCCTCGATCTGCCGCACGTTCTCCTCCAGGACCGCGGTCGCCACCGCGTCCCGGTCGGGGAAGTGCCGGTACAGAACGCCCTGCCCGACCCCTGCCCGCCGGGCGATCGAGGAGAGCGGGGCGTCCAGTCCCTGTGCCGCGTAGATCTCCCGGGCGGCCACGATCAGCGCGGCACGGTTGCGGGCGGCGGCCTTCGGGCCGCCGTTCGCGGGCCGTCTCGCGTCCGGCAGAAGGGGCTGGCTCATCCCGAAAGGGTACCGTCCGCCCGGAACATGCCTACCGGTCCCGTCACGCGGCCACGCGGGTGCCGAGGAAGGTCAGGAGCGCGTCGTTGAAGGCCGTGGGCTGCTCGGCGCCCGGAAGGTGCCCGGCCCGCTCGATGACGACGAGATCGGCGGACGGGACCAGGCGGTGCATGGCCCGGGCCTCGGCCACCGGGGTGTAGACGTCGTCGGCCCCCACCAGGATGAGGACGGGTACGGAGGTCCCGGCGAGGGTGTCGCGGTAGTCGGGCCGTTCGGCCCGCCCGCGCAGTGCGGCGGCGGCCCCTTCGGGGGCGGTGGCGCGCATCATGGCCAGGACGTGCGCGGCGACGTCCGGGAGGGCCGTGACGTTGTACGGGGCGATCATCCTGTCGATCACCTCGTCCGCGTAAGGCCCCATGCCTTCCGTGAGGAGCCTGTCGGCCAGGGCGGTGCGGAACGCCTTGCCCTCCTCGGTCTCGGCGATCGGGGAGGTGTCGGAGAGGACGATCCCGAGCACCCGTTCCGGCCGGGTCCGCTGGAACTCCATGGTGATCTGGCCGCCCATGGAGACCCCGCCGATGACGACGGACTCCAGGCCGAGCGTGTCCAGGAGCCCGGCGATGTCGTCGGCGAAGTCGGAGAGCGGGCACGTGCCCGGCACGACCTCGCTGCTGCCGTAGCCGCGGAGGTCCGGTGTCACGACGCGGTATCCGGCGGCCGTGAGGGCCGTGACCTGGGGCGCCCACAGGGTGTGGTCGAACGGATGGCCGTGTACGAGCACCACGGGTATGCCGTCCGAGGGCCCCTGGTCGTCGTAGTGGAGGGACACGCCGTTGACCACAGTCCTGATCATGCAGGGCACTGTAATCGCCGCGATGAGGCCGCCGATTTGCCGGGTGCTGGATATGGCGACTCTGCGGCAGGAACCTGGTTCAGCTGCCGTGGACAGTGGAGCGATGTCCGACACGGATGACCCATACGACCAGTTCGCCGTTGTCGACGGTGTAGATGACGCGGTAGTCCCGGACCCGCAGCCGACGGCGCTCGGACCGGGACACGAGCGCGGTGGTGTTGAAGCCGAACGGATCACTTTCCAGTTCTGCCAGCTTGGTCAGGATGCGGAGCGCCGCCTCGCGTGGGACCTTGCGAAGCTCCGAGCGGGCCTCCGGGTGGAAGACGGTGCGGTACTCACTCACTGCGGGCCAGCGTCTCACGCATGATGTCTTCGATGGGGATCCCGGCCGACCGGCTCGCCATGCGGTCGTCGATGAGCCGGTTGACCTCGCGCTCCTCCCATTCCTGGTACTTGCGGAGCACCTCGATCGACACGACTGCGGCGACCTCTTTGCCGCGCCGGGTGATGACGGTAGGTGTGTCGTCACGATCAGCGCGTTCGACGACTTCTGCCAAGTGGGCACGAACATCGCGAATGCTCTCCATGGGCATCTGAGTCATGAGCTCAAAGGCAACGGGTGTCCCATGTGTACACAAGTGCGCGCAGGCTTCGGTCTGCATTTCAGCGAGAATCGCATTCAGGACGTAGAGAGTGATCACGGTGCCGATGTGCGGCTCCAGCCCCGGAGCCTCAGGCCACCACGACCGCGTTTTCAGGCTCGAGCGCCGGGCCCCGGAAGCCCTGCCACCCCCGAAAGAGCGGACAGGGCCGTCCCGGCGCTCGACGTCCGAAACCCGGGATCCGGGTTTCGGTGGGCGTGGGGAGTCCCGGATTCAGGAGCGGTGCCGCACGAAGGTGGCATAGGCGAAGTTCTCGCCCTCGCGTGGCGCCCGGGTCCAGGACCGGGTGGTGAAGGTGCGGAGGCGGCCTTGGGTCAGTGCGAAGTGAGGCAGGGAAAGGCCGAGTTCAGTGTGCAGGGCTTCCAGCGCACGCAGCTCGTTGTCCAGTCCGGTGGCCTCCGGGAGGAACAGCCGGGCGGGGTCCAGGGCCTCGGGTATCGCGCCCGATCGCTGGATCTCCGTACCCCGCACGGTGAACGCGTAGAGCTCCTCGCCCTGTTCGGCCACCGACAGGTGGAACGTGGCCGGGCTGCCACCCGGGTACGAGCGGCTCGCGTCGTGCCACATCACCACCGCGCGACCGGACGAGGAGGCGGCAGGGGCGGGGGACACGAGCCGGTCGTTCAGGTACTGGGGGTCGCGGTCGAAGGCGAAGGCCCACCCGTCGGAGGTACGGCCGACGGCGACCGTGGCCCGGTCCTCCCAGGGTTCCGTGTGGTCTCGCGCGCCGTCCTCGGATGCCCGCCGCCAGCGCGCCCAGTGTTGATCCACGGGCGCGCTCAGCGCGGAGCCCTCCTCGCCGATCAGGCCGGGCAGGCCGGCGGGATCGAGCCCCTCGACCCAGACGCAGCGGTACCTGTCGAACGGCCGCCGGTTCGAGATGGACTCCGTCAGCCAGGCGAGGCCCGGCGGGTCCAGATCCGGCACCGGCTCGGGAGCGGGGCCCTTCTCTCCGGCCCGTGGCGTCGCGAGGATCTCCCGACCGCGCTCCGGGGTGATCAGCGGGCCCAGGACCGGATCGGCGAGCAGGCCGATCGGCGCGATCAGCGAGGGCCCGGGCGCCTCCCACAGCGGCAACGCCTCCCGCAGCACCCGCCACGCGGCGTCGGTCGCCCCCCAGCGGGCCGGTTCCCGGGCCTCGGCGACGGCCCTGCCCCACGGGCCCGGAGGCGCGTACTGATGGGTGCCGTCCCGCATCGCGCCCAGTACCGCCTCGGCGTTCTCCCGGGGCACCCCGCGGGCGGCCATCATGCCGAGCCAGTGGTCGTCCCCGCCCAGCCGCCATTCGCCGCGTGCCGGTTCCATGGCCTGTACGGGCAGGATCTCAGCCATATAGAGGGGGTCGGCCACCAGGTAGCCGTAATCCTTGGAAGCGCGCGGCGCCAGCAGCTGGTGGAGCTGGTGGAACAGGACGGCGCTCCGAGGCCGTCCGAAGGAGAACGCCTCCTCCAGCAGGGGCAGGGCCTCCTCGTGCCGTCCGCGCAGGGCCAGCAGACGGGCCTCCTCGACGTGGGCGTCCTGTGTACGGGTGGTCGCGTTGACGAAGTCGGGCCTCTCCACCCGGTCGGAGTGGAAGCTGCGGTACATGGCCTCCATGTAGGCGCGGAACGACGGGTAGCGGGCCGGGTATTCGCCACCCCAGCCCTTGTAGAGGTAGAGCGCCCACTCGCCGTCCTGGTCGCTGTCGCCCGGGTCGAGCAGGGCGTACGACATGTCGGAGTCCGTCTCCAGTCGCAGCGCGCGGCGCCACATCCCGGCCAGCAGGACCTCCTCCTCGCGCGGGTTGACACCCAGACTCTCCTCGTACATCGGGGTCATGCCGAACGGATCCCGGAACCAGTCGATGTCCGCGACGCCGCCGAGCTGGTAGACCCCGGCCACCTGGTCCACGTGCCACCCGTCGCTCACGGCCAGGAACTCCCGGTACGAGGGCGGCAGCCGCCGGCCCAGCCGCTCTTCGGCAGCTGCTATCGCGGCCTCGCCGGCGCCGGGTCTGCCCTGACTGACGAGGGTCTGTCCGTCCTCGTCCTCCTCGTCCTCGTCCTCGTCCTCGCGGGGGACCCACTCCTCCTGCCAACGCCCGAGAAACGTGGGCCAGTCGAAAGTCTCACTGTTCATGACCGGATGGTGTCACCGGGTACTGACAATCCCGTAGGAAGGACCCCCGTCGATCGGTCGGTGGCGACGCGGGACGTCACCGAAGGCGGCTTCGTGGAGGAGAGGTCGGGCACGTCCACGGGAAGGGAGGGGACGGACGCGCGCGGGGTCGCGGACGGCAGTTCGGTCACCGGACCGACGGGGTCCCCCCGTAGCTTCACCGCTGCCGCGCCCTGCGGCTCGTACGGCGTCGACGAGTGGCCCGACTCGGGGCGCGGCGTGTCCCCGGCCCGTTCCCACGGCGGGTTGCGAGGGAGGAGGCGGCGGAGTGCGCGGACGTTCCAAAGCCGGGCGGGAAGCGGGGAACTCCCTGCCCGGGGCGGGCCGCTGCCCTGGTCTGCGGGGACTCGGTGGGAGGTCGGGGACGGATTGGTGTCGCGTATGTCTGGTATGGGTGTCCGTAACTTCCCAGCAGCACCCTCAGGGGGCGCTGCGGGCCGTCAGGGAGGTTACGGATGGGGGTTTCGTTGCGTCTGCCGAGTGGACCGTCAGTCTGATCTGGCGGGCTGTGGTGCCTGGTTCGTACGGGTGCCAGGTGTGGCCGTCCAGGGAGGTCTCCAGGGTGTGGGACGCCGGTGCGGTGTCCGCCCAGCGGGGGGTGAGTGAGGCGAGCCGGGTCGCGTGCCTCAGCGGCACCGTCAGCGTGCCCGTCGCGCCGTCCGGCGACCAGGCGGTCGACGGGCTGCCGTCCACCGCCGCCTCGGCGTACAGGCCGGGGGCCTCCGACGTGGCCGTCGCCGGGCGACAGCGGGCCGCGTCGGACGTGGGGGCGAGGTCGGGGCGGCGCGTGGGGAGCGTGAGGGTGCCGGAGAGGCGGCGCGGACCGGCCGGGGTGTGGACCGTGAAGGGCTCGCCGTCCGTCAGCCGGACCGTGGTCGTCCGGGGGCCGACCGAGATGTCGTACGTACGGCCCCGGTAGCGCAGCCCGGTCAGCTCCACCCCCTCACGGAGCTGCGGGGGCAGGAGCGGGTCGAGGCGTACGCCGTCCTCGCGGAGCCTGAGCCCGGTCAGGCCGTGCGTGAAGACCTGGAGGAAGCCGCCCTTGCCGGTGACGAAGTCCTCGGCGGGGAAGCCCGAGAGCGGGTCCTCGGCCCCCGACTTCTCGCCCCGCGCCTCGGAAAAGAGGTTGTAGGGGCCACGGACGAACGGCCGTACGGCGCGCCGGAGGTACGTGTACGTGGCGCACCCCGGCTCCCCGATCGCGGCGGCGTCGATCGCGTGCACCGAGTCGGTCATCGCGGGGCCGTCCGGGTCGGTGCGGGCCGCGTAGTAGTCGAGGGTCGCGGCTGCCGCGCCCTCCGCCATCGGCCACTCCAGCGGGTAGACCAGCAGCACCGTGTCGGCCTGTTTGATGGTCGAGCCGTTGTAGCCGGCGTACTGGAGGAAGAGCTTCCGCTCGGCGTCGTACGGGATGCGCAGTCCGTCGGCGACCCTGGTCCAGCCGGCGGGCGCCGGGTGGCCGAGGAGCTCGGCGGCGCGGGTGGCGTTGCGCAGGGCGGTGGCGGCGACCGCGTTGGTGAAGACGCCGTCCGTGACGCCGTTGCTGTACTCGTCGGGGCCGGCGACGTTCTTCACGGAGTAGCTGCCGTCGGGGTTGGCCGTGGCGCGCGACTGCCAGAAGTCGGCGATGCCCTTCAGCAGCGGCCAGCCCCGGCCGGCGAGCCAGTCGCGGTCGCCGGTGGCCAGGTAGTACTGCCAGACGGCGAGCGCGATGTCGCCCTGGAGGTGGTTCTGGGTGAGGCAGTGCGGCGGGTCCCAGCTCTGGCACTCGGAGTCCAGGCGTCCCTTGCTCGCGCTCGTCCAGGGGTAGAACAGCCCTTCGTGGCCCAGCTTTTCGGCGTTGGCGCGGGCGGCGTCCCGGGTGCGGTAGCGGTACTCCACGACGGAGCGGGCCAGCTCGGGCCGGGTGGCGAGCAGCCCCGGGTACATCCAGGTCTCCGCGTCCCAGAACACCATGCCCGCGTAGTTGTCGCTGGTCAGCCCGGCCGGGGCGATGCTGTCCGAGGAACCGGGCCGGGTGTTGGCCAGGAGCCCGTACTGCGCGGCCCGCAGCCAGGCCTGCAGGTCCGGGCTGCCCGGCGTCCTGATGTCGGAGGCCCAGGCCCGGCGCCAGGCCGCCGCGTTGCTGGCGAGGACCCCGGACCAGCCGCGCCGGGCCGCGCGGTCCGCCGCCGCCCCGGCGGAGGCGAGGGGGGTGCGGGAGGTGAGGGAGGTGTCGACTCCGACGTACTTCTCGAAGGTGTACGAGTGCCCCGCCCGCACCCGGGCGGTGCGGACGCCGTCGGTGCCCCGTTGGGCGATCGCCCCCGACGTGCCCGTGCCGAGCGTGCGGAACGTGCCGTCGCCGGCGACCGTGACCCGGCGCGCCCCGCGCTCGTCCAGCCGGCCCGTGACCGTGGCGGTGCCGCTCCAGTGCGGGGTCATCCGCAGGCGTACGGCGCCGGTGTGCACGTCGGAGCGGTCGGCCAGCACCTCGTAGGTCAGGTCGGTCGCGCGGCCGTCGGCCGTGGTCCACCGCAGGGAGGTGACCACGACGCCGCAGCGCAGATGGAGGGTCTGGCGGTAGCGGGAGACCTGGCCGGCGGGGGTGGCGGAGCCGTACGTCTCGGAGCCGACGCGCACGTCGAGCGTGGTCCAGGACGGCAGCGCGGCAAGCACTTCGCGGCCCTCGGCGAGGCCCTCGTCACGGGCGTAGAGCCCGGAGACGAAGGCTCCGTCGTACCGTGGGGTGTAGAGGGGCCAGCCCGTCTTCCCGCCCGTGACGGCGTATCCGGCACCGGTGGCGGGGACGCGGTGGCCCAGGTAGCCGTTGCCGACATAGGGGTCGTATCCGGCGGCCTCGCCGAAGGTGGTGGAGGCCGGTGCCCAAGAGGCGTCGGGGCGCGCGCCCGTCGTGCCGCACACCGGGTCCGGGGCGGGCCCGGCGGCGTGCGAGAGCGGCGGCAGGGGGAGGACCAACGCGCCCGCGACGACCGGCGCGAGAAGAGAGATGCGCTTGAGGCTCACCCCCTGAAGGTAGGGAAGGCGACGCCGCCGGTGCGGTACCGGCGCGCGGGACGAGCGGACCGGTCCACGACCGGAGGCAGGGAGAGCGGCATGTCCTATCCGGAACCCGTCCACACGGACGGCGCGGGCGAGATCAGCGCGGCGTACCGTCCGGCCGGCACCGCCCCGGACCTGCTGACACGCGGCGGCGGATCCACCCACTACCTGGCCACGACGGAGTCCACGCACGGCGAGTTCGGGCTGTACCGCATCAACATGGGGCCCAAGGCCGGCGGCCCGGCCGAGCACTTCCACCGGTCGATCTCCGAGTCGTTCTTCATCCTCGGCGGGACGGTGCGGCTCTACGACGGCGAGCGGTGGGTCGACGCCACCGCCGGCGACTTCCTCTACGTACCCCAGGGCGGCCTGCACGCCTTCCGCAACGACTCCGAGGAACCCGCTTCCATGCTGCTGCTCTTCACGCCCGGAGCACCCCGCGAGGAGTACTTCGAGCAGGTCGGGAAGGTCTCCGACTGGCCCGAGAAGCAGCGGGCGGAGTTCTTCATCAAGCACGACACCTACTGGACGGGCTGATTCCGGGCACGCGGACCGTGCGGGGGCGGCCTTACCCCCGCACGGTCACATCGGCCGCCGGTCAGCGGCGGCGCAGCCCCCGGTCGACGGCGGTGATCAGCTCGCCGTCGTCCGTGTCGCCGTCCAGCGACCAGAACATCGCGCCGCCGAGACCCCGGTCGCGGATGTACGAGGACTTGGCGCGCAGCACCTGCGGATCGTCGTACGTCCACAGGGTGGTGCCGTCGAACAGCCAGGCGTGGCCGTTGCGGGTGTCCCGGTGCACCGCGAACCGTCCGGAGTCGGCCAGCTTCCTGAGCGCCTTGTAGTCCTCGTAGCCGGCGGCGTACGTGGCGGGCGCGGGCGCCGTCGCGGGCTGTCCGAGGCCGTCCCCGCCCCCGGTGACGCCCGTCCATCCCTGACCGTAGAACGGCATGCCCATCACGAGCTTGCGGGCGGGAGCGCCGCGCTTGATCCAGTCGCGGACCGTCCGGTCGACGCTGAAGTCGCCCCTGGCGTACAGCGCGGACTGCTGGGCGGTCGTCGTCTCGCCCGAGACGTGGAAGTCGTAGCCCTGGAGGTTGACGAAGTCGAAGTCCCGCATGATGCGCGGCACGTCGAAGCCCGCGTCGATCTTGGCGGGAGCGGCGGGGACGAAGGCGGACAGCTCGTAGTGCTTCGGCTTCCCCTTGCCCTTCCGGTTGCTCTTGGCATAGGCGTCGAGCTGGGTCCGGAACTCGTGCACCAGGGCTGTGAAGTTCTTCTTGTCCTCGGGGCGGTACACCGTGTCCGTGTCGCCGTCCGAGCCGGGCCACTCCCAGTCGAGGTCGATGCCGTCGAAGAGGCCGGCGGCGGCTCCCTCGCCTCCGCGGGCGCCGTCCACGGGCAGATTGCCCTTGATGTACAGGTCGAGGCAGGAGGAGACGAGCGCCTTGCGGGACGCGGCGGTGCGAGCCGCGTCCGAGAAGTGCGTGGACCAGCTCCAGCCGCCCAGGGAGATCATCACCTTGAGGCCGGGGTGCGCGGCCTTGAGCTCACGCAGCTGGTTGAAGTTGCCCGCGAGGGCCTGCGTGTCGGTGTCGGCGACGCCGTCGACCGACCCGGCGGCGTCCAGCGGACGGGCGTAGTCCGCCCAGGCGTCGGCCTCGCCGGGAACGTTGCCGGTGAAGCACCGGCCTTCGGCGTTCACGTTGCCGAAGGCGTAGTTGATGTGCGTGAGCTTGGCCGCCGTACCGCTGGTTTCCAGGTCCTTGACCTGGAAGTCGCGTCCGTAGACGCCCCATTGGGTGAAGTAGCCGACGGTGCGGTACGCGCGGCCGTGATGGTCCGGGCCCCGGTCGTGGCCGGGTCCGCCGGCGGTGGCCGCGGGGGCGAGGCCTGCCAGCAGGCCCAGGGCGCAGGCGGCGGTGGTCAGTCCGGTCAGGGTTCTTCGGCGCATGGGGCTCGTTCCTGTGCGTGGTCCGGGAAGGGCTGGAGCCGTGCTGTGCACAGGAAGGTATTGGTCTGGACCAAAAACGGTCAAGAGTCCGGGGCGTTCCGGGCGTATGGCTGGCCCGGGTATGCGCAGGTGGGCGCGGAATCATCACTTCGAGTGAAACCCTGGCCTGTGCTTGCGGTACTCAACCCACGGTTGCAACGCTGTTGCTGTCTGTCAACCTGTTGGGAGTGGCCTGTGCCTTTCGGTGAGCAGCCCGCCTATCTGCGCGTGGCGAGCGATCTCAGGGAGAAGATCGTCAACGGCGCGCTGCCGCCCCATACCCGCCTGCCGTCGCAGGCCCGTATCCGTGAGGAGTACGGCGTCTCGGACACCGTGGCGCTGGAGGCCCGCAAGGTGCTGATGGCCGAGGGCCTCGTCGAGGGCCGGTCGGGCTCGGGCACCTATGTGCGGGCGCGTCCGGTCCCGCGCCGGATCGCCCGCTCCGGCTACCGGTCGGGGTCGGGGGCCAGTCCGTTCCGTCAGGAGCAGACGGCGGAAGGGGCGCGGGGGACGTGGGAGTCCCGCAGCGAGCAGGAGGGGGCGAGCGACGAGATCGCCGAGCGGCTCGGGATCGAGCCGGGTGACCGTGTGATGCGCACGAGGTACGTCTTCCGGGAGGCGGGCGAGCCGATGATGCTGTCCACCTCCTGGGAGCCCCTGGCCGTCACGGGGCGTACGCCGGTGATGCTGCCGGAGGAGGGCCCGCTGGGCGGCTGCGGTGTCGTCGACCGCATGGCGGCGATCGACGTCGTCGTGGACAACGTGGCGGAGGAGGTCGGCGCGCGCCCGGGGCTGGCGGAGGAGCTCCTGGCGCTCGGCGGGGTGCCGGGCCATGTGGTGATGGTGATCGGGCGGACGTACTACGCCTCGGGGATGGCGGTGGAGACGGCCGATGTGGTCGTTCCCGCCGACCGCTACAGGATTGCCTACCATCTGCCCGTCAAGTAGCCGCCGGGGTGCGCGGGGTGACAGGTGGACGGCCGTGGTGACCGCTGGGAGCGACGGTCTGTCCGCATCGGTTGGCGCGGGCTTCATGAACCCCGGCCGTACGCAACCGGAGGGCAACCGTTCGCCGTGCCCCCTTGTCATGTCCAAGTCCTAACTTCCCGTGCGTCAGCCGCACGGCGGACCGACGGACGGGAAGTCACCGATGGCGGAAACCGCAACGTCCACGGCGGGCGAACCGTCGCGGCAGGAGCCGCAGGAAGACCCCCGGCCGCCCCGGCGCAGCTACGCCAGGCGCGCGGAGTTCAAGCGGGCTTACCTGTGCGCGGTCAATCCGGCCGGCTTCGGCGCGATGGTGATCGCGTCGACCGTCTCGATCCTCGCCTTCTTCGGTCTCTTCGGCTGATACGCGGAGGCCTTCTCGACCTTCATCGCGGCCGGACTGTCGCTGGTCCTCTGCCCGTTGATCGCCTGGCTGACGGAGGGGGAGTACTACCTGGCGCGGCCGAACCCGGTGAACGGCCCGGACGTCGACATCGCCGATATCACCGCCACGCACACCTGCACGGTGTGCGAAACCGCCTACGAGCTCCCTGACATCGCCGACTGCCCGGTCCGGTCGGGGCCGATCTGCTCCCCGTGCTTCTCGCTGGACGAGGAGTGCGGAGACGTCTGCCGCAAGGCACCCACTGCAGGCCCGGTGCCGATGCCGGTCGTACGGACGCCCGCCGGCTGATACCGCAGAGCCGCCGGCTCGTGGCCGGAAGGGGGCGCATTCTGAGGAGTGCGCCCCCTTTGGTATGGCCGGATGCGTGTCTCTTTGTGTAAACACGCATCCGCTGAGTGAAGGTCAGGCGTACGCTCGGGCATATGCGTACTGCGGTTTCCTGGGGATCCTTAGAGACGTGCACGCCGGTGGGGAGAGGGGCGGGATGCAGGGGAGGGAAGTCATGACTGACAGTGGTGCCGTGCTCCCCTGGCTGGTGATCAGACAGGACGACAACGGCAACAGATACCGCGTCGGGCGTTATGCGACGCAGGACGAGGCCCAGAAGATCGCCGAGGGCCTGGACCGTCATGGACACAAGCAGCTCTACTGGGTGGAGCGAACGAGCCGGAGCGCGCGCCCTTAGCACGCCGGCAGCGCACCGGCAGCGCAAGACGGCGCACAGCGGCGTACCGGTGGGAGGGATTCACCGGGGAGTTACGCTCCCGTCCATGAGTGATTCCGTGGTGGTGGCCGGGGCCGTCTGCCACGGCGGGCGGCTCCTGGCCGCCCGCCGCAGCGCCCCGCCGGAGCTGGCCGGGCGCTGGGAGCTGCCGGGCGGCAAGCTGGAACCCGGGGAGAGCGGCGAGCAGGCGCTCGTACGGGAACTCCGCGAGGAGCTCGGCGTGGAGTCGGAGCCCCTGGAGCGCCTCCCGGGGGAGTGGCCACTGAAGCCGGGCCTGGTGCTCCGGGTGTGGACGGTGCGGCTGCTGTCGGGTGAGCCCGCGCCGCTGGAGGACCACGACGAGCTGCGCTGGCTCGCGCCGGAGGAGACGGACACCGTCGACTGGCTGGACCAGGACCGTCCCGCCGTGGCCGAAGCCGTACGACGTCTGCGGGAGGCCGCGCGGGCCTGAGCGGCGCGGCCGCGCGCCCCTGGGGCGACGCCCGTTTCCGTTCGTTCGCCGCCCGGCAGGGCGACGTACACCCGTACGCCCTATAGGGCGGCACCTGCGGTAGGTTGCGACGTATATCGGGTATGTGCCGATTATGCCCTGCTGACAGGGTGCGCCCCCGCTGCCGTCTCTGGGAAGTGATCGGCGTGACCGATACCGAAGGCGATTGTGCCGAGTGGAGCTTCCCGGCGGTGCCGGGCTCCGTGCGCAGCGCCAGGCATGCGGTCCGTGACGCACTGCACCAGTGGGGGTTCGACGCGGCGGTGGGGGACGTCGCCGTGCTCCTCGTCAGCGAACTCGTGACCAATTCCCTGCGCTACGCCTCCGGCCCCATCGGCGTCCGGCTGAGGTGGCCGCATCCCGACGGTGAGGTGCCCGACGCAGGTGCCGAGGGGTGGGGCCTGCTGGTGGAAGTCTCCGATCCGGTTCCGGATCCGCCCACCGAACGCACGGCCGGACCCGAGGACGAGAGCGGTCGCGGACTGCAGCTCGTGGCTTGTTCCGCGCGCCGCTGGGGGACCCGGCGCGGCAGAAGTGGCAAGACCGTGTGGTTCGAGCTCGCTCTGCCTGGTTAGGAGAGGGAAGGGACGCACAGCGATCACCGGAGGTCGGGCAGAACCTGGCTGAAAGGGACTGAGACCGTGCTGTGATCGTGAACGCCGTGCCGGTGAGGGCCGTAGTGCTGAATACTGCGGGCAGGACCGGTCCGGTGTGTGAGCTGGAGGGGACGGTCGCGTGAGCGAGATACCTGGGACGGCGGGCGACGTCATGTGGCAGAGCAGCCCGCCCGGCTCGATCTATGACTACATCAGGGTCGCATCGTTCTCGATCGGGCCCGACGGGCTGATCGAGCAGTGGAGCCGGCGGGCCGCCGGCCTCTTCGGCATGGCCTCCGACGAGGTGGTGGGCAAGGACCCGGTCGAGGCGTTCATGCCCGCCGAGCTGCGCCCGGGCGCCCACAGGCGGGTCGCCGAGATCCTGGACGGCAAGGAGTGGACGGGCGTCGTCCCGTTCCGGATCCCGGGCGACGACGGGGTCGGCGGGCTTGCCGAGATCTATGTCATGCCGAGCGAGACGGGGGCCGGGGAGCGCGCCGCGCTCTGCATCGTGGTCGACGTCAGAGCGCTGCGGCGCATCGAGACGGACCTCGCTGCCTCACAGGCGATATTCGGCCAATCTCCCTTCGGTTTCGTCCTCTTCGGTACGGACTTCACCGTCGTGCGCGCCAACAAGCGGTTTGCGACCGTCTTCGGCGGCGAGGCCGACGACCACCGCGGCCGCACGGTGGACGACTACCTGACCCGCGGGGAGGCCGAGCGCCTCTCCGGCACGCTCAAGCGGGTCCTGGAGACCGGTGACGCCGTCACCGACCTCCAGCTCGTCGGCACCCCGCCCGGCACCACGGGCCGGCGCCACTGGTCCATGAACCTCTACCGGGTGCACAGCGGCGCCGGACGCCCCGTGGGCGTCGCGGGACTCGCCACCGATGTCACGCAACGGCACATCGCCGCCCGCGAGGCCGCCAGCGCCCGCCGCAATCTCGCCCTCCTCAACGAGGCCAGCGCCCGCATCGGTAACTCCCTCGACCTGGAGACCACCGCCCGGGAACTGCTGGACGTCGCGGTGCCCGTCTTCTGCGACCTCGCCTCCGTCGACCTCTACCAGGGGCTGCTCACCGGCGAGGAGGCCTCGCCCGCCAGCTGGGGCAGGCACCAGGAGTCCGGCACCGGCTCCGCCGAGCTGCGCCGGGTCGCCCATGCCAGCGCCGTCTCCGACGCCCTTCCCGGAGCCCTCTCCGGCGTGGGCGGTGGAGCGGAGGCCGCCGGGGACACCGGGCACCCCGCGCTCGGTGCGGTCCACCGCTACCCGTTCCACTCCCCCTGTGCCGTCGCCCTGCGCACCGGCCGTGTCGAGGACGTGCCCGGCGACGAACGCGGCTTCGTCCACTCCACCCTCGCCGTGCCGATGGTCGCGCACGACGTCGTCGTAGGCCTCGTCCAGTTCTCCCGCACCAAGGGCAGCGAGCCCTTCGGGGAGCGGGACCGGGCGCTGGCCACCGAGCTCGCCGCCCGCGCGGCCGTCTGTATCGACAACGCCCGCCTCTACCGCCGGGAGCACGAGCGGGCGCTCATCCTCCAGCGCAGCCTGCTCCCGCCGGGCGACCCCGAGGCGGCGGGCCTGGACATCGCCTGCCGCTACCTTCCGGGCAACACGGCCACGGAGGTCGGCGGCGACTGGTTCGACGTCATCGAGCTCCCCGGCCACCGCACGGCCCTGGTCGTCGGCGACGTGATGGGCCGTGGACTGCGGGCAGCCGTCGCGATGGGTGAACTCCGCACCGCCGTACGCACGCTGGCGCTCCTCGACCTGGAGCCCGCCGAGGTCCTCTCCGCCCTGGACGAGGTCGCCCGTGGGCTGGGCACCCCCGGGGGCGGCGAGCGGAGCGAAGGCTTCGGCGCGGGCGGCGGCGCCCAGTGGCCCTCGCGGGCCGCCCACAAGTCACGCGAGGCAGACCTCTCCGAGGTGTATCTGGCGACCTGTGTGTACGCGGTCTACGACCCGGTCACCCGGCGGTGCACCTTCGCCAACGCCGGTCACCTCCCTCCGGTGGTGGCCGAGCCGGGTGAGCCGGCCCTGCTGCTCGACGTGCCCCCGGGCATGCCGCTCGGCGTCGGCGGCGAACCCTTCGAGGAGGTCGAGGTGGAGCTCAAGGAGGGCGCCCTCCTCGCCCTGTACACCGACGGGCTCGTCGAGTCGCGCGACCATCCGCTCGACGAAGGCCTCGACGCCTTCCGGCATGCCCTCACCGAACCGTCACAGCCCCTCGAGGACGTCTGCGACCACGTGCTGACGACCCTCGACACCCGGCACGGCGAGGACGACATCGCCCTGCTGATGGCCCGTATCCAGGGGCTCGCCCCGGACGCGGTGGGCGACTGGCGGCTTCCGCGGGAGCTCCGCTCCGTCGCCCGCGCCCGTGAGCTGGCCCGTACACAGCTCATCAGCTGGGGCCTGGACGACCTGGTGGACACCACCGAACTGCTCGTCAGCGAACTCGTCACCAACGCCCTGCGCTACGGCGAGGGGGAGATCCGGCTCCGCCTGCTCCGCGACCGCACGCTCGTCTGCGAGGTGTGGGACGCGGGTCTCGTCCAGCCGCGGCGCCGGCGCGCCCGCGACACCGACGAGGGCGGCCGCGGGCTGCAGCTGGTCGGGCTGCTCAGCGCGGCCTGGGGCTCGCGGCGCACCCCGCGCGGCAAGACGGTGTGGTTCGAGCTGGCGCTGCCCGACGGAGAGCCCGCCGCCGAGCTCTCCGTGGAGCAGCTGCTGAGCATGTACTGACGGGGCCCGGCGAGGTCATGGCCCCGGTCAGGAAGCCGACTTCAGGGCGGCGAGCCGCGCCTCGATCTCCGCACTGTCCCCAAGGCTGTCCAGCTGCTCGAACTGGGCGTCCAGGGACGACGCGGCCAGTTCCTGCTTGCCCACCGCCCGCGCCTCCTCGCGCCGGACCTTGTCCTCGAAGCGGCCGAGCTCGCTCGTCGGGTCCATGACGTCGATGCTCTTGACGGCGTCCATCATCCGGTTCTGCGCCTGGGCGGACGCGGCGCGTGCGACCAGCTCGTCGCGCTTGGACTTCAGCTGGGTCAGCTTGGTCTTCATCTGGTCGAGACCCGTCTTCAGCTTGTCCACCACCACCGTCTGGGAGGCGATCGTCGGCTCGGCCGTCTTCGCCTCCTGCTCGGACTGGAGCTGCCTGCCCAGCGCCACCTTGGCGAGGTTGTCGAACTTGTCGGCGTCCACTCCCGCTGCCGCGGCGCGCAGCTCGTCCGCCTTCCTGCTGGCGGCGAGCGCCTTCCGGCCCCACTCCCTCGCCGCGTCGACATCCTCCCGGTGGTCCTCCTCCAGCAGCCTGAGGTTGCCGATGGTGGCGGCCACCGCCTGCTCGGCCTCCGCGATGTTGTTCGTGTAGTCGCGGATCAGCTGGTCCAGCATCTTCTGCGGATCCTCCGCCTGGTCGATCAGGGCGTTGATGTTGGCCCGCGCCAGCTGAGTGACGCGGCCGAGGACGGTCTGCTTGGTCATGGCACCTCTCCTTGTGCGAGATCTCTTCGTACGGAAGCCGGTGGGGCGTACGGAAGCCGGTGGAGCGTATCGCGGTCAGAAGCGGCCTCCGCCGCCCCGCCGGCCACGCGTCCCCCCGCCGCCGAAGCTGCCCGGCCCGCCGCCGAACCCACCCCCGGAACCACCGAACCCGCCCCCGAAGCCGCCGCCGAACCCTCCGCCCCGCCCGCCGAGCAGCCCGCCCAGGAGGATGCCGCCCAGCACGGCACCGCCCGTCCCGCCCCCGCCACGCGGACCTCCGAAGCCGCCACCGTCGCCGTAACCGCGTACGTCCTGCTCGGCCAGGCTCCGCGCCTGCGTGGCCAGGGCGTCCGCCTGCTGCGCCTCGGCCAGGGCGGCCTGCGGGTCGCCTCCCTCCGCCAGCACCCGGGCCCTCTCCCACCGCCGCTGGGCCTCCGCCAGCCGGGTGCGGGCCTGGCTGCCCACCGCGCCCCGGTTGGTGGTGACGTAGTCCGCCGCGGCACCGATCGCCGCCCGCGCGGTGAGCATCGCCTGGTCGAGCAGCGAACGGGCCCGCCGGTCGCCGTGCTCCTGCGCGCGTGCTCCCGCCAGCGCCTCGTCCAGCGCGGCGTCCGCCTCCTCCACCCTGCGCAGCGCGTCGATCGGGTCGTAAGGGCCGGCGCCGATCTCCCCCCTCACATCTCGGGCCACCGCCTCGGCGCGGGCCACCCGGCCCCGCAGGTCCGCGGTCGGCACGCCCTCGGGGGTGCCGTCCAGCAGCCCCCTGGCGTCGGCGAGGTCCGTCTCGGTCTCGGTGAGGGCGCCCGGCAGCCTCTCCGCGGCCTCGGCCAGCTCCCCGGCCCGCCGGTCGACCGCGTCCACGAGGGTGGCCACCTGCTTGATCGCGCCCTCCGCCGCACGGACGTACACGGCGGCCCGGGAGCTGTCCCCGCTGTCCACGGCCTGGCGCGCCTGGTTGAGGGTGGAGGTGACGAAGACCAGCCGGTCCTCGGCCTGCTCGACGTCCCCGGCGGCGGGAGCGGTCGCCGACTCCGCGTAACGCTCCCGCATCGCGCCGAGGGCCGTCTGCGCGGCGGAGACGCGAGCGACCAGGTCACGGTAGGAGGTCTCGGCGGTGGCCACGGCCTGCGGGGCGGTCTGTTCGAGGGAGCGCAACCGGTCGAAGTCCTCCGACACGGCGTCCAGGCGTCCGTTGGCGTCCGAACAGCGGCTGATGATCTCGTCGAGCATGCGGCGCCGTGTCGCGTCGTCCTCGGGGAAGGCGTCGTCCAGCTGCTGCCGCAGCCGGAAGGCCGCGGTCAGCTCGTTCTTGGCGTAACGGACCGCCTCGGCGAAGGGGGCCGCGGCCTCCTCGCCGAACTGGGCCGTGGCGAAGCCGAGCTCCTCCTCGCTGGTGCGCACGGCGTCGTCCGTGTCGACCAGGTCCTCCTTCGCCCTCGCGTCCAGGTCCGGCAGGGGCACCGGCGGCTCGGCCGCCGCCCCCGCCTCGCCGCCCCAGCCGCCCGCCGCCGGCGTCGTCCGGGTCGTCGTACTCCGTCTGCGGCGGGTGAGGGCGAAGACCGCGACGGCGCACGCGACGACGAGTACGGCGACGGGCACGATCAGGTTCGCCGAGGCACCGCCGCCGGAGCCGCCCCCGGGGTCGGCGGCGCCCGGCGTGACGGCGGGGGTGGGCACGGGCTCGCCCCCGAGCACCGCCGCGTAGCCGTCGGCGGCGCCGATCGCTGCTCCGGCCCAGTCGTTCTGCCGGAGAGCCGGCTCGATCGCCGTGTTCGCCACGTCCTGGAGCTGCGCGTCGGTGAGGCGTGACCCCTGGTCGACGGAGTAGGCGTACTGCCGGTCGCGGGTGGCCACGGCCAGCAGCACGTCCTCCTGACCCAGGCCGTTACGGTTCGCGGTCTCGTCGGTCCAGGTCCGGGCGTCCCGGCCGGAGAAGTCACGGACGTACGCCACGAACAGCTGCACCCGCTGCTCTTCGAACAAGCGGTCGAGGGAAGCCTCGACCTGCCGCTCCCGGTCGCCGAGCGCGTCCACCTTGTCGGTGATCTGCCCGTCACGGGACAGGGTCACGGGGTCCTCGGCCCGGGCTCCCGGAGTGCCCGGCAGGGCGGTCCAGAGCACCGCCGCCAGGGCGGCGATGAGGACCCTGCCGGGTATCGAAAGCCGGGACATCCCGGTACGGCTCGCAAGCGGCGTCACATTTGGGAGGCTATGTCCGCCCACTGCCGCCCGCGACCCGGCACCGGGACCCGGTCAGATGCGGTACCTGTCACGGAACCAGGCATGGAGCTGCCCGGACCCGGAGCCGCCCGCCGGTACGGCGACGGCGTCCGGGGCGGTGAGAGCCCCGGCCGACAGGGCGGCTGCCCCTGTCCCGGCGGCGGTGAGAAATGTGCGACGGTCCATCGGATACCTCGCGGGAGGAGCCATCGACTGTCACCGTGCCGGCGGAGGGGCCGGTCAGGGGCCCTGCCGGAGGGCCGGCTCAGGCGGTGCGGGGCAGCTCGCGGGAGCGGCCGAGGGAGCCCAGCAATGCGGCGGAAGGACGCGCGGTGCGTTCGAACGTCTCCCGGTCCACGCCGATCAGGCCGAACGTCGGGGCCAACGAGCCCCTGGGCCCGGCGACGGGCAACAGCGGGCCCGTCCGCGCGCGCCGCCGGCCTTTACCCAAGAATAGACAGGCTGCCTTGCAAGCTGCCCTGTCCATCTTTACGGTGGAGACCATGTCCGGAACGAGAGAGAACGCAGCACCGCAGACCCCCGTCGACCCCACGGCCGAGGATGTGGCGACGGACCTCTCGGCCGTGGTCGGGCGACTGCTCAGGCGGCTGCGGAGCTCCTCGGCCGACAGTCTGCTCACCCCCTCCCAGCGCTCGGCCCTCGCCAGACTGGAGGACGGCGGGCCGGCCACGACGGCGGCCCTGGCCAGGGCGGAGCTCGTGCGGCCCCAGTCGATGCGGCTGACCCTCGGCGCGCTGGAGAGCCAGGGTTTCGTCACCCGGGCCCCCGATCCGGCGGACGGCCGCAAGTCCCTCGTGTCGGTCACGGAGGAGGGGAGCACCGTCCTGGCCGGGGTGCGCGCAGCCAAGCGGAGCTGGCTGGCCGACGCGATCGCCGGCGAGCTGGACGGGGCGGAGCGCCGCGCGCTCGCCGAGGCCGTCGAGCTCATCGGCCGTCTGGTCGACAAGTGACCCGGCGCGGGACGGAACCGGCCACCGGCGCGCCGGTGGCGGAACCCCGGCCCGCGCCGGTGGCGGAACCCCGTCCCGGTTTCGGCGCCCGGCTCACCGCGCCGCTGCTGATGGGCTCCCTGCTCAACCCGCTGAACACCACGATGATCTCCACCGCCCTGGTGGCCATCGGGCACTCCTTCGACATCGGGGCAGCCGACACCGCCTGGCTCATCTCCGTCCTCTACCTCGCCAGCGCCGTCGCCCAGCCCGTCCTCGGCAAGCTCGCCGACACCCTCGGCCCGCGCCGGGTCTTCCTGGCCGGCCTCGTCGTCGTGGTCGCCTCCGGGCTGGTCGGCGCACTGGCCCCCGGTTTCGGCACCCTGATCGTCTCCCGGCTGCTGCTCGGCATCGGTACGTCGGCCGCCTACCCGGCCGCCATGGCCGTCCTGCGTGACGAGTCGCACCGGCTCGGCCGCCCCACCCCGCGCCCCGTGCTCGCCAGGCTCTCCTTCGCGGCCCTGGGCAGCGCAGCCGTCGGCCCCGCGCTCGGCGGGCTGCTCGTGTCGGCCGTCGGCTGGCGCGGCATCTTCGCCGTCAACGTGCCGGTCGCCCTGCTCGCCCTCGGTGCCGCGCTGCTCTGGGTCCCGGCCGACCCGCCGCGCGAGCGGGCCGCCGGCGGGGGCGCGCCGAAGCTCGCCCTGGACCCCCTGGGCATCGGACTGTTCACGACCGCGCTGACCGTGCTGGTCTTCTTCCTGCTCGACCTCGCCCACCCGCAGTGGTGGCTGCTCGCCCCCTTCGCCGTCCTGACGGCGGTCCTGGTCCGGTGGCAGTTGCGCACCCCGCAGCCGTTCATAGACATCCGGATGCTCGCCGGCAACGGCCCCCTGCTGCGTACGTACCTGCGCCACGGCCTCAGCTATCTGCTGATCTACTGCGTCATGTACGGCTACACACAGTGGCTGGAGGAGGCCCGCGGCTTCTCCTCCGGGCACACCGGGCTGCTCATGCTGCCGATGTCGGTCACCGCGCTCGTCTGCTCGCTGCTCGGCGCCCGTACGAAGGGGCTGCGCGCCCCGCTGACCGTGGCCTGCCTGCTGCTCACCGCCGGCGCGGGCCTCCTGCTGTTCCTCTCCGGCGAGACCCCGCTCGCCGTCCTGCTGCTCGCCGGAGCGTGCTTCGGCGTCCCCCAGGGACTCATCGGCACGAGCAACCAGGCGGCCGTCCAGGCCTACGCGCCCCCCGAGAGCATCGGCGCCGCCGCCGGGCTCCAGCGCACCGCCCAGTACATCGGCGCCATCACCGCGTCCAGCCTGATCGCCCTGGCCTACGCCGACGCGGCGAGCGACGCGGGACTGCACCTCATGGCGGCGGTCTCCGTCGTCCTGGCGGTGCTGCTGGCCGCCCTGACCCTCACCGACCGCGCCCTGCGGCCCCGCACCTGACCCCCGGCACGTCCGCACATCGCACATCGCACATCGCACATCGCACATCAAGGAGTACGCACATGACCGCCACCGTCCTGGACCCCCGGACCGCACTCGTCGTCGTCGACCTGCAGAAAGGCATCGTCGCCCTTCCCACGGCCCACCCGGCCGAGGACGTCGTGGCCAACTCGGTGACCCTCGCCGAAGCCTTCCGCGCCAAGGACCTCCCGGTCTTCCTGGTCCGCGTGACAGGCGGCGCCCCCGGCCGCAACGAGGGCAGGGCCCCGGGCGGCAGGCCCGCCGCTGACTGGGCCGACATCCTGCCCGAGCTCGGCCCGCGCGAAGGCGACACCGTCGTGACCAAGCAGCAGTGGGGCGCCTTCTACGGCACGGCGCTCGACCTCGAACTGCGCCGCCGCGGCATCACCCAGGTCGTGGTCACCGGCATCGCCACCAGCATCGGCGTCGAGTCCACCGCCCGCGCCGCGCACGAACACGGCTACCACGTCACCGTCGCGACGGACGCCGTCACCGACATGGACGCCGAGGCCCACCGCAACAGCGTCGAGAAGATCTTCCCCAGGCTCGGCGAGACCGGAACCACCGCCGCGATCGTCGAGCTCCTGGGCTGACCCGCCGCCCGGGCCGGTACCGGGGCCGCACGGGTGACGTCGGCGGCCCCACCGGCCGCGTCTGCCGCCTCCCGCGCGTGAAGGTGCTTTCAGTGGATCAGCGAATCAGTCTGATCAACTGCAAATGCCACCAGAACGCATCATCCGGTCCATTCCGGTACGGGGTGGGCCGGGCCGGCCCCGGAGGTATCAGCCATGGCCCACGTCGGCGTCCCACGCGGGACGGCCCGAAAGCGCCGCTCGCTCGCGCTCCTGGCGACAGGTGTGCTCACGATCCCGGCGCTGGCGGGCTGCACCTCGGACAGCGAGGGCCCCACCTCGGCGGCCGTCCCGCAGGACATCGCCCCCGCCTCCCGGGACCAGGTGACCGAGGGCTCCACCCTCAGGTGGGCGATCGACGCGGTCCCCGCCACCCTCAACACCTTCCAGGCCGACGCCGACAGCGCGACCACACGGATCACCGGCGCCCTGCTGCCCTCGCTCTTCCCGCTGGACGCGCGGGGGGAGCCGCAGCTGAACCCCGACTATCTGGAGTCGGCGAAGGTCATCGAGCAGGAGCCCAAGCAGGTCGTCCTCTACAAGCTCAACCAGCAGGCGGTGTGGAGCGACGGCCGGGAGATCGGCGCCCCCGACTTCGTCGCGCAGTGGCGTGCGCTGAGCGGGAAGGACTCGGCCTTCTGGACCGCGCGCAACGCGGGATACGAGCGGATCGAGAAGATCGAGCGCGGCAAGGACGACCTGCAGGTCCGGGTCACGTTCGCCAAGCCGTACGCGGACTGGCGCTCGCTCTTCTCGCCGCTGTACCCGAAGGAGGTGACGGGGTCGCCCGGCACCTTCAACGACGGTGCCAGGGCCACCCTGAAGAACACCGCCGGGCCGTTCCGGCTGCGCAGTGTGAACAAGGACAAGGGCACGGTCGTCCTCGACCGGAACCCGCGCTGGTGGGGCGACGAGGCCAAGCTCGAATCCCTGGTCTTCCGCGCCGTCGAGCCCGAGGACCGCACCGAGGCGCTGACCGAGGGCACGGTGGACGTCGCCGACATCGACTCCGCCACGGCGAACGACATCGCCCTCGCGGCGCGCTACCAGGGCGGCAACGGCGGGCCGCCCGCCCACGGCCCGGGAGCCGACATCACCCCCGCGGCGGCCCTGCGGTCCTGGGCCCTGGCCCACGGTTCGGACGAGGAGGCCGCCGAGACCGCGCAGGCCGCCCGCGAGAAGAACCGGGAAGCCGTCGCGGCGTACGCCGCCGAACAGCAGGCGCTGAAGGGCTTCGCCGTACGCAAGTCACTGGAGCCCGCCTACACGCAGCTCGCGCTGAACGGCGAGTCCGGGCCCCTCTCCGACGACCGGGTGCGCCGCGCCATCGCCCGCACCCTGGACCGCCAGGAGCTCGCCGACACCGTCCTGAAGCCGCTCGGCCTGCCCGCGAAGCCGCCCGGCAGCCACCTGGCCCTGGCCGGACAGCCCGGCTACCAGGACGGCAGCGGCGCGCTCGGCGACCAGGACACCAAGGAGGCGCAGGCGCTGCTGGCCGACGCGGGATGGACCGTGGGCGGGGCCGTCCGCAAGACCGAGGACACCAAGGCGGGCAGCGAGGCCGAGAAGAAGGCCGACGAGAAGAAGGCCGACGAGAAGAAGACGGCCGAGGAGAAGGGCGCCGACAAGGCGGAGAAGGACGACAAGGCCTCGCGCGAGGAGGGGACGTACATCGTCGGCGACGAGAAGCCGGGCGACCGCCCCGCCGGTGACGCCGAGATCACCGCGCAGGACAAGCAGCCCGGCGGCGCCGCCGGAGCCTACGCCCCCGCGGGCACGGCCGCACCGGCCCCCGCGGCCGTCAAGGACCGCCTGGGCAAGGGCGGCAAGCCGCTGAGCCTCCGTTTCGTCCTGCCGTCGGGCCCCGGATCGCAGCCGCTGCGGACCGTCGGCGAGAAGATCGTCGAGATGCTGGACTCGATCGGCATCAGCACACAGATCACCAAGGTCGACGACGACAGCTACTTCAAGGACCACATCGCCTCCGGCGACTACGACATGGCGCTGTACTCCTGGCCCGCCACCGCCTACCCGGCGACCGACGGCCGCCCGATCTTCGCCAAGCCCGAGCCCGCCACCGACGGGTCGCTCCTCGTCGAGCAGAACTACACGCGGGTCGGCTCGGACCACATCGACCAGCTCTTCGACCGCGCGGTCTCCGAGCTCGACGCCAACGCGTCGCGGGACCTCCTGAAGCAGGCCGACGCACGGATCTGGGCCGCCGCGGGATCGATTCCGCTGTATCAGAGGCCACAGCTGGTCGCCGTCGACAAGAAGCTGGCGAACATCGGCGCCTTCGGCTTCGCCGCACCTCGTTACGAGGACATCGGATTCACCGGGCGGGAAGCGGCAGGTTCCCCCGCGAATCGTAAGAAGTAGCAGGTCAAAGCCACATTTGAAGCTCAGATGCAGCTCAATTCCCTTGCCCGCCGGAGCCCCCGGCGGGCAAGGTGGTGTCTGCCCAGACCCGGGCCGCTCGTCCTCCCACACCCCTTGCCGTCCGGCCACGCACCGGTTGGACGATGGCGTAATACCAGCTGAATATCGGCTGAATAGTGGCTGTAGCCCTGGCCTGTGGATCGGGCAGGGAAGCCCCGGACCGATCGGGCCCGTACCATTGGACTAGCCGTGGCGTGCCGCCCGGCGGGCGTACGAGGACTCGAAGACCGACTGAGACGCCTGATCCCACGATCCGAGAGAAGCGCAAGCCACCCATGCCCACGCGCCACGACATCCGTAACGTAGCCATTGTCGCCCACGTCGACCACGGCAAGACCACGCTGGTCGACGCCATGCTCAAGCAGGCGGGCGCCTTCGCCGCGCACGCCGCCGAGAACCTCGACGAACGCATGATGGACTCGAACGACCTGGAGCGTGAGAAGGGCATCACGATCCTCGCCAAGAACACGGCGGTGAAGTATCACCCCAAGGACGGCGGGGACCCGATCACGATCAACATCATCGACACCCCCGGCCACGCCGACTTCGGCGGCGAGGTCGAGCGTGGTCTGTCGATGGTGGACGCGGTCGTCCTGCTGGTCGACGCCTCCGAGGGCCCGCTGCCCCAGACCCGCTTCGTGCTGCGCAAGGCCCTGACCGCCAAGCTGCCGGTCATCCTCTGCATCAACAAGACGGACCGGCCGGACTCCCGGATCGCCGAGGTCATCGACGAGACCTACGACCTCTTCCTGGACCTGGACGCCGACGAGGACCAGATCGAGTTCCCGATCGTCTACGCCTGCGCCCGTGACGGCGTCGCCTCGCTGACCAAGCCGGAGGACGGCACCGTCCCCGCGGACAGCGACAGCCTGGAGCCCTTCTTCACGACCATCCTCTCCACGGTCCCCGCGCCGGAGTACGACGAGGCCGCCCCGCTGCAGGCCCACGTCACCAACCTGGACGCCGACAACTTCCTCGGCCGTATCGCGCTGTGCCGCGTCGAGCAGGGCGAGCTGCGCAAGGGCCAGACGGTCGCGTGGATCAAGCGCGACGGCACGATCTCCAACGTGCGCATCACCGAGCTCCTGATGACCGAGGCGCTCACCCGCAAGCCGGCCGAGAAGGCGGGCCCGGGCGACATCTGCGCCGTCGCCGGTTTCCCGGACATCATGATCGGCGAGACGCTGGCCGACCCCGAGAACCCGGTCGCGCTCCCGCTGATCACGGTCGACGAGCCGGCCATCTCGATGACCATCGGCACGAACACCTCGCCGCTCGTCGGCAAGGGCGGCAAGGGCCACAAGGTCACCGCCCGCCAGGTGAAGGACCGCCTGGACCGCGAGCTCATCGGTAACGTCTCGCTCCGCGTCCTGGACACCGAGCGCCCGGACGCCTGGGAGGTCCAGGGCCGCGGTGAGCTCGCGCTGGCCATCCTGGTCGAGCAGATGCGCCGTGAGGGCTTCGAGCTGACGGTCGGGAAGCCGGAGGTCGTCACCAAGCAGATCGACGGCAAGACGCACGAGCCGATCGAGCGCATGACCATCGACTCGCCCGAGGAGCACCTCGGCGCCATCACGCAGCTGATGGCGACCCGTAAGGGCCGCATGGAGACGATGACGAACCACGGCTCCGGCTGGGTCCGCATGGAGTGGATCGTGCCCTCCCGCGGCCTCATCGGCTTCCGTACGGAGTTCCTGACCCAGACCCGCGGCACGGGCATCGCGCACTCCATCTTCGAGGGCCACGAGCCCTGGTTCGGTGACCTGCGCACCCGTCACAACGGCTCGCTGGTCGCCGACCGCTCGGGCTCGGTGACGCCGTTCGCGATGGTCAACCTCCAGGAGCGCGGTGTCATCTTCACCGAGGCCGGCACCGAGGTCTACGAGGGCATGATCGTCGGCGAGAACTCCCGCGCCGACGACATGGACGTGAACATCACCAAGGAGAAGAAGCTCACCAACATGCGTGCGGCTTCCGCGGACACCACGGAGAACGTGGTCCCCGCCCGCAAGCTCTCGCTGGAGCAGTCCCTGGAGTTCTGCCGCGAGGACGAGTGCATCGAGGTGACCCCGGAGACCGTGCGTATCCGCAAGGTCGTCCTGGACCAGAAGCAGCGCGGCCGTACGGCCTCGCGCGCGAAGAACGGCTGACCTGGTCCCGATCGCCCGAACCGGCGTCCGAACCGTCGGAACGAGCCATTGACACGAGGCCTGGGCCCCCGCAGACACTGTGGGGGCCCAGGCCTTTCGTCAACCTGTTTTCCTGACCGAGGTGTCCGGTTATCGGGCGTCGCTCTCCGGAACATGTGTTAACGGTCCGTTTCGGGGGTGTCTGTCTGGGATCACTTTGTCCGGATTTCGGGCAACCACCCCTTCTCGATGTTGTCAAACCGAGACCCTTTAAGTGTGGTTTACAGCCCGGTGTTCCTTAATAGTTGGCTCCATTGAGCTCGGGTCAATGGGTCGTCGCACTGTGGGGAGTGCGGACTCACGAGCACACTCGGGGCACTGCAAACGATCGCCGTCAGGGGTGTCGGTGGATCTGTTCAGTGCCCCTCTTGTAGTCAAAAGTGGACTCATGAGGAGGAAACCCATGCGCGGTGCCAAGAGCGCCAAGTGGGTCGCGGGAGCGGCAATCATCGCCCTGGCCGCGACTGCCTGTGGCGGGGGCGACAGTGACGACAGCAGCAATGCCTCGAAGGAGAAGGGCAAGCCCGCGGGCTACGTCTCCATCGACGTCGGTGAGCCGCAGAAGCCGCTGATCCCGGCCGACACCAACGAGTCGCTCGGCAGCTACGTCATCCAGTCGCTGTTCACCCAGCTCCTGGACTTCGACGCGGACGGCAACATCGTCTACACGAACGCCGAGTCCGTGAAGTCGACGGACAACAAGACGTGGACGGTCAAGCTCAAGGCCGGCTGGAAGTTCCACGACGGCACCCCGGTGACGTCCGAGTCCTACATCAAGGCCTGGAACTGGTACGCCAACAGCAAGAACGCCCAGCAGAACGCGTTCTGGTTCGAGGACATCAAGGGCTACGCGGACGTCCACCCCGAGAAGGGTGACCCCAAGGCCACGGAGATGTCCGGTCTGAAGGCGGTCGACGACACGACCTTCACGATCGAGCTCAACAACGCCGTGCCGTACTACGAGTACAAGCTCGGCTACACCACCTTCGCCCCGCTGCCGGAGGTGTTCTACAAGGACACCAAGGCGTTCGGCCAGGCTCCGGTCGGCAACGGTCCCTACATCTTCGAGAAGTGGGACCACAAGAAGCTCATCCAGGTCAAGGCCAACCCTGACTACCAGGGCCCGAACAAGGCCAAGAACAAGGGTGTCCTCTTCAAGAACTACGCGACCGTCGAGGCCGCGTACCAGGACCTCCTCTCCGGCAACCTGGACATGATCCGCCAGGTCGGCCCGAAGGACCTGCCGAAGTACAAGACGGACCTCGGTGACCGCGCGATCGACGAGCCGTACGCGGCCATCCAGTCGATCGTCCCGACGTTCTACTCGAAGACCTTCAAGGACATCAACCCGAAGGTCCTCCAGGGTCTGTCGATGGGCATCGACCGCGACACGATCACCAAGACCGTGCTCAACGGCACCCGCAAGCCCGCCACCAGCTTCACGCCTCCGGGCGTCGCCGGTAACCAGGACCTGGGCACCGACGTGTTCAAGTTCGACGCGGCCAAGGCGAAGAAGCTCGTCGCCGAGGGCGGCGGCGTTCCGGGCAACAAGCTCTGGATCCAGTACAACGCCGACGGCGGCCACAAGGAGTGGGTGACCGCGGTCTGCGAGTCCATCCGCAACTCGACCGGGGTCGACTGTGTCCCGGACGCCAAGCCGGACTTCCAGACCGACCTGGAGGCGCGTGACAACGACCAGGTCAAGTCGATGTACCGCGGTGGCTGGGTGGCCGACTACCCCGTGAACGTCAACTTCATGCGGGAGCTGTACGGCACCACGGCGGAGGCCAACAACGGCCGGTTCTCCGACAAGGAGGTCGACGCGGCCTTCAAGAAGGGCGACAACGCGAAGACCCTGGACGAGTCGATCAAGGCTTACCAGGACGCGGAGAAGCTCCTCCTCGAGAAGATGCCGGCGATCCCGCTCTGGGAGTACAAGACCAACGGTGGTTACTCGAAGGCTGTCGACAACGTGACCATCGACTTCCACGGTGACTACAACATCACCGAAGTCACGGTCAACAAGTAACACACGCCTGAGGGCCCCCACTCGGCCATCAGCCGCCCACACCAGGCAGTAGGTCCCGGGGGGCCGCTCTCCGTATCCGGAGGGCGGCCCCTGGGCTGCTTTACCCCTAATCGGAGGCAAACATGGGGCGTTACGTCGCGCGGCGACTGCTCCAGATGATCCCGGTCTTCCTCGGATCAACCGCGCTGGTCTTCGCCATGATGTATCTGCTGCCCGGCGACCCCGTGCGCGCACTTGCAGGCGAACAGGCAGTCGACCCCACGCAGATCGCGGAAATGAAGAAGGAGCTGGGGCTCGACCTGCCGTTCTGGCACCAGTACTGGAACTACCTCGTGAACCTGTTCCAGGGTGATTTCGGCACACAGATCGCCAGCGGGCGACCCGTCGCCGACATCATTTCGGAAGCGTTCCCGATCACCGTCCGGCTGGCCCTGTTTGCCTTCATCTTCACGGTCGTCGTCGGTATCTCCATGGGCGTCTTCGCGGGTCTGAAGGCCGACACCCTTCGCGACCGCGGGCTGCTCGTCCTGACGCTCCTGCTCATCTCGGTCCCCTCGTTCGTGCTGGGCTTCCTCGGCCAGTACTTCTTCGCCTTCCAGCTCGGCTGGGTCGAACCCAACGTGAGCCTGGAAGCGACCTCCAGCGAGCTGATCCTGCCCGCGGTCGTCCTCGGGTCACTGTCGCTCGCCTATGTGGCGCGACTGACCCGTACCTCGGTCGCGGAGAACCTGCGCTCCGACTACATGCGCACCGCCGTGGCCAAGGGGCTGCCGCGCCGTCGCATCGTCGGTGTCCACCTGATGCGTAACTCGATGATCCCCGTCGTCACCTTTCTCGGCACCGACCTCGGTGCCCTGCTGGGCGGCGCCGTCGTCACCGAGGGCATCTTCAACGTCAAGGGTGTCGGTTACAACGTCTTCGACGCGCTCCGGCACCGCGAAGGCGCCACCGTCGTCGGCATCGTGACACTGATCGTCGTCGTCTATCTCGTCGCCAGCCTGGTCGTCGACCTGCTCTACGCGGTCCTGGACCCGAGGATCCGTTATGCCTGAGACGCTCAAGGAAACCACCGCGGACAAGACCGAGGCCGTGGCCGCGCCCGCCACCGCCGCTCCCGTGGGCAAGCCCCGCAGTCTGTGGTCGGACGCCTGGCACGACCTGCGGCGCAGCCCGCTGTTCGTCGTCTCGGCCGTCCTGATCTTCTTCCTGCTGGTGATGGCGATATTCCCCGGCCTGTTCACCGGAGCCGACCCGCGCTACGCAGACCTGGCCCACCACTACCTGCAGAAGCCCAAGTGGGGGAACTTCTTCCAGGAGGACTGGTTCGGGTACGACATCCAGGGGCGCTCGATCTACGCGCGTGTCGTCTACGGCGCCCGTGCCTCGATCACCGTCGCCGTCGTCGTGACCGCCCTGGTCACGATCCTGGGCACCGTGGTCGGCATGCTCGCCGGCTACTTCGGCGGCTGGATCGACACGATTCTGTCCCGGGTCACCGACATCTTCTTCGGCGTGCCCTTCATCCTCGGCGCGATGGTCGTCCTGACCTCGTTCGAGGAGCGCAAGATCTGGGTCGTCATCCTGGCCCTGGCCTTCCTCGGCTGGACCCAGATCGCCCGTGTCGCGCGAGGCTCGGTGCTGACGATCAAGCAGGCGGACTACGTGATGGCGGCCAAGGCGCTCGGCGCCTCGACCACCCGCATCCTGCTCCGGCACATCCTGCCCAACGCGATCGCCCCGGTGATCGTGGTCGCGACCATCGCGCTCGGCGGCTACATCTCGGCCGAGGCGACCCTGTCCTTCCTGGGCATCGGGCTCGCCGAGCCGACCGTGTCGTGGGGTGTCGACATCTCCTCCGGCCAGGAGCAGCTGCGTAACGCCGCGTTCGTCCTGATCATCCCGTCGGTCATGGTGTCGATCACCGTTCTGGCGTTCATCATGCTCGGCGATGCGGTGCGCAACGCCCTCGATCCCAAGCTGCGCTGAGGGAGGCGTACATGACCATCATCGACAAGACGGCGGATGTTCCTGCTCCGCGTGGTTCGAACGACGAGAGCGGCCCGCTGCTCGAAGTCCGCGATCTGCACGTGGAGTTCCACACCCGTGACGGCGTCGCCAAGGCCGTCAACGGAGTCAACTACAGCGTCAGTGCCGGCGAGACCCTCGCCGTGCTCGGCGAGTCCGGTTCCGGCAAGTCCGTGACCGCTCAGGCGATCATGGGCATCCTGGACATGCCTCCGGGCCGCATCCCCAAGGGAGAGATCTTCTTCCGCGGCCAGGACATGCTCAAGATGTCCAACGAGGAGCGCCGGAAGATCCGCGGCCAGAAGATCGCCATGATCTTCCAGGACGCGCTCTCCTCGCTGAACCCGGTCCTCTCGGTGGGCTACCAGCTCGGCGAGATGTTCCGCGTGCACCAGGGCCTCTCCAAGAAGGAGGCCAAGGCCAAGGCCATCGCACTGATGGACCGCGTGCGCATCCCGGCCGCCAAGGAGCGGGTCAACGACTACCCGCACCAGTTCTCCGGCGGTATGCGCCAGCGCATCATGATCGCCATGGCGCTGGCCCTGGAGCCCGACCTGATCATCGCGGACGAGCCCACCACGGCGCTCGACGTGACCGTGCAGGCGCAGGTCATGGACCTGCTCGCGGAGCTCCAGCGCGACTTCAACATGGGCCTGATCCTGATCACGCACGACCTCGGCGTGGTCGCCGACGTCGCCGACAAGATCGCCGTGATGTACGCGGGCCGGATCGTCGAGACCGCTCCGGTCCACGAGATCTACAAGCGCCCCGCGCACCCGTACACCAAGGGCCTGCTGGAGTCGATCCCGCGCCTGGACCAGAAGGGCCAGGAGCTCTACGCGATCAAGGGCCTGCCGCCCAACCTGCTGCACGTGCCGTCCGGCTGCGCCTTCAACCCGCGCTGCTCGATGGCGCAGGACATCTGCCGTACGGACATCCCGGCGCTGCGCCCGGTGACCGAGCAGGACGGCACCGAGCTGGTCGGCCGCGGCAGCGCCTGCCACTTCTGGAAGGAGACGATCCATGGCTGACCTCGAGAAGGGGCCCGTGGACGCCACCCCGAACGTCACCGAAGTGGCGACGGTCAACGCGGGCACCGAGTCCGAGGCCGTCGCGGCCATCGACTCGCCGGTCCCGCAGGGGGAGCCGATCCTCCAGGTGCGCAACCTGGTCAAGCACTTCCCGCTGACCCAGGGCATCCTGTTCAAGAAGCAGGTCGGCGCGGTCAAGGCCGTGGACGGGATCTCGTTCGATCTCTACCAGGGCGAGACGCTCGGCATCGTGGGCGAGTCCGGCTGTGGCAAGTCCACCGTCGCCAAGCTCCTGATGACTCTGGAGCGGGCCACCGCCGGTGAGGTCTTCTACAAGGGCCAGGACATCACCAAGCTGTCCGGCCGTGCGCTGAAGGCCGTGCGCCGCAACATCCAGATGGTCTTCCAGGACCCGTACACCTCGCTGAACCCGCGTATGACGGTCGGCGACATCATCGGGGAGACCTTCGAGATCCACCCCGAGGCGGCCCCGAAGGGTGAGCGGCGCCGCAAGGTGCAGGACCTGCTGGACGTCGTCGGTCTGAACCCGGAGTACATCAACCGGTATCCGCACCAGTTCTCCGGCGGTCAGCGCCAGCGCATCGGGATCGCCCGGGGCCTCGCGCTCAACCCCGAGATCATCATCTGCGACGAGCCGGTCTCCGCGCTCGACGTGTCGGTGCAGGCGCAGGTCATCAACCTGATGGAGAAGCTCCAGGACGAGTTCAACCTCTCCTACCTCTTCATCGCGCACGACCTGTCGATCGTCCGGCACATCTCGGACCGGGTCGGGGTCATGTACCTCGGCAAGATGGCCGAGATCGGCACGGACCAGCAGATCTACGACCACCCGACGCACCCCTACACCCAGGCGCTGCTGTCGGCGGTCCCCGTACCGGACCCCGAGGCCCGTGACGGCCGGGAGCGCATCATCCTCTCCGGTGACGTCCCGTCGCCGGCGAACCCGCCGTCCGGCTGCCGCTTCCGTACGCGGTGCTGGAAGGCCCAGGACAAGTGCGCCACCGAGGTGCCGCTGCTGGCGATCCCCGAGCGCTTCAAGGCCTCGGACACGCCGGCGGCGCACGAGTCGGCCTGCCACTTCGCCGAGGAGAAGGACGTCGTGCACGCGGCGTAGGACCTGATCGGACCGAACCGGAACGCCCGGCCCCCCCCGAGGGGCCGGGCGTTCCGGCGTTCCGTCCCGCCCGTACGGCGTACGGCGTAGGCCGACATGCGACGGAGTGTCATATGGGGTGATATGAGGCATTGAGCCACTCAAGGGAACCCTAGGAGGCACTCCATGCGCGGAGCCACACAGGCCAGGTGGGCCGCATGCGCCGTCGCTGTCGCCCTGGCGGCCACGGCCTGCGGCGGCGGGGACAGCGGTGGCGGCGGTGGAGCCGACGGGATCGTGAGCTCGTCCTGGGGAGACCCGCAGAACCCGTTGGAGCCGGCGAACACGAACGAGGTGCAGGGCGGCAAGGTCCTCGACATGGTCTTCCGCGGGCTCGTGCGCTACGACCCCAAGACGGGCAAGGCCGAGAACGAGATCGCCGAGAAGATCGAGTCGACGGACTCGCAGAACTTCACGATCACGATCAAGGACAACTGGACCTTCAGCAACGGCGAGAAGATCACCGCGAAGTCTTTCGTCGACGCCTGGAACTACGGCGCCGCTCTGAAGAACAACCAGAAGAACGCCTACTTCTTCCAGTACATCGACGGTTACGACAAGGTGCACCCGGAGTCCGGCGAGGCGTCCGCCACCACCCTCTCCGGCCTCCAGGTGGTCAACGGCACGACCTTCACCGCCAAGCTGTCGCAGAAGTTCTCCCTCTGGCCCGACACCCTCGGCTACGCCGCTTTCGTGCCGCTGCCCAAGGTCTTCTACACCGACCACGACGCCTGGCTCTCCAAGCCCATCGGCAACGGTCCCTACACCATCGACCAGTACGCCAAGGGCTCGTCGATGAGCCTGCGCCGGTGGGACGACTACCCCGGTGCGGACAAGGCGCAGAACGGCGGCATCGACCTCAAGGTCTACACCGACAACAACACCGCCTACACCGACCTGACCGCGGGCAACCTCGACCTGGTCGACGACGTACCCGCCTCCCAGCTCAAGAACGTCGAGGCGGACCTGGGCGACCGGTACATCAACACACCCGCCGGCATCATCCAGACACTCGCCTTCCCCTTCTACGAGAAGGCCTGGGACACCCCGGACGCGACCAAGGTCCGCCGGGGACTGTCCATGGCGATCAACCGGGCCCAGATCACCGACCAGATCTTCCAGAAGACCCGCACCCCCGCCTCCGACTGGACCTCGCCGGTCCTCGGCGCGGAGGGCGGCTTCAAGAAGGGCCTCTGCGGCCCCGCCTGCGAGTACGACAAGGCGGAGGCCAAGAAGCTGATCGAGGAGGGCGGCGGCATCCCCGGCGGCCAGCTCAAGATCTCGTACAACGCCGACACCGGCTCCCACAAGGAGTGGGTCGACGCGGTCTGCAACAGCATCAACAACGTCATGGGCAACAACAAGGCGTGTGTCGGCGGGCCCGTCGGCACCTTCGCCGACTTCCGCAGCCAGGTCTCCACCCAGAAGCTGACCGGAGCCTGGCGCGCGGGCTGGCAGATGGACTACCCGCTGATCCAGAACTTCCTCCAGCCGCTCTACTACACCAACGCCCCGTCCAACGACGGGAAGTGGAGCAACCAGAAATTCGACGACCTGGTCGACAAGGCCAACGCGGAGAGCGACAAGGCCAAGGCCGTCGCCACCTTCCAGGACGCGGAGAAGGTCCTCGTCGAGCAGATGCCCGTCATCCCGCTCTGGTACCAGAACGGCAGCGCGGGCTACTCGGACAGGGTCGAGAACGTCTCGCTGAACCCTTTCAGCGTCCCGGTGTACGACCAGATCAAGGTCAAGTGACCCGCTGAAGCCGGGTGGCCGGTGCGGCAGCCGCACCGGCCACCCGGCTTTCCGGTCCTCCCGCCCGCCAGCCCCGACCCCCGGGAGTCCTCATGGGACGTTATGTGATCCGGCGGCTGCTGCAGATGATCCCGGTCTTCTTCGGCACCACGCTGCTGATCTTCCTCATGGTGCACGTGATGGGCGACCCCGTCGCGGGCCTCTGCGGCGACCGCCAGTGCGACCCCGCGACCGCCGCCCAGCTGCGCAGCGAGTTCGGCCTCGACAAGCCGGTCTGGCAGCAGTACCTGACCTACATGGGCAACGTCTTCACCGGCGACTTCGGCACCGCGTTCAACGGTCAGAAGGTCACGGAGCTGATGGGCACCGCCTTCCCGATCACCATCCGGCTCACCATCGTCGCCATCGTGTTCGAGATCGTCATCGGCATCAGCCTCGGCGTCGTCACCGGCCTGCGCCGCGGCCGGCCCGTCGACACCACGGTGCTGATCCTGACCCTGGTCGTCATCTCCGTACCGACGTTCGTCACCGGCCTGCTCCTCCAGCTCCTGCTGGGCGTGGAGTGGGGCGTCATCAAGCCGTCCGTCTCCTCGGAGGCCCCGGTCGACGAACTCATCGTCCCCGGACTCGTGCTGGCCTCCGTCTCACTCGCCTACGTCACCCGGCTCACCCGCACGTCGATCGCCGAGAACGCCCGCGCCGACTACGTCCGTACCGCCGTCGCCAAGGGCCTCCCCAGACGCCGCGTGGTCGTGCGGCACCTGCTGCGCAACTCCCTGATCCCCGTCATCACCTTCATCGGTACGGACGTGGGCGCCCTGATGGGCGGGGCGATCGTCACCGAGCGCATCTTCAACATCCACGGAGTCGGCTACCAGCTCTACCAGGGGATCCTGCGCCAGAACTCCCAGACCGTCGTCGGGTTCGTCACCGTGCTGGTCCTCGTCTTCCTGGCGGCCAACCTGATCGTCGACCTCCTGTACGCCGTACTCGACCCGAGGATCCGCTATGCCTGAGCCGAAGCCGTGGGACGGGACGACGGGCAGCGGAGCGATCTCGGGCGCCGGGGCGGGCGGCGCGATGGACCTCGCCATGGACGAGGGCACCACCCTGGAGAAGACGCCCGGAGGCCCCGAAGGCACCGGACCCACCGGCAAGCCGCGCAGCCTGTGGTCCGACGCCTGGCGCGACCTGCGCCGCAACCCGGTCTTCATCATCTCCGCACTGGTCATCCTCTTCCTGGTGATCATCTCGATCTGGCCGTCGCTGATCGCCGGCCAGGACCCCCTCGACTGCGACCTGGCCAAGGCACAGGAGGGCTCCCAGCCCGGGCACCCCTTCGGCTTCGACGGACAGGGCTGCGACGTCTACACCCGCACCGTCTACGGCGCGCGGACCTCGGTGGCGGTCGGCGTCCTCTCCACCCTCGGGGTCTCGCTGCTGGGGGGCGTGCTGGGTGGCCTCGCCGGCTTCTTCGGCGGGACGTGGGACGCCGTGCTCTCCCGCATCACGGACGTCTTCTTCGGCATCCCCGTGGTACTGGGCGGGCTGGTCTTCCTGTCCGTCGTCACCAGCTCCACCGTCTGGCCCGTGATCGGCTTCATCGTGCTGCTCGGCTGGCCCCAGATCGCACGTATCGCCCGGGGTTCCGTCATCACCGCCAAACAGAACGACTACGTCCAGGCGGCCCGCGCGCTGGGTGCCTCGAACTCGCGGATGATGCTCCGGCACATCACCCCCAACGCCATCGCCCCGGTGATCGTCGTCGCGACCATCGCCCTCGGTACGTACATCTCGCTGGAGGCGACCCTGTCGTTCCTCGGGGTGGGCCTGAAGCCGCCGGCGGTCTCCTGGGGGATCGACATCTCCGCCGCCTCCCAGTACATCCGCAACGCCCCGCACATGCTGCTCTGGCCGGCCGGGGCGCTGGCGGTCACCGTGCTCGCCTTCATCATGCTCGGCGACGCGGTGCGCGACGCCCTCGACCCCAAGCTGCGCTGAGGAGCCCGCTGCCATGTTGCTCGAAGTGCGCGATCTGCATGTGGAGTTCCACACCCGGGACGGTGTCGCCAAGGCCGTCAACGGGGTCAACTACTCGGTGTCCGAGGGGGAGACGCTCGCCGTCCTCGGCGAGTCCGGCTCGGGCAAGTCCGTCACCGCCCAGGCGATCATGGGCATCCTCGACATGCCGCCCGGGAAGATCAGCGGGGGCGAGATCCTCTTCAAGGACCGCGACCTGCTGAAGCTCAAGAACGAGGAGCGCCGGCGGATCCGCGGCCAGGAGATGGCCATGATCTTCCAGGACGCGCTGTCCTCGCTGAATCCGGTCCTCAGCGTGGGCGCGCAGCTCGGCGAGATGTTCGTCGTGCACCGGGGGATGTCACGCGGCGACGCCAAGGCCAAGGCGATCGAGCTGATGGACCGGGTGCGCATCCCGGCGGCCCGGCAGCGGGTGGGCGACTTCCCCCACCAGTTCTCCGGCGGTATGCGCCAGCGCATCATGATCGCGATGGCGCTGGCGCTGGAGCCCGACCTGATCATCGCCGACGAACCGACCACAGCCCTCGACGTGACCGTCCAGGCCCAGGTGATGGAGCTGCTCGCGGAGCTCCAGCGCGAGCTCAACATGGGGCTCATCCTCATCACCCACGACCTCGGCGTGGTCGCCGACGTCGCCGACAAGATCGCCGTGATGTACGCGGGCCGGATCGTCGAGACCTCACCCGTCCACGAGATCTACAAGGCACCGGCCCACCCGTACACCAAGGGCCTGCTGAAGTCGATCCCGCGCCTGGACCAGAAGGGCCAGGAGCTGTACGCGATCAAGGGGCTGCCGCCCAACCTGCTGCACATCCCGCCGGGCTGCGCCTTCCACCCGCGCTGCCCCATGGCGCAGGCCGTGTGCCGCACGGACGTGCCGCCGCTCTACACCGTGGACGAGGAACGCCGGAGCGCCTGCCACTTCTGGAAGGAGACGCTCGATGCACGCTGACGAGACGGGCCGCGGGGGCGGCGGTTCCACGCTCCGGGCCGAGGCGCCCGTGCGCCCGTACGCCGGGGGCGAACCGATCCTGGAGGTGCGCGGGCTGGTCAAGCACTACCCGCTGACCCGGGGCATCCTCTTCAAGAAGCAGGTCGGCGCGGTCAAGGCCGTCGACGGCGTGGACTTCGACCTCGCGGCGGGCGAGACGCTCGGCATCGTGGGGGAGTCCGGCTGCGGCAAGTCGACCGTCGCCAAGATGCTCGTCCACCTGGAGCCGCCGACCGGGGGCTCGATCCGCTACAGGGGCGAGGACATCACCAAGCTGTCCGGGCGCGCCCTGAAGGCCGTGCGCCGCAACATCCAGATGGTCTTCCAGGACCCGTACACCTCGCTGAACCCGCGTATGACGGTCGGCGACATCATCGGGGAGCCGTACGAGATCCACCCCGAGGTGGCGCCCAAGGGCAGCCGCCGGCAGAAGGTGCAGGACCTGCTGGACGTCGTCGGTCTGAACCCGGAGTACATCAACCGGTATCCGCACCAGTTCTCCGGCGGTCAGCGCCAGCGCATCGGGATCGCCCGGGGCCTCGCGCTCAACCCCGAGATCATCGTCGCCGACGAACCGGTCTCCGCGCTCGACGTGTCCGTCCAGGCCCAGGTCGTCAACCTGCTGGACCGGCTGCAGAGCGAATTCGACCTGAGCTTCCTCTTCATCGCGCACGACCTGTCTATCGTCCGGCACATCTCCGACCGGGTCGGCGTCATGTACCTCGGCAGGATCGTCGAGATCGGCACGGACGAGGAGATCTACGACCACCCGACGCACCCCTACACCCAGGCGCTGCTGTCGGCCGTCCCGGTGCCCGACCCGACGGCCCGTGAGCACCGCGAGCGGATCATCCTCCACGGTGACGTGCCCTCACCGGCGAACATCCCGTCCGGCTGCCGCTTCCGCACCCGGTGCTGGAAGGCGCAGGAACGGTGCGAGCTGGAGGTGCCGCTGCTGGCGGTCCCGGCGGTCCTCCGGGACACGGACACACCGGCCCGGCACGACTCCGCGTGCCACTTCGCGGAGGAGAAGCAGGTGGTGCCGCCGGAGGACGTGCGGGAGGCGCCCGAGGACGACAAAGGGCGATAAATGAGCCTCATTTCCGTTAACACAGAGGCAACTTGACCGTCGTCGCACCGATATACGGACCTCCCACCATGGAGTGCGTACGGCCGTGCGGGTGCCGTGAACCGGCCGGGGCGTTCATCACGTCGCCCCGGCCGGCTGCACGCGCCCGCTCCGCCTCACAGGTCCCCTTGTCCATCGGCGGACCGCGGTGGAGTATCGCCGGTGTGATACTCACACGGGGAGCCAGGATCACCGGAGCGGTGCTCTGCGCCGTACTCGCGGCCGTCGTCGCGGGATGGATCGTGCGGGATCTACGGGCCGTCGGTGACGTGCCGGTCCTGCTGCGGTACTGGGCCGGCTACACGGACGGCTGGCCGAAGGCACTGCCCGCCACCCTCCAGGCCGACCCGGTGCTGCTCGTCGTCTACGTCCTCGCGCTGATCGCCGCGCTGCGCTCCTCGGTCGCCGCGTCCACACTGGTCGCCACCGGCCTGGTCACGCTCGCCCTGCGACTGCCGGGCGTCTGGACGATCGGATCGTCATGGATGGACGGGCGGTTCGAGGACGAGCTCCGCACCCGTGCCCTCATCGGCACCTTCGTCGCCCTGGCCGCCGGCCTCGCACTCGTCGTCACCGGAGCAGCGGGCCGCAGGCAACCCGTCGACTCCTACGGCTCCGACGAGCCGCTGCCCACCCGGCCCGGCCGCGGCGCCGGGGTCACGGCCTTCCTGGCGCTCGGCACCTCGGGGGCGGTCCTGATCGCCTGGGAGATCCGTCAGCTCTTCACGCTCCCCGACGCGCTCTATCCCGCCTGGTTCATCGGCGGAAAGACCCTCACGCTCGGGCTGACGGCCACCCCGCCCGGCTGGAGCAGCCTCGCGCTCGGGACGGCCTGCCTGGTGGTGGCCTGGACCGCGCTCTTCCGTGCCGTCCACGCCCGCCCGCTCGGCATGATCGTCGCCGGATTCCTGCTGGTCTCCGGCGGGTGCGGAATCGCCCGCGTCGTCCACAACGGGTGGCTGGAGCACTTCGGCGGGGCGCCGCTCGAACAGCAGCTCAGCATGGGCACCTCGTTCCTCCTCGCCTTCGCCGGGGCCGCGGCACTCCTCGTCCTCGCGCGCAGGGGCTTCGAGCGCACCGGCGGACAGAACGAGGGGTACGGGGGCCACGGCTATCCGCAGGGCGGGGCGCCGGGTTACGAATACCCGCAGGGCGGGGCGCCCGGTTACGGACACCCGCAGAGCGGGGCGGCGCCCGGCTACGGATACCCGCAGACCGGGAGCACGCCTCCCTACGGCTATCCGCAGAGCGGCGGCAGGCCGGGCAACCCGCCGCCGCCCGCCTCCCCGCCGCCCGGCTGGTGACGGCCGGTCCGAGAGGCTGCCAGGGGCCTACGCCCGGGACAGACCCAGGGACCGCCGGAGGAAGTCCACCTGGAGCAGCAGCAGGTTTTCGGCCACCTGCTCCTGCGGGGTCATGTGCGTCACCCCGCTCAGCGGCAGCACCTCGTGCGGGCGCCCGGCGGACAGCAGCGCGGACGAGAGCCGCAGCGCGTGGGCGACCACCACGTTGTCGTCGGCGAGCCCGTGGACGATCATCATCGGCCGCACGGTGTCGGCCGGCTCGGAGAGCCCCTCGTCGGTCACCAGGGAGTTGCGGGCGTACACCCCGGGCTGTGCCGCCGGGTCGCCGAGATAGCGCTCGGTGTAGTGGGTGTCGTACAGCCGCCAGTCCGTCACCGGAGCGCCGACGACGGCCGCGTGGAAGACATCGGGACGCCGCAGCACCGCGAGTGCCGAGAGGTAGCCGCCGTACGACCAGCCGCGCATGGCCACCTTGGAGAGATCCAGGGGAAAGCGCCCGGCCAGGGCGTGCAGCGCCTCGACCTGGTCGTCGAGGGTGAGCGTCAGGTCGTCCCGCACCGCCTTCTCCCAGCCGGGCGAACGGCCGGGCGCGCCCCGGCCGTCCGCGACGATCACGGCGAAACCGTGGTCCGCGAACCACTGGGACGTGAGGTGCGGATTGTGGGCCGCGACCACCCGCCGGCCGTGCGGGCCGCCGTAGGGGTCCATCAGCACCGGGAGCGGGCCGTCCGATTCCTTGTATCCGGTGGGGAGCAGCACGGCGCACGGGATCCGCCGTGCGCCCCCCTCCGTCAGCCGGACGTTCGCGGTCAGGACCGGCTCCTGGGCGAGGTTCGCCACATCGGCGATCCGCTTGCCGTCCCGCAGTACCCGCACCGCCGCCCCGGGGTGCTCCAGGGACGCCGAGACCAGCACCGTCACACCGCCCGCCCGCACCGCGGAGTGCACCCCGGGGCCCTCGCTGACGCGCTCCACGCCCAGCTCGTTGACCCGGTACACATGGCTCTGCCCCGTCTCCGGGTCCGCCGCGCCCTCACCCGCGGTCGCCTGCACCAGGATGTCGGACTCCCCGATGTCCAGCACCGCCTGGACGTGCAGCTGGTCACCGGTCAGCGGCCGGTCACCGACCGAGAGCACCCGCGCGCCCCCCTCGTCGGCGACCCGCACGAGCCGCCCGTCAGGCGCCCAGGCGGGCACCCCGGCGAAAAGATCAAGCCACACACCGTCTTCGTCGACGTGCACCGTGCGGGTCGCGCCGCTCTCCGTGTCGACGGCCAGATACAGCTGGCTGCGCTGGTCGCGGGCCTGCACCAGAAGCAGCGGGGCGCCGTGCGATGACCAGTGCACCCGCGCCAGATAGGGGAAGCGGGACCGGTCCCAGACAACCTCCGTGCGGGTGCCGTCCAGGGCCATCACGAAGAGCCGCACCTCGGCGTTGGCCGTTCCCGCCGCCGGATAGGCCACCTCGGCCGGCTTGCTCCCGGGGTGTGCCGGATCGGCGATCCACCACCGCTGTACGGCGCTGTCGTCGGCCCGGGCGACCAGCAGGCGGTCCGAGTCCGGCGACCACCAGAAGCCGCGGTAGCGGCTCATCTCCTCGGCCGCGACGAACTCCGCGAGGCCGTACGACGTGTGTGCGTCCTCCGGCTCCGCGACCGGCCGGTCACCGTCGCCCTCCGCCCCCACGACGCGCAGCGCGCCCCGTGTCACGTAGGCGATGTGCCGGCCGTCGGGGGAGGGGCGCGGGTCGATCACCGGACCCGGTACGGGCAGGGCGCGTGCCGTGCCCGCCCTCAACTCGGCTACGTACGCCTTCCCGGAGAGTGCGAAGGCCGCCAACTCGGCGGCGCCGTCCACCGCGTAACCCACGATGCCCGCCGAGCCCTCCCTCGTCCGCTCGCGCCGCGCCCTCTCCTGGGGCGACAGCTTCTCCGCCGAACCGCCCAGCAGGGTCTCCGGATCGGCCGCGATCCGCTCGTCGCCCGTCGCGGTGTCCAGCACCATGAGCCGGTTCGTCCGGTCGGTGCCGGAAGCCGACCGGAGGAACAGCACCCGCGTCCCATCCGGTGAGACGGTGAAGGCGCGGGGTGCGCCGAGAGTGAACCGCTGGGTCCTGGCGTGCTGGCGGGGAAAGGTCAACTTCTGCGAGGTCATGGCCCCGAACCTAGTCTGCGGCGGCCGGTCCGTGCGCCCCTCGTGCTGCTGTGCCCCGATCAATGCGTCGGCACGGATAGTTATGATCCGTAGCGCTCGGTGGGTATGAACCTGCTGGCTCCATGTGTGCTGCCCGTCCCGACCGTACTGATGGAGGTGAACCGCCGTGGCACTCTCGATTTCGGCGGTGGTGCTGCTGGCGATCGTCGTCTTCCTGCTCATCCGGAAATCCGGACTGAAGGGCGGACACGCGGTGGTCTGCATGTTGCTCGGCTTCTACATGGCGAGCTCGTCGATCGCCCCGACCATCTCGGAGGTGACGTCGAACGTGGCAGGCATGATCGGGGGCATCAAGTTCTGACGACCGTCCCGCCCTCCGACGGATACCCCGCCGGGCGCCCCCCACACCGTGGGGCGTTCGGCCGGTGGGCCGGCCTGCTCGTAGGGTGGTCCCATGAAGGACCTCCCCACCCGCCGTCTGCTCCTGGTGCACGCGCACCCCGACGACGAGTCGATCAACAACGGCGCCACCATGGCCAGGTACGCGGCCGAGGGCGCCCACGTCGCCCTCGTGACGTGCACCCTCGGCGAGGAGGGCGAGGTCATCCCGCCGGACCTCGCGCATCTCGCCGCCGACCGGGACGGCGGACTGGGCGACCACCGCATCGGCGAACTCGCCGCCGCGATGCGGGCGCTCGGGGTCACCGACCACCGGTTCCTGGGCGGCCCCGGCAGGTTCCGTGACTCCGGGATGATGGGCACCGAGCAGAATCACCGGCCCGGCGCCTTCTGGGCCGCCGACCTCGACGAGGCGGCCGGCCACCTCGTCGGAGTGATCCGCTCCCTCCGCCCCCAGGTCCTCGTCACGTACGACCCCGACGGCGGCTACGGCCACCCGGACCACATCCAGGCGCACCGCGTCGCGATGCGCGCGGCCGGCCTGGCCGCCGATCCCGCGTACGACGCCGACGCCGGGGCCCCGCACACCATCGCCAAGATCTACTGGAACCGGGTGCCCCGCTCCGTGGCCGAGGCGGCCTTCACACGGCTGCGGGACACCGCCCCCGACACCTTCCCGGGGATCGCCGCGGTCGACGACGTGCCCGGTGTCGTGGACGACGCACGGATCACGGCGGAGATCGACGGTTCGGCGTACGCCACGGCCAAGACCGAGGCCATGCGGGCGCACGCCACCCAGATCGCCGTGGAGGGGCCGTTCTTCGCTCTTTCGAACGACTTGGGACAGCCCCTTTTCACCACCGAGTACTACGAGTTGGCGCGGGGTACCCGGGGCGGGGACGACGGTTCCCGCGAGCACGACCTCTTCGCGGGCGTGACGGACGCGGCCCTCGCACCGGGAGCACAGACATGAGCAGCAGGCAGAGGCCACGCGCCTCGTCACAGGCGCCGCGCACCAACGCCCCGCCGAGGAGCCCCGCCCCCACCGGTCTCGCCGCGCCCTTGAACCCCGCGCGGATCCCCCTGTACGTGGGACTCGCGGTGCTCGGCGCGGCCGTCGGGATCGCCGGCACCCTCGTCCAGGCGGCTCTGTTCCCGGGCGGGCTGCTGCTCGCACTCGCGGCGTCGGCGGGTCTCTTCTACGGCGGCCGGGTACTGACGGGGACACAGCTCGGCGCCCTGGCGCCGGCGGTGGGCTGGTTCATCGCCCTCGTGCTCCTCCTCGGCGGGCGACCCGAGGGCGACTACGTCTTCGGCCAGGAGCTCGGCCTGGCCCTCTTCATGCTCGGAGGGACGGCTGTGGCTGTGATGTGCGCCACGATGTCGCGGCTGCGGTATCCGGCCGGTGGCACCGGCCCGAACGGCGCGTGATGTGGTATGTCCGCTCCCGGATTGCCCCTCCGCGCGGTGACGGGTGCATCCTTGTTCCCCCCGGGCGCGGCGAGTCTTACGGTGGCGGCCAGTATGGTGGTGCGCGCGCCGAGCCGTCCCCTGGCCTGCGGCATGGGGGAAGTACGGGCGGCGGAGCCAATCGGGAGAACCTGCTTTGAGTCGTGAAACTGACAGTTCGTCCTCCGGGCCCCAGGGGCGCGGAGGAGCCGCGTACCCGTCGGGTACGCCGCCGTACGGATCACGCCAGTATCCGTCGCTGCACCCGTCCCAGGACGGGACGGAGGAGACTCCGGAGCCTGCGGATCCGCCTCAGCCCGAGGAGCCCAGAACAGAGACGACGCTGACGACGCGTATCCGGATCAACATTCCGGGCTCGCGTCCGATCCCGCCTGTCGTCATGCGTACGCCGATGAGTGACGCGTCCGCCGACCGTCCGGACCCGGAGCGCACCGCCTCCACCCCGAGGCCCGGCGCACCCGCGCCGTCCTCCGGTGGAGCGCCCGCTCCCGGCCCGGACGCGCGTGACGGCGGCCCGGCAGCCGACGCCCCGGCCGAGAAGCCGGCCAGGGAGAAGAGCGGCAGCGACTGGTTCGCGCCGCGCAAGGCCCCGGCCCCCGTCCCGGGCGTGGGCGCCGCGCCCGCGGCCTCGGCTGCGGGCGCGCCCGGCCAGGGTCCCGGACCCGGCCAGGGCCCCGGTCAGCGTCCTGGCGCAGGGCAGGGCCAGGGCCCCGGTGGTGGATCCGCCGGCGGTCCCTCCGGCGCGGGCGGTGGCCCCACGCCGCCCCGCCCGGACATGCCGTACTTCCCCGACGGTCCGCAGCGGCCCGGCGACCCGGGCGGCGCACCCCGTCCCGGCCGCAGTGCCCTCGACGACCTCGACTCCGGTCCTCGGTCCACTCCGAACCCGGGCATGCGGCCCCCGGCCGGCCAGGGCCCCACCGGGCCCACCACCGGCCCGGCCACCGGAAGTTCGTCCCTGACGCCGAACCTCGACCGTCTCCCCGGTGGACCCGGTGGACCCGGTGGACCCGGCGGACCCGGCGGACCCGGCCAGGCGGCGGCCGGCGGACCCTCCGGGCCCCGGCCCGGCGGCCCCGGTGGCGTACCCCCGCGGATGTCGGACGACACCGCGATCCTGACGCCGCAGGCTCCCGCCCCCGCCCCCGTCCCCGGCTCCGGCGGGCATGTCTCCGGTGACACGCTCACCAGCGGTATCCCCGTCATCCCCGCGGAGCCCCGCTCGGCGTTCCCGGGCGGTCCCGGTGGGATCCGGCCGCCCGAGGGCCCCAGGGGCGGCGGACCGGTGGACGAGGGCGCCCCGGCGCCCGCTCCCGCCCCCCGGCCCGCTCCGAAGCCCGCGGCGCCCGCCAGGAAGGGCCGCTCCAAGGTGGTCCTGCTGGGCGTGGCCGTCGTCGTGCTGCTCGGCGTGGCCTACGGCGCCGGCCTGCTGATGAACCACTCCGAGGTGCCCAAGGGCACCACCGTGCTCGGCGTCGACATCGGCGGCGGCACGAAGGAGGAGGCGGTCACCAAGCTGGAGGCCGCCCTCGGCAAGCGCGCCCGGACGCCTCTGCGGCTGTCCGTGGACGGCAAGGAGGAGAAGCTCGCCCCCGACAAGGCCGGCCTCACCCTGGACAGCCAGGAGACCGTCCGCGGCGCCGCGGGCAGCGACTACAACCCGGTCTCGGTGATCGGCTCGCTGTTCGGCGGGGCACGTCCCGCCGACCCGGTGATCCCGGTCGACGAGGAGAAGCTCGGGGTCGCGCTGACCGACCTGGCAGGCGTCGCCGGCTCCAGCAACGACGGCACGATCAAGTTCGAGCCGAACAAGGCCGTGGCCGTCCCCGGCAAGTCGGGCAAGTCGCTGGACGTCAACCGGTCGATGATCTCCGTCCGGGACGCCTATCGCGCGCAGGTCCAGACCGGCGAGCCGGCCGTCGTCGAACTGCCGGTAGCCGCCACCGAACCCACCATCACCCAGGCCGAACTGGACCGGGCGATGAAGGAGTTCGCCGAGCCGGCGATGTCCGGCCTGGTCACCATCAAGGCAGGACCCAAGCAGATCGACTTCGGCCCCGCGAGGTCCCTGCCGCAGATCCTGTCCATGAAGCCGGTCGACGGCAAGCTGGTCCCCGTCTACAACAGGGAAGCGATCGACACCCTGCTGGACGGCGTCTTCGACGGCATCATGATCACCAAGGGTGACGGGAAGAAGCACGAGGTCAGCCCGACCGACGTGGCCCAGGCCATGCAGGGCGCACTGCTCGGCAAGACCCCCGCGGAGCGCACCGCCACGATCGACCTGACCGGCGCGGGCTGACCGGACGCGATCCGCCCGCACGAACGCCCCCGCCCGGACTTCCGAGCGGGGGCGTTCGTCGTGAGGCCCTGCCCCGTCTAGGGGAAGGAGACGATCTGGGACGGGACGGTGTCCGTACCGGAGGTGGGGGCTCCGGTGTCGTTGATGACGTGGTCGTACTGTCCCTGGCCGCCGAGGGAGACGACGAGCAGGTCGTGGAATTTGACTCCGGGTTTCACCGGGGCCTGGAAGCCGTGCTGCTGTCGGATGGTCGGGTCGACGTTGAAGTAGCAGTAGCTGCCCATGCCCCAGCCCTCGTGGGTGGTGACGGAGTCGTCGACCTTGTAGGCGGCGTAGCCCTTGATGTCGCCGTTCTGGATGGCTGCCTGGCTGGGGGCGTCGTACGCCTTCTCGTTCTGGAAGAAGATCGTCCTGCCGTTCTCGCCGGACCACTGGACGTCGTACTTGTTGAAGTGCTCGACGAACAGCCCGGTGGCCAGCACGTCGTCGCCCTTGACGTGGACGCCGTAGTCGGCGCGGTTGGTCTCCCAGCCGACGCCCTCTCCGTGGTCCGCGCGCCAGACCCAGGTGTGGTCGATGATCGTGTCGTCGCTGTTGACGACGATGCTGGTGGTCGCCTTGCCGGGGCCGGCTCCACCGATGCGTACGAACACGTCCTGGAGGCTGGTCGGGTTGGCCGAGTGGTCGCCCGACGCGCCGTCGGGGCCGACCTCGACGAGCGTCTCGGAGTTGACCGGTCCCGCGTCCACGAGGAGTCCGGCGAGCTTGACGCCGTCGACGTCGCCGACCTTGATGGCGGTCACTCCGTTGTCCGGGATGATCGTGGCGAGGCCCAGGCCGAGGGCGACGGTGTTCGCCCGGTCGATCTCGATGGGCTGGTCGACGTGGTAGACGCCCGGGGTGAACAGCAGGTGCAGGCCCTGGCGTACGGCCGCGTTGATGGTCTGCGCGGTCGCGCCGGGCTTCACCACGTAGAACTGGCTGAGCGGGATGGACTCGCCCTGCGGGGTGCCGTTCCACGAGACCCCGCGTGCGTTGGTGCGCTTGGCGGGGACGAAGACTTTGTAGTCGTTGCCGTCGAGGTAGAGGAAGGGCTTTTCCCGGGAGACGGGGGTGGTGTCCAGGGTGGTGTAGGGCGGCTCGGGGAAGCTCTGGGCGGGGGCGCCCTCGACGCCGGAGAACGTCATGTTCCAGACGCCGTTGCCCCAGCTGCCGACGGAGCTGTCGCGGGTGTACCACTGCTGCTGCGAGTAGGGCCCGACCTGGCCGTCGATCTTGCTGTCGGCGATGTAGCCGCCGCTCGCCCAGCCGTAGCCGTCGGGTGCGAGGTTGAGGCCGCCCTTGACGTGCATACGGCGGAAGGGGGCGGCCTGGGAGACGGCCCACCGGTTGGTGCCGCTGACGGGGTTGAGGGCGAGGTTCTCGGCCGAGCGCCAGAAGTTCTGGGTGGCGTTGCCGTCGAACCAGCCCGCGTCCACGGTGACATCGCCGTTGAAGGTCGTGTCGTCGGGGTTCAGGCCGAGCCCGGCGATCGAGGTGTAGAAGCCGATCTGGGCGTTGATGTCGTCGTACGTGCCCGGCTTGAACATCAGCGCGTAACGGTCGCTGCCGAACTGGTTCGACTCCTGCTTCTTGAAGACCTCGTCGACCTTGCCCTGGATGTCCGGGGTCGAGGGGTCGAAGACCAGCACGTTGGGGCCGAGATCACCACCGCCGGGGACCTCCTCGGCCTCGTCACCGAACGCCGACCCGGCTGTGGGGAAGGCCATCAGCAGCGAAACGGCGAGCGCGGCGAAGCCGAGCGTCCTGGAGCGGCGGTGCCGGCGAGGTGCGGTGGGGGGTGCGGAACTCGTGGGGGGAACTTGCATGGATGACGTCTCCTGGGTCGTGGTACAGGTGCACGACGGAACCTCGAGAGAGGCGAGAGAGCGCTCTCTCGTGTCGCCGATGTAACCGGTTTCGCCCTGGACACGTCAAGAGGTGTGCGTCAGGAGCCTCACCCGATCGCCGAGCGGGCAAGAAATGGCGTGCTCCGTAAGGCAATTGAGGCCCTTTGTGTGCAGACGGCGCCCTCTGTGAGTTCACAGGGTGACCGCACGGGGACCGCCCTAGTTCAGCAGCGCTCTGGCTGCCTGCGCGCGGTGGCGGATGGCCTCGGCCGCCGTCGGCTCGATGCCGTCGACGATCTCGGCGTACTCGTCCATCTCCGCCGCCCCGCGCAGGAACTCCCCGCGCTGCACGAGGAGCTGGGCCCTCTCGTAGCGGAGCCTGGCCGGGTGCGAGGGCAGCAGCAGGGAGAGTTCGAGTGCCCACAGCGCCACGTCCGTACGCTCGGGACGCGCCGACGCCCAGGCCCGGACGTTGTTCAGGATCCGCAGCACGGTCTCCAGCGGCCTGGCGGGCACCGGCATCGCCGCCCCCGGCGGCTCCCCGGTCATCCCCGTCACCATCAGATCCGCGTCCTCGCCGCTCAGGGGCGCGCCGCCGGCGAAGGGGTCGGCCAGCACCCGCTCGGCCGGGTCGCCGAAACCGACGACGTAATGGCCGGGGAGGGCCAGCCCGTAGACGGGCGCTCCGGCCCGCCGCGCGACCTCGATCCAGACCACGGACAACAGGATGGGCAGCCCTCTGCGGCGCAGCAGCACCTGCTGGAGCACCGACGAGTCCAGCCGCTGGTAGTCCTGGGACGAGCCCGCGAAACCGCAGCGCTCGCCGAGCAGTCCGGCCAGTGCGGACGCCCACGCGCGGGCGTCACGGGCTCCGTACGGCAGGAGGCCCGCCAGCCGGTCCAGCTCGATCTGCGCCGCGTCGATGCCGTGGGGGTCGGCGTCCCCGGGTGACGGCGGCGCGGTCTCCGCGCCGAGCAGCAGACAGAGCAGCGCGAGGTCGGGCCGTTCGGCGCGTGCCTCCTCGGCGAACCGCCGTCGTCGTTCGGCCGTGCCGGGATCCTCGGCGCTCATGTGTGCACGTCCCCCTTGCTGCTCTCCCCGCTACGCGGGCCGGAAGTGGTGATAGCTGTGGTGGGTGGCGAAGCCCATGCCGTCGTACAGCGCACGGGCACCTTCATTGTCCGCCTCCACCTGGAGCCACGCGGCCGAGGCGCCCTCGTCCAGCGCCGTGCGGGCCAGCGCCGTCATGACGGCCGTCGCGAGACCGCGGCGCCGGTGCTCCGGGCCGACCTCGACGGCCATGAACCCCGCCCAGCGGCCGTCCACGACGCAACGCCCGATCGCGGCGGGAACCCCCGCCGGACCCTCGTCCGGGACGGAGGCGAACCACACGGAGGGGCCGCTGCCCAGCACCTTCAGCACATGGGCCCCCGGGGTCTCGAAGCGCTGGTACCGGGAGAGCCACGCCTCGTCCGGCGCACGTACCAGCCGTACGGCGGAGATGTCCGCGTCCAGGTCCCCGACGGGTGCGAGCGCCGCGATCCGCACCTCGGCGGTCACCTCGCGCCGCCACCCGTGCTCCTCCAGGTCCGCGCAGAGCGCCTCCTGCGTGCCCTCGGCGCCCGTGGCGGTCTGGACGTAGGCGGGCAGCCCCCGTTCCCCGTACCAGCGGCGGACACGCCCGAGCGCCTCGCCGATCGGGAGACCCGGATCGCCGAGCGGAAGCACGGAGTTGGCGCGGCGGGTGAATCCGCCGGCCGCGCGCAGCCGCCAGTCGCCCAGGAGTTCGCTCTCGACGGGCTCCCAGGCGCGCGCGGTCGCCCTGGCGAGTTCCCCGAACGACGCGGCGGGACCGCGGCGGCGAGCCGGGGCCGGAGGCACCACCTTCCCCGCCACCAGCGCCGATTCCGCAATCCGGATACTCTCGCCGTTCTTCGTCGTGACGGACAGCACTCCGCCGTCCCACGATGTGAGAACCCCGACCGTGTCGGTGAACTTCGCGCCCTCGCCGGGCACGTCGGCGGTGCGCCGTACCGATACGCGTTTGCCCACGTCAGCAGGGGTTATGCGAACCTCGAGCCGTCCGCCCATGGTGAATTCCACAGCTCTGTCTGCCCCTCCTGTTCGGATCGTGCCCCGGAACGGAGATACTAGGGGCGGGCATCGACGACGCCGCGCTCCCGCGCGAGAGCCAACGCCCTACCGAGGAGGAACGACAGCGTGACCTACGTCATCGCGCAGCCTTGTGTCGACGTGAAGGACAAGGCCTGCATCGAAGAGTGCCCCGTCGACTGCATCTACGAGGGCTCCAGGTCCTTGTACATCCATCCGGACGAGTGTGTCGACTGCGGAGCCTGTGAGCCGGTCTGCCCGGTCGAGGCCATCTTCTACGAGGACGACACCCCGGAGGAGTGGAAGGACTACTACAAGGCGAACGTCGAGTTCTTCGACGACCTCGGCTCGCCGGGCGGCGCCTCCAAGCTGGGTCTCATCGAGCGCGACCACGCGTTCATCGCCGCGCTGCCGCCGCAGAACCAGTAACGGCCCCACCCGCGGCAGGAAGTGAGCCGGCTCCCTGCCTGCCGCGGGTGAGCCGTCGGCGGTGGTACGAGCGCCGCCCGGTCCCGTACGGCTTGTCACCGTGCGGGACCGAGGCGTTTCCCGCCCCCACGTCCCCGTACGAGAAAGCAGAGTTCCGTGTCCGCAGCAGTTCCCGTCTCCTCCCGTCTCCCGGTCTTCCCCTGGGACAAGCTGGCGCCCTACAAGGCGACGGCCGTGGCCCACCCGGACGGCCTCGTGGACCTGTCGGTCGGCACGCCGGTCGACCCGGTACCCGAGCTGATCCAGCGGGCGCTGGTCGCCGCTGCGGACAGCCCCGGCTATCCGACGGTGTGGGGGACCGACGCGCTGCGTGACGCGCTGACCGGATGGGTGGAGCGCAGGCTCGGCGCGGCGGCCGGGGTGACCCACGAGAACGTGCTTCCGGTCGTGGGCTCCAAGGAGCTGGTCGCCTGGCTGCCGACCCAGCTGGGTCTCGGCGCGGGCGACAAGGTCGCCTACCCCCGGCTCGCCTACCCGACGTACGAGGTCGGCGCGCGGCTCTGCGGCGCCGAGCCCGTCGTCTACGACGACCCGACGGAGCTGGACCCGGAGGGCCTGAAGCTGCTCTGGCTCAACTCCCCGTCCAACCCGACGGGCCGCGTCCTGCCGAAGGACGAGCTGATCCGGATCGTCGCCTGGGCGCGCGAGCACGGGGTGCTGGTCTTCAGCGACGAGTGCTACCTCGAGCTCGGCTGGGAGGCCGAGCCCGTCTCCGTGCTCCACGCGGACGTCTGCGGCGGCACGTACGAGGGCGTCGTGGCCGTCCACTCGCTCTCCAAGCGCTCCAACCTCGCCGGTTACCGCGCGGCCTTCGTCGCGGGTGACGCGGCCGTCCTCGGTGAGCTGCTCCAGATCCGCAAGCACGGCGGGATGATGACTCCGGCCCCGGTCCAGGCGGCGACGGTCGCGGCGCTGGGCGACGACACGCACGTGGCGGAGCAGCGGGAGCGCTACGCGCGGCGGCGCACCGTGCTGCGGGCGGCCCTGGAGGCCCACGGCTTCCGGATCGAGCACAGCGAGGCGAGCCTCTACCTCTGGGCCACGCGCGACGAGCCCTGCTGGGAGACCGTGGCGCGTCTGGCGGAGCTCGGCATCCTCGTGGCGCCGGGCGACTTCTACGGGCCGGCCGGCGACCGCTTCGTACGGGTGGCCCTGACGGCCTCGGACGAGCGCGTGGACGCGGCGGTCAAGCGGCTGTCCTGAGCCCACGGACCCCCGGTGTACGCCGAGGGGCCTCGGGAGTGCGCACTCCCGAGGCCCCTCCGTGCGCCTGTGACGGCGCGTGTTCCGGCGGATCAGCCGATCGGCAGGCTCTTGGTCGGGAGGGTGTCCTCCGTCAGCTCGCCGTCCGCCACGGATCCGGCCGTCCGGAGGGTCTTGCCCGCGGCGGGAAGGGTCGTGCCGACCACCTTGCCGCCGGTCTCGTTCGCCACCTCGGAGCCCTGCTTCGACGCGGAGTCCAGCGTGCTGCTGAGTCCGGCGCCGTCGAGCGAGGTGAGGCCGCCGAGCGCGGGGGTCTGCGGGAGCCCCGCGGCACCCGCGGCACCGGCCGCGCCGACCACAGGGGCCGCACCCGCGGCGATCAGCAGCGCGGCACGGGCGATCCGGCGGGTCAGGGGGAGGGACATGATGCTCCTTCGACGGGACGTCAACGGTTACGCGGCGGACGTGGAGTCCGCCTGTCCGGTGATCGGACGCACTGAACAACCGGTCCGGGGGCGGGGAAGGTTGCGGGGCACCGAGGTAAAGACTGGGTAATGCGTCGGATAATCCGCAATGGAGGAACCCGGGCGAACGGCGCATTCGGTGGTCGTGTGATGAACCGTCACTTCCCTGCGTGGGCACGGGAATCGACCCGTAGTGCCAGGGCGGGGAAACAGGTGCGGCAGCAGGGGGCCGACGGACGCCGAACGGCCCGTACGGATGACAGGCCGTACTACTGAGCGAGTCGCATTCGGACCGTTGTGGCGCCCGATTCCTCGCGATCCGTCCGCCAGCCCGACCCGGCGGTCCACGTCCGGCCCGCGTACGAGACCTCCGCGATCCGCAGGGTCCCGGCCCGGGCGACCGCCCAGTGGGCGAGTTCCCAGCCGCGCCGGGGCATCGCCTCGTCCGCGGCCCGCACGGGCACCGACACCGTGCCCGCCGCCGAGGCGCCCGCCGACCCGGCCGACGGCAGGACGTCCGACCCGAAGGCACGCACCAGATCGGACCGGACCTCCGCCGCGTCCCCGGACTCCCCGGCCTCCGGCGCCGGCGCCGAGCAGGTCAGGGAGGCCGGGGCACGTCCGGTCAGCGCGTCGGCCAGCAGCCGGGCATCCGGCTCGTGCTTGGCGTACGCGTCCGGGAACGCGCTCTTCTGCACCCACTGGGCCGCGACGGTCAGCTTCAGGTCCAGATAGCGCGGGACCTCGACGAGCTCCTCGTAGAACTTCCCGGCCGAGTAGACCGGGTCCATGATCTGCCCGGGCGTGCCCCACCCCTGCGAGGGGCGCTGCTGGAAGAGGCCGAGCGAGTCCCGGTCCCCGTGGTCGAGGTTGCGCAGCGTGGACTCCTGCATCGCGGTCGCCAGCGCGATGGTCACCGCGCGCTCCGGCAGCCCCCGCGTGGTGCCCACGGCGGAGATCGTGGCGGCGTTGGCGGCCTGGTCCGGGCTCAGCTCGTACGTACGCCCCTCACCCCCGTCCGCGGGGCCCACGGTGCAGCGGGGCACGCCGCTGCCGCCGGAGAGGTACCGCACGGCGAGATAGCCGGCCAGTGACAGGATCACGGCGAAGGCGGCCGCGACACGGAAGGCGCGGCCACGGCGGGAAGAGGGGCTGGTCCTGGGCACGGGGCCACCGTACTGGAGGGTAGGAGCGGCGCCGGTTAGGGTCGTGGCCATGGATGGACACACGCTCGACCTCGCCCTGGACGGCCCGGCACTCACCGCACAGCTGGTCGATTTCCCGTCGGTCAGCGGGCAGGAGAAGGACCTCGCCGACGCCATCGAGGCGGCCCTGCGCCCGCTGCCGCACCTGACCGTCGACCGCCACGGCAACAACATCGTGGCCAGGACGCAGCTGGGCCGCGCCGAGCGGGTCGTGCTGGCGGGGCACATCGACACCGTCCCGATCGCGGACAACGTGCCGTCCAGGCTCGACGACGACGGCGTGCTGTGGGGCTGCGGGACCTCCGACATGAAGTCGGGCGTGGCCGTCCAGCTGCGCATCGCGGCGACGGTGCCGGAGCCCAACCGCGACCTCACCTTCATCTTCTACGACAACGAAGAGGTCGCCGCCCACCTCAACGGCCTCGGTCATGTGGCCGAGGCGCACCCCGAATGGCTCGACGCCGACTTCGCCGTGCTCCTCGAGGGCTCCAACGGTGAGGTCGAGGGCGGCTGCCAGGGCACGCTCCGCGTCCATCTGCGCTTCAAGGGCGAACGGGCCCACTCCGCACGCGGCTGGATGGGCTCCAACGCGGTCCACGCGGCGGCCCCGGCGCTGGCCCGGCTGGCCGCGTACGAGCCGCGCCGCCCGGTGATCGACGGGCTGGAGTACCGCGAAGGGCTGAACGCCGTCGGCATCGAGGGCGGCGTCGCCACCAATGTCATCCCGGACGCCTGCACCCTGGTCGTCAACTACCGCTACGCCCCCGACATCACGGCCGAGGAGGCCGAGGCACACGTCCAGGAGGTCTTCGCGGACTGCGGTGTCGACGAGTTCGTCGTGGACGACCACACCGGAGCCGCGATGCCCGGTCTCTCGCACCCCGCCGCCAAGGCGTTCATGGACGCGGTCGGCGGCGTCGCGCGGCCCAAGTTCGGCTGGACCGACGTGTCCCGGTTCGGCTCCCTGGGCGTTCCCGCGGTGAACTACGGCCCGGGCGACCCGCTCTTCGCGCACAAGCGGGACGAGCACGTGCGTGTCGAGCGGATCACGCACTGCGAGGAGCGCCTCCGCTCCTGGCTCACCAGCTGACTCACGGCATTCCCCTGCGCGTAACCTCCGCCGATCTACGCTGAAGCGACACACGCACATCGCAGGTCGGCGGAGGGAGCAGGTCATGGGCAACCCGGAGGACGCACGGATCCCCGAGGGCGCGCAGATTCCCGAGGGTGCGGTGAAGCCCGAGGAACAGCGACTGGGTCCGGTACTGCGCCGCAGGGACCAGGTCCAGCCGGGCACGACCGATCAGCGGCTGCTGGATACGGAGGGCGACTCGGAGTGGGTCCACACCGACCCCTGGCGGGTCATGCGGATCCAGTCCGAGTTCGTCGAGGGATTCGGCGCGCTGGCAGAACTTCCCAGCGCCATCAGCGTCTTCGGTTCGGCCCGCACCCCGGCGGGCGGACCTGAGTACGAGGCGGGCGTACAGATCGGCAAGGCGCTCGTCGAGGCGGGATTCGCCGTCATCACGGGCGGTGGCCCCGGCGCCATGGAGGCGGCGAACAAGGGGGCCAGGGACGCCAAGGGCGTCTCCGTCGGACTCGGCATCGAGCTGCCCTTCGAGTCCGGCCTGAATCCACATGTCGACATCGGCGTCAACTTCCGCTACTTCTTCGTCCGCAAGACGATGTTCGTGAAGTACGCGCAGGGCTTCGTCGTCCTGCCCGGCGGCCTGGGCACGCTGGACGAGCTCTTCGAGGCGCTGACCCTGGTGCAGACGGGCAAGGTGACGCGCTTCCCGATCGTCCTCTTCGGCACGGCGTACTGGGGCGGCCTGGTCGACTGGCTGAGGGACACCGTGGTCGCGGGGGGCAAGGCGTCCGAGCGGGACCTGATGCTGTTCCACGTCACGGACGACGTGGACGAGGCGGTCCGGCTGGTCACGAAGGAAGTCGGCCGCTAGCCGGGGCGGGGCGGGGCGGGGCCGCTGCCCCGCCCCGCCCTCCCGGGCTCCGCACGGCGACCGGCCTACGCGAGGCCCCGGCGCGCGACCGCCGGCGGCCGGTGGCCCGCGACGGACGCCACCATGTCGAGGACCTGCCGGGTCTCGGCCACCTCGTGCACCCGGTACACCCGCGCCCCCAGCCAGGCCGACACGGCCGTCGTCGCGAGCGTGCCGATGACGCGCTCCTTGACCGGCCTGTCGAGCGTCTCCCCGACGAAGTCCTTGTTGGAGAGGGAGACCAGCACCGGCCAGCCCGTGGCCGTCATCTCCTCCAGCCGGCGCGTCGCCTCCAGAGAGTGCCGGGTGTTCTTCCCGAAGTCGTGCCCCGGGTCGATCATGATCCCGTCCGGCCTCACCCCGAGCTCCACGGCACGCTCGGCGAGACCCAGGGTCACGCGCAGGATGTCCGCCATCACGTCGTCGTAGGCGGCTCGGTGCGGTCGCGTACGGGGCTCGGCGCCGCCCGCGTGCGTGCACACCAGGCCCGCCCCGAACCGCGCGGCCACCTCCGCCAGCTTCGGATCGACGCCGCCCCACGCGTCGTTCAGCAGATCCGCCCCGGCCTCGCAGACGGCCTCGCCCACGTCGTGCCGCCAGGTGTCCACGCTGATCACGACGTCCGGGTGGCGGCGGCGCACCTCGGCGACGAAGCCGACCGTACGGCGCGCCTCCTCCTGCGCCGTGACCTCCTCGCCGGGGCCGGCCTTCACCCCGCCGATGTCGATGATCGCGGCGCCGTCCGCGACGGCCTGCTCGACCCGGGAGAGCGCGGGTTCGTCATGGAAGGTCGCCCCCTGGTCGTAGAAGGAGTCGGGAGTCCGGTTCACGATCGCCATGATCACCGGCTCGTTCGGCCCGAACTCCCGCCGTCCCAGCCTGAGCGTCCCGCTTGGCATTCCTGCTTCCTCCCTGTAGCCCGCCTGCGACCTTAGACCGGCCGGCGGGCGGGAGGCGGCACCAGGTCACCCGGCGGAGTCCAGGCGTCCGCGCTGCCCGGCGGTCAGCTTCAGCGACACCCCGGCGAGCGCCTCGTCCAGTGGTCCAGGAGCTCGAACGAGCGGCGTTCGTCCTGGGCCGTGCCGAACGTCATGGCCCCGGGAATCAGGCTCTTGCTCATGACCTTCGCGCCAGGCGGATTCGGCCCGGCGCTACGCTCCGATGCCGTGGACCCTTCCCGGACCAATCACGCCTGGGCGACGCTGCTGGACGTCGGCCCACCGGAACGCGGCCGGCGCCGCCTGCACGACCGGCTGGCTCACGCCCTGCGCACCGCGATACGGGACGGCCGACTCGTGGAGGGCGCCGCCGTGCCCCCGAGCCGCGCGCTCGCCGAGGAACTCGGCTGCTCGCGCTGGGTCGTGACGGAGGCGTACGGGCAGCTCGTCGCGGAGGGATACCTCTCCGCCCGGGTCGGCTCCGCCACGCGCGTCTCGTGGTCACCGGAGACCACGCCGCCGCGACCCCGGGAGCGGCGGGCACCCGAGCGCCCGCCCATCCGTTACGACCTCGCGCCCGGGCTCCCCGACCTGTGGGCGTTTCCGCGCCGCAGGTGGGCGGAGGCCGTCCGGGCGGTCACGGGCTCGGCCGTCCATGACGACCTCGGGCGGCCCGACCCCACCGGACACGAGGTGCTGCGGACCACCGTCGGGGAGTACCTGCGGCGCTCACGCGGCGCGGACACGCACGCCGGATCCGTGTCCGTGTGCGCGGGCGCCACCGACGGTCTGTTCCGCACCTGCCGGGCGCTGCTGGCCGAGGGGATCGCCGACCTGGCCGTGGAGGACCCGGGCTGGAGGCGGCTGCGGGACGCCGCGACGAGCGCGGGCCTGCGTGTGCACCCGGTGCCCGTCGATCACCACGGCCTCCGCGTCGAGGACCTCGGGCGTACGCCCGCCAGGGCCGTCGTCGTCGGCGCGGCACACCAGTTCCCCACGGGTACCGTGCTGTCGCCGGAGCGCCGGGCCGGCCTGGTGCGCTGGGCCCGCGAGGTGGACGGCTTCGTCATCGAGGACGACTACGACGCCGAGTTCCGCTACGACCACCACCCCGTCGCCGTCATGCAGGGGATGGATCCGAGCAGGGTCGTCCTCCTCGGCTCGGTCAGCAAGACGCTGTCGCCCGCCCTCGGCCTGGGCTGGCTGGTCGCCCCCGCCCGCATGAGCCCGGCGCTCCGGGCGGCGAACCCCGTCGCCACGGCACCACCTGTACTCGACCAGCTCGCGCTCGCCACCTTCCTCGACCGCGGGTGGTACGACGCCCATCTGCGCGCGTCGCGGCGGCGGTTCCGCTCCCGCCGCGACCTGCTGGTCCGTACGCTCGGCGACCGGGTGCCGAAGGGCCGGGTCTCCGGCAGCGCCGCCGGGCTCCACATCCTGCTCCACCTGCCGGACGGCACCGGCCTCCGGGAGGCGGTCCGGTCCGCCGCAGCCGCCGGGCTGCGCCTGACGGACCTGGACGACTACCGCGCGGAGCGAACGGAGCGGCGCGCGCTCGTCCTCGGTTACGGCAACATCAGCGGGACGGAGATCCCTCCGGCCGTCGAGCTCCTGCGTGAGGCGCTGGGCCCGGCTGTTCCTCGGTGAGGCCCTGACTGTCGGTGGCGCATGGCACGATCTGACCTGGACAGGTATTCCGCTCCCGGGGAGATGCACGTGTTCTGGTTCTTGCTGCTCACGATGGCCGTGGTGGTGGCCGCGGTCACCCTGGCGGTGGTCGGCGGAGGCGGAAGCGCGGTGCTGCAGGACGTCGAGCCCGAGCGGCTCACCGACCCGCTGCCCGCCAACCGTCCGGTCGGCCGGGCCGACGTCGAAGCCATGCGGCTGCCGATGGCCGTGCGCGGCTACCGCATGACGGACGTGGACGAGGCCCTCGGCCGGCTGGGGGCCGAGCTCGCCGAGCGCGACGCCCACATCGCCGAGCTGGAGTCGGCGCTCGCCGGGGCCCAGGCGACCGCGGTGAACGGTCCCGACCTCTTCAAACGGCCGGGCGAGCCCGCCGCGGGGGACGGCCCGCAGGACGAGGAGGGCGGGCGATGAGTGACGCGGAGCCCGCGGCCGACGGGCGGCTGCGCTGCCCGTGGGGTCTGGCCACGGAGGACTACCTCACCTATCACGACACCGAGTGGGGCCGACCGGTCCACGGCGACGACGCCCTCTTCGAGCGGCTCTGCCTGGAGGCGTTCCAGTCGGGGCTGTCGTGGCTGACGATCCTGCGCCGCCGCGAGGGTTTCCGCAGCGCGTTCGCCGGATTCAAGATCTCCGCCGTGGCGGAGTTCACCGACGCCGACAAGGAGCGCCTCCTCGCCGACGCCGGGATCATCCGCAACCGCGCGAAGATCGACGCCACCCTCGCGAACGCCAAGGTGCTGGCGGGCTGGGACGCGGGCGAGCTGGACGCGCTCATCTGGTCGCACGCACCTGACCCGGCCTCGCGGCCGGTCCCGCGCGCACTCGCCGACGTCCCGGCGGTCACCCCGGAGTCCACGGCGCTGGCCAAGGAGCTGAAGAAGCGCTCCATCCGCTTCGTCGGGCCCACGACGGCGTACGCCCTGATGCAGGCCTGCGGCCTCGTCGACGACCACCTCGCCGACTGCGTGGCCAGGGGCGGCGGCCGGTAAGGCTTCCCCGTCCGGATCGGGCGATCCGGACGGGGGACCCCCTGCCCTACCTGCCGAGATACTTGGGGGGCTGCTTGGCGAGGAACGCCTCGACCGCGATCGTGTGGTCCTGCGACGCGCCCGCCCTCGTCTGGAGTTCGTCCTCCTTCTCCAGGGTCTCGGCGAGCGTGTGCCCGGCGCCGTACGCCACGGACGCCTTCAGCGCCGCGTAGGCCACCGTCGGTCCGTCCGCCAGGGCGCGGGCCACCGCGTGCGCCTCCTTCGCCAGGTCGGCGGCGGGCACCACCTTGTTCACGATGCCCAGCTCGTACGCCTCCTGGGCGGAGACCGAACGCGGGAAGAACAGCAGGTCGGCGGCGCGGCTCGCGCCGATCAACCGCGGCAGGGTCCAGGAGACACCCGAGTCGGCGGTCAGCGCGACCCCCGCGAAGGACGTGTTGAAGGCCGCGGTGTCGGCGACCACGCGGTAGTCGGCGGCGAGCGCGAACCCGAAACCCGCCCCGGCGGCGACCCCGTTGACGCCCGCGACCACGGGCTTCTCCATCTCCGTGATCGCGCGGACGATGGGGTTGTAGTGCTCCCGCACCGTGCTCAGCGCGTTGCCGCCGTCCGACTCGCGGGCCTCGGAGAGCTTGGCCACATGCTCCTTGAGGTCCTGGCCGACGCAGAAGGCGCGCCCGGTGGCCGTGAGCAGAACCGCGCGCACGGCGGGGTCGTCCGCGACCGCCAGAAGAGCGTCGCGGAGGGCGACCTTGGCGGCGGTGTTCATGGCGTTCATCGCGTCGGGGCGATTGATCGTGATCGTCGCGAGCCCGTCGCTCACGTCTGCGAGCACCGTGTCAGCCGTCTCGGCCATTGCAGGGTCTCCTTGCGGGTCCGGCGTCGTGCCTGTCCAGGCAAGCATGGCGGACTTCCGGCGGGCCGGACATGTGACCTGCGTCTAACGATTGGACTTCGGCTGGGGGTCGACGGCGGCGCAGTATCGCAGCTGGATCGCCGAATTGGGTGGTTTTGCGAGAGCGCGTTGCGCAAGCGATGCCGGCCGATGTTGGTCATCGGGGTCTCTGATGCGGGATAATGCGGAGGAAGCATTGTGTTCGACGCCGGTGAGGCAGCGCCTGTCATGGGGCCGCCGGCTGCGATGAGCTGGTTTCAGGAAGGGGAACGAGCATGGCGGCCATGAAGCCGCGGACGGGCGACGGCCCGCTCGAGGTGACAAAGGAGGGGCGGGGCATCGTCATGCGCGTTCCGCTCGAAGGCGGCGGTCGGCTTGTCGTCGAGCTGACTCCGGACGAGGCCGATGCACTCGGTGACGCGCTGAAGAAGGTCGTCGGCTGAGGCGGAGGCGCCCACACTTCACTGCTGCCCCGGCACGGATTCCGTGCCGGGGCAGCAGTGCGTCGGGGGAGCCCCGGCGGCCGTTCCCGTCAGGCCGGCTCAGCCGCGCCGCACCGCGCACAGCAGGCCGTCGCCCACCGGCAGCAGCGTCGCCATGAGCTCCTGGCTCTCGCGCACGGCCCGCAGCAGTTCGCGCAGGCGCAGCACCTCGGCCGGCTGCGCCGCCGAGTCGATCGTGCGGCCGTCGGCGAAGACGCCCTCGAAACAGACCAGTCCGCCAGGTCGCAGCAGGCGCAACGATTCAGCGAGACAGTCCAGACTCTCCAGCCGGTCGCCGTCGCAGAAGACGAGGTCGTAACCGCCGTCCGCGAGCCGCGGCAGTACGTCGAGGGCGCGCCCCGGGATGAACCGGGCCCGGTTCGTGGCGAAGCCCGCGGCCCGGAAGGCCTCGCGGGCGAACTGCTGGCGCTCGGGCTCCGGGTCGACGGTCGTCAGCACCCCGTCCGGGCGCATGCCCTGCAGCAGATAGATACCGGACACGCCGGTTCCGGTGCCGATCTCGGCCACCGCCTTGGCGTCCGCGGTGGCAGCGAGCAGGCGCAGTGCCGCGCCGGTGCCTGACGACACCGGGCGGAGCCCTGCCTCGTGGGCCCGGTCCCGGGCCCAGAGCAGAGCTTCTTCCTCGGCGACAAAGGCGTCGGCGAATGCCCAGCTCGTCTGCCGGTTGGCGGTAATGACCCTCTCCTGTCCCCGTAGTTGGCGCAACGGTGACTGTATCCGCTGGACCCGGGAACCCGCAGATGGGACCGGGCGTTATGAGGGGACGGGGAAGAACACCGGGACCGGGCCCTGCGGCCGGGTCCGGAATGTTCCTCTTGCTCCCGGGGACACCGGGACACCAGCAGGTAAAAAGGCTTATCCGGAGCTAACGGGCGAGGTGGCTATGGTAGGGGCTCCACTGGACACCACCAGAGCCGATAGGGGAGGTGCGGCTGCGCCTGTGGATCGGAGAGGTGCGCTGCGGCGCTTTCTCAGGTCGGCGGGTGAGCCGAAATCCGTGACCGACATCGCTGACCGTTCTTCCAACGATTCCGCACCGACCGCGACCTTCGCCTCAGATGCGGACTCCCAGGCGTGGACCCCGCCCTCATGGGAAGAGATCGTCAGCACCCACAGCGCCCGGGTGTACCGCCTCGCCTACCGGCTGACGGGTAACCAGCACGACGCCGAGGACCTCACCCAGGAAGTCTTCGTCCGCGTCTTCCGGTCGCTGTCGACCTACACGCCCGGCACTTTCGAGGGCTGGCTGCACAGGATCACGACGAATCTCTTCCTGGACATGGTCCGCCGCAAGCAGCGGATCCGCTTCGACTCCCTCGGTGACGACGCGGCCGAGCGGCTGCCGAGCCGTGAGCCGTCCCCGCAGCAGGTCTTCAACGACACGCACTTCGACGCGGACGTGCAGCAGGCGCTGGACACCCTCGCGCCCGAGTTCCGTGCCGCGGTCGTGCTCTGCGACATCGAGGGCCTCTCGTACGAGGAGATCGCCGCCACCCTCGGCGTCAAGCTCGGCACGGTGCGCAGCCGCATCCACCGTGGCCGCTCGCACCTGCGCAAGGCGCTCAAGCACCGTTCACCCGAGGCCCGCGCCGAGCAGCGTTCCCTCGCGGACGCGGTCCTGGCAGGGGAGGGCGGAACGGCGTGAGCGGCACAGGTCCGACCCCCGCGGAGCAGCACCTGGGGGACCGGCTCGCCGCGCTCGTCGACGGTGAGCTCAAACACGATGCCCGGGAGCGGGTCCTGGCCCATCTGGCGACCTGCGCCCGGTGCAAGGCCGAGGCCGACGCCCAGCGACGGCTGAAGAGCGCCTTCGCGACCTCCGCCTCCCCTTCGCCCTCCGAGGGCTTCCTCGCCCGTCTCCAGGGCCTCCCCGGGGGCCCCAGCGGCAGCGGCGGCGGTCCTGACGACGGCTCGAACGGGCGGTGGCGCTTCGCGGACGGAATGCTCCCCGTGCTGCAGCCCGGCTCCCCGGAGTCAGGCCGCTCCCCGCTGGACGGCTTCGGTTACCTCCCCACCGCTCACGGCTCGACCGCCGTGCTGCCGGGCGGCGCGTCCGGCTTCCGCATCCATGACGTGGCCCGGGACTCCGACCGTTCCCCGTGGCGGGCCCGGCGCTTCGCGTTCGTCGCGGCCAGCGCGGTCTCGCTCGCGGCCATCGCGCTGGGAGGCTCCCTCCCGCTCGACCACAGCCCGGAGACCCCGCTCAGCGCCGAAGGCGCGGGCAGCAGCGCGACCCCGCTCGATGCCGAGGAGCGGACCGGCAGCGCCGCCGCGGCGGCCAGCCGCAGCGGCGGCGGCGCGCTCGCCGTCGGACAGGGGCAGGACCTCCGCCCGGGCGCCGTCCCGGCCTCGTCCGCCCAGCCCGCCGCGCCCTCGCTGCTGAGCACCTCGGCGCTCACCGGAGGCACGTTCGCCTTCCCGGTGCTGAACGTGACCGTGCCGCCGCTCATACGCCCGACCGACGCCGACCCGCTGTACTCACCGGCGCTCCGCGCCGGAGTGGAGCCGAAGCCGTCAGCGACGGCCTCCGCCCCGCCGCTGCGGGAGCGCGCGATGCCGCTCACACCGCTGCGCTGACCGGGACCCTGCGCGGGGATTCGCAAACCTGGTTGAATTCCGGGAGGGACGCCTCCGTGAGGCGTGCAAGGGCCAGTTGCGGGGAGAGCATGGACGACGGGAAGCCCAGCGGGCCGAAGACGAAGTGGTGGAGCCGTCCCTCTACGGAGCGGGACCGCCCGGCCGGTCCGGAGGACGCGGTGACCGTCCCCGGCGTCGAGGGGACGACGCCGCCCCCGAGCGGGGAGCAGCCGGCCGGCGAGGCCGCCGGACCCCTCACCGGAGAGCCGCCCGCCCCCGGGACGGACGGCGACTTCCTGCCCGCACCACCGGCTGCCCGGCCGCCCGCACCACCGGCAGCCGAGCCGGCCGCGCCGCCGGAGGACGAGCCCCGCGAGTTCACGCCCGTGCCCCCGGCCGCCGAGCCGGCGCCGCCCCGCACGCAGCCGCTGCACGCGCCCGACGAGTACAGCACCCCGCCCTACGGCGGCCCGGGGCCGTGGGCGCCCGCGCCGCCCGTGCAGCGCCCGGTGCCCACTCCGGCCCACGGGACCGCCGTACCGCCGCCGTACGCCGGGACGAACGGGCACGGTGTGGCGACGCCCGCGGCCGTCCCCGTCACCGCCCCCGCTGCGGTCGGTCAGGGACATAACGAGGGCTGGGCGCCCCCGCCCCCGCCGCACACGGCGCCGCAGCAGCAGCTCCCCGTGCAGCCCCCGCAGACCCCGCAGCCCTCGCAGTGGCTGCGGTACGACCCCTGGGGCACGCCCCCGCAGCAGCCGCTGAGCCACCCCGGCCCCGCCCAGGGCCCGGACCCCCGGCCGCGCGGGAACCGCCGGGGGTCCGTCCTCGTCGGGGCTGCGCTGCTCGCCCTCGTGGCCGGTGGGATCGGCGGCGGAATCGGTGCCTACGTCGAGCGCAACGGCGGCCTCACCACGGTCGAACTGCCCCAGGCCGGCCGGGCCGGCGGAGGCCGGGCGCCCGACAGCGTCGCCGGGATCGCCTCCAGCGCGCTGCCCAGCGTGGTCACCCTGCACGTCGACGGCTCCGCCGAGTCGGGCACCGGCACCGGCTTCGTCCTCGACGGCAAGGGCCACATCCTGACCAACAACCACGTGGTCGCCCCCGCCGGCTCCACCGGCGACATCACCGTCACGTTCAGCGGCGGGGAGACCGCGCCGGCCGAGCTCGTCGGCAAGGACAGCGGCTACGACCTGGCCGTCGTCAAGGTGACCGGTGTCTCGGGCCTCAAGCCGCTGCCCCTGGGGAACTCCGACAACGTGCAGGTGGGTGATCCCGTCGTGGCCATCGGCGCACCCTTCGACCTGTCCAACACGGTCACCTCCGGCATCATCAGCGCCAAGCAGCGTCCCATCACCGCGGGCGGCGAGAAGGGCGACGGTACGGATGTCAGCTACGTCGACGCGCTGCAGACCGACGCCCCGATCAACCCGGGCAACTCCGGCGGCCCCCTGGTCGACGCCGAGGCCCGGGTCATCGGCATCAACAGCGCCATCCGCGCAGCCGACAGCGGAACAGGTCTCGACGGCGGCCAGTCCGGCTCCATCGGCCTCGGCTTCGCGATACCGATCAACCAGGGCAAGCGCGTCGCCGAGGAACTGATCAACACCGGCAAGGCCACCCATCCCGTGATCGGCGTCACGCTGGACATGGAGTTCACCGGCGACGGAGCCAAGGTCGGCGGCAAGGTGACCGACGGCGGAACGGCGGTGACCGAGGGCGGCCCGGCCGACAAGGCGGGCATCCGCCCGGGCGACATCATCACCGAGGTGGAGGGCCGGCGCGTGCACAGCGGGGAGGAACTGATCGTCAAGATCCGCGCCCACCGGCCGGGTGACCGGCTCGGGCTCGTCCTGACCCGCGGAGGCAAAGACCTGTCCATGACTTTGACGCTGGGTTCGGCGAGCGGCACCTGACGGCCACCGGCAGGTACCGCACGGACAGCTTCGCCGGGTACCGTGGAGCGGTCCGGGCCCCCTGACCTGGCGGCGGAGAACACGCGGAGACCACGCAGAGAACACGAGGAGCAGCAAGGTGTTCAATGACATAGGCGCACTCGAGCTGCTGACGCTCGTGGTTCTCGCCGTGCTCGTATTCGGTCCGGAGAAGCTGCCGAAGGTCATCCAGGACGTCACGCGCACCATCCGCAAGATCCGTGAGTTCTCGGACAGCGCCAAGGAAGACATCCGCTCGGAGCTCGGACCCCAGTTCAAGGACTTCGAGTTCGAGGACCTGAACCCCAAGACGTTCGTCCGCAAGCAGCTCATGGACGGGAACGACGACCTGGGGCTCAAGGAGATCCGCGAGAGCTTCGACCTGCGCAAGGAGATGGCGGAGGTCACCGACGCGGTGAACGGCCGCGAGAGTGCCTCGTCCACCGGCACCGCCGCGGCGGCGTCCGGCGCGGCAGCCGCGGCCACGCCGGACCTCCTCAAGAAGCCCGCGCAGCCTGCCAAGGACGAGCGTCCGCCCTTCGACGCAGACGCCACCTGAGACCGTCAATCCCGACTCGTCCGGACGGTATGGCTATTCTCCATCTGTCCGGTTGCGAGGTTGCCCATGCCCACGGGGGGAGGGCCGCTCCGGATCAGTGGAAGATCGAGGAGGCGGCCGGGCAGATGGAGACGACGAGTCGGGCAGGGGCGGATGGTGCGCCCAGCACAGTCACCGCAGAGGGGGTGCCGGCGACCCGGCGTACTGTCGACGGCTATCTGAAGGCGCCGTTCCCCTGGTACGGGCTGGACGAGGCCTTCACCGGCCCGCGCTGGCTGATGAGTGTCACCGCCGCGGCGGACGACACGGTGCAGCACGGTTCCACCGGACACGGCGAGGAGCCCGTCGTACGGGCCGACGCGGGGGCGGAGAAGGCGCGCTTCGCGGTGGTCGTGACCGTGGGCAGCAGCCCCGTACGGGACAGCGACGACGGTACGGGCGTCCTGGACGCCACCACCGTCTCGTCGGCGGCCTGGCTGGCGGGCTCCGGCCTGCTGGACTGCACCTGGCCCCCGCAGATGGACCACACCCTGCGTGGCGAATGGCTGAACCAGCAGACCGAGACCGCGTTCGAGCTCGCGGACGACCTGGGCCGGGAGCCCTGGTCGACGCTGTCCCTCCCGGTGGACGGCGTGCCGGTGGACTTCCACTACCGCGAGTCGGAGTTCGGCTGGGTGCTCGCCGGCTCGGCCCCCGAGGGGGTGCACATCGGCGCGTACGGCCGCGGCATGAGCGCCTACGGCCTGGGATTCGCGGTGATCGGCGACATCGCCTCGTACGAGAACTGAGCGTGCGGGTGGGGGCGGCCTCCTCAGGAGACCGCCCCCACCCGTACGCCGCTCAGAACTTGTTGCGCGGGGTGAGCCCCAGGGACATGCCCGACAGGCCGCGCTGACGGCCGCTCAGCTTGTCCGCGATGGAGCGCAGGGCGGAGCCCGCGGCGGAGTCCGGGTCGGACAGGACGACGGGCTTGCCCTCGTCGCCGCCCTCACGCAGCCGTACGTCGATCGGGATGGACCCGAGCACCGGGACCTCGGCGCCGACCGTCTTCGTCAGCCCGTCGGCGACCCGCTGTCCGCCGCCCGAACCGAACACGTCGACGATCTCGTCGCAGTGCGGGCACGGCATGCCCGACATGTTCTCGACGACGCCGACGATCTTCTGGTGGGTCTGTACGGCGATGGAGCCGGCCCGCTCGGCCACCTCGGCAGCGGCCTGCTGCGGGGTCGTGACGACCAGGATCTCGGCGTTCGGGACGAGCTGCGCCACGGAGATCGCGATGTCACCGGTGCCCGGCGGCAGGTCGAGCAGCAGGACGTCGAGGTCGCCCCAGTACACATCGGCGAGGAACTGCTGCAGCGCGCGGTGCAGCATGGGGCCGCGCCACACCACCGGGGCGTTGCCCGGGGTGAACATGCCGATGGAGATCACCTTCACGCCGTGCGCGGACGGCGGCATGATCATGTTCTCGACCTGGGTGGGCTTGCCGTCCGCACCGAGCATCCGGGGCACGCTGTGCCCGTAGATGTCCGCGTCGACCACACCGACCTTGAGCCCGTCGGCAGCCATCGCCGCCGCGAGGTTCACCGTGACCGAGGACTTGCCGACGCCGCCCTTGCCGGACGCGACCGCGTAGACGCGGGTCAGTGAGCCGGGCTTGGCGAACGGCACCTCCCGCTCCGCCGTGCCGCCGCGCAGTGACGAGGCGAGCTCCTTGCGCTGTTCGTCGCTCATCACGTCGAGCGTGACCTCGACCCGCGACACGCCATCGACGCGGGCCACCGCGTCGGTGACGTTCTTCGTGATCGTCTCGCGCATGGGGCAGCCGGAAACCGTGAGATACACGGTGACAGCGACTACACCGTCAGGATCGATCTCGACCGACTTCACCATGCCCAGTTCGGTGATCGGTCGGTGGATCTCCGGGTCGTTCACTGTCGCCAGCGCTTCGCGCACCGCGTCTTCCGTAGCCATATGGACGATGTTACGGCTACGGGGGCTACGGGCGGGTAGCCCCTCCGCGGTCGCCTTCGTCACTCTCGGCCCGCGAGAGGATCTGGCGTTCCTCCATGTCCTTCACCATGGCCTCCAGCTCCGAGCGGATCCAGTCGCGCGTGGCGACCTCCCCGAGGCCCATCCGGAGTGCGGCGATCTCCCGGCTGAGGAATTCCGTGTCCGCGATGGAGCGCTCGTTCTGCTTGCGGTCCTGCTCGTGGGTGACCCGGTCGCGGTCGTCCTGGCGGTTCTGCGCGAGGAGGATCAGGGGGGCCGCGTAGGAGGCCTGGAGGGACAGCATCAGGGTCAGGAAGATGAAGGGGTACTCGTCGAAGCGCAGTTCCTGCGGCGCGAAGATGTTCCACACCACCCAAAGGATGATGATCAAGGTCATCCAGACGATGAACCGCCCGGTGCCCAGGAAGCGGGCGATGCGCTCGGAGAACCGGCCGAACGCCTCGGGGTCGTACTCGGGCAGCAGCCGGCGCCGCGGTGCCTTCGGCTGGTCGAGCCGGGGGCGCGGCGGGCGCACGATGCCCGAGGCGCCCGTCGGCACGGCCCTCGCGCGGTCCTCAGCGGCCACCGGTGATCTCCTCCTCGCCCAGGAAATCCGTCTCGCGCCAGTCGTCGGGCAGCAGGTGGTCCAGCACGTCGTCGACGGTCACCGCGCCCAGCAGCGAGCCGCTCTCGTCCACCACCGGCACCGAGACCATGTTGTACGCGGCCAGATAGCTGGTCACGGCGGGCAGCGGGGTGTCCGGCGCCAGGGGGACGAGATCGCTGTCGACGATCGAGCTGACCAGGGTGAACGGCGGATCCCGCAGCAGCCGCTGGAAATGCACGGTGCCCAGGTACTTGCCGGTCGGGGTCTCGTCCGGCGACCGGCAGACGTACACCTGGGCGGCGAGCGCGGGGGAGAGGTCCTGCTGGCGGACCCTGGCCAGCGCGTCCGCGACCGTCGCGTCCGGCCGCAGGATGATCGGCTCGGTCGTCATCAGCCCGCCCGCCGTCCGCTCCTCGTACGCCAGCAGACGCCGTACGTCGGCCGCGTCGTCCGGGCGCATCAGCGCGAGGAGACGTTCCTTGTCCGCCTCCGGCAGCTCCGAGAGCAGGTCGGCCGCGTCGTCCGGGTCCATCGCCTCCAGGACGTCCGCGGCGCGGTCCTCCGCCAGCTTCCCCAAAATCTCCACCTGGTCGTCACCGGGGAGCTCCTCCAGGACGTCCGCGAGCCGCTCGTCGTCCAGGGCGGCGGCGACCTCGGCACGGCGCTTCGGCGTCAGGTGGTGCAGGGCGTTGGCGACATCGGTGGGACGCAGCCGTTCGAAGGTCGCCACCAGGTTCTCGGCGCCCTGCCCGTGCTCCTCCAGCGAGAAGCCGCTGACAGCCGACCACTCGACGGTCAGCGTCTCGCCCTTGCGGCGGAGGGCGCCGCCGCGGCCCTTGCGTACGAAGAACTTGTCGATCTCCCAGTCGCGGCGGGCGGGGAGCTGCTGGATGGCGACGTCGAGGACGGTCACCTCCTCGTCCGTCTCCTTGAGGCGCACCCGCCGGTCAAGGAACTCGCCGAGGACGAGTCGCTCGGTCGGGCGCTGCTCGAAGCGCCTCATGTTGACCACGCCGGTCGTGATGACCTGTCCCGACTCGACGCCCGTCACCCGCGTCATGGGCAGGAAGATGCGCCGCCGGCTCACGACCTCGACGACCATGCCCAGCAGCCGTGGCGGCTTGCCGCCGACCCGCAGCATCGCCACCAGATCCCGGACCCGGCCGACCTGATCACCGTTCGGGTCGAACACCGGTACGCCGGCGAGATGTGAGACGAAGACCCTGGGAGTGACTGCCGCCATCCTGTGCGCCTCCCTCTGTCCCTCACATCCTCCTTCGCCGTGATCAGGCTAGCCCGTACCGGTCCGTCACGCCCTGGCGGGCCGTCCGTACGGCGCTCTGCCGAATGGCGTACGCGGCACGGGTACGCTGCCGTCTGCCACCCCCAGACACACAGATGAGAGGCAGTGCGCCTGTGACCTCTTCCGCCCCGGCCGTCCGGGCCCCCCGCCGGACCGCTCTCGCCGTGGTGCTCTGCGCGGGGCTGACCGTCGCGCTCACGGCCTGCGCGGGAGAGGACCCGGACAAGGGGACCAACGGCGTCGGCAAACTGACGGCCTCGCAGATCGAGAAGAAGGCGCTGGCCGCCGCCGGGACCGCGGACGCGGTGCGGCTGACGGGCAAGCTGGTCAGCAAGGGCGGGACGTACACCCTGAACATGCAGCTCAGCGGCAAGGGCGGCACGGGATCGGTCACCTCGAACCAGAACACGTTCGCGCTGCTGCGCATCGGCGACGAGCTCTTCCTCAAGGCGGACGCCGGCTTCTGGAAGGACGAGAAGGCCGACGACGAGAGCGACCAGGCCGCCGACAAGCTCGGCGGGAAGTACGTGAAGGTGCCTGAGGACGACCCCACCTACCAGCAGCTGCGCGGTTTCACGGAGAAGGAGACGCTGCTCGACGGGGTGCTGTCCCTGCACGGGAAGATCAACAAGGGTGACCGGGACACCGTCGGGGGCGTGCGCACCGTGCAGGTCATGGGTGGAAAGGGCGAGGGCGGCGCACTGGACGTCTCCCTCGAGGGCACTCCGTATCCCCTGCGTGTGGCCCGTGGCGGCGGAGGCGGGACCGTCACCCTCGCCGACTGGGGCAAGTCCTTCACCCTGGAGGCACCGGCCGAGGACGACACCGTCGACTACGGCGGCGAGCTGCCCAGGTCCTCCGGCTGACGGAGCCGGTCAGCGCCTCCCGCGGCGCTTCAGCAGCAGCCGGGGGAGCGCCGCCGGCGCCGTGCGCCGGGTCGTCACCTCGGTGGGCAGCGGCGGTGCGGCCAGCGAGGTGTCCGGCAGGTCCGTGCGGGACTCGCCTGGGACCAGCCTTACGACCCGGCACTCACGCGCCCAGCGCTCCGTCATCTGCTCGGCGTCCGGCGCGTTCAGCCGCTTGCCCCTGAGCTCGCCGACCGCCGCCTCCCACTCCTCGGAGTGCGGCTCCAGCACCGTGACGGCGGCGGTCCAGGCCACGAGCCTGCCGCCCTTGTCCTTGCTGCGCACGGTCACCTCGGCGGCGGAGCCGGCGTCCAGCCCGTCGGGGAGCGGCTGCTCCCCGGGACCGTCCCCGACGAGCACGGCCGCACCGTCGTGCCACACGTGCCACAGCGCCCGGGAGGGGCCGGTGCCCCGCACCCAGATCAGGCCGGACTTCTTGGTGGCCTCCTCGACGAGAGCCCGTGCAAGCAACACGTCAGCAGCAGTCATGCCCGAACTCTATTGGAGACTCCGTCAGAGCCAGCCGTTGCGCTTGAGGGTGCGGTGGATGGAGAAGCAGACGACACCGATGAGCGCCAGCACCATCGGATAGCCGTACGTCCAGCGGAGTTCGGGCATGTGCTTGAAGTTCATGCCGTACACCCCGCAGATCATCGTGGGCACGGCGATGATCGCCGCCCAGGAGGTGATCTTGCGCATGTCCTCGTTCTGCGTGACGGTCGCCTGCGCCAGATTGGCCTGGAGGATCGAGTTGAGCAGTTCGTCGAAGCCGATGACCTCTTCGTGCACGCGCGCCAGGTGGTCGGCGACGTCGCGGAAGTACTTCTGGATGTCGGGGTCGATCAGCCGCATCGGACGCTCGCTCAGCAGCTGCATCGGCCGCAGCAGGGGCGACACCGCGCGCTTGAACTCCAGCACCTCGCGCTTCAGCTGGTAGATCCGGCCCGCGTCCGACCCGCGCGGGGTCCCCTTGGCCGGGGTGGAGAACACGTCGATCTCCACCTCGTCGATGTCGTCCTGCACCGAGGCCGCCACCGCGATGTAGCCGTCGACGACGTGGTCGGCGATGGAGTGCAGCACGGCGGACGGGCCCTTGGAGAGCAGCTCGGTGTCCTCCTGGAGCCGGTGGCGCAGGGCGCGCAGCGAACCCTGCCCGCCGTGCCGGACGGTGATCACGAAGTCCCGCCCGGTGAAGCACATCACCTCGCCGGTCTCGACGACCTCGCTGGTCGCGGTCAGCTCGGCGTGCTCGACGTAGTGGATCGTCTTGAAGACGGTGAACAGCGTGTCGTCGTAACGCTCCAGCTTGGGCCGCTGGTGCGCGTGGACGGCGTCCTCGACGGCGAGCGGGTGGAGTCCGAACTCCCGTGCGATACCGGCGAACTCCTCCTCGGTCGGCTCGTGCAGGCCGATCCAGGCGAACCCGCCCTCCTCCCGCACGCGCAGGATCGCCTCGCGCGGTGTCAGGCAGGAGGCCTCGGTGATCCGGCGCCCGTCCCGGTAGACGGCGCAGTCGACGACGGCGCTGGAGGCGGACGGGTCACGGGTGGCGTCGTAGCTGTTGTACGGGGTGTTGCTCTTGCGCAGGGACGGGCGCACGGCGGCGCGCAGGTCACGGATCATCGACATGGCTGGCTCCTCTTCACGGAGGGCCGTCGGTGGGCACGTGGAACTGCCCGGAATGGGGACGTGCGCTCACGTCCGCAAAGCGGGCGGCACCGCGTGGGCACGATGACGGCGTTCGCTACAGACAGGCAAAAACGCGGGGCTCTTCCGGTGCGCGAACTGCCGTGGTGACGTCCGGGAAGGGCGTCAGATCACAGAAGGAAGGCGTCGTACGGAAGGGCGGTCGGTACTGCACGGTCGACTTGGATCCACCGCAGCCCCACCTCCTCCGGCCGGTCCCCCGTGGGGGATCACGTGTTGTCGGGACTGAGAGCGCGCTCCGCGTGCTGTCCCGACCGACGCCTCAGGCTATCAGCCGGTCGAGGAGCCAATCCCTTTCTGTTCCCATTCCTTACGCGATCTATGCTCGCCGCATGGGAGAAATTCTTGATCTGGTCGAGGCCCGGCTCCGTACGGCGCTGGGGGAGCCGGACGCACGCGCCGATGTGACGTTCCTCGGCACGGACCGCATCGAGGTGCTCCGCTTCATCGACGGCGATGTGGTGCGTTACGCCACCCTCGGCATGTCCGCGCAGCCGATGGCCGACCCGACCGCGCCCCTCGCCGACCCCGTGAAGGGGCCGCGCGCCGAGCTGGTCCTGTCCGTACGGGTGGGGCTCGCCGACACCGACCAGGTGCTTCGGCCCCTCGCCGTACTGGCGGCCTCCCCGCAGGTCGAGGGGCTGATCGTGGCGCCCGGGGCGTCGCTGGACCTCGGGCAGCCGCTGTGGACCGGGGCGCCCTTCAGCTCCGTCCTGGTCGCCGAGCCGGGGGGCCTGGTCGAGGACCTCGAACTCGACGCCCCGATGGACCCGGTGCGCTTCCTGCCGCTGCTGCCGATGACGCACAACGAGGCGGCCTGGAAGCGGGTGAGGGGCGCGCAGGAGCTCCAGGAGCGCTGGCTCACACAGGGGACCGACCTGCGGGACCCGCTCCGCGCCTCCGTACCGCTGGACTGACACCCCGCCGCGCCGCGGTGGCTCTCGTCCGGATCAGGGCAGGTCAGTCGGCGAAGACGGTGACGCCGTCCTCCGTGGCGTGACGGGGCTCCAGCTCCTCCGCCTCGTGGGTCAGCGCCGCGCGCCGTACCCATACGACCCCCGCGCCGACGAGTGCCGCGACGGCGGCGACGACGAACGGCGTGTGGATGTCGCTCCACTCCTCGATCTTCGGGGCGAGGTACGGGGCCGCCGCCGCGGCGAACCAGCGGACGAAGTTGTATCCGGCGCTCGCCACCGGCCGCGGCGCGTCGGAGACGCCGAGGGCCAGTTCGGTGTAGACGGTGTTGTTCATGCCGATGAAGGCGCCCGAGACGATGGTGCAGACGACGGCCGTCGTGTGGTTGCCGTACCCGAGGATCACCAGGTCCGCGGCGAGCAGCACGAGGGATCCGCCGACCACCTTCAGCGAGCCGAAGCGCCGCTGCAGACGCGGTGCGACGAGCACCGAGAAGACGGCGAGCAGCAGGCCCCAGGCGAAGAACACCGCACCCGACCTGTACGGCGACATGTTCAGTACGAAGGGGGTGAAGGCCAGGATCGTGAAGAACGCGTAGTTGTAGAAGAACGCCGAAGTGGCCACCGAGGCCAGTCCGCCGTGGCCGAGTGCCCTCACCGGATCGAGCAGCGAGGTCTTCCGGGCCGGCTTGGGCTGTTCCTTGAGGAACGCGGTGATGCAGAGGAACCCGATCGCCATCAGGGCCGCGGTGCCGAAGAACGGGTAGCGCCAGCTGGCGTCGCCGAGCAGGGCTCCGACCAGCGGCCCGCACGCCATGCCGAGGCCGAGCGCCGACTCGTACAGGAGGATCGCCGCCGCACTGCCGCCGGCGGCGGCACCGACGATCACCGCGAGGGCGGTGGAGACGAACAGGGCGTTGCCCAGGCCCCAGCCCGCCCGGAAACCGACCAGTTCGGCGACCGACGAGGACGTTCCGGAGAGTGCGGCGAAGACGACGACCAGCGCCAGCCCGGCCAGCAGCGTCTTGCGTCCGCCGATGCGGCTGGAGACGAAGCCGGTCACGAGCATCGCGACGGCGGTGATCAGGAAGTACGAGGTGAACAGCAGGGACACCTGGCTGGGTGTCGCCTCCAGTCCCTCGGCGATGGACGGCAGGATCGGGTCCACCAGACCGATCCCCATGAAGGCGACGACCGAGGCGCCCGCCGTGGCCCAAACGGCCTTCGGCTGACGCAGGATGCTGGTCGCCCCTTCGTCGAACGGATCCTCTGCCGGCATGGGTTCTCTCCCTCTCCACCAGTCCGTCGGGTCATCCACAGAATAAGTTAGACAAGCTAATAAGTGCAACCCACATCTATTTCTCCCGGCCGGAGCCGCGCTGCGGACGGGTGATCGTCCTTGACGCGGCGACGACCGGGGAGGACCGTTGGGCGGTATGAGGGGCGAACCCAGTTGCCCGAAGTGCGGTGGCCGGGTCAGGGCGCCCGGCCTTTTCGCCGATGCCTGGCAGTGCTCTTCGCACGGCCAGGTGCACCCGATGCAGCCGGTGGTCCCGCCCAGCGTCGAGGCGCTGGGCGTGGTGGTCCACCGGGCCCAGGTGCCGGTGTGGATGCCCTGGCCGCTCCCGGTGGGCTGGCTGTTCACGGGCGCGGCGTACGCGGGCGACGACCGCAGCGGCGGCCGGGCCACCGCCGTCGTCTGCTCGGGCCCCGGCCCGCTCGGAGGCATGGGGGAGCTGCTGCTCGTCGCCGAGGAGCTCGGCGTCGGGCTCGGCGCGCGTTACGCGGGCATCGACGGCCCCGACCCCGGCTCCGGACTGGCAGTCGAGGCCGCCCCCGACGCCAAGGTGCTCGCGGCGGGACGCCCCACCCCGCTCTGGCACGTCAGGAACGCCCCCGCCGACCGTGCGGTCTTCGCGGGCGAGGCGCGTGGCCTGTGGCTCTGGGCGATCGTCTGGCCCGAACAGTCCGGGCTCCTGATGTACGACGAACTGGTGCTGACCGACCTGCGTGACGCCGGAGGGGAAGTGGACCTCCTGCCGTGCGGGGCCCTCACCCCCCGGCTGCTCACACGGCCCTGACCCGGCGGTGGCGGGGGGCCGGACGGGTGACGCCCGGCGGTTATCCTTGAGCGTCCCCTGTCCGCCCGCCAGCTCCGGAGTACGCGTCGTGCGCATCGATCTGCACACCCACTCCACCGCTTCGGACGGCACGGACACCCCCGCCGAGCTGGTGGCCAACGCGGCGGCGGCCGGTCTCGACGTCGTCGCACTGACCGACCACGACACGGTGGGAGGCCACGCGGAGGCGCTGGCCGCCCTCCCCGAAGGGCTCACGCTCGTCACCGGCGCCGAGCTCTCCTGCCGCTTCGACGGCATCGGCGTGCACATGCTGGCCTATCTCTTCGACCCGTCCGAGCCCGAGTTCTCCCGTGAGCGCGAGCTCGTCCGGGACGACCGGGTCCCGCGGGCGCAGGCCATGGTGCGCAGGCTCCAGGAGCTGGGTGTCCCGGTCACCTGGGAACAGGTCGCGCGGATCGCGGGGAACGGCTCGGTCGGCCGCCCGCACGTCGCGACCGCCCTGGTGGAGCTCGGCGTCGTCGACACCGTCTCCGACGCCTTCACCTCGGCCTGGCTGGGCAACGGCGGGCGGGCGTACGCCGACAAGCACGAACTCGACCCGTTCGACGCGATCCGGCTGGTCAAGGCCGCGGGCGGCGTCACCGTCTTCGCCCACCCGCTCGCCGTCAAGCGCGGCGAGGTGGTCCCGGAAGCCGTGATCGCACGGCTGGCCGACGCCGGGCTCGACGGCATCGAGGTCGACCACATGGACCACGACGAGCCCACCCGGGCCCGGCTGCGGGGGCTCGCCGCCGAGCTGGGACTGCTGCCCACCGGGTCCAGCGACTATCACGGCTCGCGCAAGACCGTCCGGCTCGGGGAGTACACCACCGACCCCGAGATCTACGGCGAGATCACCCGGCGCGCCACGGGAGCGTTCCCCGTGCCGGGCGCCGGCGGACCGGCTCCCGCGTAACGGGTCCCGCGTAACGGGTCCCTTCCCCCTCTTCCTCCTGTCGCATCCCCGTGCTCCCGGGCGCCCTCAAGGCGTGCGGGCACGCGTCCTCCTGTTCGGCCCGCTCTTCTCTCGCAAGGCTCACCGTGTTCGACATCGCTGTCTTCGGATCCCTCTTTCTCACCCTTTTTGTGATTATGGATCCCCCCGGAATCACCCCGATCTTCCTGGCCCTCACCGCGGGCCGCCCCGCCAAGGTGCAGCGCAGGATGGCTCTGCAGGCCGTCGCCGTCGCCTTCGGTGTGATCGCCGTCTTCGGCCTGCTCGGCCAGCAGATCCTCGACTACCTGCATGTCTCCGTGCCGGCGCTGATGATCGCGGGCGGGCTGCTCCTGCTGCTCATCGCACTGGACCTGCTCACCGGCAAGACGGACGAGCCGACGCAGACCAAGGACGTCAACGTCGCCCTCGTACCGCTGGGCATGCCGCTGCTCGCCGGGCCCGGTGCGATCGTCTCCGTGATCCTCGCGGTGCAGAACGCCGACGGGACGGCCGGTCAGATCTCCGTCTGGTCGGCGATCGTCGCGATGCACGTCGTGCTCTGGGTGACCATGCGGTACTCGCTGCTGATCATCCGTGTGATCAAGGACGGCGGTGTGGTCCTGGTCACCCGGCTCGCCGGGATGATGCTCTCGGCCATCGCCGTGCAGCAGATCATCAACGGCGTCACCCAGGTCATCCAGAACTCCTGAGGCCCGTACGGCCCGGACACCACAGCGCCCCCGCACGGGCCTTCCGTGCGGGGGCGCTTCGTCTTCAGCTCATGTCATCCGCTCGAAACCAGCGACGCCGAGCAATGCAAGGTGTTACGAAGCCGACGTGTCGGCCGGCCGGATGTAGATGCGCTGGCCGATTGACGCGGCCTGCTGCACGATCCGGTTGACGGAGGCGGCGTCCACGACGGTGCTGTCCACGGCGGTACCGTCGACGTCGTCGAGTCGCATGATCTCGAAGCGCATATGGCTTCCCTTCGTCTGATCCTCCTGCTGGAGAACTACTGGGAGGACGGGCTTGCCGTCCGCAAGGATGGGGAGCGCAAGGTGTCTGCGTCTCGCGCTCCTCAGGGGGTACAACGACTTGCCTACTGCAAACATTCCCTACGCTAAGGAAATTTTTTGGATGTCTAAGTACCCGTCGGTAATCAGCCGTGCGCAGACAATGAGGCCCGTATGAGCCACCCGGACACGTGGACGGACGAGGGGCCGGGCATCCGCGAACACCTGGACCGCACCAACGAACTGCTCCAGCGCGTCCTCGCCGAGGTGTCGAAGACCCCCTCCACCCACGCGATCTTCGTCGACGCGGGGTACGTCTACGCGGCGGCCGGGCTCCTCGTCACCGGCACCGAGGACCGCCGGTCCTTCGACCTGGACGCGGAAGGGCTGATCGAGGCATTCATCGACAAGGCCCGCACGATCTTCGCGGACAGCAGGCTCCTGCGCGTGTACTGGTACGACGGGGCCAGGCGCCGGATCCACACCGTCGAGCAGCAGTCCATCGCCGAACTCCCCGACGTCAAGGTCAGGCTGGGCAATCTCAACGCCAACAACCAGCAGAAGGGCGTCGACTCACTCATCCGCACCGACCTCGAGTCGCTCGCCAGGCACCGCGCCATCAGCGACGCGGCCCTCGTCGGCGGCGACGAGGACCTCGTCTCGGCCGTCGAAGCCGCCCAGGGCTACGGTGCCCGAGTCCACCTCTGGGGCATCGAGGCGGGCGAAGGCCGCAACCAGGCCGAGCCGTTGCTCTGGGAGGTCGACAGCCAGCGCACCTTCGACCTCGACTTCTGCCGCCCGTACGTGACCCGGCGCTCCGTCACGATGTACGAGGACGACAGCCCGGCGCCCGCGCGCGAGGACGTCCGCTTCGTCGGCGCGCAGATCGCCGCGGGCTGGCTCTCCTCGCGCGGCCGAGAGGCCCTCGCCGACCTGCTGCCGGGGCACCCCTACCTGCCGGGCTCCGTCGACCAGGATCTGCTCGTCGAGGCCGAACGGCTCCTCCAGCACTCGCTGCGCGGCCATGCCCACCTGCGCAGGGCGCTGCGTGACGGCTTCTGGCAGCACCTCCAGGCGCAGTACTGACACCGGCCGCCGGGGCCCCCGGGGAGGAGGCTCCCGGGGGAGCTCAGACGCTCTTCCAGAACGAGACGAGGGCCGCGGCGGTCTCCTGGGGCCGGGCCGTGTTGGGGGAGTGCTCGGCGCCCTCGATCACGGTGCGACGGGCACCGAGCCGTTCCGCCATCCGGTCGAGCAGCGGCACCGGCCAGACGTCGTCGCGCTCGCCCGAGATCACGTGCACGGGAAGGGGGAGCGCGGCGAGCTCGTCCACCCGGTCGGGTTCGGACGACAGCTGCGCGCCGGTGGCGATCAGCTGGGCCGGGTCGTGAAGCAGCCAGCGGCGGCGCAGATCCTCACCGTCGCCCGTGTCCGCGTCCTCGGGCGGGTCCATGGCACGCATCATCTGCCAGACCTCGGCCATGCTCCAGCGGCTCAGCGCGTCACCGAGCAGCCGCGCCTTCTGCTGCTGCGCGGGGTCGATCTCGGCGGGGCCCGACGACATCAGGGTCAGCGACCGGAAGGGCGTGGCGTCGAGCAGGACCGCCGCCCGGGCGATCTGGCCGCCGAGGGAGTGCCCGAGCAGATGGAGGGCACCGGGCAGCGCGGTGTCGTCGGCGGCGGCCGCCTGAGCCAGTACGTCACGCGCCAACTCGGCTTGTGCATAAGCGTTCTGACGGTCCGTCCGCTCGGTTTCGTACTGCCCCCGCCCGTCGACGGACAGCACGCGGAACCCGGCGTCGGCGAGGGGTTCGAGCAGTGCGATGAAGTCCTCCTTGCTGCCGGTGTACCCGGGCAGCAGAAGGGCGGTGGAGTGCGCGCCCGCCGGCGGCGCGGCGTCCAGCACGGCGAAGTCCCCGCGCTCGGTACGCAGTACGCGGGAACGGGCACAGGGGGGCGGGGTGAAGGTGGGCGGCCGGCTCATGGGGCCGAGGGTATCGCCGGGGGCCCGGCCACGCCCGGGCAGACGTACGGCCCCGGGCCCCGCAGAGCGGGAACCGGGGCCGTACGCGGATGAAACGGTGGCCGGAGATCAGCCCTCGGCCGTCTCGGCGGCTGCTGCCGCGCGGGACCGGCGCCTGCGAGGCTTCGCGGGCGCCTCGCCGTCCGTCACGGCCTCGGTGACCGCGGCGGTCTCCGCCTTCTCCGCGGCGGCGGCGCGCGGCCGACGACGGGGCGGCTTGGTCTCCGCCGCGTCCTCGGCGGTCGCCGTGGCGACCGCGGCCTCGGCCTTCGGCTTGGCGGCGGCACGCGGACGGCGGCGCGACCTGGTCTCGGTCACCGGCTCGGAGGCCGGGGCGATCTGGAAGTCGACCTCGTCGGCCGGCTTCACGACCCGGGCGCGACGGCGCGGCTTGGTGGCGACGGGCTCCGCCGCGGGCGCGGCGACGGCCACGGTCTGGAAGTCGACCACGGGCTCGGCGGCCGGGGCCGGCGCGAGGGCCGGCTCGGTGGCGACGGCCGCGGTCGTGGCACGCGCACGGCGACGGCGCGGCTTCGCCTCCGGGGCCGCCTCGCCCTCGGTGACGGGCGTCGAATCGGCCTCGGTGGCGGGCGCGGGCTCGACGACGGGGGTCTCGGCCACGGCCACGGCCACCGCGGCCTCGGTCACGGCCTCGGGAGCGGCCGCACGGGTACGGCGTCGACGGCGCGGGGTGCGCGGCTCGGACGTGGCCTCGTCGGTCGCCTCGGCGGCGGGGGCGGGCACGGTGACGGCGGCGGCCTCGTCGGTGACGCTGCCGCCCCTCGTACGACGACGCTGCCGCGGCGTGCGGGGCGGACGCTCCTCGCGGGGCGCGGGGGCGGAGGCGGCGGACTTGCGGCCGCGGCCGCCGGTCTCGCCGAGATCCTCGATCTCCTCCGCGCGCAGACCCGCACGGGTCCGCTCGGTGCGCGGCAGGACACCCTTGGTGCCGGCCGGGATGCTGAGGTCCTCGTACAGGTGCGGGGACGTGGAGTACGTCTCCGGCGGGTCCGGGAACTTCAGGTCCAGCGCCTTGTTGATCAGCTGCCAGCGCGGGATGTCGTCCCAGTCGACCAGCGTGACCGCGATGCCCTTGGCGCCCGCGCGGCCCGTGCGGCCGATGCGGTGGAGGTAGGTCTTCTCGTCCTCGGGCGACTGGTAGTTGATGACATGGGTCACACCCTCGACGTCGATGCCGCGCGCGGCGACATCGGTGCAGACGAGAACGTCCACCTTGCCGTTGCGGAAGGCGCGCAGCGCCTGCTCACGGGCGCCCTGGCCGAGGTCGCCGTGGACCGCGCCGGACGCGAAACCGCGCTTCTCCAGCTGCTCCGCGATGTCGGCGGCCGTCCGCTTCGTACGGCAGAAGATCATCGCCAGCCCGCGGCCGTCGGCCTGCAGGATGCGGGAGACCATCTCGGGCTTGTCCATGTTGTGCGCGCGGTAGACGTGCTGCACGGTGTTCTTGACGGTCGTGCCCTCGTCGTCGGGCGACGTGGCGTTGATGTGCGTCGGCTGCGACATGTAGCGGCGCGCGAGGCTGATGACCGCACCGGGCATGGTGGCCGAGAACAGCATCGTCTGGCGCTTCGGCGGCAGCATGGTGATGATGCGCTCGACGTCGGGCAGGAAGCCCAGGTCGAGCATCTCGTCGGCCTCGTCGAGGACCAGGACGCGGATGTGCGACAGGTCGAGCTTGCGCTGGCCCGCCAGGTCGAGCAGCCGCCCCGGGGTGCCGACGATGACGTCGACGCCCTTCTTGAGGGCCTCGACCTGGGGCTCGTACGCCCGGCCGCCGTAGATCGCGAGAACGCGGACGTTACGTGCCTTGCCGGCGGTCAGGAGGTCGTTGGTGACCTGCTGGCACAGCTCGCGGGTGGGGACGACGATCAGGGCCTGCGGCGCGTCCGTCAGCTTCTCGGGCGCGGCGCGGCCGGCCTCGACGTCGGCGGGGACGGTCACACGCTCCAGGAGCGGAAGACCGAAGCCGAGCGTCTTGCCGGTGCCGGTCTTGGCCTGGCCGATGACGTCGGAGCCGGAGAGCGCTACGGGGAGCGTCATCTCCTGGATGGGGAAGGGGGACGTGATGCCGACCGCCTCGAGGGCTTCGGCCGTCTCGGTAAGGATTCCGAGGTCGCGGAACGTAGTCAGGGTGCTGCCTCTTCTGTGAGACGCGGCCCGAGGCGAACGCTGGGGGTCGTACCGTGCCGGGGTTGGTCATCCGGCCGTGGATGGGCCGGGTGGCGCGGGACCACTGCCGTCGCTCGAGCGTCGTGCCGCTGAGGGGGCCCCTCATCTGCGGTCGTACGTGGTGTACGCCCCGCGTGGAGGGCTGTCGGGTCGGAGCCGATCGGGCCACCGACCGGGCATCCTCATTCAAGGTCGCGCTTCTGGCACAGCAAATGCTCAGTAAGCGCAATACCACTGTACCCCGGATTCGCGCATGCGTGTTGGGCGAATTCATCGGATCGGTGTGATGTCTCCCGCTGAGCGGGCCCTTCGGTCCCCGGCGGGGCGGGCTATTCTGCGCTCCATGGAGACGCCTGACAACGCCACTGCAGCATCCGACGAAGCACCCGCACCGACCGGTATCGCCGCCCAGGACTGGGCCACAGCGTCCGAGGACCCGCAGTACCGCGCCGCGGTCGTGGATCTCCTCGGCGCTCTCGCCTACGGGGAACTCGCGGCCTTCGAGCGGCTCGCCGAGGACGCGAAACTCGCTCCGACACTCGGCGACAAGGCGGCACTGGCGAAGATGGCGTCCGCCGAATTCCACCATTTCGAGCAGCTGACCGACCGGCTCACGGCCGTCGACGAGTCGCCTGCCTCCGCCATGGAGCCGTTCGCCAAGGCACTCGACGAATTCCACCGGCAGACGGCCCCGTCGGACTGGCTCGAAGGCCTGGTCAAGGCGTACGTCGGCGACTCGATCGCCAGCGACTTCTACCGGGAGATCGCCGCCCGCCTCGACGCGGACACCCGCTCCCTCGTCCTCTCCGTACTCGACGACACGGGCCACGGGAACTTCGCGGTCGAGAAGGTGCGGGCCGCGATCGAGGCCGAGCCCCGCCTCGGCGGCAGGCTCGCCCTGTGGGCGCGCAGGCTGATGGGCGAGGCTCTCTCGCAGGCGCAGCGGGTGGTCGCGGACCGCGACGCCCTGTCCACGATGCTCGTGGGCGGCGTGGCGGACGGCTTCGACCTGGCCGAGGTCGGCAGGATGTTCTCCCGGATCACCGAGGCGCACACCAAGCGGATGGCCGCGCTCGGCCTCGCGGCCTGACGCGGCCTCGCGGCCCGGTCCGGAGGCCAGACCCTACTGGGCCGCCGCCGACCGCACCGGCCGGCTGGAGCGCGGGCGGATCAGCAGGGACAGCGTCACCGCCCCGACCAGCACGGCACCGGCGGGTGTGGCCAGGACATGGCCGGAGCCCAGAGTCGAATGCGTCAGATACGCGCCGAAGAGGGCACCCAGTCCGCCCGTGACGAACACCACGCGGGAGGACGGGAGCCGGCCGGGCAGGGAGCGGAGCACGACCCAGGACAGGGCGACTCCGAGCACGACGGCGCTGATGGATTCCCAGAGCACAGGGGTCACCTCGCTGCTGTTTTCGCGACGGTCGGTCGGTCGTAGGCCGTCCTACCCGTGGCTCGCGCGATACAACCCTCGGCGGCCGTTGTGAACCCCACCGAGGGAAGAACCCCGAACCGGTCCCGAGGAGAAAAGGTGGAGGCCCGGCGGACGATTCCGCCGGGCCTCCACCTCTGCTGCCGTGTCGCGCGGGCTACAGCGCGCCGAATCCCACCCGTCGGGTGCTGGGCTCGCCGATCTCCACGTAGGCGATCCGGTCGGCCGGCACCAGGACCTTGCGGCCCTTGTCGTCCGTGAGGCTGAGCAGCTGCGCCTTGCCGTTGAGCGCCTCGCCGACCGCGCTCTCGACCTCTTCGGCGGAAAGTCCGCTCTCCAGAACGATCTCGCGGGGCGTGTGCTGCACCCCGATCTTGACCTCCACGGCTATGTCCCTCCGACGGTCCGTCTCTGCGCGGTGAACCGCGCCGTACGCAGCACACATTAGCCCGGTGAAGGGACGGACCACGGGTCGACCGGCAACGCCCGCAGCGAACACCGGCCGCGGTTCACACCGTGTTCAGTGCTGATCGGCACCGTGCAGCGGGAATCCGGCGATGCCCCGCCAGGCCAGCGACGTCAGCAGCTGCACGGCGGATTCGCGCGGAATGCCGGACGGGCTGGAGAGCCAGTAGCGCGCCACGACCTGGGAGACGCCGCCGAGGCCGACCGCGAGCAGCATCGATTCGTCCTTGGACAGGCCCGTGTCACCCGCGATGACGTCGGAGATGGCCTCCGCGCACTGCAGCGAGACCCGGTCGACCCTCTCGCGGACCGCCGGCTCGTTGGTCAGGTCGGACTCGAAGACCAGACGGAAGGCGCCGCCCTCGTCCTCCACGTACGCGAAGTAGGCGTCCATCGTCGCCTCGACGCGCAGCTTGTTGTCCGTGGTCGAGGCCAGCGCCGTACGGACCGCCTGGAGCAGTGACTCGCAGTGCTGGTCGAGCAGGGCGAGGTAGAGCTCCAGCTTTCCGGGGAAGTGCTGGTAGAGCACCGGCTTGCTGACGCCTGCCCGCTCGGCGATGTCGTCCATCGCCGCCGCGTGGTAGCCCTGGGCGACGAAGACCTCCTGGGCGGCGCCCAGCAGCTGATTGCGTCGGGCACGGCGGGGCAGCCGGGTGCCCCGCGGGCGCGCCGCCTCTGTCTGCTCGATGGCTGTCACGCCGCCTCCCAAATTCGTGATCGAACACAGCCGTACCGTGAACGCTGCGCCGTGGGGCCATCGTACTTTTGAGTAACCCGGGTGTGCGCGGCGCGGACGCAGAATTTCACGGACCGGACGGCTGCGGTAGCCGCAGAAATGTCGGCCCATGCCGCAAAGCGGTGCGTTCTACCGGTAATCGTCCTCATCTTGTGTGACAACGCGGGCCTGCTCCGCCGCATCCGCCTCGTTGGCGGTGGAGCGGTCGATTCCGGTGAGCGGTTCGTCGCGCTCCGGCCGGACGGCGGCCTGCTGTTCGGCGGCGTCCGCTTCGGGGGCTTCAGGGTCCGGTTCGTCCTGCTGCGGATCCTCGAACGTCTCGGGGTCGCTCGGGTCGACCGTCATGATGGCTCCCTTCCTTCTTCCCTTGCAGCCTAGGAGCAAGCCTCCGGGGGCGCGATGCGGCCTGTGACCGCGAACACATGAACCACCGCGTGATCGTCTCGTAACATTGCCCCATGTCTTCGACCGAGCTGCCCGGTATCAACGCTGCCGCCGCCGCGGTGGCACCCACGGTCAGTGCCGTCCGGGTCGCGGAGGGCGAAGAGCTGCGCTCCGTCGCGCTGCCCGGCCTCACCCTGACCGTCCGTTCCCGCCCGCCGGAGACCGGCGGGGCGGCTCCCGCCCTCTTCGTGCACGGGCTGGGCGGCTCCTCCCAGAACTGGTCGGCCCTGATGCCGCTGCTGGCGGACACGCTCGACAGCGAGGCGGTCGATCTGCCCGGCTTCGGGGACTCCCCGCCGCCGGACGACGGCAACTACTCCATCAACGGACACGCCCGGGCGGTGGTCCGGCTGCTGGACGCCGGCGGGCGTGGTCCCGTTCACCTTTTCGGTAATTCTCTGGGTGGCGCCGTTGCCACCCGGGTCGCGGCCGTCCGGCCCGATCTGGTGCGCACCCTGACGCTGGTCTCCCCGGCCCTGCCCGAGATCCGGGTCCAGCGGCCCGCCGTGCCGACCGCCCTGCTCGCACTCCCGGGCGTCGCATCCCTGTTCGTCCGGCTCACCCGGAACTGGACCGCGGAGCAGCGCACCCGTGGCGCCATGGCACTCTGTTACGGCGATCCGGCACGTATCTCCGACGAAGCCTTCCGTCACGCGGTGGCCGAGATGGAGCGCCGGCTTGAACTGCCGTACTTCTGGGACGCCATGACGCGTTCGGCGCGGGGCATCGTCGATGCCTACACGCTGGGCGGACAGCACGGGCTGTGGCGCCAGGCCGAGCGGGTGCTCGCACCGACCCTGCTGGTGTACGGCGGACGGGACCAGCTGGTCTCGTACCGGATGGCACGCAGGGCGTCCGCGGCCTTCCGTGAGTCGCGCCTGCTGACACTGCCCGAGGCGGGGCACGTGGCGATGATGGAGTACCCGGAGGCGGTCGCCCAGGCGTTCCGGGAACTGCTCGACGAACGTGGCAGGAGCTGATCCGGGGCGTGGGACGACACAGCCGAAAGGGCCCCGAGGCCACCCGGCCCGACACCGGGACCGCGACAGGTACCGGCGCGGAGCGCGGCACCGGCCGGCGCGGGCGGGACCCCGTCACACCGCCTCCGCGCGACGGGCACAGCCCGTACGCCGAAACCCCGCGGGCGCGCGGCGGCCACCCCGAACAGCGTGAGCCGGGCGGCGGCTGGGGGACCGGCCCGCAGCCGGGATACGACGGCCGGAGGGACCCCGAGGGTCCCGGCGCCCAGGAGCTCTTCCGGGCCAGACAGGACGCCGTGGCGCGGCAGCGGGCGGCGCAGCAGGCGGCCGGGCGGCGTACGGCCGGGCCGCAGACCGGCAGCGCCGCGCTGATACCGGGCCCGCGCAGGGAGTTCCTGGAGGCCTTCGACACCGCCTCCTCGCATCCCGCACCCCCGGCCCCGCCCGAGGGCCCGGCCCGGACCTCCATGGAGCCCGGCGGGCCCGACGAGGCACCGGAGGACGAGGACGCCGCGCCGGCCAAGGGAGGCAGGGGCCGCACGTTCACGGGGATCGCTGCCGCCGCCGTGACCACGGTGCTCGCGGTCGTGGTCGCCGGGCAGGTGGCACAGGACTCGGGGGGCGCGGGGGACGGCCCGCAGAGCACGGGCGTCGACCGGCAGGACTCCGAGGACGCCTCCCGTTCGGTCGACCGGGCGACCCCCGAGGTGAAGCGGCAGGAGGTCAAGCCCCTGTCGTACGCGCAGAAGATGGCCACTGCCTTTCCGCTGGCACCGGACCTCAAGGCGTCCGGGAAGTTCGAGGCGGTACCGGGGCTGGCGAAGGCTCCGGGACGGGGGGACAAGCACCGGTACCGGATCGACGTCGAACAGGGGATGGGCCTCGACGCGGGGCTGTTCGCCGAAGCGGTGCAGAAGACGCTGAACGACGACCGCAGCTGGGCGCACAACGGTGCCATGACCTTCGAGCGGATCTCCTCCGGCGAACCCGATTTCGTCATCACCCTCGCGAGCCCGGGGACCACGGGTGTCTGGTGTGCGAAGTCCGGCCTTGACACCACCGAGGACAACGTCTCCTGCGACTCCGCCGCCACCGACCGCGTGATGATCAACGCTTACCGCTGGGCGCAGGGTGCCTCGACCTTCGGTCCGGACAAGCTCCTGGCCTACCGTCAGATGCTGATCAACCACGAGGTCGGCCACCGGCTGGGGCACAACCACGTGAGCTGCCGCACCCCCGGCGCCCTGGCGCCCGTGATGCAGCAGCAGACCAAGACCCTGGATCTGGACGGCATCAAGTGCCGCCCCAACCCCTGGGTGTATCCGGGCAGCTGAACCGTCGGCAAGGCAGGGATTGCGGGACAGCCCTTCGGGCCGCACTCCGCCGGACCCGAGTTCACCGCCCACGACCGGCCGTCGTGCGGCGGGCCGGCGGCCGGGCGCCGGCTGACGGGTCGGGGCCGGAGCTGGCCGCAGCCTGACCGTGCGTCACCGCGTGCCCGTGTATCGCAACAGAACGCGACCGGGGCGGGAAAGTTACGCCGGTTCACCCCTTTCGGTGGTGCGACGGACAACCGTCCGTCGCACCACCTGTGTATCCGCATACGGTCGTCCCGCTGCGAGTCGCCGGGCAACGGCGGCTGCCCACAAGGGAGATCGGGGGTGTGCTCGTGCGGATCGGACTGCTCACGGACGGTGGTTATCCGTATGCGACCGGTGAGTCCAGACTCTGGTGCGACCGTCTCGTGCGCGGCCTGCCCCAGCACGAGTTCGACCTCTTCGCCCTCAGCCGTTCCGCGGACCAGGAACGGCAGGGCTGGGTCAGACTCCCCGACCGGGTCGGCCGGGTGCGGACGGCACCGATGTGGACGCACGAGGAGGACCCCCGGCACACCGACCGCCCCAGGGGCCTGGCGGGCAGGATCGCCACCGGCCTGGGGCGCTCGTACGTACGACGGGACCGGCGGCGCTTCACGGCGCACATGACGGCGCTCGTCGGCGCGGTCTGCGCCGGCGCGGAGGCGGGGCCGGAAACGGAGGGCGCGGCCGCCGGGGCGACCGCCGGCCTCTTCACGGAAGGTCTCTACGGCCTCGCCGAACTGGCGCGGGAGCGCGGGGGACTGCACCACGCCCTGCGCTCCGAGACGGCCGTACGCATCGTGGAGGCGGCCTGCCGCGCTCCGGGCACCGGGCGGACCGTCCAGGACGCCACCGTCCCCGACTACCTCGCCTTCGTCACCGAGCTGGAGCGCACCCTGCGCCCCCTCTCCCTCGACTGGTACGACGAGGACGGTCTCGGCGCGGTCGACCTCTGCCATGCGGCCTCCGGCGGCGCGGCCGCTCTGCCGGGGCTGCTGGCCAAACGCTTCTTCGGTGTGCCGCTGCTGGTGACGGAGCACGGTGTGCCGCTACGGGCCCACTACCTCGCGGCGCCCGAAGCGCCCCTCGGTGCGCCGGTGCGCGCCCTGCTGGCCAACTTCCACGGGCTGCTCGCCGCCGAGATCTACCGGCAGGCCGCGCTGATCACGCCCGGTAACACCCATGTCCGCCGCTGGCAGGAGCGGTTCGGTGCCGACCGCGGCAAGCTGCGCACGGTCTACCCGGGCATGGAGGCGGACCGGTTCCGGGCCGTGGGGGAGGGCGACGACGACGGCGGCCCCGGCACCCTGGTGTGGATCGGACGGATCGAACCCGCCAAGGACCTGATCGCCCTGCTCCACGCCTTCGCAGCCGTGCGCAGGGCCGAACCCGACGCACGGCTGCGCATCTTCGGCGCACCCGTCCAGGGCGGCGAGGGTGACAGCTACCTGGCCCACTGCCGGGCGCTGGCCGCCCAGCTCTTCCCCGACGAGGCCACGGACGCGCACACCGTCGGCGACAACCCGGTCACCTTCGAGGAGATCGGCGGCCCCGAGGTGCCCGACCTCGCGGAGGCCTACGCCGCGGGCGGCGTCGTCGTGCTCTCCAGCGTCGTCGAGGGGTTTCCCATCAGCCTGGTCGAAGCGATGTTCTGCGGCCGGGCCACCGTCTCGACGGACGTGGGCGCCGTCGTCGAGGTCGTCGGAGGTACGGGCCTGGTGGTGCCCCCGCGCAATCCGCGGGCGCTCGCCGACGCCTGCGTCGCGCTCCTGCGCGACCCGGAGCGCCGCGCGCGCCTGGGTGCGGCGGCGCGCGCCAGGGCGCTCGAACTCTTCACCGTCGAGCAGAACCTCACGGCATTTCGCGGCATTTACCTCGACCTGGCGGGCCACGCCCCGGCCCGTTGGGCGACGCCGCAGGACCCGCAGGACCAGGCCGGCCCGCCGCGCCCCTTCGCCACGCCGCCGGAGGCCCATGTGCTGGGCGCTCTGCCGGCCGGCCGGATGCCGGTGGCGCTGCCCGCCGGGGTCGCCGCGGGCGCCTCCCGGGTGCCGAGCTGGGCGCTCGGCGAGGAAGGCGTGTGCGCGGGCGCACGCGGGGCGGGTGAGGGCGATGCGTGACGGCACGAGCGGACGCGACCACGGAGGAGCCCCGATGGGCGGACCGAACGACACCCCGGACCAAGACGCCGGGGGCGAGCAGGCGGACGAGAGGCCGGGTGCGGTCCGTGCCGCCGTCCGGGCCCCCGAGATCGCCTACCACCCCGACCGCAGGCCGGTGGTCAGGCGCGGGCCCGCGGACCCCGTGAAGGCGCTCATGCACCGGCACCGGGACCTCTGCGAGCGCGCCGTCGACCCGCTGGAGATCGCCGCAGGTCTGGAGGCGCACGGACTCACCGACCGGACCGCCGCGCGCTACCGGCACCGTGACGTCTTCTCGCTCGCGGAGGAGCTCTACGCCCGCGTCCCCGGCACGGGCAGACCCGCCACCCGCGCCCCCGGGCCGCAGCCGGACCCCGCCGACGAGGCGCGGGCCGGATGGACGCTCCCGGCGCTGCTCCCCGGCGCCGCCTGCCTCGCGACCGCCGGGGCGCTCAGGGCCACCGAGGGGGTGCTCGGCGGCGGGGCCCGGCTCGCGGTGACCGCGGCCGGGGCCGTGCTCGTCCTCCTCGGGCTCCGGCTGGCCCTGCGCGGCGGCCCGCTGCGCGTCCCGGACAGCACCGGTGGCGTCACGCTGTACGTCTGCTGGCTCCTCGGTTACGTCGTGTACGGCGACGACCTGCTCGCCCAGGTCATCAGCGGCGGACCCGACGGCCACTGGACCGCCGCACCCGCCCCCCTGCTCGGGCTCGCACTCGCCCTGGCCCCCGCGGCCTGGTGCGCCCACCTGTTCGCGGTGCACGCGCGCCGCCGGCTCGCCGGATCCCACGGCCTGTCGGACTTCGGCGCCGGCGCGCGCCCCCTGCTCTTCGGCGTCCTCACGCTCTTCCTCTGCGCGCTGACCGGGCTGCTGCTCCTCGCCGATCTCGGCCACCCCGGCGCGGGAGGCTCCCTCGCGGGCCCTGCCGCCCTCGGCGCGCTGCTCTTCCTGGCCCGGCTGCTGGCCGTCCACGGCTTCCCCGAACCCGCCGCCACCGCACTCGCCGCCGCCTGCGCCGTCGAAGTGGCCGCCCCCTTCCTGGTCCTGGCCGGGCGGCTGCCCGGCCTCGGCCTCCTCGCCCGGCCGGTCGACGCGGTCGTCGTCGCGGCCGGACCCGGCGGCGTACCCGTACTCGCCTGCGGCATCGCCGCGTTCGGGCTGCTGGTCCACGCCTCGGTCACCCTCACCCGGGCATCCGCCCACGCCACGGCCTGACCGGGGCCCGCCCCACCCCGCGGAGCCGACGCCGCGGGTCTCCCGTACCGCACACACCTTCCTCAAGGAGACACCGGACATGACCCCCCAATCCCCCGCACCGGCAGCTCGCCGTCGGCACCGAGGGGGCGCGCGATGAGGGTTCTGCTGCTCGGAGCGAACGGGTTCCTCGGGCGCTTCGTCGCCGACCGGCTGCTCGCCGACCCGGCCGTGCACCTCACGGCGCTCGGCCGCGGCGACGACGCCGACGTGCGCTTCGACCTCGCGGGCGGCAGCCCCGGAGCGCTCACCCGCTTCCTGGACGCCGTCCACCCCGGGGTCGTCGTCAACTGCGCGGGCGCCACCCGCGGCGGGGCCCGGGACCTGACCCGCCACAACACCGTCGCCGTGGCCACCGTCTGCGAGGCCATGCGCCGCAGCGGGTGCAGCGCACGGCTCGTCCAGGTCGGCTGCGCGTCCGAGTACGGGCCCTCGCAGCCCGGCTCGTCCACCGCCGAGGACGCCGTGCCCCGTCCGGGCGGTCCGTACGGCGTCAGCAAGCTCGCCGCCACCGAACTGGTTCTCGGCTCCGGCCTCGACGCGGTCGTCCTGCGGGTCTTCTCGCCGGTGGGCCCCGGCACCCCGGCCGGCTCCCCGCTCGGCCGGCTGGCCGAGACCATGCGCCGTGCCATGCAGACCGGCGACCCCGAGCTCAAGCTCAGCGGCCTCGGGGTGCAGCGCGACTTCGTCGACGTACGCGACGTGGCGCGTGCCGTTCACGCCGCCTCGCTCTCCGCCGCCCAGGGCGTCGTCAACATCGGCACCGGCCGGGCCGTGCGGCTGCGTGACGCTGCGGCGGTCCTCGCCAGGGTCGCCGGTTACGCCGGTGCGCTCCACGAGCTCGACACGCCCCCCGGCAGGCTCCCCATCGGCGCTCCCCGCACCTCCTCGGAGTCGGTCGTGGAGCACCTCGCCGCGACCCCGTCCCCCTACCCCGACGGCTGCGGCGCCTGGCAGCAGGCCGATGTGCGCACCGCGCGGGACCGGCTCGGCTGGCGGCCCCGCATCAATCTGGAGGAGTCCCTCGCGGACATCTGGATGGAGGCGGCGTGCCGTATCTGACCAGCACCGGCTCCACCCTGCGGACCGGCGGGGCGGAACAGCTCGGCGTCGGGGTGCCCGGATACGCGCACCCGCTGCTCGCGCCCGCCGAGTGGGCCGGGCTCAACCGGCCGGGCACGCCGCTGCACTGGGCCGTCCTCAACATCGACGACGGGCCGGGCGCACGGCCCGACCCGCACTGTCTGGAGGCAGCCGGACGGCTGCGCAACGCCCGCGAGCGCGCTCTGCACCGAGAGGCGCCGGAGGACACCGTCCGGGCCTCGGGAGGCAGGCTGCTGGGCCACCTCGACCTGGCCTTCGGCGTCCGCCCGTTCGGCGAGCTGGTCGCCGACGCCCAGTCCTACCTCGACTGGTACCGCGTCGGCGGCTTCTATCTGGACCGCTGCCCGGACGGACGCGACGGGCTCCAGGGGGTCCGCCGGCTGACCAGTACCCTCTCCGCGCTGCTGGCCGACAGCGACAGCGACAGCGACAGCGCGGACGGGGAGGGCGGGCGGCTGGTCCTGGGCCACGGCACCCACCCGCACCCCGGCTACGCCGAGGCCGCCGACCAGCTGGTCACCTTCCGGGGGCCCTGGACCGACTACCGCTGGTCCCAGGTGGCCGAGTGGACCGCCGCGTACGAACCGGGCCGCTTCGCGCACCTCGTCCACGGTGTCCCGCGCACCCACCTGGAGGAGGCCATGCGCATCGCACGCTGGCAGGGCGCGGGCACGATCTTCTTCACGGACCGGGACGGCGCGAAGGGACAGACCGACCCATTTGCGGCACTGCCCAGCTACTGGGACGAATTCGTCTCGCGGATCGGACCTGGTATCTCGGAATGAGGAGCGGCGTGGCAGTGTTACGGGAGAACAACCGTACGTAGATGAAGTACGTAGAAACCGACCACCTGCATTGTTGAGGTTCCTGTGTCGCTGCCACCCCTGGTCGAGCCAGCTGCTGAGCTCACCGTCGACGAGGTCCGCAGGTACTCCCGCCACCTGATCATCCCGGATGTCGGGATGGACGGACAGAAGCGGCTGAAGAACGCGAAGGTGCTCTGTGTGGGCGCCGGCGGTCTCGGCTCGCCCGCTCTGATGTACATGGCCGCGGCCGGTGTCGGAACGCTCGGCATCGTCGAGTTCGACGAGGTCGACGAGTCGAACCTGCAGCGTCAGGTCATCCACAGCCAGGCCGACATCGGCAAGTCCAAGGCCCAGTCGGCCAAGGAGACCGTGCAGGGGATCAACCCCCTGGTGAACGTGGTCCTTCACGAAGAGCGGCTCGAAGCCGAGAACGTGATGGACATCTTCGCGCAGTACGACCTGATCGTGGACGGCACGGACAACTTCGCCACCCGCTATCTCGTCAACGACGCCGCGGTACTGCTGAACAAGCCGTACGTCTGGGGCTCGATCTACCGCTTCGACGGCCAGGCGTCCGTGTTCTGGTCCGAGCACGGTCCCTGCTACCGCTGCCTCTACCCGGAGCCGCCGCCCCCCGGCATGGTTCCCTCCTGCGCCGAGGGCGGTGTCCTGGGTGTGCTCTGCGCGTCCATCGGCTCCATCCAGGTCAACGAGGCCATCAAGCTGCTCGCCGGCATCGGTGACCCGCTGGTCGGCCGTCTGATGATCTACGACGCGCTGGAGATGCAGTACCGCCAGGTCAAGGTGCGCAAGGACCCCGACTGCGCGGTCTGCGGCGAGAACCCCACCGTCACCGAGCTCATCGACTACGAGGCCTTCTGCGGCGTCGTGTCCGAGGAGGCCCAGGAGGCGGCGGCCGGTTCCACGATCACCCCCAAGCAGCTCAAGGAGTGGATCGACGGCGACGAGAAGATCGAGATCATCGACGTCCGCGAGCCGAACGAGTACGAGATCGTCTCGATCCCGGGGTCCCGGCTGGTCCCGAAGAACGAGTTCCTGATGGGCACCGCCCTCCAGGACCTCCCGCAGGACAGGCGCATCGTCCTGAACTGCAAGACCGGCGTCCGCAGCGCCGAGGTCCTCGCGGTCCTCAAGTCGGCGGGCTTCGCAGACGCGGTGCACGTCGGCGGCGGGGTCATCGGCTGGGTCAACCAGATCGAGCCCGCGAAGCCGGTCTACTAGACCTGCGACGTGACGTACGAGGGGCCGGCTCCCGTGGAGCCGGCCCCTTCGCGCGTCCGGGTCTCAGGAGCAGGTGCGTCCGTCCGCCGGGACCTTCCCGTCGAGGAGGTAGGAGTCGACGAGCGAGGTCACGCAGGTGCTCCCGCCGTAGGAGCCGTGTCCCTCGCCCTTGTTGGTCAGCATGACGCCGACCCCCTCGCCCAGTTCGTCCGCCATCCGCCGCGCTCCCTCGTACGGGGTCGCCGGGTCGCCGGTCGTGCCGATGACCAGGATCGGGGCGGCGCCCGGGGCGCTCACCTCCGGGGTGTCGTGCTCCCCCTCGACCGGCCACCCCGCGCACCAGCCGGCCGTGTCCCAGGCCAGGAACGGGCCGAAGACCGGTGAGAGCTCCCGGAATTCGGGGAGCAGCGCCCGGGCCTCGGCAGCCGTGGGCCTCGCCCTGGCGTCGGCGCAGGAGATCGCCCGCTGGGAGTGGCTCTGGGTGTCGTAGTGCCCCTGCGCGTCGCGCCCGTTGTACGAGTCGGCCAGCTGGAGGAGTCCGTCGCCCGTGCCTCTGTTCTCCGCCTCGTCGAGTGCGGCCGTCAGGGTGGGCCAGCTGCTCTTCGAGTAGAGGGGGGCCACGATGCCGAGGACGGCGAGCGATCCGTTGAGCTCGCGCCCGGAGGAGGTCGGCAGCGGGTCCTTGTCGATCCGCTCCAGCAGCCGCGCTGTCCGCCGGGTGCCGGCCGCCGGGTCCTGGCCCCGATCCTTCAGGTAGTTCTCCAGGGCCCGCTGGAATCCCGTCGCCTGATTGCGGGCGTGTCCCACGGAGTCGGCCGTGGGGTCGACGACGGCGTCCAGCACGAGCCTTCCCACGTACTCCGGGAAGAGGTGCGCGTAGGTCCCGCCGAGCTCCGTGCCGTACGAGACGCCGAAGTACGAGAGCTTCTCGTCGCCGAGTGCCCGGCGGATCGCGTCCATGTCCCGGGCGGCGTTCACCGTGCCGACGTGGGGGAGCACCTCGGGGGAGAGACGCTCGCAGCCGGCGCCGAAGTCCCTGCCGTCCTCGACGAACGCGGCCTCCTCCGCAGGGGTGTCCGGGGTCATGTCGATCTCCCGGTGGGCCGTCTCCTGCTCCTTGTCGCCGCGGCAGCGGACCCCCGCGCTGGCCGCGACCCCGCGCGGGTCGAAGCCCACCAGGTCGTAGCGGGTGTTGAGCTCCCTGTACGAATCGGCGGCGCGCGGCAGGATGCCGACTCCCGAGCCGCCGGGGCCGCCGAAGTTGAAGAGCAGCGATCCGATGCGCTCGCTCTTCTCCGTGGCCGCCTTGCGGATCAGCGCGATGCCGATCGTCTCTCCGTCCGGCTCGGCGTGGTCCAGGGGAACGGCAAGGGTGGCGCACCGCCAGGCGGGGCCCGGCTCGATGCCGCCCTCGGGGGCGTCGCAGCGCTTCCAGTCCAGGGGCCGGGACGCGCCGGACGCCGGACCGCTGTCGCACCCCGTGAGGACCGCCGCCGTCAGCAGCAGGGCCGCCCCGGCGAGCGCGGAGCCTCCACGCGCCCGCCCACGTACGCGCATGCGCGCTTCCTCCCCGTGCCCGAAGGCCCTGTGCCCGAAGGCCCTGTGCCCGAATTACCTGTGCCCGAAAGGCCCTGTGCCCGAAAGGCCCTGTGCCCGAAGGCTCCATGGCTCCGATGCTGCCCGGCGGCGACCGGACCGTCACCGGTGTCCGGCCGTACAACGAGCGGTCACTCGCAGACCGTTCCCGACTTCGGGACCTCACCTTCGAGCAGATAGGCGTCCACGGCCCGCTGCACGCAGGTGCTGCCGCCGTTGTACGCCCCGTGGCCCTCGCCCTTGTACGTCAGCTCGACCCCGACCCCCTTGCCGAGTTCGGCGGCCATCGCCTTCGCTCCGGCGTACGGCGTCGCCGGGTCCCCGGTGTTGCCGATGACCAGGATCGGGGCCGAACCGGGCGCGCTGACGTCCGGGGTGTCCCAGGCGCCCGCGACGGGCCAGCCGGTGCAGGACATCAGCCCCCAGCCGAGGTAGTCGCCGAACACGGGGGAGGCCTCGCGGAACGCGGGGAGCGCCTTCCTGGTCTGCTCCAGGGTGAACCGCTGCTCGGAGTCCGCGCAGTTGATGGCTGTGTTGGCGGCGTTCGAGTTGTCGTAGTGCCCGTCCTCGGAGCGGCCGTTCAGCGAGTCGGCGAGCGCGAGCAGCAGTCCGCCGTTCCCGCCGTCCGCCTCGTCGAGGCCCTGTTCGAGCAACGGCCAGGTCTCCTTGGAGTAGAGGGCGGACGCGATGCCGGTGGTGGCCTGGGTCTCGGTCAGCTTCCGCTCGCCGAGCCCCGGGACGGGCTTCTTCTCCAGCTCGGCGAGGAGAGCGGCGATCCAGTCCTGGACCTCCTCGGAGGTGGCACCCGGCAGCCTGCAGTCGTCGCGCTCGGCGCAGTCGGCGGTGAAGTTGTCCAGGGCGAGCTGGAAGCCCTCCGCCTGGCCGAGCGAGGACTTCAGGGAGTCCTCCGTCGGGTCGACCACCGCGTCCAGGACGGCCCGGCCGACCCGCTTCGGATACAGATGGGCGTAGACGCCGCCCAGTTCGGTGCCGTACGAGATCCCGAAGTAGTACAACTTGTCGTCACCGAGCACCTGACGCAGCAGATCCATGTCCCGGGCCGCGTTCGTCGTGCCGACGTAGGGCAGCTCGTCCCCGGAGTTCTCCTCGCAGTCCGCGATGTAGGACTTCTGGTCCTCGACGAACGCCTTTTCCTCCTCGGCGTCGTCCGGGGTCCCGTCCTGCTCGTACCGCTTGTCCAGTGTGCTGTCGTCCGAGCACTCGACGCCCTCGCTGCGGCCGACCCCTCGCGGGTCGAAGCTCACCAGGTCGTAGCGGGTGCGGAGCGCGTCGTAGGCGGTCCCGAACGACGGCAGCGTGGCGACACCGGAGCCCCCGGGGCCGCCGAAGTTGAAGATCAGCGAACCGATCCGCCGGTCCTTGTCCCGGGCGGCGGCACGGATCAGCGCCAGTTCGACGGTCCGGCCCTCCGGGTCCGCGTAGTCGAGGGGGACGTCCATGAAGGAGCACTCCCACGACGTCCCGCCCGGCAGCGGCGAGGGGGACGGGCCGCTGCCCTGGGCCTGGTTGGGGGCCGGGCACGGCTTCCAGTCGAGCTTCTGGGAGGACAGCTCCTCCGCCGTCGCAGTGGGGGAGGCCGTCGACGCGGCCGACGGCCTCCCGTTCCCCGTACCTCCGTCGTCCCCGTCGTCCGAGCACGCCGCCAGTGGCAGCAGCACGGTGGCGGTGGCGGCGAGGGCGGCGGCACGCAGAGCGGGGGAGGTCCTCATGACCCCATCGTGCGGCGGGGCGCCGTGGACCGCGCGGGGCGTCGTCCATGCGAGTGGCGCACCCCTCGCGCGTGTGTTCTACAGCTCTTCCTTGCGGGTCAGCTGGTTGAAGCAGATCCAGCCGGGAAGGACGGGCAGCCACAAGGTCATCACGCGGTACAGCAGCACAGCCGGCGCCGCGACCTCCTTCGGCAGGCCCACCGCGATCAGACCCAGGGTCAGCGCGCCCTCGACGGCCCCCATACCGCCCGGGGTGGGCGCCGCGGAGCCGATGGCGTTGCCCGCGAGGAAGACCACGGCGATGCTGGCGTAACTGAGCTGGGGGACGTCGGGACCGCTGAACGCGCGGATCGACGCGTCGAGGCACATGACGAACAGCCCGGTCAGCAGCAGCATCCCGCCGATGCCGGTGATCAGCTTCTGCGGCCGCTGCACCACGTCGAGCATGCGGGGGACGACGCCGGCGAACAGCGACCGCACCCGGGTGACGACGAACTTCCGCAGGAACGGGATCGCGGTCACCACCAGCACGAGCACGGCGACCGTGAGCAGACCCGCGATGACCGTCCTCGACGGGGTGAGCGAGTCCGGCGTCTTCTCCGTGCCGGTGAGATACCCGAACAGGGCGAGCAGCAGGATGTGGCAGCCGAGACCGAACAACTGGGAGGCGCCCACGCTCGCGACGGCGAGCCCCGGGCGCACCCCGGCGCGTTGCAGGAATCGCGTGTTCAGCGCCACACCGCCGACCGCCGCCGGCGCCACGATCTTCACGAACGATCCGGCCACCTGCGCCAGCACGGTCTTCCCGAAGGACACCCGCTCGGGCACGAAGCCCAGCAGGCTCATGGCTGCGGCGACATAGCTCAGGGCGGAGAAGCCCAGCGCGGCAGCCACCCAGCCCCACTCCGCCTGCTCCACGACCGTGCCGAAGTCGGCCTCGGTGACCTGGGAGATCAGGAAATAGGCGGCGATCGCACCCGCGATGAAGCTGAACAGGGTGCGCGGCTTGATGCGCTCCAGCCGGACCGGCTCGACCGGCGCCTGCGGCCTGATCAGCAGCACCTGGCGGCGGATCTGGGCCAGCATGTCCTCCTCGCGGGCCTCTTCCAGGGCATCGTCCATCGCCCGCTTCTCGGCCTGCTTCTCCGTGCGCAGCGACTTGCGGACGGCCTTGCGGTCGCTGGTCTCCGAGCCGTGTTCCTGCGCCTTGCCCTGTTTCGCCGCCTGCGAGGCATCCAGCACCGCCTCACGCTCGCGCTGCGAACGCTCCCGGGCGATCCTGCGCAGCGTCGCCCGGGTGGAGCGGCTCAGGGCGATCGGCTGGAGCAGCGGCAGGCAGTCCGCGACGGCGTCGGGCCCGAGCACGGCTAGCGCCCCCTCGACGGCCCGTTCGGCGCCCACGCGCAGTCCGGTGGTGGTGAGCAGCTGGGCGACGTCCATCCGCAGGACCAGGTCACCGGCGGCGATCTCGCCGCCCCGCAGGTCGGTGACGAACACCGTGCCGGAACCGTCCACCAGAATGGCGTCCCCGGTCAGCCTGCGGTGCGCGATCCGGCGCGACTGGAGCGCCTGCACCTGCCGCCAGGCGCCCCGCACCAGGTCGTCGGTGATCTCGTCGTCCTCCATCGCGTCCAGCGAACGCCCGCCGATGTGCTCGTACACGAGCATCACGGCGTCGGGGCCGAGCTCGGACGTGGCGATCAGCTTCGGCGCGTTGGCCCCGGCGGCGATCGCCGCGTACGCGAGGAGCGCCTCCTGCTCCAGGGCCTGGCGCAGGGACAGGATGGAGCGGCGCTGGGTGATGCTGCGCAGGGTGAGCCTGCGCCACACCCGGTAGAAGAACCCCTGGGCCTGCTGTTCACGGTCGACGACCGTGACGTCCAGCGGTGGCCCGTCCTCCAGGGTCACCAGATAGCGGCGGCCCCGGTCGCTCTGGTCGACGTTGTCGGGGACGTCCTCCGTGCGCATCGCGGCGACCGGACGGAAACCGACGTGGCGCAGACCGGCCATCAGGTGCTGGCCGGTCGGGCGGACGTTCGGCGAGCCGACCGTGTACAGGGTGCCGTACGCCACGGTCCAGCCGATCAGCACGGTCAGGACGATCGAGAACGGGGTGGTGTAACCGCCGACCAGCATCGCGAAGGCGTCCAGGAGGAGCACCACCCACAGGACGACCCGCCAGCGCGGCCTGCGGGCCATCCCCACCGCCGTCATATAGGCGATGACAGGAGCGAGATAACCGTGCACGGGGTCGGTGAGCGCGTCACCGGGCTGGGGCTGGGTCAGCGCGTCCCGGATCGTCCCGGACGCCGACCTGGCGACCCACAGGTCGGTGGCCAGGGTCACCCCGTGCGCCAGTACGGCGGCGAGCACCCCGTCCGCGATCCGCAGCCCGTCGCGTTTCACCAGACGCTCGATCGCGAAGGCGACCGGCACGAGGAGCACGGCGATGCTGGACACCAGGCCCGCGAGTTTGATCAGCAGATCGGGGGCCTGGTCGGTGCCCTTGGAGATGTCGTCCTCGAGGCCGGTGGTGGTCCCCTGGGCGAACGCGGCGATGGAGAACAGCAGGGCGATCGCGAGGACCCCGACGAGGAGCCTCAGCAGATCGGAGGGGCGGTGGACCCGGGCGGGCAGCAGGGGCTCGTCGCCGGAGACGCGGTCCGTCAGTCCCGTGCCGGCCGACGCGAGTGTCGAGCCGGCGAGGTGCTCCCCGGGCGCCTCTTGCGGCGTCTTCGGGGTCGCTTCGGACGACTTGGGGGTATTCCCCGCACCGGGGGCGCCGGGCGCGTCCGGGCGCGGCTCGGCGTCAGAGGCGCCCGCCGCCTTCGGTGGCTGCACGCCCTGCTCCTTAGCCTCTGACGAATCTTCGTGTTCTCGTATCACCGGTCACCGCCCGCATGATGGTGGCACGGTCTGCAGACAGAGGGGGGCATCAGGGTGCATTGCGCGGACGCGAAGCGCAACATACGCGGCCCCGACGCCGCGCGCGCGGTGTGTGACCGGAACCACGCGGCAGGGCCCGGTTGTCGGTGGCGTAAGGCAGGATGGGGCGGATGAGCGAAGACCGGACGAGAGGCAGCGGCCGGACCGGGGACGTGCCGCCCCGCCCCGTGACCGCCGAGCTGCCCGTCTACGCCGAGCGGGTCCTGGACGTGGCGGACCTGATCCCGCCCGGCCGGGTCATGACGTACGGAGATGTCGCGGAGTGGCTCGGTGACGGCGGGCCGAGACAGGTCGGCCGGGTGATGGCTCTGTACGGCTCCGCGGTGCCCTGGTGGCGTGTCGTGCGCGCCGACGGGCTGCTGCTGCCGGGCCATGAACTGCGCGCGCTCGGCCACTACCGCGAGGAGGGCACGCCGCTGAAGGTGGCCCCGCGCGCCGCGGAAGGGCATGTCCCGCGCCTCGACATGAAGCGCGCCAGATGGGACGGCGTGACCGGTGGCCCGGGCGACGAAGCTCACATCTGACAGCTTCCGCCATCGTGCCCCGCCGGGACAGGCGCCCGGCCGGTGAGCGGGGCACGCCGACGGTCCCGCGTGTGACGGGCGACGCGCCCCACCGCCCGCTGTCGGCCTCGCCGCTGGCGTAGCGTCGTCCACACGCGGCACGCTCCGCTCCCTCATCCGTCCGTCCGTTCCCGTCCCGACCCGACCGCCCCCCACCGGGACCCGTCGGACACCAGCAGCCGTCACACCCGGGCCGCGCCCCACGGGCCGGCCACCGCGCAGACCCCGTACACCCACCAGGACCGGCGAACCACGTGAGCTCCTCCTTCACCACCCGGAACAGCCCGCACCGTCAGGCACGGCGGCGGGCCCCGGGCGCGTACCGGCTGGTGCGCACGCCGCCGGGATCCGTGGACCCCCCTCTCCTGGACGCACCGCAGCGGGCCGTGGTTGACCACCGGGACGGCCCGCTGCTGGTCCTCGCCGGACCCGGCACGGGCAAGACCACGACGCTGGTCGAGACGGTGGCCCGGCGGGTGGCCCGTGGGACGGACCCCGCGCGCATCCTCGTCCTCACCTTCAGCCGCAAGGCGGCGGTCGAACTCCGCGACCGGATGGCCGCCCGCCTCGGCGGCACCCGGGGTCCGCAGGCCACCACCTTCCACTCGTACTGCTACGCCCTCGTCCGTGCCCACCAGGACGCCGACCTGTTCGCCGATCCGCTGCGCCTGCTCTCCGGGCCCGAGCAGGACGTCACCGTCCGTGAGCTTCTCGCCGGACAGCTCGGCCTGGAGCGGGCGGGGCTCGCCCATGTCCGCTGGCCGGACGAGCTGCGCGCGTGCCTGACCACCCGGGGCTTCGCCGACGAGGTGCGCGCGGTGCTGGCCCGCAGCCGTGAGCTGGGCCTGGGACCGGACGCGCTGGCCGCCTTCGCCCGCCGCACGGGCCGTCCCGACTGGAGCGCCGCGGCCCAGTTCCTCGCCGAGTACCTGGACGTCCTGGACGCCCAGGGTGTCCTCGACTACGCGGAACTGGTCCACCGGGCGGTCCTGCTCGCCGAACGGCCCGAGGTGGCGGCGGAGCTGGCCCGGAGCTACGACGTGGTCCTCGTCGACGAGTACCAGGACACGGACCCCGCCCAGGTGCGGCTGCTGCACGCGCTGGCCGGGAACCGGGGCGGCGCCGCGCCGGGCACCGGCGGCGGCCGGACGCTGATCGCCTTCGGCGACCCCGACCAGTCGATCTACGCCTTCCGGGGCGCCGATGTGAACGGCATCCTCGACTTCCCGGACACCTTCCGCCGTGCCGACGGGGCGCCCGCGCCCGTCGGGGTGCTCACCACCTCCCGCCGCTCCGGCGCGAAGCTGCTGGAGGCCACCCGGCTGCTCACCCGCCGGATGCCGCTCACCCGTCTGCCCTCGGCCAAGGTCCGCGCCCACCGTGAGCTGTCCGCCGTGCGCGGAGGCGGCCGTGTCGAGACGTACACCTATCCGACGCCCTCCACCGAGCTGGAGAACATCGCCGACCTGCTCCGGCGCGCGCACCTGGAGGAGGGCGTGCCATGGAGGGACATGGCGGTCCTCGTACGCGCCGGCGGACGCTCGATCCCAGCCGTGCGCCGGGCGCTCACCTCCGCCGGAGTCCCTCTGGAGGTGGACGGCGACGATCTCCCGCTGCGCCACGAGCCGGCGGTCGCCCCGCTCCTGACCGCCCTGCGCACCGTCGCCACGGCGGCCATGCACCCCGCCGCCCCCGAGGACCCGGACGACGCGGCCGGGGCCGGGGAGGCGCGCGGCACGCATCGGGACGACGGGGGCGGGGAGGCGCGCGGCACGCTGGACACCGAGACCGCCCTCGCCCTCCTCACCTCGCCCCTCGGCTCCATGGACGCCGCCGATCTGCGCCGTCTCGGCCGGGCCCTGCGAGACGAGGAGCGGGCCGCCGGGAACCGCGTACCGCCGCCGTCCGGGGAATTGCTGGCCCGGGCGCTCGCCGAGCCCGAGCGCCTGGCCACCCACGATCCGGCGTACGCCCGCGGAGCGCAGCGGCTGGGCGCGCTCCTGCACAGGGCCCGGGAACTCCTGGAGAGCGGCGGTACCGCCGAGGAGGCCCTGTGGACCCTGTGGAACGGCACGCCCTGGCCCGGCCGTCTCGAGCGGGCGGCGCTGCGCGGCGGTGCGGGCGGCCGCAACGCCGACCGGGACCTCGACGCCGTGTGCGCCCTCTTCGACACCGCGGCACGCGCCGAGGAGCGCACCGGCGGACGCGGCGCGCTCAACTTCCTGGAGGAGGTCGACGCCCAGGACATCGCCGCCGACACCCTGTCCCGGCGGTCCGTACGGCCCGACGCCGTACGGCTGATGACCGCGCACCGCTCCAAGGGCCTGGAGTGGCGCCTGGTGGTCGTCGCCGGCGTCCAGGAGGGGCTCTGGCCCGACCTGCGCCGCCGGGGGTCGCTCCTGGAGGCGGACCGCATCGGGCGCGACGGTCTGGCCGAACCGCTCACTCCGGGGGCGCTCCTGGCCGAGGAGCGCCGCCTGTTCTACGTGGCCGCGACCCGGGCCCGGGAACGCCTGATCGTCACCGCCGTCAAGGCGCCCGCCGACGACGGCGACCAGCCGTCCCGTTTCCTCACCGAACTCGGAGTCGAGCCCCGGGACGTGACCGGACGCCCCCGCCGCCCGCTCGCGGTCGCCTCGCTCGTCGCCGAGCTCCGGGCGACGACCGTCGACCCCGCCGCCTCGGAAGCCCTGCGCGACGCAGCCGCACAACGGCTCGCCCGGCTCGCGGCGCTCACCGACGACGAGGGCCAGCCGCTCGTGCCCGCGGCCCACCCGTACCGCTGGTGGGGGCTGGACGAGCCGACGCGCTCCGAGGTCCCGCTGCGCGACCGGGACCGCCCCGTCGCGCTCTCCGGGAGCGCGCTCGACCAGCTGGCCAACACCTGTGCCCTCCAGTGGTTCCTGGGCCGGGAGGTCAAGGCCGACGCCCCGGCGACGGCGGCCCAGGGCTTCGGCAACGTGGTCCACGTCCTCGCGGACGAGGTGGCCTCCGGACGTACGGGCGCCGATCTGGACGTACTGATGGAGCGCCTGGACTCCGTGTGGGACGGCCTGGTCTTCGACGCGCCCTGGAAGTCGCAGCAGGAGAAGGACCAGGCGCGCGACGCCCTGGAACGCTTCCTGCGCTGGCACGTCATGGACCGCGGGGGCCGCACCCCCACGGCGAGCGAACACGACTTCGACGTCACCCTGGAAGCGGGCGAGTACGCCGTACGCATCCGGGGCTCCATGGACCGGGTCGAACAGGACACCGAGGGCCGGGCGTACGTCGTCGACTTCAAGACCGGCAAGGGGGCGCCGACCAAGGACGAGGTGGCGTCCCACCCCCAGCTCGCCGTGTACCAGCTGGCGGTCAGGGAAGGCGCGGTCGACGAGGTCTTCGACGGCCGGCGTCCCGACGCCGGCGGCGCCGAGCTCGTCCAGCTGCGCCAGCCCGCCCCCAAGAAGGAGGGCGGCGACGCCCTTCCCAAGGTGCAGGCGCAGGAACCCCTCTCCGGGGAATGGGTCTCCGGCCTGCTGGCCACGGCGGCCGGGCGGGTCCTGGACGAACGGTTCACCCCCACGACCGGGCAGCACTGCACCCACTGCGCCTTCAAGGCGTCGTGCAGCGCACAGCCCGAGGGCCGGCAGATCATCGAATGATCTTCCCGGTGGAATCCGGGCGGGACCACGTTGTCGGTGCGGCCGGTTAGCCTCTCTGGAGTGTCCTCCCGTATCACCGATCCCGAGCAGCTCAAGGAGCTCCTGGGGATTCCCTTCACCCCGGAGCAGACGGCCTGCATCACCGCGCCGCCCGCCCCGCAGGTGATCGTGGCCGGAGCCGGCTCGGGGAAGACCACCGTGATGGCTGCCCGGGTCGTGTGGCTGGTCGGGACCGGGCAGGTCGCCCCGGAGCAGGTGCTCGGCCTGACCTTCACCAACAAGGCAGCCGGTGAGCTCGCCGAGCGGGTCCGCCGGGCCCTCGTCGCCGCCGGGGTCACCGACCCGGACGTCATCGACCCGGACAACCCCCCGGGCGAACCCAGCATCTCGACCTACCACGCGTTCGCCGGACGGCTCCTCACCGACCACGGCCTGCGGATAGGGCTCGAACCCACCACCCGGCTCCTCGCCGACGCCACCCGCTACCAGCTCGCCGCCCGGGTGCTGCGCGAGGCCCCCGGCCCGTACCCGGCTCTCACCCGGTCCTTTCCCACCCTCGTCAGCGACCTGCTGGCCCTGGACGCCGAGCTCGCCGAACACCTCGTACGGCCCGAACAGCTCGCCGAGTACGACACGGAGCTGCTGCACACCCTGGAGACGGCTAGGCTCACCAACGCCGAGCTGCGCAAGCTCCCCGAGACCGCCGAGGCCCGCCGCGAACTCCTCCAGCTGACCCGGCGCTACCGGGAGGCCAAGCGCAGCAGGGACCTCCTCGACTTCGGCGACCAGATCGCCCTCTCCGCCGAGCTGGCACTCACCCGGCCCGAGGTCGGCGCCATCCTCCGCGACGAGTTCCGGGTGGTCCTGCTCGACGAGTACCAGGACACCTCCGTGGCCCAGCGGCTGCTGCTCTCCGCCCTGTTCGGCAGCGGGCCCTCGGGCCGTACGGGCCACGCCGTCACCGCCGTCGGTGACCCCTGCCAGGCGATCTACGGCTGGCGCGGCGCCTCCGTGGCCAACCTCGACGACTTCCCGCACCACTTCCCGCACGCCGACGGCACCCCGGCCACCCGTTACTCCCTCAGCGAGAACCGCCGCAGCGGCGGCCGTCTCCTCCATCTCGCCAACGGCCTCGCCGAACCCCTGCGCGCCATGCACGAGGGCGTGGAGGCGCTGCGCCCCGCACCCGGAGCCGAGAGGGACGGCATGGTCCGGTGCGCCCTCCTGCGCACCCACGCCGAGGAGATCGACTGGCTCGGCGACTCGCTCGCCCACCTCGTGCGGACGGGGACGGCGCCCGGGGAGATCGCCGTCCTGTGCCGGACCGCGGGAGACTTCCCCCGCATCCAGGCCGCCCTCGTCGCCCGGGACATCCCGGTCGAGGTCGTCGGCCTGTCCGGGCTGCTGCACCTCCCCGAGGTCGCCGACCTCGTCGCCGTCTGCGAGGTCCTCCAGGACCCCGGCGCCAACGCCTCCCTGGTCCGGCTGCTCACCGGGCCGCGCTGGCGCATCGGGCCCCGGGACCTCGCCCTTCTGGGGCGCCGTGCCCGCCTCCTCGTCCACCGCTCCACCGCCGGTGACGACGCCGACCCGGACCGGCGCCTGGCCGAGGCCGTCGAGGGCATCGACCCCGCCGAGGTGATCTCGCTCGCCGACGCCCTCGACACCTTCCTGGAGTCCGGTGGGTCCGAGGACGACCAGCTGCCCTTCTCCGCCGAGGCACGCGTCCGCTTCGCCCGCCTCGCCACGGAGCTCCGCGATCTCCGCCGTTCGCTGGCCGACCCCCTCATGGACGTACTGCACCGCGTCCTCGCGACCACCGGCCTCGAGGTGGAGCTCTCCGCGTCGCCGCACGCCCTGGCCGCACGCCGCCGCGAGACCCTCGCCAACTTCCTGGACGTCGCGGCCGGCTTCGCCGCGGTCGACGGGGGCGCGACCCTGCTCGCCTTCCTCGGCTTCCTGCGGACCGCCGCGCAGTACGAGAAGGGCCTGGACAACGCCCTGCCCGGCGGCGAGAACACCGTGAAGGTCCTCACCGCCCACAAGTCCAAGGGGCTGGAATGGGACGTCGTCGCCGTCCCCGGCCTCGTCGGCGGGCAGTTCCCCAGCACGCAGTCCCGGGACGCGTGGACCTCGCAGTCCCACGTCCTCCCGCACGCCCTGCGCGGAGACGCGGCCACGCTCCCCGCCCTCCGCTCCTTCGACGCCAAGGGCCTCAAGGCGTTCAAGGAAGAGCTGAAGGGACACCAGCACACCGAGGAGCTCCGCCTCGGCTACGTCACCTTCACCCGCCCCCGCAGCCTGCTGCTCGGCTCCGGCCACTGGTGGGGCCCGTCCCAGAAGAAGCCCCGCGGCCCGTCCGTGTTCCTGGACGCGCTGTACGAGCACTGCGCGGCCGGCCACGGCGAGATCGAGACCTGGGCGGACGAGCCCGGGGAGGGCGAGGAGAACCCGGCGCTCCAGGAGAAGGACGCCGACCAGGCCTGGCCGCTCCCGCTCGACAGCACCGCCATGGCCCGCCGCCGCGCCGCGCGGGACACGGTGCTGGCACACCTGGAGGCACTGGCGGCCGTGCCCGTACCGGATGTGTACGAGGCACAGGACCCGCCCCACGCTCCCTTTGAGGAGGAGCCGCCGTACGAGGAGGAGCCCCCGTACGAGGACGAGCCCCTGTACGAGGACGAGGAGCCGCCGTACGACGAGGCGGACGCCCCGTACGACGACCCGTTCCCGGACGGCGAGCCCGCCGCGGGGGCCCTGCCGCCGGACGGCGGCCAGAGCCCGGACGGCGCCGGGGCGGCTCCGCACGGCGCCGCTCCCACCCCGCTCGTACCGGCCGCCCGCGCCCCGGCGGACGAGGCCCTCACCCCGGAGGAGTCCCGTACCCTCGCCTCCTGGGACCGGGACCTCGACGCCCTCGCCGGTGAGCTGCGCCGCGCCCGCGCGGCCGTGCGCGACGTCGTCGTACCGGCCACGCTCTCCGCCACCCAGCTCCTGCACCTCGCCGACGACCCCGACGGCTTCGCGCGGGAGCTCGCCCGCCCCATGCCCCGCCCCCCTCAGCCCGCCGCCCGCCGGGGGACCCGCTTCCACGCCTGGGTGGAGTCCCGGTACGAGGAGCTGCCCCTGCCCATGCTGGGTCCCGACGAACTCCCCGGGGGCGACGAAAGTGACACGGAGATCGCCGACGAGCGTGACCTCGCCGAGCTCAAGGAGGCCTTCGAGCGCACCGCGTACGCCCGGCGCACTCCGTACCGCGTCGAGACACCGTTCCAGATCACGCTCGGAGGCCGGGTGATCCGCGGCCGGATCGACGCGGTCTACCGCACGGGAGACACGTACGAGATCGTCGACTGGAAGACCGGCCGGCACCGCACGGCCGACCCGCTCCAGCTCGCCGTGTACCGCCTGGCGTGGGCCGAACTGCACGGGCTGCCGCTGGAAGCGGTCGAGGCGACCTTCCTGTACGTGCGCACCGGCGAGACGTCCCGCCCGGCCGGGCTGCCGGGCCGGGAGGAGCTGGAGAAGCTCCTGCTGGACGAGCCACCTCCCCGGGGCCGATAGGCTCATAAGCATGAGCGACACCCCGGACAGCGCCGTCCGTACGTACACCGAGCAGCACCGCGCGGCCTTCCTCGACGACCTCGCCGAGTGGCTGCGCATCCCGTCCGTCTCCGCCCAGCCGGAGCACGACGGGGACGTACGGCGCAGCGCCGAGTGGCTGTCCGCCAAGCTCGCGGAGACCGGGTTCCCCGTCACCGAGATCTGGGAGACGCCCGGTGCTCCGGCGGTCTTCGCCGAGTGGCCCTCGGAGGACCCGGACGCACCCGTCGTCCTCGTCTACGGCCACCACGACGTGCAGCCCGCCGCCCGCGAGGACGGCTGGAGCAGCGACCCGTTCGACCCGGTGATCCGCGACGGCAGGATGTACGGACGCGGTGCCGCCGACGACAAGGGCCAGGTGTTCTTCCACACACTCGGTGTCCGCGCCCACCTCGCCGCGACCGGCCGCACGACCCCCGCCGTGCACCTCAAGCTCCTGGTCGAGGGCGAGGAGGAGTCGGGCTCGCCGCACTTCCGCGCGCTGGCCGAGGAGCGCTCCGCCCGCCTCGCGGCCGACGCGGTGATCGTCTCCGACACCGGAATGTGGGACGAGAACACCCCCACCGTCTGCACCGGCATGCGCGGCCTCGCGGAGTGCGAGATCGAGCTGCACGGCCCGGACCAGGACATCCACTCCGGGTCCTTCGGCGGCGCGGTGCCCAACCCCGCGACCGCACTCGCCCGCCTCGTCGCCGGCCTCCACGACACGGAGGGCAGGGTCGCGGTGCCCGGCTTCTACGACGGCGTCGCCGAGCTCACCGAGACCGAACGTGACCTCTTCGCCGAGCTGCCCTTCGACGAGGACGTATGGCTGCGCACAGCCGCCTCCCACGCCGCCGCGGGCGAGGCCGGCTACTCCACCCTGGAACGCGTCTGGGCCCGCCCCACCGCCGAGGTCAACGGCATCGGCGGCGGTTACCAGGGGGCGGGCAGCAAGACCGTCATCCCCTCGTCCGCCCTGGCGAAGCTGAGCTTCCGGCTGGTCGCGGGCCAGGACCCGGAACGGATCCAGGAAGCGGTCCGCACCTGGGCCGAATCCCGCATCCCCGCCGGGGTCCGCCACCGGATCACCTTCGCGCCCGCCACCCGCCCCTGTCTGACGCCCCTGGACCACCCCGCCCTCCAGGCGGTGGCCCGCGCCATGGGGCGGGCCTTCGGGACGAAGATCCTCTTCACCCGCGAGGGAGGCTCGGGCCCCGCCGCCGACCTGCAGGACGTGCTCGGCGCGCCGGTCCTGTTCCTGGGCATCTCCGTACCGTCCGACGGCTGGCACGGCCCCGACGAGAAGGTCGAACTCGACCTCCTCCTCAAAGGCGTGGAGACCACCGCCCACCTGTGGGGCGAGCTGGCCGACGCACTCCGCTGAATCTCTGTACGCCCGATCCACCCCCGGGGGAGTAGGAAGCACCTGTGAGCACCTTCGACAACGCCACCGCAGACCGCCCGATCGGTCTCACCGCGCCCAGCGGCATCGACCGCGCGGCGCACCACCGGCTCGACGAGGCCTGGCTCGCCGCGGCCTGGAGCCACCCGACGACCAGAGTCTTCGTCGTCTCCGGGGGGCAGGCGCTCATCGACGACACCCCCGACGGCGGTACCGAACTCGTCATGACACCCGCCTTCGAGGCGCCCGTCACCGAGACCCACCGCTACTTCCTGGGCACCGACGAGGACGGCGTACGCTACTTCGCGCTCCAGAAGGACTCCCTCCCGGGCCGCATGGACCAGTCGGCCCGTCCCGCCGGTCTCCGCGAGGCCGGAATGCTCCTCGGCCCGCGTGACGCCGGACTGATGGTGCACGCGGTGGCGCTGGAGAACTGGCAGCGGCTGCACCGCTTCTGCTCACGCTGCGGCGAGCGCACCGTCATCGCGGCGGCCGGGCACATCCGCCGCTGCCAGGCCTGCGGGGCGGAGCACTACCCGCGTACCGATCCCGCCGTGATCATGCTGGTCACGGACGACCAGGACCGTGCCCTGCTGGGACGCCAGGTGCACTGGCCCGAAGGCCGCTTCTCGACCCTCGCCGGCTTCGTCGAGCCGGGGGAGTCGATCGAGCAGTCCGTGGCCCGCGAGGTGTTCGAGGAGGCCGGGATCGTCATCGGCGAGGTCGAGTACATCGCCAGCCAGCCCTGGCCGTTCCCCTCCAGCCTGATGCTCGGTTTCATGGCGCGTGCCACCTCCTTCGAGATCGACGTGGACGGCGAGGAGATCGAGGAGGCCCGCTGGTTCTCCCGCGAGGAGCTGACCGCCGCGTTCGACTCGGGCGAGGTGCTGCCCCCGTTCGGTGTCTCGATCGCGGCGCGGCTGATCGAGCTCTGGTACGGCAAGCCGCTCCCGAGGCCGGGCACCCTCGGCTGACGGTGCGGGCGGGCACGGTGACGATCACTGGAACGCAAGGCCCCGCCCGGGGCCGCTTCAGCGCAGAGTCAGCAGCATCACGTCGTGGAGATCCGCGCTCGCCCCCCACGGCCGGGCCTCGCCGACCTTGCGGTATCCCCACGCCCGGTAGGCGGCCGACGCCGCCTCGCTGCGCGGGTGGACGTTCAGCAGCACCCGCTCGGCACCCAGGCCGTCCAGCAGCGCCCCATGGAGACGACGCGCGACGCCCCGCCCACGCCACGGCCCCCGCACGGCGAGCTCCATGAGCCCGAAGGTCCGGTGCCCGTCCTCGCGCCGCATGTCCTCGGGCACGGGCTCCGTCAGTTCGTCCCACCAGCCCGCACCGGGGCCGAGCATGAAGCCGTACGCCATGCCGACGGGCTCGCCGTCCTCGGAGCGGGCCAGGGCGGCGCGGAACGTGCGGTCGCGGGCCTGGACGGGGAAGCGGCGGAAGGCGGCGGCGACACCGTCCTCGCCCTCGTCGTGAGGAGGCTCGGCGAACGCCTCGGCGTAGACAGTCCTGAACGCCTCCTCGGCCCGCACCGCGGCGGATCCGTCCATCTGCTGTACCCCGACGGCCCCTTGCCGTGTCATCCGATCCCCTCCCTCGGGCGGCCTCGCTGCGCGCCCGCCCCGAACCCGGCCCGCTGGAAATCCTGGGCAGGTCCGGGGTACACGAAACCCCCGATCAGCTCCGGGCCGATCAGGGGTTGTGCGTGCGTCGCGCCGGTCAGACGCCGAGCGCCTGCTTCACCTGAGCGAGGCTCGGATTCGTCATGACGACCTCGGAGCCTCCCTGCTCGGGAACCACCAGAACCGTCGGAACCGTCTGATTCCCGCCATTCGCCTTCTCGACGAACGCCGCCGAGTCCGGGTCCTGCTCGATGTTGACCTCGGTGTACGCGATGCCTTCGCGGTCCATCTGCCCCTTGAGCCGGCGGCAGTAGCCGCACCACGTGGTGCTGTACATCGTCACAGTGCCCGGCATGTCGTCGGCGCTCCTTCGTCTTGTCCGTCCGGATGCGGGACCGCCCGTACGCGCACGTTCCCGCATGGAGGGAACGCGCGGGACCTGACCACCATTCCCGGCGGTCCCCGGCCGGTATGACGAACGGCACCCCCTGTGGACAACCGCCGCGGCGGCCCCTCGCGACCTGGCAGCATGGCAGGGTGACAGCAGCAACGCATTCCACCCTCTTCCCACAGGTCCCCGACTCCGCGGACGCCGTGCTGGACGGGCTCGACCCCGAGCAGCGCGAGGTCGCGCTCGCCCTCGGCGGACCCGTGTGCGTGCTGGCCGGAGCCGGGACGGGCAAGACGCGGGCGATCACGCACCGCATCGCGTACGGGGTGCGGGCCGGGATCCTCCAGCCGACCACCGTGCTCGCCGTCACCTTCACCAACCGGGCGGCCGGAGAGATGCGGGGCCGGCTCCGCCAGCTCGGAGCCACGGGCGTCCAGGCCCGTACGTTCCACTCCGCGGCCCTGCGCCAGCTCCAGTACTTCTGGCCGAAAGCAGTCGGTGGCGATCTTCCACGTCTGGTGGAGCGCAAGGTCCAGCTCGTCGCCGAGGCCGCGGCCCGCTGCGGCGTCCGGCTCGACCGCAACGAACTGCGGGACACGACCAGTGAGATCGAGTGGGCCAAGGTCACCCAGACCGTCCCCGCCGACTATCCGGCGGCGGTGGCCAAGACACAGCGGGACGCCCCGCGCGACCCGGCCGAGCTCTCCCAGATCTACGCGATGTACGAGCAGCTGAAGCGCGACAGGTCGGTGATCGACTTCGAGGACGTACTGCTGCTCACCGTCGGCATCCTCCAGGACCGTCACGACATCGCCGAACACGTGCGCCGTCAGTACCAGCACTTCGTCGTCGACGAGTACCAGGACGTCAGCCCGCTCCAGCAGCGGCTGCTCGATCTCTGGCTCGGCGACCGGGACGATCTCTGCGTCGTCGGCGACGCCGGCCAGACGATCTACTCCTTCACCGGCGCCACCCCCGACCACCTGCTGAATTTCCGCACCCGTCATCCGGACGCGACGGTGGTCAAACTGGTGCGCGACTACCGCTCCACACCCCAGGTCGTCCACCTGGCCAACGGCCTGCTGAGTCAGGCCAGGGGCCGGGCGGCCGAACACCGGCTGGAGCTGGTCTCCCAGCGGGCCAAGGGCCCCGAACCCGTCTACACGGAATACGCGGACGAGCCCGCCGAGGCCGAGGGCACCGCACGCCGGATCCGTGATCTGATCGCCGCCGGTGTCCCGGCCGGCGAGATCGCCGTGCTGTACCGGGTCAATTCCCAGTCCGAGGTCTACGAGCAGGCACTCGCGGACGCGGGCGTGCCCTACCAGCTGCGCGGCGCCGAGCGCTTCTTCGACCGGCCCGAGGTGCGGGAGGCGGGCGTCGCCCTGCGCGGTGCCGCCCGCGCGGGAGGCAACGACGCGCTGCTCGACGGCGCCGACGACCTGCCCTCCGAAGTGCGGGCAGTGCTCTCCACGAAAGGATGGACCTCCAAGCCTCCGGCCGGCTCAGGAGCCGTGCGGGACCGCTGGGAGTCCCTCGCCGCCCTGGTGCGTCTCGCCGAGGACTTCGAACAGGCCAAGCCGGGAGCCACGCTCTCCGATCTCGTCGCCGAGCTCGACGAGCGGGCCGCCGCCCAGCACGCGCCCACGGTCCAGGGCGTCACCCTGGCGTCGCTGCACTCGGCGAAGGGCCTGGAGTGGGATGCCGCGTTCCTCGTCGGGCTGACCGAGGGCATGATGCCCATCGCCTACGCCAAGACGGACGAACAGGTCGAGGAGGAACGCCGCCTGCTGTACGTCGGTGTCACCCGGGCCCGCTTCCACCTCTCGCTGTCCTGGGCGCTGTCCCGGTCGCCGGGCGGCCGGGGGAACCGCCGGGCGACGCGCTTCCTGAACGGGCTGCGGCCCGGCTCGGCCGCGCTCGGCCCCCGGGGCGGCGCCGGGGGAGGAGGCGGCATCGACCGCGGCTCCCGCGCGGGAGCGGGCGGCGCCGGCACGGAGAAGCCGGTCAGGGCCGGCCGGAGGGGCCCGGCCCGGTGCCGGGTCTGCGGCAAGACGCTCACCGAGGCCGGCGAGATGAAACTGATGCGCTGCGAGGACTGTCCCTCGGACATGGACGAGGGGCTGTACGAGCGGCTGCGCGAGTGGCGCGCGGACCGGGCGAAGGAGATCAGCCAGCCCGCCTACTGCGTCTTCACCGACAAGACACTGATGGCGATCGCCGAGGCCGCGCCGGTCAGCGAGGGGGAGCTCGTCGTCATCGCCGGCGTGGGCAACCGGAAGCTGACCCGGTTCGGGGGTGACGTCCTGGACATCTGCGCAGGTCGGACGGTGGGTCAGGAGCTCGACGAGAATGACGGCGACGTGTGAGGAAAACTCGTCGTAAAAATAGTTTGCGCGCACAGCAGTCATCACCATAGGTTCTTAACCACGGGAACAGCGACTTCTCTGAAGCCCTGACTCCGTGCTGTACTTATCCGAATACCGCAGGATCGGCCCCGGCCGGTCCCTTGAGACGCCGAGAGGAGGCGATTGTCGTGATCAGCATCATCAACACCATCAAAATGACCGATCCGTCGGTCGTCTCCACCTGCTCGCTCGGCCTCACCCGCTCTTCGCAGCTCTCGCTTCGTGGCACCGGTGTGTCCGGCGTCTCCGTGGTCAGCCCGCTGTCCCTGGCGAGCCTGCCCGTGCGGGAGCGCAATGAGCGACCGACCGAGGCGCCGGAAGCAGCAGTAGCGAAGGGACATGCCTCGGCCTATGCCTTTGCGGCAGCCGCAGCCGGTGCCGGAGCCAAGCGGACGACGCAGCAGCACCACACGATGTGGGCCTTCCGTGGGCCTGAACCCTGGAGTGATCCAGCCTGACGGCAAGTCAGGCCGGCGCCTTCAGGGCCGCGGAACCCCACTCGGGATCCGCGGCCCTTTTGTTTTGTCCGAACGGATGAGACGAGACGAAGGAGCCTCGGGACAGCAGGACCTGGTACCAGCCGCCAACCGGCCAACAGGCCGGCACGACCAGACGAGGACAACGCCACCGTGCAACTCGAGACGCACGCCCCGTCCGTACCGCCTTCCGACACGATCTCCCCGCCCGGCCTCACGGAGGACTCCACCTTGATCCCCCTCACCGCGCTCACCGCGCTCGACGACGCCATCGAGAACCTCGGCGTACCCGTCCCCTGCCGTTCCTACGACCCGGAGGTCTTCTTCGCCGAGTCCCCGGCCGACGTCGAGTACGCCAAGTCCCTCTGCCGGACCTGTCCGCTGATCGAGGCCTGCCTCGCCGGCGCCAAGGAGCGGCGTGAGCCGTGGGGCGTCTGGGGCGGCGAGCTCTTCGTCCAGGGCGTCGTCGTCGCCCGCAAGCGGCCGCGTGGCCGTCCGCGTAAGAACCCGGTCGCGGCGTGACTCCCGGCCTGGGGGTCATGTCCCCCACACGAACGAAGCGCATCGGAACCATCGACCGTCCCCAGACCCATGACCCCCGGAATCAGGCACCAATGACCACCACGACGAAGGAGCCCGTCGGCTCCGCCACCCCGGACGTCACCATCATCGGCGCGAACGACTCGCGTCAGAACAGGACCCGCGAGATGCAACTCATCCCAGAAGCCCTGGCTCGTGCGCATATGCACGACCGCCTGAGGGAAGCCGAGGAGGGACGTCAGGCAGTGCGCCTGGTGGCCGCCCGGCGGATGCAGCGCCGTGCGGAGCGCGCCTCGATGCGCGCCCGCCGTGCGCTCGCCATGGCCGTCATGCACTGACAGCCGCACCAGCAGTACGGCGCACCACGGCTGCCCGGCCACCGCTCGGCCATCGAGGCAGCCACCCTCCCCATCAGCGGGGCCGGCCGGACAGGCCGGCCCCGCAGTGCGTTGCGGAGCGCGCCCCGGGCCCGCGGCGTTATCGTCGCGAGGTGGACGAGGAGACCCATCACCCCGCGTACCCGGCCGACGGCCACGTGGCGTGTGCCCGCTGCGGCACCGTCGCCGACTCGGACCCCCCGCCTCCGACATGGCTCTGTTCCGTGGAGAACGGCCGACGCCGGTACTTCTGCGAGGACTGTGCCCGCACCCACATCAGGGCCGTCGAGAGCAGGCTCGACTCCGCCTGGTGGTGACGGCGCTCGCGCTACACCTCGACCGTCTCCTCCTGCTCCTCGGCGCTGTCCTCCTCCGGCTCGTACTCCAGGAGGAACCCCGGCAGCCAGGACTCCAGTTCGTCGCGGAGACGGACCGTCGCCCCCAGCTGGCAGAGCACCCCGATCGTGCTCAGCGTCACCCGGTGTATCAGGAGGTACGAGGGCGGAAGGTTCAGCTGCTTCCCCAACTGGTGTGCCGGTGAGCGCGGATCGGCGATCCGGGCGGCCTGGCTGCGCAGCCAGGAGCGGGTGAAGGTGAACTCGTCCGCCTGTGCGGGCTCGATGATGGGAATCAGGTAGTCGAGCACGGCGTCCGGTTCGAGATCGATCGACTCCTTCACGAACCCGGCCTCACGCAACATGGCGTAGACGCCGTCGGCGTCCCCGTCCAGCGTCATCCGCAGGGCGTCGCCGATGGTCCCCGGCAGACCGCCCGGAAGCCGGTCCACCGTGCCGAAGTCCAGCACCCCCAGACGCCACAGGCCGGCGTCCCCGTCGAGCCCCGCCGCGTCCCCGGCGGCCGCCTCCGGCGGGGGCAGCAGCCGGAAGTTGCCCGGATGCGGGTCCGCGTGGAGCAGACCGGTGCGTGCCGGCCCGGAGAAGAGGAACCGCGCCAGCAACTGGCCCGCCCGGTCCCGCTGTTCCGTCGTGCCGTCAGCGATCACCTCCGACAGGGGAATTCCGTCGATCCACTCCGTGACCAGCACCTGCTCGGACCGGTGGACCACGCCCGGGATCACCACATCCGGATCGTCCTCGAACTCGGTGGCGTGTTCCTGCTGGGCCCGGGCCTCGAGCTCGTAGTCGAGTTCCTCGGACACCCGGTCGCGGAGCTCCGTGATGAGCGGCTTGATGTCCATTCCGGGGACGAGCGGACCGAGCAGCCGTGCGAAGCGGCTGAGTTGGGTGAGGTCCGACAGCAACGCCTCACCGGCGCCCGGGTACTGCACCTTCACGGCGACGTCCCGGCCGTCGTGCCACACGGCGCGGTGGACCTGGCCGATCGAGGCAGCGGCAGAGGGCAGGTCCTCGAACTCGGTGAACAGCTCCCGCCAGTCCTCGCCGAGGCGCTCCGCCAGGACCCCGTGGACCGTGCGGGTCGGCATGGGCGGTGCGGCCTCCTGCAGCTTGGTGAGCGCGGCCCGGTAGGGCCCCGCCACATCTTCGGGCAGCGCGGATTCGAAGACGGACAGCGCCTGGCCGAGCTTCATCGCACCGCCCTTCAGCTCGCCGAGGACCTTGAAGAGCTGGTCCGCCGTGCGCTGCTGGACCTCGCGGGCCACCATCTCGGCGGACTTGCCGCCGATCCGCTTGCCCAGGCCCCATGTGGCACGGCCGGCGAAGCCGAGCGGCAGGGCGGCCAGCTTCGCGGTACGGGTGACCGCCTTCCGGGGAAGATCAGACATGTGCCCCTCCATTTCCCAGACTGCCGTGCGGCGTGCGTATCCGGCTCCGCTCCGGCGGCGGCGGTCACCCGGCCATTGTGTCCTGCGTGGCGCCGGCCGCGGGGGTGAGCTCCACCTCAGTGTGCCCGGCGGCACCGCAGTCACAGTCGCGGTGGGGGCCCAGCCGCTCCGACCGCCAGTCCAGCATGGGCATGGCGGCCTCCCACCGCGCCCCCGTGCTGGCCGGCAGTTCCCCGTCCAGGAAGGAGAGCGCATGAGCCGCGGCGAGGCCGGCCACCGCGGTCGCCAGACCGAGATCGCAGGCCTGCACGCATGTGCGCCGCCCGGACCTCCACTGCGCGAGCATCCGCGGCCACTGGGGATCCGCCTCCGCGCGGCTCAGCGCCAGACAGCCCGCGCAGCCGGTGCCCCCGGGCAGCACCAGCGGCCCGACGACTCCGGTGGCTTCGATCACGCCCGCATAGAGGTGCGGCGTACCCGAAGCGATCCATGGCGCGGCGGTCTCCGGATCGGGGGCGTACACGGAGAGGCCGTCCCTGGGCGCCACCACGATCAGGGACAGAGCGGGCTCGCCCCGCGCCGGAGTTTCGGACGCCCCTCCCGATCGCGGAGGTCCGCCGACCGCGGACCTGCGCACCAGCTGCCGTGCCGCCGTGTCACGGCGCTCGCCGACCGACGACGCCGGGAGGCCGCCCGGCGCCACGTCCCAGGGCTCGGCGCGGCCCCCGTCGAGCACCTCGACGTGACCCACCCCTGACCCGGACAGCACCGCGGCGACCGTCGCGCCGACCCTGCCGGCTCCACGCACCTGCACCCGCATCGCGCGCCGGGCGGCGAGCGTGCGCAATCCGCCGCCGGGCGTCGGATGGACCACCGAGAGCGCCGCGGCGTCGGGGCGCTGCCGCTCGAGGGTTTCGGCCCGTCGGCGTAAGGCGTCGGCCTCGGGGCCGCCCGCGTCCGGATCGTCCAGCAGACCGGCCTCCGTGAGGCGCGACACGAGAATGTCCACGTGACGGTCCGACAGATCCAGAGCCCTGGCCTCTTCGCGGAGGAGAGGAAGTCCACGTGTTCCGTCGAGGAGTTCCAGAAAGCTTCCGGTGGCAATATCCATCGGCCCCAGCGTTACCGCGTGTGCGGGTGTCACGCCGAATTGCACGGTGTTCCGTCCTCGCCAGGCGCGGCGGAGTGCGGGCTTCAGCATCGGGTGCATGACTTCTCCCAGCTCGGTGTCGGATCCGTTGCCAGAATGCAACATGACGGCGAAACGGGCCGAAAGTTATCCACAGGCTGGGGCATTAGTCGTTCAAATGGTGCAAGCCGAGAAGTGGATCAACGTCGGGCCGCCGGGGAGGCGGGACTTCCCGCACCGGCAGCGGGTAACGTCGAGTCGTGCCAGCCGACCCCTCTTCCGGTCGCGCCGGGGAGACCCCTGCGCGCCGCGCCGGACGCCAGCAGCGCAGCGCAGCCACCCAGCAGCCCCGCGCGTCGGTGACGAGCGCGGTCGAGGTCCGCAGAAGCACCCGGCGCAGCAGAACGGTCTCGGCGTACCGCGAGGGCGACCGCACCATCGTGCTCATCCCCGCCCGCATGTCGGAGGCCGAGGAGCAGCGCTGGGTCGGCGTGATGCTCGACAAGCTCGCCGCGCAGGAGAGCAGACGCGTCATCGGGGACAGTGAGCTCACCGGCCGGGCCGAGCGGCTCTCCGGTCAGTACCTCGACGGCCGGGCGCGGCCGGCCTCCGTGCGGTGGGTGACCAACCAGAACACCCGCTGGGGCTCCTGCACCCCGGCCGAGGGCAGCATCCGCCTCTCACACCGCCTGCAGGGGATGCCGGAGTACGTCCTCGACTACGTGCTCCTCCACGAGCTGGCCCATCTGCTGGTTCCGGGCCACGGGCCGCGTTTCTGGCGGCTCCTGGAGACCTACCCGCGGACCGAGCGAGCGCGGGGCTATCTCGAAGGCGTCGTGGCGGCCGACCGGCTTCCGCAGCTGCCGGCCGCCCGCGAAGAGTGACGTCGCCGATTCTGTACCGGGTCTGTACCGGCTTGGCTCGATGTCGTGGTTTGCGGTTAGCCTGACGCGACGCATTCACCTTCGGGATGGGGGACGGTCGTTACGCATGGCCAGGGAATTTCAGCGCGGCCACAAGGCCAAGATCAGTGATCTCACGTCTGGGACGGATCTGTACGTAGGTGTGCAGATCGCGGGCCCCGGCCTGACGTTCGACATCAGCTGCTTCGGCCTCGACGCCAATGAGCAGCTCTCCGACGACCGGTATTTCATCTTCTTCAACCAGCCGAAATCACCGGAGGAGTCCATTCAGCTTCTCGGTGCCCAGGCCGGTGACACCGAATCGTTCCGCGTCACCCTCGACCGCATTCCGGCGAACATCCACAAGCTGTCCTTCACCGCGACGCTCGACGGAGCCGGGCAGATGTCGCAGGTCGGCCCCGGATACATCCGGATCGTCGCGGGGGGCGAGGAAGTGGTGAAGTACGCCTTCACCGGCTCGGAGTTCACCACCGAGCGCGCGGTCATGCTCGGCGACTTCTACCTCAAGGACGTCTGGCGGTTCGCCGCTGTCGGCCAGGGCTTCGACGGCGGACTCGACGCGCTGCTCAAGAACTTCGGAGGGGAGGTTGCCGAGGAGGCCCCCGCCGCGCCACCCCAGGCGGCCGCCCCTTCGTTCGCGCCGCCCGCCCAGGCCTCCGCGCCCCCTGCCTTCGGCGCTCCGGCCGCACCCCAGGCGCCGCAGCCCGCACCGGCGTTCGGCGCTCCTGCTGCATCGGCTCCCGCACCGCAGCAGCAGCCGATGCACGCCGCGCCGACCATAGCGGCCCCTATGGCACCGGCACCGCAGGCGCCCACACCGCAGGCGCCCGCGCCGTACGGGCAGCAGCCGCCCCAACAGCCGCAGTTCGGGCAGGTCCCCGGGCAGGGCGCTCCGCCCGCCGCGCCGCCGTACGGACAGCAGCCCCCGCCCGCCGCGCCGCCGTACGGACAGCAGCCCCCGCCCGCCGCACCGCAGTTCGGCCAGCAGCCTCCGGGGCCGTTCGGCCAGCAGCCCCCGGGCATGCAGCCCGGAATGCCGCAAGGCGTACCCCAGGGCGTCCCCGCCGGTGGTGCGGGCCTGCAGGCCGCACTGCAGCCCTACAAGGAAGCGGCCACCGGGCAGCGCTGGACCTCGCAGAACCAGCAGCTCATGCGCGTCGACCTCACGATGGGCGGCACACCGGTGCTGGCCCGTCAGGGCAGCATGGTGATGTACCAGGGCAAGGTCGACTTCGGCTACAAGGGCGCCGGCTTCGCGGGCCGCATGGTCGGCAACGCGACGGGCCAGGAAATGCAGCTGATGCGCTGCAGCGGCCGCGGCCAGGTCTTCCTCGCCGAGGAAGGATCGCATCTGCATCCCATCGAGCTGCAGGGCGACGGCATCTGTGTCTCCGCCGAGAGCGTGCTCGCCTTCGACGAGTCCCTGCAGTACGAGGTCCGCAGGATCGAGGGACACGGGATTCCCGGCGGTGCCCTGTTCACCATGCAGTTCCAGGGCACCGGCACCGTCGTCGTCAAGACCCACGGTGTGCCGGTCGTCCTGCCCGTCACCCCGACCACCTTCGCCGACTGCAACGCCGTGGTGGCATGGTCGTCGGCGTCCCAGGTGATCATCTCCAGCCAGGTCCGGCTGCGCCGCAACGCGTACCCGGGGCACAGCGGAGAGACCGTGAACCTCCAGTTCCGGGGAGCACCCGGCAACTTCATCGTCGTCCAGCCCTACGAGGTCTGAGGGAGCCCGTCATGAATCAGCAGCTCGCGGGCTTCGCCCCGACCCCCGTCACGGCCCGTATGGAGAACCACGGCCGTACGATGCTCAAGGTCGCCATGGCCACCGGCCAGGACCTCTACGCACGCACCGGCTCGATGGTGGCCTACGAGGGCTTCATCCAGTACGAACCCAACCCGCCGGCCGTCCGTCAGATCGCCTCCCAGTGGATCACCGGCGAGGGCGCACCCCTGATGAAGTGCGCCGGCGACGGACTGCTCTACCTCGCCGACTACGGCGCCGACGTGGTCGTCATCAATCTCGACAACGACTCGCTCTCGGTCAACGGCACCAACCTCCTGGCCTTCGACGGCCACCTCACCTGGGGAGTGGAGCGGGTCAAGGGACTGGCCAAGTTCGCCGGTCAGGGCCTGTGGAACGTAGGGATCCAGGGCACGGGGTGGGTGGCCATCACGTCGCGCGGCACACCGATCGTGGTCGACTGCGGGCGCGGCGAGGACGAGACGTTCGTCGACCCCGACGCCCTCGTCGCGTGGTCCCCGAACCTCAAGGTGAAGGGCAAGCGCAGCTTCAAGGCGAGCTCGCTCATCGGGCGCGGCAGCGGAGAGGCGTACCAGATGGCCTTCTCCGGCCAGGGCATCGTCGTCGTCCAGCCGAGCGAGGACAGCACCGACCGCCTGCGGATCCGGAACTGAGCGGGGGAGAAACACATCATGCAGAGTCCGCTTTTCAGCTACACGGAACAGCAGTCGCAGGACCGCTACACGGTCCAGAACCCGCAGCTCCTGCGGGTCGCGCTGGGCGGCCACGACGACGTCCTCGCCCGCAAGGGCGCCATGGTCGCCTACCAGGGGCTCATGGAGTTCGACGGTGAGTACCAGTCGAGCAGCCAGCGCCGCGCCCGCAGGAACACGGGCGAGGGCCTCGACCTCATGCGGTGCTCCGGTCAGGGCACGGTCTACCTGGCCAACCTCGCGCAGTACATCCATGTGGTCGACGTCGACCACGAGGGCATGACGGTCGACAGCGCCTACGTCCTGGCGCTGGACTCCTCGCTGCACACCGAGGTCATCGCGGTGGACAGCCAGTACGGGATCTCCGGCACCGGCAAGTACCAGCTCAACATCTCCGGGAGCGGCAAGGTCGCCCTGATGACCTCCGGCCAGCCGCTGATGATGCAGGTCACCCCCGACAAGTACGTCAACGCCGACGCCGACGCGATCGTCGCCTGGTCGAGCGGGCTGCGGGTGCAGATGCAGGCCCAGACGCATTCCTCCGGCGTCTTCCGGCGCCGCGGCAACACGGGGGAGGGCTGGGAGCTGAGCTTCCTGGGCCAGGGTTTCGCTCTGGTCCAGCCCAGCGAGGTGCTGCCGCCGCAGAACGCCCAGATCGGCCAGGGGGCCGCGGCGCAGTTCGGCATGGGACAGCAGGGATCGCACGGACAGAACCAGAACAACTCCTGGAACTGAGCCGGGACGGCAGGTCCTGGCGCAAGGGTGAGGACGGGCGACGGCTGCGGCGAGCCTGCTGACGGCGTTGGCCCGGTTGACCTTGGAGCCGTGGCCGGCCTTGCCCTCGGCGGTC
>NZ_JBFBLO010000017.1:0-145174 GCF_040686735.1 Streptomyces sp. NPDC079167 | reverse complement strand
TGTCCTCCTCCTGACCGCGCAGGAGTGGGCGTCCGGCTCTTCTGCGGTGCGGGACGATCAGTCCGGTGCCCAGGTAGGCGCCGTCTGCGATGACCCTTGTCCCGGCCGCGATGGCGGGCAGGTCCGATTCTCGCCAGGCGTGGGCGTCGGCCTTGTTTCCGGGGACAGGGCGGGCTGAGGCGATCACCAGGCGGCTGTCCGCATCGATGATGACCTGCACGTTCGCCGAGAACCGATAGTTACGAGATGACGCGGCGACCCTGCGATCTCGGACCGGGACCAGGGTCCCGTCCACGATCCACAACCGTTCGACATCCGCGACGGGCCGCGGCGCCGGCTCCAGCGCGAGAAGCGGCCGAAGGCGATGGACGACCCGGCAGACGGTGGCTGGGGAGATCCCGAACAGCGGGGCGAGCTGGCGCATCGTGAGGTTGGTCCGGTAGTAGACGGCCACCAGGAGGACCCGGTCCGCGCCAGCGGCAGGCACCATGGGCGCCCTCCACCCGGACCGTTTCCTCCCCGCTCCCGTACTACTTTCACCAACTTCTCGAACCGGCCCATACGCAAGCCGGTGAACGTCTCCACCCACAACGGCTCAGCCCGTAACACCCCACCCATACAAGAGGAATGCCCTATCCCAGACGTTCTGCAACAACTTTTAGGAGACGAAGAACCTGCTGTTGCCCCGAAGCAGGAAGTCAGGCTGCTCCCCAGAGGCCGGCGTCCAGGATCCGGGCGGCCTTGGTGACGCCGCCTGGCATCAGGTGTCGGTAGGTGCGGTACGTCTCCTCGATGGACTTGTGGCCCATCCACTCCGCTACGTCGGTGATCGGGATGCCGTTCCCAAGAGCGTTCGAGGCGAAGTAGTGCCGGAAGCCGTACGTCCCCACCCCCTCCTCCGGCGGAAGGTTCTTGAAGAGCCTCTTCGCCCGGCGCCGCTCCATGCCCTCGGTGAAGTAGCCGCCCGGACCACGCAGCAGGTAGCCGTCCGGCGTAGTGCCGTGCTTGGCCTCGTACCGCTCGATCGCCTCCCGGACGTCCTGCGTGGCGTATCCCGACTCCTCGCGCTGCTTGCCGAGCGCGTCCCGGAAACGTATCGAGTACGGGTGGGGGCAGCGGGTGGGCTTGGCACAGCCGCAGTCCTTGAAGAACGACCCCATGCCGCATGCGAGCTGTCGGGCCATGTGACGCACCATCCGTTCCGGCCCAAGAATCATGCTCAGGCGACGCACTGCAGGTCGCAGGTCAGCAAGCGGGGACATGTCCGGGCCGCATGCTGACCGTTTTGCTGACCAGAGGGGGCACATGATGCCCCTGACCTGCGGCAACGCCAAACAGTTAGATCTTGGAAACATGTACGCATCATGAGGGCACTCCGTCCACTAGGCTCCCTGCCTGCGTATTTGCAGGTCAAGGGCGGTGCGTCCAGGGTACAACCAGTCGCAGGTTCGGGTAGGTGTCAGCAGGTTTTTCAGTACTGATGCTGACCCGATGCCGACTTTCCTGACGTGCCGTCAGTCGCTTCGTGAGGCTTGCGCCGGCTGTGCCGCACCCCAGCCCGCCAGCGTGGGTGCGCCGTACCCAGGCAAAACCCGTCCTGGCTCCGGTCAGCCGGGGGCGAGACGGCTGAGGTGCTCCCAGGAGCGGTACAGCTCCGCTTGTGCGCGGTCCATTTCCAGGACGTGGTCGAAGGACTGGCTGCCGACGATCAGCCGTCGGGGCGGGTCCGGGAGGGCGGCCAGGTTCATGATGACCGGGGCGGCGGTCTCCGGCTCCGGGCCGGTGGCGTCGCCCCACATCTCCTCCATCTCGGTGCGCAGGGCCTGGTAGTGCGGCAGGGGTTCGGTGGCGGTGGTGCCGGTGGTGAACAGGCCGGTGTTGTAACCACCCATCTGCACGTTGGTGACCTTGATGCCGAAGCGTTCGACCTCCATCGCGAGGGCCTCGCTGACGGAGTCCAGTGCGGCCTTGCCCGCTCCGTAGTAGCCGACCGTTGCCATGCCGCCGCCGCTGCCCATCGAGGTGACCTGGAGGAGCCGTCCGCCGCCCCGGGCGCGCAGATGGGGAAGGACCGCCTGGGCCACCCATACGGCGCCGAAGAAGTTCACGTCGAGGTGCGCGCGGATCTGCTCCTCCGTGGCTTCCTCCACCATGCCGTAGAGCATGCCGCCGGCGTTGTTCACCACAACGTCCAGTCCCCCGAACGCGGCCGCCGCCCGCTCCACCCCGTCGAACACGCCCCGCCGGTCGGCGACGTCCATGGAGAGCGGGAGCAGATGGCTGGGGTACTTGGCGGCCAGTTCATCCAGGGGCTCGACATTGCGGGCGGCGGCCACCACCCGGTCGCCGCCCGCCAGGGCGGCCTCGGCGAAGGCCCTGCCCAGGCCGCGGGAGGCCCCGGTGATCAGCCAGACTTTCGGGTTCGTCACAGAATCTCACTCCCACAAAAGGAAACGGTGCGTCTCGTTTAAGTACCGTAGGGCATTGATCGGGCTCATGCAATACGGACCGTCTCGTTTCTGTTTTGGAGTAGGCTGCTCCCATGTCCAACGAGAAGGGGCCGGACCACTCCCGGCGTAAGGAGCGGTCCCGGCAGGCGATCCTCGCGGCGACCCGCGAACTGGTCGCGGAGGAGGCCTACGAGAAGGTCACCGTCGAGGCCATCGCCGCCCGTGCCGGCGTCGGCAAGCAGACGATCTACCGGCGGTGGCCGTCGAAGAGCGCGGTCGTCTTCGCCGCCCTGCTGGCCCTGAGCGAGAACGCCGACGGGCAGGCCGAGGGGCAGTCGGTCGTGCTGCCTGACACCGGCGACATCGAGGCGGACCTCAAGCTCGTCATGCGGGCCACGGCCGAGGAGTTCGCCGATCCCGCCTTCGACCGGCTCATCCGCGCCCTCAACACCGAGATCGCCAATGACGCGGCACTTGCGGCCGAGTACCGGGAGAAGCTGGCCCGGCCGCTGGACGAAGCGAAGAAGGCACGCCTGCGCAGCGCCCAGGCAGCCGGCCAGCTCAACCCCGGCGCCGATCTCGACCTGATCCTGGAGGTGCTCTACGCACCCCTGTTCCAGCGGTGGCTGCACCGCAGCGCCCCGCTGACCGCCGCGTACGCCGACTCCCTCGTCGAAGTGACCCTCAGAGCCTTCGCCCCCTGAGCAGGAGCAGGCGCCCTCCATCTGCACAGGAACACCGGCTTGTCCGCCCGAGGAAGTCGTCAGCCGGCCGCACCACCATCCCATCGAGCCCCTGCAAACCGGCCCCGCGGCGGGGCAGGGCGCCCGTGCACCATCTCCCAGATGATCATGGACTTGTGGTTGTTCGTGTACGCCTCGACATCGAGCGGTCGAGGAACACGTCGAGTGATCGTCCACACACGAAGCGCACGTCGGGGCCCAGACAGGTCGGCCAGACTGCATGGACTGGACCTCGTGCGTCGAAGACGGATGTCGCTCATCCGGTTGGGGCGACAAGGGGCTGTCAGTGTCCGGTGGCAGGATCACCCGCATGGCTGTCGTACGTACTACTCCGCCACGGCCCGTGGACGTGACCGCGGTCTTTCCCGAACTGGCGCCGTTGGCGCGAGCTGCTGTCCGGCTGCACCCCCGCCCCGGGTCGCCTACGGTCGCGGACAGCTCAGTCGGGGGGCCGTTGCTGTGGCCGACCGCGGATCCGTGGCCGCACTGCGAGGCTTCGCATCTGCACCTGGACAGTGGCTTGCGCCAGCCGCCGGCCGAAGTACGACTCGAGAGGCGCATGCGGGCTCGGCGGCACGCTGCTCACGGTGGCCCTGCGGTCACGCCCGAAGGGGAGGCGATCCGGGGGCCCGACGCCGCGGCGCTCGCGGAGCGGCTCGAAGCCGGCTCGCCGGAGCCTGCGGACTGCCCGGTCCCGATGCTGCCCGTGGCTCAGCTGTATCTGCGCGACGTACCCCTGCTGCGGCCTCCAGGAGGAGCCGATCTGCTCCAGGTTCTGTGGTGTCCCTACGATCACGATCCTGACAACAAGCCGTCGACCGCCCTGTTCTGGCGGTCCGCTACCGACGTCGTCGACATCCGCACCGCTCCGCCGGAACCATACGAGGTGAACTACGAAGGCTATGTGCCGGAGCCGTGCACGCTGGCACCGGAAGCGATTACCGACTACCCCAACAGCCTCGACCTGAGCCCGCAGATGCGGCTCATGGTGGAGGACTGGAGCAGATGGCGAGCGGCCGGCGCCGACGTGGACAGCTCCTACGCCGCTTGTCCGCGGGGCTTCTACGACATACACCTGGCAGAGGCGCCCGGATGGAAGGTTGGCGGCTGGCCGCCGTGGGGCCGCACCGACCCCTACCCCCGATACTGCACCGCCTGTGATGCGCACATGGTCCCGCTGCTGACCGTCGCCTCCTTCGAATGGGACGGCGGTGAGGGGCGCAGTTGGGCACCCCGCGAAGACCAGGAGGCCGCCGGCGCGGCCAACAGCCGCTGCTGCGGCCAAAGCCCCTCCCAGCCGACCAAGGTCGAAGTCGGCAGCACCGACAACATGCAAATCTACGTCTGTCCGACCTCTCCCGAGCATCCCCACACCGACCTCATCCAATAGGCCACGGGGCTGGCGCCCCCCCTTCCCGGGTAAGGCCTCGACGAACGCAGGCAGCGGAGTCAGGACGCCCGCGGCGGCGCCCTCGTGCGCGGCCTGCGAAGCCGGCACACCGGCTGGCTCCGGGGCTATGGGGACGCTCGCAAGCCGCCGCCCCGAGTGGTGGGTGGCGAACGGCGTGCCTGTCCCTCCACGGCCACTGGAGACGGTCGCGGACCAGAACCGGGGGGTGTGCGTCCGCCGCCCACGGAGGGAGCGGAGGGCTGCGATTTTTCACCGCGGCCCTGCTGGGGCACAGACTTCCCTGGCTGCCTGGTCCCATCGCCCTGGCGGCGAGTGACACCTCCCTTCTCATCCTTTTTCCCGGAACACAGGCCACCGTGAGCGGCGACAGCCGACTGGTGGGGAGCGCCGCTTCACTGCTCCACTACGGCAAGTTCGATGGCGTCGGCCATGGCGCGGTATCCGGCGGGGTTGGGGTGGAGGTGGTCGCCGATGTGCAGCTCTTCGGGGATGCGGCCGTTGCCGTCCGGGTCCACCGCACGGGCGAAGTCGACGACGGCGTCGTAGGCGCCGCTGGTGCTGATCCACTGGTTGACCTGGCCGCGGATCGCTTCGCCTGCGGGCGTCCAGCCTGCCGCTCCCCGGTAGGGGGTGAGCGTGGCACCGATGGCCCTGACGCCGCGGGTACGGGCGGCCCGTATCAGTGCGCGGTGCCCGTCGATGAGCTGCCGGGCGGTGATCGGAGGTGTGCGGGTGTCTGTCCTGCTCGCCGGGTCGGCGGACTGCTGGATGTCGTTGATGCCGATGAGCACGATCACCGTGCCGACGCGGGGCTGGTCCAGGACGTCCCGGGTGAACCGCGCGAGGCCGGCATCGCCGCCGAGAGGCGACGCGGTGAGGAGCTTGTTGGAGCCGATGCCGGCGTTGAGAACTGGGCGGGTGCGGCCGGTGGTGAGCAGGCGTTCGGCGAGGAGGTCGGGGTAGCGGTCGTGGCCGTCGATGGTGGCGCCGAATCCGTCGGTGAGGGAGTCGCCGAAGGTGACGACTGCGTGGGGCAGGGGGTGGCGGCCGGTGGTCTCGATGCCTTCGAGGTAGTACCAGGATCCGTAGGCGGGCCGGACGGCTTCGGTGTAGGCGGTGGCGGCCGAGTCGTAGAGGTGGTCGCCTGCGGCGCGGTAGGTGGTGGTCATGGACAACTGGTGGTAGGTGGCCGGGCCGGTGGCCCCTTTGAAGTACAGGGTGATGGTGAGCTCGTCGAGCGGTTCGGTGGGCAGCGTGACCGGGTCGCTGACGGCGCGCCCGCCGGCGGGGACGGTCGTGGAGGTGGAGCCATGGAAGCGAAGGGTGCGCATGGTGTCCGGCTGCACGGCCGCTGGGCCGGCGGTGCGGCCGATGCCGGCGCCGGTGACCTGAAGGGGTGTGTGGCCGTAGACGTTGGAAAGGCGGATTCTGACCTGGGTGCCGCCGGTGTGGACGCGGAGGGTCTGGCGGAGCGACTGGTTGGTGAAGCCCTGCTCGGCCCAGGTCTCGAACCACGGTGCGGCGGAGGGTCGCATGACGGGGGCGGTCCACGCGCCGTGCCAGAGCGCGGGACCGGCGGCTGGGGACACGGGATCGGTGGCGGGGGCGGGACTGGCAGATACGGCATGGGTGAGCAGGGGTGGGCTGATTTCGGGTGAACTCATGACGGGACGTGTTCCTCCGCGCGGTTGGTGACGGGCAGGCTCGGCGCGGGCCCGGCAGTGATCGCGCTGGGTAGCATGCCGGGCCCGCGTGGGGTGTTCCGTGGGTCAGTCGGTCGTGGACGTGCGCCACTGCTCGGCCATGGAGACGCCGGGCACGGGCTTGCCGATCAGCGCGAGGGGGATGAAGAAGCTGACCTGCCCGATCGCCATGGCGAGGGTGGCCAATGCCTTGTCGTCGTAGTACTCGGCCGCGCGCGCATACAGCTCGTCGGAGACCCGCTCGCCGTGCCCGCCGGGCCTGATGACGGCCTCCACCAGTTCCAGTGCCACCCGCTCGGCCGGGGTGAAGTAGGGGGCGTCCTTCCAGGAGGCAACGGCGGCGATCTTCTCTTCCGCGACGCCCGCGCGGCGCGCGTTCCCCGTGTGCATCACCGTCAGGTAGGTGCTCTCGGCGAGCTGCCCCGCCCGCAGGTGGACCAGGGTGACCGTGCTCCGGGGAACGGCCCCGTTTCCGATGATCTTGAAGAGGGCGGTGCTGACGTCGCCGAGCTCGGGAACCAGCTGCTGCGGGTCGGCGAAGCGGGAGGTAAAGGTCTCGAGGCTGTTGGTCATCGTGGCCATGGTCAGTGTCCCTATCGTCGGTGCGGGCTGGCTTTCGGGCCCGCCTGTCGGCTGCCTTCACTTCCCTGACGACGCCCGCAGCGTGAAGGTGACCGGCCGGCGCGAAGTTTCTCGGCCGGTGGTGAGACCCGTGCCGCACGGCGGACCGCCGGGCTGTTGAGCCGAGCGCTCTGATGCCCCGGCGCCGACGGCACCGCAAGGCACCCTCCCGCACGCGCGCCAACGACACGGCCCCCGTCCCGAAGACGCGCGGTCTTCGGGACGGGGGCCGGCAACGGGCGCGGTCAGTTCTCGGCGGACGCAAGATCGAGGTCGGCCAGTCGTGCGGGGTCGGACAGGATATCGATGGCGGCGACCCTGCCGCCGGTGACGGTGAAGCTCATGACGGACAGCGGCTGGCCGCCGAGGGTGTTGACCAGACCGGCTGCACCATTGACGAGTGCCGGTCGAATGGTCGCGGCCGTGGCCATCCGCTGGAAGGTGTCGAGCTGGCCCGCCACCGCAGCCGCGCCCCGGATCGTCCGCAGACCACCGGTGAGAGCGCCGCCGTCCGCGCGCAGCACCACGTCCGGATCGAGAAGGGCGAGGAGCGCGTCGAAGTCGCCGCCGCGGGCCGCGGTCAGGAAGGCGTCCACCACCCGGCGCTGGTCGGCACGGTCCGGATCCGGAGACGGCGTCGTGCCGCGTACCCGCAGCCGCGCCCGGCTGGCCAGCTTCTTCGCCGTCGCGGGCGTGCGGTCGACGACGGGCGCGATCTCCTCGAACGAAAGGCCGAACAGGTCGTGCAGCACGAATGCCAGCCGCTCCGCCGGACTGAGCGATTCCAGCACCACCAGGAGAGCCAGCCCCACCGAGTCCGCCAGCAGCGCCTCCTGCTCGGGATCAGCCCCGTCCTCCCGGCTGATCACCGGGTCCGGCAGCCGTTCCTCCAGCGGCTCCTCACCGCGCCGCTTACGAGCACGGAGCATGTCCAGGCAGACACGGCCGACCACCGTCGTCAGCCAGCCCCCGAGGTTGTCTATCCGGCGGTCGTCCGAGCCCGCCAGGCGCAGCCAGGTCTCCTGGATCGCGTCGTCAGCCTCGGCCAGGGAGCCGAGCATGCGATAGGCCACCGCCCTGAGGTGTGGCCGGTGCTCCTCGAACCGCATGGCAAGAAACTCAGGTGCATTCACGATCACAGACCCTTCGACGACGGCATCACTTCTCTGACGACCCGCACCCCGGAAAGGTGACCGGGTGCGCCAGGATTTCGCACCCGGTCCCCCGGCCGGCAGCTCGCTGCCGCTCTCCGGCGTCGGACTGGCCGGCCTGGAGCCGACAGCGGGGCGGTGCGGCCGGACACGACAGCGCGTCAGGTGCGACGTGCCGTCTTCGAGGCAGTGAGCCGCCCGCGGTGGCCGGCCGCCGCACTTCGAGGGGCCGACTACCGCGAGCGCCAGGCGGGCGAGTGCCTTCCGGCAGGACCGGCAGCGTGCTGGTGAGCACGGACGATGGTGGAGTCCACCGAGACCACCCAGTCCAGGTCATCCTCCCGGTCGGCCTGGGCCGGAGCGGGGAACATGCGCTCCCAGGAGCCATCAGCCGCCCACATCCGCAGCCGGCTGTGGACGCCCCCCCAGTTGCCGTACTTCTCCGGCAGGTACATCCACTGCGTCCCGGTCCGGAACTTCTAGGCGATCGCGTCGATCACCTCACGGTGACCGGCACCGGCCACCCCGCTTCGGCGTCCGGTCCGGAAGTAACGGCTCGATCCGCGCCCACTGCGCGTCAGTCAACGGCACAAGGCTGCAGGACTGGGCTTGAAGGGGCACGAACTCGGCCGGGGAAAGAACGTCAGGATCCCGTGCAAGAAGGCCGTGCTCTCCATGAGGGCGTTGTCGTAGGCGTCACCGACCGAGCCGATCGAGGCCGCGGTACCGACGGCGTCCAGGTGCTCGACGAGCCGGAAACCCGTCGCATCGAGACCGATTACCACGTCGTCATCAGCGCCGGGAACTTCCGCGCGCACGACACCCCGCACACGCAGGCGATGAAGCTGATCCACTCGAAGGGCTGAGAGACGGTCAACAGCCGGCAGCGGACCACGGCCGCACACCCGCTGTGCCGTGCCGGGCGTCCCAGGACGTCCGGCACAGCGCTGTCCGCACGGCTCAGCGGTCGGCCCAGGCAGCCTGCAGCAGGCGGCTGAGCTTCTGGTCGAGACCGCGGGTGAGCGAAGGGTAGGTGTGCCGGCCCAAATGCCTGTGCTCGAACACCTGACGGTAGTCGCGGGCGAACGCCGGCGCGGCCTTTCTGAACACCTCCGCCTCCCGCTCGCCCAGGGTCTGCAGCACCGGAACGTCGATCGGCCGGCTCTTCTCGAAGACCCCGGCCCGCTCGTGCGCGGGCGACCGCCACGCGGACATCGCGATGAAGAACCGCACGTCCCCCAGGCCCACGTCGTTCCCCAGGGCCTGCCGGTGCAGGGCCGCCGAGACCATCGCGGCGCCCTCGCCGAATCCGGCGACGCCGGCGATCGGCCCGTGCTCCTCGGCGATCGACCTGAGGTAGCGGAGGACCGTCTCCAAGCCGGCCGCGGGATCGGGACCCTCCATGCCGGCCGGAGCGTCGTGGTACCGGTTCCACAGCTCCGGGAATCCCGCCTTCCACTCCCGGTAGGTGCCCACGGGGTCGTACAGGCCCTCCTCGGCCAGGGCGTCCAGGCCCCTCATCTCAAGTTGCTCCGCCGTGCTGAAGGCCGGCATCGCGTAGGGCGCGTCGGGAATGACGAACTCCAGCTCCTCGCGCCTGGACCAACCGGCCTTCTTCAGCATGGCCCGGGCGAGGCGCCCGTCGGTTCCCCGGCCCGGCAGGAACAGCACCCGGTGGCGGCGCGGCGCGTAGACGCTCACCGAGCCGAAGTCGCGGTCTCTGACGCGCCGCTCCACGGGAGCCGCGGGGTCGCGGCGGTGGAGCAGCGCCATGGTGGGGGGCATCATCGCCCACAGCCCCTCCGCGCGCTCCGCCGTACCGCCCATCAGTTCGGAATAGGCCCGCCACTCGGCTTCCCGCTCGCGCTGGAAGCGGTCGAACGGACAGAGCTCCACGGTGCGCGAGGCGATGTTCCGCTTGGCCCGCTCGATGAAGTCCCACAGTTCCACGAGCAGCCGTTCGGTGGCCGATCGGCTCGAATCCCCGACGGATATCCTGCCGAACAGTGCTTCCAGTTCTTCCGGGTTGTCGCGGAAGTGCAGGTACGCCTCGGCGAAGGCCTGCAGGAAGAAGACATAGCTGGAGCAGAGCAGGGACTTCGCCTTCCGGGGGATCTGCGCGCCGTCGTTGTAGGCGAGCAGGTTGGGGTCTCCGTCGATCCAGAGCCCCTCCACCGTGGTGCCCTCCCCGAAGATCCTCGTCAGCAGGGTCCGGTCGGTGGTTGATCCCAGGCACTTGACCAGGACGTCGGCCTCCACCTCCAGCCCGCTCGCGGTGACGACCGAGCGGGCCGTCACACGGTCGATCTCGCTCTCCACGACGGTCACCTTGCCGAGGGCCTGGGCAAGGAAGTACACGTCCGAGGCGGCCGGAACCGTCGACTGGTCGAGCACGAAGCTTCCGTCCGCGTCCCGGGAGAGTGAGGGAAGGGACTCCACGTCCATGCCGCAGAGCTCGTAGAACGGCCGCATGATGTCGACCACGTCGTCGAGCGGTGTGGCTCCCTCGCTCGAATTGATCAGCCAGTTGCAGAAGGTGGACACCACCAGGTTGCGCCGCCGGCAGATGATCGTCACATGGCGGGCACCGTTCTCCAGGGCCGTGCGCATGTTCTCCAGGGCGAAGGCGCCGTGACCGACGACCACGACCGACGCACCCGTGAACGCCTCGGGCGGCGTGTCGTCGGCGACGCCCAGCCCGATGTGCCCGGTGAAGAGGTGCTCGTCACGGAAACGGTGCTGTACGGGCTGGTGGAGCCCGCCCGTGAGCGCTGCCACGCCGGAGACGCGCACGGACCCGGTGACGCCGTCCTGGCGGTAGACGGCCTCGTACTCCCGGTCCCGGATCCTCCTGACGGAGACCACTTCGCAGTTGAAGCGGATCGGCTCCGCGAGCCGGCAGGACACGGCGTCCGCGTCCTGGAGGACCTCGCCCCGGTCCGGGAACACCGATCGCCACCGGTGGTCCCCGCCGGTCGTGGGCGAGGCGCTGTCGAAGCTGTACGCGGGCGAGTCGATCTGGACCCGGGAGTCCTTGTTGGCCAGCGAGCTCCACACACCGCCGGCCCGGTCCCCCTTCTCCATCACGATCGCCGCGACGCCCATCTTCTCGAGGCGTCGCGCGAAGCCGATCCCACCCAGCCCGGCCCCGATGACCAGAACCGGCAGGCGCGAAGGGGTGGGCTCGGGCGAAGCGCCGGCGGTTCGGCACACGGTGTCGCGCGCGGGCTCCTGCCGCCCCGGCGTCCGCCGCGAGGGCTCCCACCGGGCGTGGACGCGCTCGTTCGACCTCTTCTGCATGTTCTCGAAGACGTAGCCCACCAGCGAGCGGACATCGGCCGACTCCACGGCGAATTCCATCGGCAGCACGACTTTCAGGTCGGACGCGATCCGGTTGCGCAGCAGCACGCCGCCCAGCGAGTCCAGGCCGGACTCCCCCAGGGTGGCGTGGTCGGGGACCTTCCCTCCCAGGGCCGCTTTGGCCGCCGCGCGAACCACCTGCTCCACATGGCTCCGCACCGGTGGCGGAACGGGCGCCTCGGCCGCCCGCCGGGGAGTGAAGTGTGAAACGAACCGGTTGTCCAGCGACACCGTGCCCCAGTCGACCGGGGAGACGCAGACCACTCCCCGCTCCTGTCCGGCGAGGAGCCGGTCCAGCGCCGCTGCCCCGAGGTCGTCGCCGATGGCTCCCAGCCCCGCGCTGCGAGCACGCTCGGCCGCGCCGTGGCGCACCGCCATGCCCGCGTCGGACCACGCCCCCCACTGGATCGCGAGAGCAGCCTCGCCCCGCAGCGCCCAGGACTCGGCCAGCGCGTCCAGGGTGGCGTTGGCCGCCGCGTGGCTCGCCTGGCCGGCCGCGCCGAAGAGCGAGGACGCAGAGGAGAAGAGCACCAGGAAGTCCGGCGGAGCGAACACCGTCCGGAGGTTCTTCGCGCCCTCGGCCCTGGCCCCGTACGCCTGCCTCAGCTTCGGCTCCGACTGGTTCGCCAGGATCCCGGCGGCCAGGACCCCGGCAGCGTGGATCACGCCCGCCACGGCCGGCATGCCGGCCTTCTCGATGGCCTCGCGCACCCGCCGGACGCTCCGCAGGTCGCTCACGTCGCACTCCAGGGACTCCACTTTCGCCGCTCGGCGCAGCTCCGCGGCACCGAGCGGCACAGCGGATCCGGCGCCCGCCGACCGGGACAGCAGCACCACGTGCCGCGCACCCCGGTCGACGAGGAACCTGGCTGCCACCAGGCCCAGGGCTCCCGAACCGCCGCTGACCGCGTACGTCGCATCCGGTCGGGCGGCGAAGCCGCCGCCGCCGACCGGCTGCCGCCGCAGGCGCGGCACCTGGAGGACGCCGGCCTCGGTGAAGCGGTACTCCTCCTCCAGCGATTCGACGCGGCTGAGGGCCAGCGCCCGCAAGAGCTGCTTCCTCGACGCCTCGACGCAGTGGACCGACAGACCGGTCGGCTCCATCCGGGCGGTGCGGCCCAGTCCCCGCAACCCGGCGTCGTCGACCGCGCCCGGGACCGGTAGGAACACGACCCTGCGCGGCGCGGGCGGCGTCGCGGCCAGGCACGCCTGCAGCACCCGTAGCCCCGCCGCCACATCGGCCTCCCGCCCGTCGCTCAGCACCGCGACGCAGCCCCAGGGGCGCTCCCGGAGCACATCGCCGAGCGGAACCGAGGCGCGCACCACACGGTGGACCCACCCGTCCGGCAGCTCGGCGTCGACGGGTGAGGCGGACAGCAGCAGGTGGGGACCGGGCAGGGAGGCCCCCGCGGGCCCCTCGGCCTCGACCCAGGCCGTCGAGTAGAAGCAGTCCGGGGCTGCGGACGGTGGCACCGCTGGCGTCGGCACGCTCCTGGGCACACTGATCATGTCGGCACTACCTGTTCGTCCGGTCGGCGGAGCTCTGCGAGGCCGGTTCGTGGCGGGCCACGGTGTCAGCAACGTACGGTTCGCTGCTCCCGAGGTCCCGGAACTTCTTGGTCCCGATGCTCACGCAGAGCGAGGGGGAGAGCCTGAACAGCCACCAGAACAACTTCCAGACCTCGGGGACCACGACGATCCCCTTGTTCCGGGCGACCGCGTCGAGTGACTTCCTGGCGAACTCCTCCGCCGATATCGGCTTCTGCTCCTCCCACATCGCCCGGGTCATCTCGCGGGTCACTCCGGCGACGGTGCGGCCGTACACACCGCCCTCGATCAGGGGGGTCCGGATGACGCCCGGGCACAGCACGCTCACCCGGACTCCGAGCTGGGCCGCCTCGATGCGCAGGTTGTGCGAGAGGCCGACCACGGCGTGCTTGGTGGTCACGTAGGAGGTCGTTCCCGCACTCGGCACCAGACCCGCCAGGGAGGCGGTGTTCACGATGTGGCCGAAACCCTGGTCGATCATGAGGTTGTACGCGGCCTGGACTCCGTTGACGACCCCGCCGAGATTGACGTCGATCATGCGGCGCCAGTCCTCGATGCGGTAGTGCCGGGCCCCCGCACCCATGCCGTGGCTGATGCCGGCGTTGTTGAAGAGGTAGTCCAGCCGCCCGGTCCGGGCGACGGTCTCCTTGACCAGCTGCTCGAACCTGGCGTGGTCGGTGACGTCGAGCAGCGCGGCGGTCGCCTTGCCGCCGGACTTCCGCAGGGCGACGGCCACCTCCTCGGCCTGCTCGAGCTGGAGGTCCGCCAGGACGACCTCGCACCCCCGGGCCACCAGCTCCTCGGCCAACGCGCGCCCGATGCCCGAGGCGGCGCCCGTGATGATCGCGGTGGCGTCCCGGTAGATCCTGATTTCGCTCTTTGCCGGCATGACCGGATGTCCTTCCTGGGTTCCGTGCCTGTCCTCAGGCACGTAGCTGGGCGGTCTGCTCCTGAAACTCGCGGAGCGATTTCAGGTCCTGCCCGAAACGGTTGATGGTGTGTGCCTGCGTGGAGCCGCTGCCCGGCGGCAGGAGGTACTTCACGGAGGTCGCGAGCGTCCCGCTCGGTCCGAGGTCGATGAAGGTCGCGTCGCCGGCGGCGGCCAGCTTTTCCACGGTCAGTGCGAATTCCACCGGACGCCGCACGGCGGCCCAGATGCCGTCGGCCGTCACCTCGGCGACCCGGTCCGCCGAGGCGGACGAGACGATCGGGATTCTCGGCGGAGCGAACGTCACGGTGTCGAGCATGCCGCGCACCTCGGCTTCGACGGGGTCGACGAGTTCCGTGTGCACGCCGTGGTTGACCGGGAGCCGCTGGCAGACGATGCCGGCTTCGCCCAGGGAGCGTTCGAGCCGTTCCACCGCCGCGACCCGGCCGCTGACCACGAAGTTGCCGTCGAAGTTACGTCCGGTGACCCAGCAGTCCTCGATCAGCCCGGCACGCTCGCGCACGAGCTCCTCGTTACCGAGGACCGCCAGCATCGCGGACGGCGGGGTCCGGTCGGCCAGCGTGCGGGCGAATTCCACGGCGAAGGAGATCCCGCGTTCCAGCGGGAACACCTCCGCGACCACGGCCGCGGTGATCTCCCCGAGGCTGTAACCCACCAGGGCGTCGGGGCGGTACCCCATCTCCTGCACGACCCGCGTGAGGCTGTACTCCACGCACAGCAGCGCGGCGTTGGAGTCCGCCATCGAGTCGAACGGATCGCTCTTCGTGCGGTCCTGGTCGAAGATCGTGTCCACCACCGACTTGCCCAGGACGGGGAAGGCGATGTCGTCGCAGTGCTCCAGCCACAGCCGGTAGCGCGGGTGGCTCTCGTAGAGTTCGCGGGTCATGTGGAAGTACTGGGAGCCCTGCCCCGAGTACATGAACACGGTCGGCCTCGTCATCGCAGCTCCTCTTCCGGGGGTCTGGGTGCGGGACGGCGAGGCCGTCCCCGTCAGCATTTCTCCAGGCAGACGGCCGCACTGATCCCGCCGAAACCCATGCTCAGGCTCAGGGCGGTCCGGACCTCGTGCTCCTCCGCCTTCTCGCGCACCCAGGGGAACGCCTCGTCCAGCGGATCGGCCAGGTTGCGGGTGGGATGCAGCTTCCCCGCCCTCATCTGGAGGAGCGTGGCCACGATCTCCACCGCCCCCGCGGCCGTCAGCCCGTGCCCGGTGATCGACTTGGTGGCGTTGATCCGGGCGTGCGTCAGTCCGCAGCGCGCGAGCGCCTGGAGTTCGACCGCGTCCCCGGTCGGTGACCCGGTTCCGTGCGGGTTGACGTAATCGACGTCCGACGCGGACAGGCCGGCCTCGCTCAGCGCCGCGCGGACGACGGCCGCCTCCCCCTCCACCGAGGGGTGCGGGTTGCGGGTGCCGTCCAGGGCCCTGCCGCCGCCGAGGAACCGCGCGTACGGCGCCGGTTGCCGGCGTCCCCCCGCCCGCTCGACGACCACCGCGGCACATGCCTCGCCGAACACGAACCCGTCGTGTCCCCGGTCGAAGGGGCGGCAGGCCGCGGCCGGGTCGTCGGCCCAGCGGGAGGAGCCCATGGCGCCCATCGACCGGAACGCGAGGCATTCCCAGTACGACAGGTCCATGAGCGCGCCCAGGGCGATACAGACGTCGACCTCACCGGACTGCACCGCCCGCACGGCTTGGAACACCGCGAGCAGACCGCTGGCCGAAGCCCCGCCGACCGTGTGGGCGAAGCCCCGGATCGGGAACTGCTCGGTGCAGAACCCGCACAGGTCGGTGTCCATGAAGGCCATGCCGTACGTCGGGCGCAGGAATTCGGGGCGGTCCGCGTGGCGGGCGTGCAGCAGGGTCAGCTCCCGCTGCTGGACGTTGGATCCTCCGACCACGAGGCCGATCCGCGACGGGTCGGCCTCGTCCAGTCCCGCCTCACTCCATGCCTCGTGGAGGGTGGCCAGCGCCGCCCTGGCCGAGAGCGACGCCGTGCGCACGGTGCGGGCGGAGATGCTCCCGGGCAGGGTCGGCTCGCCCATTTCCGCACCTGGGAAGGGCGTGGCCGCGCCGCCGGTGGCGGGGGGCGGAGGCACCCGGCCCGGACGCCGCATGAACCCGAAGGCGTGCCGCCCTTCGAGGAGTGCCTCGAGGAAGTCGTCCTTGCCCTGGCCCACCGCCGTGGTGACGCCGAGGCCGGTGACGACGACGTCGGGGCGGTCAGCTCGCGGACTTGGCATGGAGGAGATCCGCCAGTTCGCTGATGTTCTTCGCGTCGGCCAGTTCGACCAGGGGGACGTGCAGCGACAGCGACTCCAGGGTCATCATGATGATCTCCGCGCGGTCGATGGAGTTGGCCCCCAGGTCGCGCAGCGAGTCGGAGGGGGTGAACCGGTGCCCTTCGAGCTCGGGAAGCACCTCGCGGGTATGTTCCACGATCAGGTCGAAAACGCTTGTATCCGGCATGTGATCAGCCTCCTGCGTAGTGGGATGTGATGAGAGCCCGGACTTCGGGCTGGTGGAAGGTCTTGGCGTGCATGGCCACTTCGCGCTCGATGTAGTGCGGCAGCTCGGCGCGGAGCTCGGCAACCAAATGGCTCTTGAGCGTGACGAGCGAGACCCGGGGCTTCTCGGCCAGGGTGTCGGCCAGTTCGAGCGCGTACCGCAGCACCTCGGCGCGCGGCAGGACCGGGAAGGGGACGCCCCGCTCCTTCAGCTCGTGCCCGTAGTAGGTCTTCGCCGAGAGCAGCATCTCCCCGGCCAGGCTCGCTCCGAGCTTCCTGGGCAGGATCAGGGTCGCCCCCATTCCCGGAGTGAACCCGTACTTCATGAAATTTGTTGTGTAGATGCTTTCCTGACTGAGGATCACGAAGTCGGCGAACATTCCCATGGCGAAGCCGCCGCCGATCCCGTGGCCCTGCATCGCCGCGATGACGGGCACGGGACACTCCAGCGCGAGGCCGTAGATGTCGGCATCGGTGAAACTGATGCGGCGCTCCTGGATCAGCAGCAGGCTCTCCTTGGTGCCGCCGCTCGCGAAATAGTTGCCGTAGCCGGTGAGGACGACGGCTTTGCACCGCTCGTCGGCAGCGACCTTCGCGAAGGCGTCCTGCAGACCTGTGATGAGCTCATCGGAGAAGGTGTTCTTGTGGAGCCGGTCCTGCATCGTGATCTGGACGACGGAGGGGGTGATCTCCCGGTACTCGACGGTCGGGCTCTGCATTCCTACTCTCCTTCCCAGGGGAACTGCCCTGTCTTCACGTAGCGCTCGATCTTCCGCAGGTTCTCCTCGTCGGAGAACACCTCCCGATTTGCCTCCACGGCCTTGTCCCGGGACGGGAGCAGGATGTCGTCGAGGTTGCGGAGGTACTTCTTGTAGCGAGCCACTCCCGTCTTCGGGAGGTAGCGCAGCCGCAGGAGGTGCCGGCGCAGCGGGTGGGCGCTGTTCTCCGCGCTGACGTCGACGAGCCCCCAGTCCACCGCCTGCCGGGCGGTGAACGGCTGCGTCATCAGGGTGATGTAGTTGGACCGCGCCGGGCCCACCTTCCTGGTCAGGAAGGGCAGCACACAGGCCGGCATCAGCCCGAAGAGCAGCTCGGACAGGCTGAAGGTCACCGTGTCGGCGCACACCACGACGTCGCAGGCGGCGACGAACCCCAGTCCTCCGGCGTTGACCTTGCCCCGGACGTGCGCCACGGACACGAAGGACCCGAGGGCCAGGGAGAGCCAGAGGTCGTAGAGGGCCGCCGCGGGCGACTCCCCGGTCCCGCCCACGCCGTCATTCGCGGCGAGCTCCCCGAAGTCCGCGCCCCAGCAGAACACGTCCGGGAGCCCTTCCAGGACGAGGACGGTGGCGTGCTCCTCGGCGAGGCGTACCACGTCGGCGCACTCCTGGACCAGCCGGTGGTTGATGGTGTTGCCCGCCTCGGGCCGGTGCATCTGGAGGAAGCAGATGCCGTTCTCGAAGCGGACCTTGACCGTCTCGTACTCCGCCGTGTTCAGGACACCCACTCGTACTCCCGGTGGAACTCGTCGATGCGCTTCAGGTAGAGCAGTTCCCGGCCGCTCCAGGTACGGGCCCGCGACGCGACATCGGAACTCAGGAGGGCGTTGCGGGTGCCGAACCTGACCGTGTGGTTGGCCTTGAGCAGCGCGTCGTACTCGGGCATCGACAGCTCGTACCGTGCGTCGAGGTGCTTTTCCATGCCGAGGGCGCGGGTGCGGTCCTGGCTCTCCTGGCGGGCCACGCCGCTGAAGAACTCGGAGCAGCAGCCGGATCCGTAGGAGAAGACGCCGATGCGCTGGGACTCGGAGAGGTCAGCGTTGTCGATCGTGCTGGCCAGCGACAGCATCGTCGTGGCGCCCATGATGTTCCCGACGCGCTGGCAGTACGTCAGGCCCGGGTGCATACGCCGCCGGAAGTCCTCCTCGATGGTCGCCGGGCGCGCCTTGGCCACCTTGCGCATCAGGTTGCGGTGGGCGCCTTTGATCATGCCGCCGAAGGGCGTGTGGAAGGCGAGGTAGCCGAAGGTGGAGACGAAGTCCACGTCGCCGACGCGGCGCTGGTACTCCAGGAAGGAGTTCTCGCAGCAGTCCAGGTAGGAGAGCAGGGACAGGTCCGCGTTGCCGGCTTCACTGTCGGGCAGGGGGCGGCAGGTGTCCATCACCTCGTAGCCGTAGTAGCCGCTCGCGCCGACATCGATCTGGAAGATGTGCGGGGTGTCGCTGATGACCATGGCCACGGCGCCGGCGCCGCCGCTGGGCTCGGCGAAGGACCAGTCCTCGGAGAGCGCGTCACCGCTCTCCGCCACCATGAAGCGGGTGATGTCGGTGGCGATGACCAGGGCCTTCGCGCCAGGCGAGGTGCCCGCCAGTATGAAGTTCGCGGCCGTCTGGAGCGCTGCGACCCCCGAGTAGCACGCGTTCTTGATCTCGAAGAGGCGGCAGTTCCGGTTCAGCCCCAGCAGGTCGTGGAAGTACGTGCTCATGGACTTGCCGAAGTCGAACGCCGACTCGGTGGCGGTGATGACCAGCTCTATGGAGTCCCGTTCCTCGGGCGACATCGCGTCGATGAGGGGCTTGGCCGCGTTGATGCCGAAGGTCACCGGGTCCTCGTACGGCAGTGCGACGGTCTTCTCCTTCATGAGCAGGTTGTCGAACCTCGCTGTGTCGAGCCCGCGGTGGATCGCCAGCTTCTCCACGTCGAGGTAACAGGAGCCTGCGAAGAAGTTCATCGCTTCGATTCCGACGGCCGTCATGACTTCTCTCCCTGGGTTGTGCGGTCGGTTTCGGTCCGATTCACTGTGAGGCCGGGATCGGATCCAGTTCCCGGAGATCGAAGTACCCTCGGTAGCCGCGCATGTAGACGGCCGCCCGGTGTCCGAAGAGGACGGTTGCCGGCGTGGCGGTCTCCAGGTCCCCGTAGTCGCCGGCGGTGGACCGGAACCGGGCCCCGACCGCATGGCTTGCATTCCATTTCCGAACCATCTCTTCGGCGCTCTCGGGCGCCTTCACCACAGCCGGGGACGGCGCCTTTTCCGCATCCTTTGTCTCACGCCGGATTTTTTGCAGAAGCTTCGTCAGAACATTGCCGTGCCCTATCTCCTCGAATTCCATCCCAGGAGTTTCGAGGAGGTGCCGCATCGAGTCTGACCAGCGCACCGCATGCACCATCTGCCCCGTCAGCCCCTCCTTGAGGAGGTGGCCTTCATAGGCCCTCGCCGTCACATTGGAGATCACCGGGATACGCGGCTTCGAAAAGGTAATCCCGGCCAGGAACTCCTCGAACTCGGCGCGGGCCGGCTCCATGTACCGCGAGTGGAACGCCCCACTCGTCCGCAGTGGCATGAACAGGTGGTTTCCGGTCTGGAAAAGCGGCTTGGCCGCCTCGATGTCCTCGGCGTGCCCTGAAATCACGATCTGCGAGGGCGTGTTGAAATTCGCGAGATCGACGGAGTCGAGCCCGTTGTCGGCGAGGACCGCCCGGATCTCCGACTCCGAGGCGTTCAGGACGGCAGCCATCCCGCCACCCGAAGCGCGCCCCATCAGCTCCCCGCGCTTGCGCACCAACCGCAGGCCGGTTTCGAAGTCGAACACCTCGGCGGCAAGCAGCGCGTTGTACTCACCAAGGCTGTGGCCTGCGGCGAAGTCCGGAACCAGTCCGGTCTCACGGATCTTCCGATAGTACGACAGAGCATTGACGACATACATCGCGGGCTGCGTGTACTGCGTCCGGTCGAGCAGCCCGTCGGGGTCCTCCAGGCAGAGCTCCTCGATGGAGTAGCCCAGGACCGAATCGGCCGAGTGGGTCAGGTCCTTGAATTCACGGAAGAGGGATGCGCCCATTCCCTTCTGCTGCGCCCCCTGCCCGGGGAATACATAGGCCTTCATGAAATTTCCTCTCCTGCTGTGATCAAGTTCCGCCCTCACCCTGCCAGAGAAGTTGCGCCCACGGCTACCTCTATCTCGAAAGAATTGAGGACGCCCCGCGCATCAACTCCTGCGCCATGCTCGCCGCATGACGGTTTCTCCACTTCTCCCACGGCGTGCCGAGAGACCATTGGTTGAACGCCCCGAGAGCCGGCCCCGTATGAATCTGGAGGTTGGCCGGATCGATATCGCTGTCCATGAAGGAGAGACGGCTGCTGTAGCCGTAGTACCAACGGAACATGAGGGCCATGCGCCGCTTCGGAGTGCGCTCGGCCCGCTCGATCTCCGAGGCTCGGCCCGTCTTCCGTAGATGCTCGCAGGTCTCCCGCCAGACCTCGTCGGCGCTCTTCTTGAAGTAGGCGTCCTGGATCTGTCTGCGGGTCTCCTGCGGTATCTCCTCCCACGAGTCGTGGCTCTTGTACAGGGCGTGCAGCCGGTTCGCCCTGGCGGGGAAGAGCACGCCCTTCCTCAGGACCTGGACCAGCGCGCCCATCTCGAACATGTCGCCCGCCGGGCAGTAGTCGGTGTCCTGGACGTCGATGGACTGCAGGCGGTCCTTGACCGCGTCGCTGACGCCTGCCTCGACTGTGCACTGGTTGATAGATCCCGTCATGACGAAGTCGGCGCCCATGGCGAAGGCGGCGGCCACCGCGGGCGGCGTTCCGATTCCGCCTGCGAGCCCCAGGCGGATCTTCTCTCCGTACCCGAACTCCCGTGTCAGGCGGGCCCGCAGGCTCTGCATCGACGGCAACAGCACGGTGGAGACCCCCCGGTCGGTATGGCCTCCCGAGTCCGCCTCGACGGTGAGGTCCTGCGCCACCGGAACCCGCCGGGCCAGTGCCGCCTGCTCTGGCGTGACCCGGCCCTCCGCCACCAGCCGCTCGACCATCTGCGTCGGCGCGGGTCGCATGAACTCGCGCGCCACCTCGGGTCTGGAGACCTTGGCGATGATCCGCGTGCCGCGTTCGATACCGCCCCCGGGCCCGTGCCGCAGCCCCGACATGTGGAACAGGACCAGGGCCGGGGTGACCTTGACGAACGCCGACGCCTCGATGATCCGCACCCCGTGGGCGAGGAGCCTCTCGACGTTGGCCGTCTCCCGTTCCGGGTGCTGGAGGTCGCACAGCAGATTGACTCCGAAGGGCCGGCCTGGCTCCAAGTGCCGCCGGATGTGGGCGATGTCGCCCGTCACCCGCTCGGGACTCAGGCCGGCGGCGCCCAGGAATCCCATGCAGCCCGCCCGCCCCATGGCGACCACCAGTTCCTTCGAGGCGATACCGCGGTACATCGACCCCGCCAGATAGGCGTGGTCGACGCCGAAGTCCCGGCGGAAGGAGGCGCAGCCGAGCCGCCGAGCCGCGTCCTCACGGCGTTCCTCCAGCACGCTCACTTCGCCTCCCGCCCCTTCTGGTGGCGGGTGGCCCACGCCTTCGCCACGGGGAGGCGTCGGCTCCGGCCGCCGGAGTAGAACAGCGAGCAGAAGGACCGCACCGTGGTGAGGGCCGCCGGGTCACCCAGCATCACGAAGTGGTTCGCCGCGTCCACGTCGATCCGGTGGAAGTGCGGCAGCTGCCGCTGCCACTCCGTCCAGTAGACGGCGTGATCCAGGACGACGCCCTCCTTCCCGGTGGAGAACAGCGGTTCCATCTCCCCGTAGAACAGACCGCTCCCGTTGCGGAAGTAGAAGCAGGAGACCGAGTCGGGCCGGGGAAGCGGCGCGATGTCGTAGTCCAGCAGCCCGTAGGCGTCCTGGACCTCCAGATTGCGCAGCACCAGGGCGCGCAGCGGCGGCTCCTCCCCCTTCAGTCCCCGCTCCCGCGCGAGGGTGAGCATCTGGTCGAGCAGGGCGTCCTCGTCCTGGGTCCAGTCGATCTCGCCACCGGACACCAGGGTGGTGGCGAAGTCCTCCGGGGCGGGCTTTGAGGCGGCGAACAGCAGGGCGTTGACCTGCTGCAGCAGCATGTCGGTGCGCGACATGGTCACGTCCCCCACGCTGTCGTCGTAGGTGTCCACCATGACGATGCTCTCGACCCTCTCGCCCTGCTCCTGGAGCAGGCGCGTCACCTCGTAGGCCAGCAGGCCGCCGAAGGAGAAGCCTCCGAGGTCGTAGGGCCCCTCGGGCTGGACCGTGCGGATGATCTGTGCGTAGTGCGCCGCCAGCGCCGGGATGCCGTGCAGCGGCTCGCTGTCCGTCATCCAGCCGCGGGCCTGGATCCCGTAGAAGGGCCGCTCGATGCTGTCGGCCACCGAGGCGTACACCTCCACCCCGCCGAGCCCGCCGTGGAACCAGAACACCGGCCGGCCCTCCCGGCGGCCGTTGAGCGGGACGACCTCCGGGATGTGCACCGGAGCGGCGGACGCCGCACCGGCCCCGGCGGACCCGCCCGCCCCGGACCCGAAGCGCCGCAGCAGGTCCCGGGTCGACCGGCACTCGCCCAGCGTCCCGAGGTCGGCCTGGGGGTCGACCTCGGCCCGGAGCACCTGGAGCAGCTGGGTGGCCTGGATCGAGCTGAAGCCGAGGTCCTCCAGCGGCACGGAGAGGTCGAGTTCGTCCGCCCGCATCCCCAGCAGTTCGGCGACGGCGGTCGTGATCCGGTCCGCCGCGGGGGGAGCGGCCGGAGGCTCCGACGAAGGCGCGGCCGTCACGGCCGCGGCGTCCCCTCCGGGACGCGCGGGCACCCAGTGGCGCTTGCGGTCGAAGGGGTAGCCCGGCAGGGACCGGAGGATCCGCGGGCTCCGGTCGCCGCGCCGCAACAGCTCCCAGGGCACCTTGCCGCCCCGCGTCCACACCAGCGCGAGCTTCTCCAGGTGGTTCTCGGCCAGCAGCTCGCGGACCAGGGCCTCCCCGGCCCGTCCGCCGAGCAGCAGGTCGAGGTCGGAACCGTCTCCACCGACATCGCCGGTGAACAGCGGCACGGGGGCGGTGCCCCCCTGGTCGGCGAGGTAATGGGTGAGGCCCGCGGCCAGCTCCCCGAGGTTCGCCGCCACCAGCGCCAGCCGGAACCGCATGGCCTCGCGCCCGTACCGGAGTGTGTGGGCGAGGTCCTTCAGGTCCAGGCCGTCCTGCGCGGGCAGGAACTCCAGCAGCCGGCCGGAGACGGCCCTCAACCGGTCCTCGGTGTGGGCGGAGAGGACCACGACCTGCGGCGCCGGCTCGGTGGCACCGAGGGCCGGCTCCGCGGCGTCATCGGCCGGCGGCCGCCCCGTGTACTCCTCCACAACCAGATGGGCGTTGGAACCGCCCGCCCCGAAGGAGTCGATGACCGCCCGCAGCGGGTACTCCCGCTCTTGGCCGTCGAGGTCCACGACGGGCCGGTGCCACGGTTCTGCCTCCTGCGGCAGGTAGAACGCGGTGCCCTTGAACTCCACCCCCGGGTTGAGTGGGCCCCTCCCGGTGAAGGGGACCAGCCTGCGGTGCGTGAGCTGCAGGACCACCTTGCTCAGCTGGGCCACGCCCGAGGCCGCCTCCAGATTGCCCAGCGTGGACTTGACCGTACCGACGGCACAGAACCGCTCGTCCCGGGTGTGCTCGGCGAAGGCCTCCCGCAGTGCCGCGAACTCGATGGCGTCGCCCATCTGGGAGCCGTTGGCCGACACCTCGGCGTAGCTGATCGTGCGCGGGTGGATACCCGCCCTCCGCAGGTTCTCCGCGATCAGCTCCTTCTGACGGGCCGGGCTGGGCACCATGGGGCCGCTGGTGCGGCCCTTGTGGTTGGTCGCGCTCGACCGGATGACGGCGAGGACCTCGTCCCCGTCACGGACGGCGTCCGCCAGCGGCTTCAGCAGCACCGCGCCGACGCCCTCCGCGGGGATGAATCCGTCCCCGTCCAGCAGGGCCCGGCTCTCGGGGCCGCTCCCCGCGAGGCCGGTGAGGTCCAGCCCCGCGTACTTCTTGGGGTGCAGGGAGAGATTGACCCCGCCGGCGATCATCATGTCGCCGCCGCCGCGCCGCAGTTCCTCGCAGGCCATGTGGATGGCGACCAGGGACGAGGAGCAGGTGGTGTCGATCGCAAGGCTCGGCCCCTGCAGGTCGAAGAAGTGCGAGACCCGGTTGGCGATGGCGCTGTGGCTCATCACCGAGGTGACGGACTCGTGCGCGGGGTCGGACGACAGCAGCTGGTAGTGCTGGTACATCGCGCCGGCGTAGACGCCGACCCGGCCGCCGTGCGCGTCGCGCAGCCGGTCCCGGCTGTAGCCGGAGCTCTCCAGCAGGGTCCAGACGCACTCCAGGAACAGACGCGTCTGCGGATCCATGATCGCGGCCTCACGGGGTGAGACGTTGAAGAACGGTGCATCGAATCCGGCCACGTCGGAGAGGAACCCGCCCCACTGGGCGGGAGCTCCGCCCGGCAGGTCCGGCCGGGTGCCGTCGGACGGCGCGTGCTCCCACCGGTCCCGGGGGACCTCCGTGACGCAGTCGCGTCCGGCGACCAGGTTCTCCCAGAACCCGGCCAGGTCCTCCGCGCCGGGGTAGCGCCCGGCGAGTCCGATCACAGCGATCGCGTCCTCGCGGACCTCCGGCCGCGGCGCCGCGACCGGAGGCGGTGCCACGGCCGCCGGCGCCCGTACGACGGTGGCCGGGGACCCGCCCTCGGGCGCCGCGTACCCGGCGGGCTCCTCACGGGTCCCGACGAGGGTCCGGACCACGTCCGGGTGCGCCTGGAGGAAGTAGGAGCTCAGCTCGTGGAGGTTGCGGTACTCGAAGAAGAGCGTCTTCGACAGGGAGCCGAAGTCGGCCTCCAGCCGGTTGGTGACGGACAGCGCGAGGACCGAGTCGATGCCGAACCTCTCGAAGGGCGCCTGCGCGTCGATCCGGTGGCCGGGCACCTGGATCACCTCGCTCAGGGTCTGCCGCAGCCGTGCGACCAGCGTGGTGCGGACCGGGTCGGCCGCATCGCCCGCGGCACGCCGGGGCCGGGCCTGCGCCGGGGCGGCCGGGGTCCGCGGCACGGGCCGGGGAGACGCCTCGGGCGCCACCGGCCGGCCGAGCACGGCCCGCCCGATCCGGCCGGCGTCGCCGGAGAGGACCAGGACCTGGCTGTGCGGCGCCGCCAGCGCGGCGTACAGGGCGGCGATGCCGTCGGCGGTCGGCAGCGGAGCCATGCCCAGCCGCTCGTTCATCATCGCCTCGGTCCCGGGATCCACCCCCATCCCCCCCTCGGCCCACAGCGGCCAGTCGATCGACACGGAGGCGCCCGAGCGCTCCCCGCGGTCGACGAGCTCCCGCCGGTGGTGGGTGTAGGCGTCCAGGAACGCGTTGGCCGCCGCGTAGTCGCTCTGCCCCGCGTTACCGAACACCCCCGCCGCGCCGGAGAACGACACCAGGAAGTCCAGCGGTACGTCCCTGGTGGCCTCGTCGAGGTTCACCAGGCCGGCCGCCTTCGGGGCGAGGACCGCACGGCACTCCTCCGCGGTCTTGCCGCGGACGAGCCCGTCGCGGAGCACCCCGGCCGCGTGCACGATGCCGTGCAGCTGGCCACGCTCCCGCAGGATGTCGTCCACCAGGGAGCGCACCGCGCCGGACCGGGCGACGTCGACCCGGGCATAGCGGACGTCGGCCCCCTGGCCGCGCAACGCGGCCAGGACGGACTCCTGTTCGGGTCCGAGCGCCGAGCGGCCGGCCAGGACGATGCTCACATCGCTCGCGCCGGACGCCATGTCCTGGGCGACGAGCCTGCCGATGCCGCCCATTCCGCCGGTGACCAGGTAGACCCCGCCGTTGCGCCAGGGCACCGGAGCCGCGGCGGGCGGGTCGCCCGCGCGCCAGCCGAGGCTCTGGGCACGGCCGTCCCGGAACCGCAGGCAGGACGCCCCGGGGTGCCGGAGGGCCTCGGAGAGTCGGGACGCCGTCTGCTCGGCGGTCCCGCTCGGGTCGACGAGCACCACCTGCGGCAGCAGCCCCGGTTCCTCCGCCTGCGCCGACATGAGCAGCCCGCTCAGGCCGCGGGTGGTGTCCAGGCCGGCCCCGTCGGGGACGACGAGTTGGACGCGGACCCTGTGCCGCACGCCCTCCGCCATCAGGCCCCGCAGGTGTTCCAGCGCCTGCACGGTGTAGTCGGTGAACCGCTCCGCCGGGCCGGCCTCGGCGGAGGTCAGCCACAGCAGGCGGGCTGCCGGATCCCGCTGCGCGAGGAGTGTCCCGAGGCCGGACAGACCTGGCAGGTCAGGCAGCTCGGGCACCAGCACGACGCGTCCCCGTGGTGCGGGGTCCGGGCCGCCGCCGGGTACGGCGTCCTGCCAGACCGGCAGGAAGCGGAGGCAGGACACCGCGTCCGGCGCATCCCCCCCGACCTCGCCGTCCAGGACGCGGTAGGACATGCCGCGGACCCGGACGCAGACCCGTCCCCGGTCGTCGCACAGGTCGATGTCGAGTTTGAAGACCGCCCCGTCCGCACGGGAGCCCTCGCTGAGGCGGATCCAGGCCCACAGCGACTCCGGGTCGGCGTCCAGCACTTCGAGCTCGTCCAGGGCGAAGGGCAGGGAGGGCTTCATGCCGGACACGTCGAGCGCCACGGAGCCGCCGGTCGCGAGACCGATGCCGAGCGATGCCTGCAGGGCCGAGTCGAGCAGGCTCGGATGCAGGACGTACGCGTCGCGGCCCGCCCGGACCGCCTCGGGGAGCACGAGCCGTGCCAGGACCTGGCCGCGGCCGACGTGCAGCCGCTCCAGACCCCGGTGGGAGGGGCCGTAGCGGAACCCGATCGCCTCGTACGCCTGGTACAGGTCCGCCGCGGTCAGCTCCGCCCGGTCGCAGGCCTCGCGGAGGGCGGGCAGGTCGAGCACGGCCGGTGCCGCCGTCCTGCGCACCACCTGCCCCTGGCTGTGCACGACCGGTGCCGCGCCGGACTCGCCGGGCGGGCCGGCGATCTCGTAGTCGGCCTCGTCGGGGCCCCTGGGCGTGAGGGACGTGACGAGGGTGACGGGCTCGGCGTCCACGGCCACCGGCCGCGCCCACACCACATTGCGCAGGGCGATGCCGTCGGTGCCGCTCGCGGCGCCGGCGGTCCCCAGGGCGAGGGCGGCGGCGGCCCGCGCCATCTCCAGGCAGACGACGCCCGGCAGCACCTTCCGCCCCTTGACCACGTGGTCGGTGAGGAAGTGCTCCTCACCGGTGAACCGCGTGCGGTGCCGCCGCACGCCGAAGTCCGAGACGTCCTCGTGGAGCAGTGGGTGCGGACCGGCCGCGCCGGGGCGGGCCGGGATGGGCGCCGACTGCCCGGACACCCAGTACCGGTCCCGGGCGAAGGGGTAGGTCGGCAGTGCCACGCGGGTGTGGTGGCCGTCGGCGAAGAGGGCCGCGTAGTCCAGGTCGTACCCCTGGACGTACAGGTCCTGGACGGTTGCCAGCAGTTCCGCGCGGGCGGCCGGGTCGCCGCCTGCCTGCCGCAGGCAGTCGTTGCCGAGGCTGCGCAGCGCAGCGCGCTCCTCGATCCCCTGCGGGGGGACCTCGCCGATGCTGAGACGGGGGGCCTGTCCCGTGTCGAGCCAGGTGCGCAGGGCCGCGACCAGTTCGACGCCGTCCCGGACGACGCAGGCCAGCCGGTGCGCGAGGTGCCGGCGGCCGAGGAGAAGGGTGAAGGCGATGTCTCCGGCGTCCAGACCGGGCCGCCGCTCGCAGCGTCCGATCAGGCGCTCGGCCTGTTCGGCGAGCTGACCGGCGGTGGCCGCGGAGAGGGTGACGAGGTGCGTGGTGTGTGGGGTGGCGGAGGGGCGGACCGCTTCGGGGCCCTCCTCGAACACGACGTGGGCGTTGGTGCCGCTGACCCCGAAGGAGCTGACCGCGGCACGTCGCGTGCCGTCCGTCCCGGCGTCCCAGGGCCGGCACTCGGTGTTCACGTAGAAGGGGCTGTCCGTCATGTCGATGTGGGCGTTCGGCCGCTCGTAGTTGATCGAGGGCGGGATGGTCCGGTGCTCCAGCGAGAGCAGCACCTTGATGGCCCCGGCGACCCCGGCCGCGGTGATCGTGTGGCCGAGGTTGGACTTGACGGACCCCAGCGCGCAGTACTCCGTGCGGTCGGTGTAGCGGCGGAAGGCGTTCTTCAGCGCCCGGTACTCGATCGGGTCGCCGAGCTTGGTGCCGGTGCCGTGCGCCTCCACCATCTGGATGCCCTCCGGGCGGATCCCGAAGGTGTCGTAGACCGAGGTCTCCAGACGCTCCTGGGACGCGGCGCTCGGCGCGGTGATCCCGTTCGACGCACCGTCCTGGTTGATGCCGGAGCCGCGGATGACGCCGCGGATGTGGTCGCCGTCGGCGAGCGCGTCGGCGAGCCGCTTGAGGACGAGCACTCCGACGCCGTCTCCGGGAACGAAGCCGTCGGCGCGGTCGTCGAAGGTGTGGCACCGGCCGCTCGCCGAGAGCATGCCGGCACGGCCCGCCAGCACGTAGAACTGCGGGGTGCACTGCAGGGATACGCCGCCGGCCAGCGCCATCTCGGTCTCACCTCCCCACAACCCCTGACAGGCCAGGTGGACGGCGAGGAGCGAACTGGAGCAGGCGGTGTCGACCGCGATCGCCGGCCCCTGGAAGTCGAGGTGGTACGAGATGCGCGCCGGCATCGCCGACAGCGCGTTGCCCCACATGGACTGCGGCGGCGCCTGGCCGCCGAAGAGCTGGGCGTAACCGCTCTCCTGGCAGCCGACGTACACGCCCACGCGCCGCCCCCGGGTGCCGGAGCCGGCGTAGCCGGCGTCCTCCAGGGCCTTCCAGGACTCTTCGAGGAACAGCCGCTGCTGCGGGTCCATGTAGGTGGCCTCGACGCCCGAGATGTTGAAGAAGGCCGGGTCGAAGAGGTCGATCCCGTCGATGAAGCTGCCGCGTTCGCAGCCCTGCGCGTCGGAGGGGCGGTGGCCCGCGAGGTCCCACCGCGAGACGGGGTCCGTCAGGTCGTGTCCTTGGGCGAGGTGCTCCCAGAGTTCCTCGACGCCGGGCGATCCGGCGAACCGGCCGCTCATGCCGACCACGGCGATGGGCTCCCTGGACGTGCCGCCCGCGGCGGTCCGATCCGCCTCCCGCCCCGCCCTGGCCCGGACGGCCCGTCGGGACGACGCGGCGGGTGGTGCCGGTGCGGCGTGCGTGGCAGGTGCGGGTGGTGCCGGTGCGGCCGGGAGGGCGTGGTCGACGATGTGCCGCGCCAGTCGGCTGACCGAGCCGTGGTCGAAGAGGTCGGTCGTGGCGAGCTCGGTGCCGAGCGCGCGGTTGATCTCCTGGATCAGTCGCACGCCGATGATCGAGTCGACGCCGTAGTCCATGAAGGCGTCATCCGCGGCGATCTGGGACCGTTCGAGCTTCAGCGACCGCCGCAGCTGCTCGAAGATCGCGTCCCTGACCCGCGCTTCCTCCGCCTGCCCGGAGAGGACGGCGGCCTCCGGGGCCCCGGGCCGGGCGGGGCCCTCTGCGGCCCGCTCCCCCGTCGGTGCCCCGGTCTCCCGGGCCTCCTGGCGGACGAGGCCGTCGCTCTCCGCGGCGATCACCTGGTAGCCCAACGCGTGCAGCCCTCGCGCCGGGAAGGACACCGAGCCGAACCCCTCGTCGTCGAGCACCTCCTCCCAGCCGTCAGGGGAGAGGCCGGGACCGCCCGGCATGCGCAGCTCGTCGTCCTCGTAGAGCCACCAGCCGTCGAGAAGGCCGAACGTCAGATGGGTGAAGAGCGAGTGCGTGGAGAGCTCGTTGGCGATGAGCACTCCGTGCCGCTTGAGCGCTCCCTTGGCGTTGCGCAGGGTCCGGCGGACGTCCTTCGTGGCGTGCAGCACGTTGGTCGCGAGGACGAGGTCGTAGGAACCGAGGGCGATGCCCTGCGCCGCCAGCGGTTGCTCGACGTCGAACAACCGGTAGTCCAGATAGGGGTACCGCGGCCCGTACTGCTCCTCCGCGTACATCAGGAAGGACTTCGACAGGTCGGTGTAGGCGTACGTCTCCACCTGCGCCGCGAAGGGCAGCAGCCCTTCGAGGACGGCGACGCTCCCGCCGCCGGTGCCCGCGCCGATCTCCAGGATACGGACCCGGGCGGCCGGGTCGGTGCGCACGATCTCCCGCACCACGGCGACCGCGGCGTCCGCCAGGATCCCGTTGAAGCGGTCGGAGAGTGGGTTGTCCCGGTAGATGGGCTCGACGAGTTCCATCGACGAGCCGGGGAACATCACGTCGGTGGCGAGCACCTCGCCGCGCAGGATCCCCGGCAGCGCGCGCAGGGTGGTGTCGAGGAGCGCCAGCCGTGCGCGCCGGGCCGCGTCCCCCTGTGCGGCGGCGCCGTACTCCTCCCATCGCGACCACACCGCGGAGCCGTCCACCGGGACCGCCGGGACCGGCCCCGAGGCGGGGCCGCCGAGGAGGCCGCCTTGGCGCAGCCGACGCACGGACTCGTCCAGCCAGCGCCGCAGCCCGCCGTCGGGGAGCGGCGGCGCGGTCGCCCCGGAGAGCCGCCCCGCCTCGGTGAGCTGGAGCAGCAGCAGGCGGCTCAGCAGCAGGTCCTCGTCCTGGACGGCGGCGTCGGCGGGTGCCGGGCCCGCCGCCGGGCCCCGCTCACCGTCCTGCTCCTGGCACAGGTGCCGCAGACGAACCCGGGTGCCTTCGGGCACCATCGTGATGGCTTCACGCCCAATGTCGTTCAGCATGTCAGGAATTACCCCCGTGGGCCTTGATCAGCCCGAGTTGGTCGAACCTGCCCGAAAGCAGGACGTCGAGAGCGGCCATACCGTCCGCGGGCTCGATCGAGCCCGCCCCCGCCCTCTGCATGCGCTCCCGGTACTCCGGTGCGGCGACGACGCCGACGGTGCCCCAGAAGCCCCAGTTCATGGTCTTGACGGGAATGTCCAGGTCGGCGCCGAGACGGTGGGCGTAGGCGTCCTCGAACACCGATCCCGCCACGTAGTTGGCCTGTCCCGGACCCATCAGGAAGGAGTTCATCGAGGAGAAGAAGAGGAGGAAGTCCAGGGGCTCGGCGCGGAACACCTGGGCCAGCCGGACGCTCACGTCGACCTTGGCCGTGACCGCGGCCCGGAAGCGCTGCTCGTCCATCCGCTCCAGGCTCCGGTCCTGCAGCACGATCGCCGAGTGGACCACCCCGTGGACCACCGGATGGAACTTCTTGATCTCCTCGTACGCTCTCTCCAGCGCCGCCAGGTCGGTGGCGTCGGCCCGCACGTAGCGCGGCCGGGGGCCGAGCTCGCCCAGGCGGTCGAGCTTCGCGCGGACCGTCTCGTCCTCCTCCCGACGCCCGATCCACACGACCTGCGCCCCGCAGGTGCGGATCATCTGCTCGGTCCATGCCTCGCCGATGCCTCCGGCCCCTCCGATCACCACATAGACGCCGCCCTGCCGGTACACCGCCCGGTGGGTGCGCTCGGCGGCGGTGTCCTGCACCGGTACGAGCGTCTGGCGGTACCAGCGGGACCGGCGGTACGCCCACACGCTGCCGGTCTTCGCCGCGGGCAGTGCGAACAGCTGCGCCGCCGGCCATGCGCGGTCCGGGTCCAGGTCGGCGAGGCGCACCGTCCAGCCCGGGTACTCCTTCGCCACCGACCCGAGCAGTCCGTGCAGTCCGGCGTGGGCCGGGTGGACCACGTCGGTACGCCGGACCCGCAGAGCTCGCTCGGTGACGAGGGTGATGTCGAGCGGGCGACGGTCGTACCCCAGCTCCAGCAGCGCCTTGAGCAGGCGGAAGCAGGCGTATAGGCCCTTCTCCTGGGCGTCCACCAGCGCCTCGTCGTCGGCGGCCGTCTCCCGCGGGGCGATCCAGACCAGGTGCCCGAGGACCTCACCGGCGCCGTCCAGCTTCGCGGCGATGCTCTCGGCCGTGTCCGCCGGTTCCAGCAGCAGGTGTTCGGCGCGGCCGTGGACGGCGCGGATCCGTTCGTGCTGTTCCGCGGTGCCGCCGATCACGACGACCCGGCCGTGCGGCAGGGCGGGGTCCTGCGGCAGCCGCGCGGGGACGGCGTCCCAGACCGGTGCCAGCAGGATGCTCGCACCGCCCTGGTCCGCACCCTCGGGCGCGGCCGACGGGTGCTCACCCTCGACGGCGGGGGCCGGGAGGTCCGCCACGGGCAGCCCGTCCCCCGGGCCGTCGTCGAACCAGCAGCGCTCCCGCGCGAAGGGGTAGGTGGGCAGGGGGACCCGGCGGGGCCGTGTCCACCCGGTCAGCCGCGCCCAGTCGACAGGCGTTCCGCCGACCCAGGCCGCGGCGAGCCGCTCGGCCTCCGCGGCGGTCGGCGGTCCGTCCGCGGCATCGGGTCCGGCCGGCTCGCCGCGACCGGTGCGGCCCTTGCCTGCCAGCCCGGTGAGGACGCCCTCCGCCGCGCCGTCCTCGGCGTAGCGGGTCAGCTTCTCGCGGAGCTCCGCCGGTGTGGCGGCCACCACGGCCAGCCGTCGCGCCATGGCTTCCCTGCCCTGCTGCAGGGTGTGGGCGACATCCGCCAGAGCCACCGACGGATGGGCGCGCAGGTGCTCGGCGAGACGGGCGGCCGAGGTCCTCAGCTGCGCCTCGCTCCTGGCCGACAGCACGATGACGTGCGGCCCGCCGGCCGGCCGCTCGGCGTCGTCCCCGGTGAACTCCTCCACAACCAGGTGGGCGTTGGTGCCGCTGAACCCGAAGCCGCTGACGGCCGCACGCCGCGGGTGGTCCGCCTCGGCCTTCCACGGGGAAAGCTCGGTGTTGACGCGGAACGGGGAGCTCTCGAAGTCGAAGTGCTCGTTGGGACGGTCGAAGTGCAGGGTCGGCACCAGCTGTTCGTTGCGCATGGACAGCAGCACCTTCTGGATGGAGGCGATGCCCGCGGCGGCGGAGGTGTGGCCGAGGTTGCTCTTGACCGAGCCGATGGCGCAGTAGCCGGTCCGGTCCGTGTACTCCCGGTGGACCGAGGCCAAGGCGTCCAGCTCGATAGGGTCGCCCAGTTTGGTTCCCGTGCCGTGCAGTTCGGCGTAGCCGATCGCGGCCGGGTCGATGCCGTACCGCTCGTACACGTCGCGTTCCAGTTCCCGCTGGCTCGCACCGCTCGGCGCGGTGATGCCGTTGGTCCTGCCGTCCTGGTTGATGCCCGATCCGATGACCACGCCGTTGATGTGGTCGCCGTCGCGGACGGCGTCGTCGAGGCGCTTGAGGACGAGCGCGCCCACGCCCTCGGCCGGCACGAACCCGTTCGCGCTGTTGTCGAAGGCCTTGCAGCGCCCGTCCGGGGACAGCATTCCCGCGCTGGACATGCCGAGGTACGCGTCGAAGCTCAGGTAGAGGGTGACACCTCCGACAAGGGCCATGTCGATCTCGCCGCCGCGCAGGGCCTGCGTCGCCAGGTGGGTGGCCACCAGGGAGGAGGAGCAGGCCGTGTCCAGGGCGATGGCGGGGCCCTTCAGGTCCAGGAAGTAGGCGATGCGCGCGGCGGTGATGGCATTGCTGCCGCTCGTGGCCGCCGCGCTCGTCCCCTGTCCCTGGCGCTGCGCGAGCATGCCGTACTCGCTGCTCATGATCCCGAGGTAGACCCCGCACTTGCGGCCTCCCAGCGAACGCGGGTCGTAGCCCGCGTTCTCGAAGGCGTGGTACGCCTCCTGGAGGAACAGCCGCTGCTGCGGGTCCATCGACTCCGCTTCCGCGGGCGGGATGTTGAAGAACAGCGGGTCGAAGCTCTCGATGTCGTCGAGGTGCCCCATCCACTTGCAGTCGACCTTGCCGTCCTGGTGGGGACGCGGGTCGTAGTGGTCGGCGACGCTCCACCGGGAAGCGGGTACCTCACCGACGCAGTCACGGCCGTTCGCCAGGTTGTCCCAGTACTCGTCCAGGGTCGTGGAACCGGGGTACCTGCCGGACATGCCCACCACGGCGATCGCTCCGGACATCGGGGACCCGGCCGGCGGCTCGACCACGGACGGGGCCGGCGCCGGGGCGGCTGCCGCCGACACGGCCTTGGGCTCGGCCTCCGGCTCCGGCTCCGGCTCCGGCTCCGGCTCCGGCTCCGGCTCCGGCTGGGGAGCCTGCTCGGCCTCGGGCTCGGTCACTTCACGAAAGGGTCGCCCTTGAGGGGCGCCTCCTTCGGCCAGCTCCCGGACGATGTACCCCGACAGCTCCATGACGGTGGGGTGGTCGTAGAGCCGGGTCACCGGCAGATCCAGTCCGTACCGCTTGTTGATCGCGTTGATCCACTCGACGCCGACGATGGAGTCCAGGCCGAGGTCGATGAACTTCGTGTCCGGGTCCGTCTCCTCGTCGTGCAGGTACAGGGCCTCGCCGAGGCTTTCCGACAACTCGGCCACCAGGACCTCCCGGTCAGGGGCGGCGGGTGCCGGTGGCGGCGTTTCCACCGGGGCCGGGAGCGGGGCGCTCGAGGCGGTGGATTCCTGACGGGCGGGTCGGGCGGGAACCGGGCCGCCGCCGGCGCGGGGCCAGGCACCGTCCAGGGGGGCCAGACCGATGCCGCGCGGCTTGGCGGTGCGCCGGGCTGCCGGCGCCTGGGCGGGGGACTTCTCGGGCACGGCGGGCGCGGGGGCCGGGGCCGCCTTGGGCAAGGTGAGCGGCGCGGGGGCTGGCGTGCCCACCGGTTCGGCCGGGGTGTCCGGGGTGGCCGCCTCGCGGGTGACCTGCCCGGTCACGGGCCGGGTGTCCTCGGCCGCCCAGAACCGCTTGCGGGCGAACGGGTAGGTCGGCAGCGAGATCCGGCGCGGCAAGCCGTCCGGGTAGTAGCGGCGCCACGGCAGGTCCAGCCCGTTGGTCCACAGTTCGAGCAGCTTGCCGAACTTCCGCTTCTCCACCCAGGCCGCGATGGTGCGTTCCATGTCCTCGTCCTCGACCAGGACGGAGACGAGGTCCTGGGAGCGCCTGCCGCGCCCCCGGTAGGCCTCGGTGTCGTCCTCGCCCGCGACATGGGCCTCCAGGTGGGCCGTCAGCTCGGCCACCGAGCCGGCCGGGAACGCCAGCCGCTCGGCCATGTGCTCCCGGCCCACCTGGAGCGTGGCCGCGACGGCGGGCACGTCGGCGTCCCCGATCCGCTCCTCGCGGACCCAGTCCAGCAGGCGCCGGGCCTGCTCGCGCAGCTGGTCCCCGGTCCGCGCCGAGAGCACGATGAGCGCACCCAGCGGCCATTGCGTCGGACCGCCGGACGCCGCCGCCCCGTCCGGAACGTACTCGCCCACGACGACGTGGGCGTTCGACCCGCCCGCGCCGAAGGACGAGATGCCGGCAAGGCGCGCGTACTCCCGCGGGCCCTCGGGCGTGTCGATCACCGGCCGCCGCCACTCCGCCGCCTCCCGCTGCACCCGGAAGGGGGTGTCGGCGAAGTCGATGTGGGGGTTCAGCGTCTCGGAGTGGAGCGAAGGGACCAGTCGGCCGTGCGCGAGCTGCAGCAGCACCTTGGTGAAGGCCGATATGCCCGCGGCGCTCTCGGCGTGCCCGATGTTGCTCTTGACCGATCCGATCGCGCAGTACTGGCGGTCTCCGGTGTGACGGGAGAACGCCTTGGCCAGGCCGGCGATCTCGATCGGGTCCCCGAGCGAGGTGCCCGTGCCGTGCGCCTCCACATAGCTGATGGTGCGCGCGTCGACCCCTGCCCGGTCGAGGGCGCGGGTGATCACGTCGGCCTGGGCGTTCACGTTGGGGACGGTGTAGCCGTTCGTACGACCGCCGTGGTTCACCGCCGTCGCCTTGATGATCCCGTAGATGCGGTCGTTGTCGGCGACGGCCCGGTCCAGGGGCTTGAGCATGACCGCGCCCACCCCTTCGGCTGGGACGTAGCCGTCGCCGCCCTCGCCGAAGCTCTCGCAGCGGCCCTTGCTCGACGCGAAGCCGGCCTGGCCCAGCAGGAGGTACTTCGCGGGGTGCAGGGAGAGGTTGACCCCGCCGGCGACCGCGACCTCGCAGTCGCCCGCCTGCAGGCTCAGGCATGCGAGGTGGAGCGCTGTCAGGGACGAGGAGCACATCGTCTTGACGGTGAGGCTCGGTCCCTGCCAGTCGCAGAAGTAGGAGACCCGGTTGGCGATGTTCGCGGCGTTGCCGGGAATCGCCCGGCCGGCCGCCAGCGCCTGCTCGGTGGCACCGTAGAGCTGGTACTCGTCGTACATCGAGCCCACGAAAACCCCGACGTTGCCGCCTGCTCCGGCCGGAGAGGGTCCGGCCAGGTCCTGGCGCGTGTACCCGGCGTCCTGGAGCGTCTCGTAGACGCACTCCAGGAACAGGCGCTCCTGCGGATCGGTGAACTCGGCTTCTCGCGGCGACATGTTGAAGAACAGCGGGTCGAACCGGTCGACGTCGTCGAGGAAGCCTCCCCACCGGGAATTCGTCGTACCGGGTCGGGAGCGGTCCTCGTGGTAGTGGGCATCGGCGTCCCAGCGATCCCGGGGGACCTCGGTGACGGAGTCCCGGCCCTCGGCGAGGTTGCGCCAGAAGGTCCGCAGGTCGGGTGCCTGCGGGTAGCGTCCGCCCATCCCGATGACGGCGATCTCCGTGACGCGCGGCGCGGACGGGGGTCCCTCAGGACTGCGGGCCGGCAGGGGGGCGGCGGGCGCGGCGAACCGTTTCGCCGCCTCCGGTACCGGGGGCGAGGGTACCGCGGCGGCCGGGACGGCACCTCTCAGCTCCCGCAGCCGGCCCGCGTGGGCCTCGATGAAGTAGCTGCTCAGCTCGGTGATGTCGCGGTGCTCGAAGAACAGCGTCTTCGGCAGGTTGCCGAACGAAGTCTCCAGCCGGGCGGTGAGGTTGACGGCCTGGATCGAGTCGATGCCGTAGCGCTCCAGGCGGCTGCTCGGATCGAGGCGCCTCGCGGGCACCTTCAGCACCTCCGCCAGGAGCGAGGTGATGTGCTCGACGGTCCACTCCCGCAGACCGTCGTCCCGGCCCGCCTCCGCCGGCACGGCGGGGGTCCCGTTCGCGGGTTCTGCATGCGCTCTGGCCTGCTGCATCGTCAGCGTCTTCCTGATCCGGTCCGTGTGCCCAGCGGCGACGAGTACCTGGTGGTGGTGGGTGTGGAGGCAGCGGGTGAACGCCTCGATCCCGGCGCCGCGCTCCAGCGGGGAGATCCCGAAGCGGTCGCGCAGCACCGTCTTGGTGTCGGCGTCGGTGCCCATGCCGCCCTCGGCCCACAGGGGCCAGTTGATCGAGAGCGTTCGGCCGGACCGCCGGCCGGAGGCTACGAGGCCCGCGCGGTACTCCGCGTACGCGTCCATGAACGCGTTCGCCGCCGCGTAGTCGGCTTGGCCGACGTTCCCGGTGACGGCAGCTCCGGAGGAGAAGGCCACGAGGAAGTCCAGGTCCTGGTCCCCGATCGCCTCGTCGAGGTTCACCAGGCCGCTCACCTTGGGCGAGAGGACCCCGCGGAACTCCTGTGCGGACTTTCTCAGGATGAAGTCGTCCTCGATCACGCCGGCACTGTGGAGGACCCCGTGGAGCGCACCCGCCGTGCGGCGGATCCCGTCGACCAGCGCCTTGACCGCGGCCGGGTCGGCGATGTCCACCGTCTCGTACGACACCTCCGCGCCCGCGGCGCGGAGCCGGCCGAGGAAACCGCGGGACTGCCGTGTCACCGGGGAGCGTCCGACGAGGACGAGCCTGGCGTCCTTCACCTGCCGGGCGATCTCCATGGCGAAGACGCACCCGAGGCCGCCCAGGCCGCCGGTGACGAGATAGACGCCCCCGGACCGCCACGGCACGCCGGGCGACCCGGCCGGGAACTCCTCGGCCCAGGTAAGCACCTCGCGGCTGCCCCCGCGGTACCGCACGGCGGCGTCGACGGGGCCGCGCCGTTCCCGTTCGAGAAGGGCGAGCCGTGTCGCGACCGGTGTCCCGGTGTCCACGACGACGACCTGGCCGGTGATCCGCGGGTTCTCCAGGGCCGCCGTCCGAAGCAGCGCTCCCAGGCCGGTCAGCACGCCCGACTCCGGCCCGCCGGACAGCAGCACCTGGAGGACGTACTTCGTCTGCGTGCCGTCCCGCAGCAGCCGCTGCGTCCTTTCCAGCACCTGGAGGGCGCAGTGCGTGTACCGCGTGTCGAGGGTGGATGCCTCCGAATCGAACGTCACCACCTCGCAGTCCGGACCCGGGGCGGCACCGTCGCCGAGAGCGCCGCGCTCGGCGAACACCACGGCCCTCGTACCGGCGGGGGCGGACGCGTCGGGCAGCGGGCTGGGCCGCCACCGCGGGGTGGCGAACACCTCGCCGTCGGAGGGAGCGCCGGCCGCCCCGGCCGACGTTCCCGGCTGGGCCCGGACCGCCAGGCCCCGGACCCGGACCAGGACGCGGCCGGTGTCGTCGCACAGATCGAGGTCGAAGGTGCGGGTGGTCCCGCCCACCGTGTCCCGGGCGGCGCGCCGCCCCCAGACCCAGAGGGCATCGCCCGGTGCGGCCAGCACCTCGACCCGGTCCACCCCGAACGGCACGAACGCCGTCCGCCCGGCGTCGGACTCCCCGGCCAGCACGCCCGCGCAGGTCTGGAAGGCCGCGTCCATCAGGCTCGGGGGCAGCCGGAGGCCCTCCGCGCCGGCGCGCGCCGCCTCGGGCAGCACCAGCCGGCCGAGCGCCTCCGCATCCCCGAGGAGCAGGTGGTCGATGGCGCGGAACGTCACGCCGTACTCGAGGCCGGCGGCCCGGAACGCGGGGTAGATCTCGGCCGGGTCCCGCCGCCGTCCACCCCAGGCGGCCCGCATCCGCGCGAGGTCGACGGATGCCGGTGCCGCCTCGCACGGCACCACCGAGCCCGTGCACAGGTCGGCGGGCCCGGCGTCCTCGCCGACGACGGACACCCGGAAGCCGACCGCGTCCGCGGAGTCCTGTCGGAGCGTCACCTCCAGCTCGCGCGGCCGGTCGTGGACCTGGAACGGCCGCATCCAGACGACGTCCGCGAGGGCCACACCGGTGCGGTGCCCCAGCGGCCCGCCCCCCGAGGCGACTGCCGCCAGGGCCATCTCCAGGTACGCGGCGCCCGGCAGCGTCCGCACGCCGTGCACCAAGTGGTCCCGCAGGACCAGCTCGTCACCGGTGAAGGTCGAGCCGTGGCGGCTGCCCACCGACTCCGCCGCGTCCGGGTCCGCCGGCGGGAGGAACCCGCCGGCCGGAGGGGGTACGGGAGCGGGCGTGGGCTCGGGGCTCGCCGCCACCCAGTAGCGCTCCTTGGCGAAGGGATAGGTGGGAAGCGGAATGCGGAAGGGCTTGCGCGGGGCGTGGACCAGGGCCCAGTCCACGGCACGGCCGCCGGCCCATGCCTCCGCCACGCCCTGCCAGGCACGGACGGAGATCAGGGACCGGACGAGGTCGCGGTCCTCCTCGCTCTGCTCGTCCCAGCTCGACGGCTCCGCGACCCGGCCACGGAAGACCTCGACGGTGCCGTCGTCTCCGAGATGGGTCCTCAGACCCCGGGCCACCGCGTCGAGGGAGTCGGCCGTAAAGGCCAGCCGGCACTCCAGCGCCGCTCGCCCCACCTGGAGCGAGAAGGACAGGTCGGACAGACCGAGGCGCGGCTGCTCCTCGACGAAGGCGAGCAGATCACGTGCCCGGGTGTCCAACTGCCCTTCCGACGCGGCGGACAGGACGATCAGGACTGCCGATGATCCGGCGTGTTCGGTCGTGTCACGCATGGCGATATTCCTCCAGCACCACGTGGGCGTTCGTTCCGCTGAATCCGAAGGAGCTGACCGCTGCCCGCCTCAGCTCGTGGCCGTTCCCCGCTTCCCAGAACTGGAGGTCCCGGCTGATGGTCAGCGGGCAGTCGTCGGATTCGAGGAGCTCGTTGGGCGTCTCCACGTGGAGGGACGGGACGAGCAGGCCGTGGCCCAGGCCCAGCAGCACCTTGTGCACACCGGCGATGCCGGCGGCAGCGGAGGTGTGGCCGATGTTGCTCTTCACCGAGCCGATCGCGCACGACCCGGGGGCGACGCCACGCTCACGGTAGACCGTGCTCAGGGCGTCGAGCTCGATCGCGTCCCCGAGGGTTGTGCCCGTACCGTGCGTCTCGACGTAGCCGATGGACGCGGCATCGACCCCGTACCTGTCGTAGACCGAACGGAACAATTCCATTTGGCTGTTGGCACTGGGAGCGGTGATGCCGTTGGTCTTGCCGTCCTGGTTCGTACCCGAGGCCACGACCACTCCGCGGATGTGGTCGTGATCGGCCTCGGCGTCGCTCAGCCGCTTCAGCACGAGGGCACCGACGCCCTCGCCCGGCACGAACCCGTCGGCTCCCCGGTCGAACGACCGGCACCGGCCCGTGGCCGAGAGCATCCGCGCTCCCGACATCCTCACATAGGTGCCCGGAAGCAGGTACAGCGAGACGCCTCCGACGAGTGCGATGTCGATCTCACCGCTGGCCAGTGCCTGCTGGGCGAGGTGCAGGGCGACGAGCGAGGACGAGCAGGCGGTGTCGAGGGCGATCGCCGGGCCCTTGAGGTTGAGGAAGTAGGCGATGCGCGCGGCGGCGATGGCATTGCTGCTGCTCGTCGCGACGGTGTCCTCGCCGCTGTCGTTCCCGGACACCAGGAAGCTGTACTCGTTGCCGCTGATCCCCAGGTAGACACCGCACTTCATCCGGCCCAGCGATCCGGGGTCGTAGCCGGCGTCCTCGAACGCCCGGTACGCCTCCTGCAGGAACAGGCGGTGCTGCGGGTCGATCCCTTCCGCTTCGGCCGGCGATATGTTGAAGAACAGCGGATCGAAGCAGTCCGCGTCCTGCAGGTGGCCCATCGCGTTGCAGTAGGTCTTGCCCTTCTGGCCGGGGCGGGGGTCGTAGTAGCGGGACATGTCCCAGCGCTCCGCGGGCACTTCGCGCACGGAGTCACGGCCGTCGCGGAGGTTGGCCCAGTACTCGCGGAGGTTCTCCGCGTCCGGGTAGCGCCCGGACATCCCGACCACCGCCACGCGGTCCGAGCGGGGGGAGGCGGACGGGGCGTCCACGGACACCGGCGGAGCGCGCTCGGGCTCCGGCCCGGTCACGACGGCCGATTCGCGTGCCGGCTCGGGCTCGGGTTCGGGCTCCGGCTCGGGTTCGGATTCCGGCTGGGGCTCTGGTTCAGGGTCCGGTTCGGGCTCCGGCTCCCGCTCCCGCTCGGGGGTAGCCGCGTGGCCGGCCGGCAGCTGCTGCTCCACATGGGCCGCCAGCTCCACCACCGACGGGTAGTCGTACAGCCGCGTCGCCGTCAACGACGTGCCGTACGCCTTGTTGATCGCCTTCACCCACTCCACCCCGATGATGGAGTCAAGCCCCAACTCCACGAAATTGCGCCGCGGATCGACCTCGCTCTCCGACAGGAACAGCACCGCCGCCAGCTCCGCCCGCAACTCCTCCCGCAGCACGCGCGAAGACCGGTCCGACATGGCGGGAGGTACCGCGGAGGAAACCTCGGTCCGGGGAACGGCTGTCGCCTGCGGCACGACAGCAGGCACCGGCTCCGGCTCCGGCTCCGGCTCCGGCTCCGGCTCCGGGGTAGCCGCGTGGCCGGCCGGCAGCTGCTGCTCCACATGGGCCGCCAGCTCCACCACCGACGGGTAGTCGTACAGCCGCGTCGCCGTCAACGACGTGCCGTACGCCTTGTTGATCGCCTTCACCCACTCCACCCCGATGATGGAGTCAAGCCCCAACTCCACGAAATTGCGCCGCGGATCGACCTCGCTCTCCGACAGGAACAGCACCGCCGCCAGCCCCGCCCGCAACTCCTCCCGCAGCACGCGCGAAGACCGGCCCGACATGGCGCCCCGGGCCGGCACCGCCGTCGGAGCGGGCGGCGGAGAGGACGCAGCAGCCGGCCGCCCGGCCGCCTCGCCGGTGCCTGTAAGCACGACGTTGCGCGGCTTGCCCGCCGGAGCCGTCGTCCGGAGCGCCGGGGCGCCCGGGTCCGCGAGACGGATCCGGGGCTTTCCGGTGACGCTGCTCAAAGCGGCCGACACCGCGGGTTCCCGCACGTCGACGACCGGGGGTGCCGGGCGGACCGAAGGGAGCGAGGGCGTCGAGGGAGCAGCGGGAGCCGGTGCGGAGGTAGGCGCGGCCGGCCGTGCCGGGGCGCCGCGCCCGTCGGTGACCCAATGCGGCGGGCGCGCGAAGGGGTAGCCGGGGAGGGAGACAATGGCGGGAGTGTCGGGGGTGAACAGCGCCGGCCAGTCCGGCACGGCGCCCCGGCAGTAGAGCTCGCCCAGGGCCGCGCACACCTCCCGGTACCGCTCCGCCGTCACCTCGGGCGCCCGGAGCACGTCCAGCAGTGCCCGTGCCTGGACGTCCGACAGCGAACGCTCCTGCTCGCGGGGGACCTCACCGCGCCCGACCATGGGGTGCTGCTGGCCGCTCCCGGCCGCGGACAGCGCGGCGAGGACGTCGTCGGGACCGCTGACGACGACGGAGCAGCGGTGGGCGAAGTGCTGCCTGCCCTCCATGAGGGTGTAGGCGGTGTCCCGCAGCCGCCGGTGGTCCAGTTCGCCGTGCGCGAGGGCCGCCCGGAGGTCCTCGGCGCGGCGCCGCAGTGCCTCCGGAGTCTTGGCGGACAGCAGGAGCAGGACCGGAGTCTCGGCGGCCGGGGTCCGGCGGACGGGCTCGGGGACGTTCTCCACCACCATGTGGACGTTGGTCCCGCTCATGCCGAAGGAGCTGACCGCGCCGAGCCTCGTCCCCGTGGTGGGGTCGGCCGGCCACGGCTTGGCCGTCTTGTTGACGTAGAAGGGGCTGTCCTTCCAGCTGATGTAGTCGCTGTCCTGCTCGCAGTTCAGGCTCGCCGGGACGACGCCGTGCCGGACCGACTGGACCAGTGCGATCAGGCTGACCAGCCCGGAGGCGGCCAGGCTGTGGCCGACACCGGATTTGGTGGAGGTCAGCGCGCAGAAACCGGTCTTGTCCGTCCGCTCCCGGTACGCCTCGTTCAGGGCGTTCACCTCGACCGGGTCGCCGAGCCGGGTCCCCGTGCCGTGGGCCACCAGGTGTCCGATGCGCTCGGGGTCGATGGCGTGCCGCTCGTAGACCTGGCGGTAGAGCCGCGTCTGGGCCGCCCCGTTCGGAGCGGTGATGCCGTTGGTGCGGCCGTCGTAGTTCATGCCGCTGCCGCGGATGACCGCCAGGACGCGGTCGCCGTCGGCTTCCGCCCGGGACAGCCGCTTGAGGACGAGGGCAGGGACCGCCTCGCCGAGGACCATGCCGTCGGCCCGCTCGTCGAAGGCGCGGCAGACTCCGCTCTCCGACAGCATCCCGGACCTGCCCATCTCGGCCAGGCCGCGCGCGGTGGTCGCCAGGTTGACGGCGGCGACCACCGCGGTGTCGCACTCGCCGGCGCGCAGGCTCGCGCACGCCTGGTGGGCGGCCGTCAGACCCGAGGAGCAGGCGGTGTTGACCGTCAGCACCGGGCCGGAGAAGTCGAGGAGGTAGGCCAGCCGTGCGGCCATGATCGCCTCGTGCTGGGCGGTGATGCCGCCCTCTCCCCCGGTCAGCTGGGCGTAGTCGCCCTGTTCGGCGCCGACGAACATGCCGATCGCTCCGGCACGCAGCCGGCGTTCGCCGTAGCCCGCGTCCTCCAGGGCGCGCCAGGCCTCCTGGAGCAGCAGCCGCTGTCGGGGGTCCATGGTGCGCGCCTCGCGGGGCGATATCTCGAAGAACGCGGCGTCGAACTCAGCGACGCCCGGTACGAAGCCGCAGCGGACGGGGTCCGGCAGCCCGGCCTCGGGTCCCTCCCAGTCGGCCTGCCGGTCCGCCGGGACGGTTGTCAGCGCGTCCCTGCCCTGTGCGAGGTTTTCCCAGAACTCCTCGACGGTCCGGGCGGCGGGGAACCGGCCGCTCATGCCGATGACGGCGATGGGCTCCGGTTCCGTGTCGGCCGGGCGCCGCGAAGTGGTGTCCGGCGCGGTGCGGTCCCCGAGCGCGGTGCGGTCCCCGAGCGCGGTGCGGTCCCCGAGCGCGGTAAGGGGTACCGCTGCCTCCGGGCGGAGCCGTCGGCCCAGTTCCGCTCCGTGGTCCGCGCTCAGATGGGCGACCAGTTTCTCGGGGGTGGGGTAGGAGAAGAACACAGACGGCAGCACCTCGATCGCGAGGCTCTCCCCCAGGACCCTGGCCAGCTTGACCAGGCTCACCGAGTCGAACCCGAGCTCGGAGAGGTTCTCGTCGGCGTGGATCTGCTCACGGGACACCTTCAGGACCTCGACGATGGCCGTCCTGAGGGCCGAGAGGACCAGCGCCTCGACGTCCGCGGCACTGCTGCTGCCGGTGTCCTCGCTGGCTGACATGTCCTGCCTTTCCGCGGTGTGCGAAATGTGCGCCGCGCGGGGCGCGCCGGAGCGGTGTGGGGCTGCGGCCGGGCGGTCCTCGCTTCGCGGGGCCGCCGGCGCGGGGTCGGTGGCGAGCATGCGCCGTATCCGCGGCGGATCGCCGGCCAGGACGATCTGCTGCGTCTGGTCCTGGCCAAGGAGGCGTTCGAAGAGCACGAGGCCCTCGTCCGCCTCCAGCAGGCGCAGTCCGCTGGAGGACAGGTACAGCTCGATGCCGGCGGCGTCGTCGAATCCCATTCCGCCGCCGTTCCACAGCGGCCAGTTGACGGCGACCGTGGCTCCGGACGACGCTCCCCGGCGCACCTGCTCGTCGCGGTGGCGCGCGTAGGACGTCTGGAAGCGGTTGGCCACCGCGTAGGCGCAGCCGCCGAAATCGCCGAGGACCGCCGAGGTCGACGAGAAGTAACAGAGGAAGTCGAGGGGTTCCGCGGCCAGCACCTCGTCGAGCACGCGCGTGCCGTCCACCTTGGCGGAGAGCACGTGCTGGAAGGACCGGGCGTCGGCGGTGGCCAGCGAAGTGCCCTCGGGGACTCCCGCGGCGTGGACGGCGCCGTGGATCGGGCCGAAGCGCTCGTGCGCCGCTGCCACCGCCTCCCGCATGGCCTGCCGATCGGCGACGTCGGCCTGTCGGTAGTGGACCTCGCCGCCCAGCGACTCGATCCGGGCGAGCTCGGTCCGCTTGCGGGCGTCGAGGGGGGAGCGTCCGGTCAGCACCAGCCGGGCCGACCAGTTCCTGGCCAGGTGCTCGGCGACCAGGAGGCCGAGCCCGCCGGTGCCCCCCGTGATGAGGTACGTGCCGTGGGGCCTGAGGAGGTGCCGGCCGGGCCGGTCCGGACTCGGCTGGACCCGGCTGACGTGGCGGGCACCGGCGCGGTAGAGCGCGCTGCCGGACGTGCCTGCCGCCCACTCGTCCCACAGGCGGGCGAACCAGAGGTCGCGGGGCGTCCTGTCGGGCGTGTCCCGGGCGTCCTCCAGGATCGCGGCGAACCGCACGCCGGGCAGCGCCCGCCCGAGGGAGCGGTCGAAGCCGAGCCATGACTCCGCGTACGCCCGCTCGACGCCGTCGCGGAACTCTCCCGCCTGCAGCACGTTCCCCACCGGCAGCCCCGACCCGGCGATCGCCTTGAGGAGGTGCACGGTGTCGGTGTAGGAGCCTGGTTCCGCTGCGTCGTCCAGGGGCCACAGGTTCAGGACGGCGTCGACGGCGCCGTACCGCGCCCGGATGTCCTCGAATACCCGCGCGTAGTCGTCCGGGTTGCGGCGAGCGGCTTGGTAGGAGTCCCCCGAGGTCCGGGCGAACCCCTCCCCCGGCGTGACGAACAGCAGGGTGACCTCGGCGCCGGAGTGGTCGCCGGCTCCGGAGGCGCGGGCCGGCCCGGGCCGGAACGCCGGGTCGGGGCTGAGACAGACCACGGTGCACGGCGCACCGGCGGCCACGCGGGCGTCGGGCAGCGCCTGCGGCTGCCAGGTCTCCGTGAAGAGGAGGGGGACCGGATTCCGGTCGCCGCCCGCCGCCGCGGGGACGGACGGTACCGCCGTGCCGCCCGAGGCGAGGGCCGCGGCCGAGCGCGCGGTGTCGATCCAGTACCGGTTCCTGGCGAACGGGTAGGAGGGCAGGGCGACCCGGGGCGGGCACCCGTTCGCGTGCAGGGCGTGCCAGTCGACCGGGCCTCCGTCGACCCAGAGCGCCAGCAGCGCCGGGAGGCCCCGCCCGGCCTGCGCGCCGGAGGCGCCCGGGCCGGCCTGCGCGCCGGAGGCGCCCGGGCCGGCGGCCGAGGTGCGGGCCCTGCCGCGGAACAGGCCCTCGGCGTCCTGGCGTCCCTCGGCGAAGTCGCGGAGGCGGACGACCAGGTCCGGCATCGCGGTCACGACGAGCCCGAGCCGCTCCCGCATGGCCTCGCGCCCCACCTGGAGCGTGTGGGCGAGTGCGGGCAGGTCTCCGGTCGAGAGGTCCTTCCGCTCGATCCAGTCGGCGAGTTGCGCCGCCTTCTCGGTCAGGCGCTCGGCGGTACGGGCCGACAGGACGACCGGCACGCCACCGGGGGCCGCATCGCGGTCCGGTGCGCCGCCCGGGGACGGCCGGTACTCCTCGACGACCAGGTGGGCGTTGGTACCGCCGGCGCCGAACGAGGAGATGCCGGCGGTCCGGTGGAGCTCGCGCTCCTCGCCGTCGACGGTGACGACCGGCCGCCTCCAGTCGGCGAGGGTCTGCTGGACGGTGAAGGGAGTGCCGGCGAAGTCGATGTTCGGGTTCGGTTCTGCGGAGTGGATCGAGGGGGCGATCTTGCCGTGCCTCATCTGGAGCAGCACCTTGGTGAGTCCGGAGATTCCGGCGGCGCTCTCGGCATGGCCGATGTTGCTCTTGACCGAACCGATCGCGCAGCCCCGGTCGTCACGGGCGTGCGCGCGGAAGACGCGGGTGAGTCCGGCGATCTCGATCGGGTCCCCGAGCGCGGTGCCGGTGCCGTGCGCCTCGATGTAACCGACCGCGTTCGGGTCGATGCCGGCCTCCCGCCAGGCGTCGGCGACCACCCGGGCCTGGACGGCCGGGCTGGGGACGGAGTAGCCGTTCGTCCTCCCGCCGTGGTTGACGGCGATGCCCCGGATGACCCCGTGGATGTGGTCGCCGTCCTTCACGGCCCGGTCCAGGGGCTTGAGCAGGACGGCGCCCACGCCTTCGCCCGGGACGTATCCGTCGCCGCCTTCGCCGAAGCTCTCGCACCGGCCGGTGCTGGAGGCGAAGCGGCTCTGGCCGAGGAGCAGGTACTTGTTGGGGTGCACCGACACGTTGACCCCTCCGGCGACGGCCATGTCGCAGGCACCGGACCTGATGGCCTGGCACGCCAGGTGGAGGGCGGTAAGCGAGGAGGAGCACATGGTGTCGACGCTCAGGCTGGGGCCCTGGAAGTCGAAGAAGTACGAGACCCGGTTGGCGACGCCCGAGATGTTCCCGGGCACGGTCACCGGGTTGCCGAGGACCTGCTCCTGGGCTCCGTACAACTGGTATTCCGAGTACATGACACCGGCGTAGACGCCGATGACGGGCGGGCGGCCGGAGTCCGTCGGCTCCTTCAGCCGGTCCGGGGTGTATCCGGCGTCCTCCACGGTCTCGTGGACGCACTGGAGGAACAGGCGCTCCTGCGGGTCCATCCGCTCGGCGTCGACGGGTGAGATGTTGAAGAACAGGGGGTCGAACTCGTCGACCCCGTCCAGGAATCCGCCCCACTTGCTGTACGTCTTGCCTGGCGCGTCGGGATCCGGGTCGAAGTGCGGCCGGTGGTCCCACCGCTCGGCCGGTATCTCCGTGACGCAGTCGCGGCCGGCGGCCAGGTTGGCCCAGAACTCGTCCAGTGTGCGGGCCTCCGGGTAGCGCCCGGCCAGTCCGATGACCGCGATGTCCAGGCCCTGCCTCTCGGAGGGGGCGGGAAGGGGCCGGGTGACGGCCTCGGGGGGCGTCCCAGTCCCGCGTCCCGACCACCTCGTCGAGGTCAGGGGCTTGCGCCGCAGGGGGGCCGCGCGCCGTGCGGCGGTCGGGGCCGCCGCCGGGGGTACGGGGGCCGCCGGGGACGCGGCGGCTTCCCCGGCGAGGGCTGCGACCTCGGACCGCCGGGTGGCGGCCAGGTGCCGGGCCAGCTCGCGGGGGGTTCCGAACTCGAAGAACAAGGTGGCGGGCAACGGGCCGAGGTCCGCTTCCATCCGTTCCGTCATGGTCACCGCCATGATCGAGTCGAGGCCGAAGCCCTCGAAGGCCGACCCGGCGTCGACGCTGGCGAGGGGGAGCTTGGTGACCTCGGAGAGAAGGCGTGCGAGGTACCCGCTCGCCTTCTCCTCGAGGTCCTCGAGCAGGTCGCTGTCGTAGTCCGTCACGCGTCGGTCCCATCGGTGGAGAGGGCGGTGTACTGCCACTGCGTCGAGCCGGAGGCACCGCTCCGGGTGCCGTCGGCGGGCCGGGCCGCGACCCTCACCTCGCCGTACTCGGAACGCAGGACCCGGTGGAGGTCGTCGAAGGCCGGCTCCTCCGGCAGACCGTCTTCGTGCGACGGCCGCAGGACGGACTGGCTGTGCCCGGAGCGCAGGCCGGCGACGACGAGGCCCTGCCGGTACGGCGGGTAGGCGGCCAGGAAGGCGTTCGCCGCGGCGCCGGCGCCCCGGCCGGCGGCGCCGTCCGCCCCGGGCGGGGCGGCGAGCGTCACGAAGAAGTCCAGCGGGACCGCCGCGGTCGCGGCGTCCAGGTTCACCGCGCCTGCGGTCTCCGCGGCCAGGGCGTCCAGGAACGCGTGGTCCGGGGTGTCGGCGATGAGCGCACCGCCGGCCGTCCCGGCGACATGGATGACCCCGTCGATGCCCCCCTGGCGCTCCAGGATCCGCGCGACCAGCGCGCTCGCCTCGGAGGGGTCGCAGAGGTCGGCCCGCTCGAAGAGCACCGTTCCCCGGTCCGCCTGCCCCGGCTGCGTCGGCGACGCGGCGGGGGCAGGAGCAGAGCTTCCGGCGAGGACCACGGTCGCGTTACCCGTCTGTGCGGCGATTTCCCGCGCGACCGCGTGGGCGGGTCCGTCCACACCGCCCGCGACGAGATAGACCCCGTCCTCCTTCCACGGCAGCCCGTCGGCACCGGAGCGGGCCTCGTCCTCGGCCCAGACCGGCACCTCGCGGCGGCCGTCGGAGTACCGCACCAGCGGCTCCTCGGGGCATCCCCGGTTCTCCCTGACGCGCGCCGCGGCACGCTCGGGGGTGTCCGTCCGGTCCAGTACGACGACCTGGCCGGTGACGGCCGGGTTCTCCGGACCGGCCGTCCGCAGGACCGCTTCGAGCGCGGGGAGCAGCGCCGCGTCCGGCGTGCCGGGGACCACCAGCTGCACGTGGTGCGGGCCGGTGGCTCCGCGCACCAGGGAGCGCAGGTGCGCCAGGACCTGCCGGGCGCAGTCGGTGTAGCGGCCGTACGGGTCTTCGCCCGCTCCGCTCAGGAGGAAGACGTCGGCGTCGTCGCCGCGCAGGAGGGGCTCCAGCTCCGGGAGTCCCGCGAGCAGCACGGTCGGACGTGCGGCGGGCGGGCCCGACGATCGGGCGGGGGCGGGCCGGTGTCGCCATTGCCGCCTCAGCAGGGTTTTCCCCCCGGCGCTGTCCGCCGTGTCCCCGGCGGCGGCCGGGGCGGGGAGCTCCTCGGCGGGACCGGCTCCGAGGGCCGCGGGCCCGTCGTGGCCGTGCGCCACCGGACCGAGGGAGAGCCCTCCGATCCGGATGCGCACCCGGCCCTGCTCGTCGGCCAGGTCGAGGTCGAAGCAGGGCACCCGCCCGTGGTGGTCGTGCTGGACGCAGGGCCGGATCCAGGCCCACATCGAGGGTGTGCAGGCGTCGAGGACGAGGACTTCCTCGATGGCGCCCACCACCGCGGATGCGCCGTCGGCGGGCGCGCCCTCCCGCCCGGCCGGTTCGCCGAGGAGGTCGGTGCACGCCCGCACGGCGGAGTCGAGCAGGCCCGGGTGGAGGACGAGGGCGTCGTCCACCTCCCGCGCCGGATCCGTCAGCGCCAGCCGGACGAGGGAGTGCCCGGACTGACGGCAGCTCATGCGCAGGGCGGCCAGGTCGAGCACGGTCTCTTCGGCCCCGTCCGCGAAGAAGAGGACTCCCGAGGCGTGCTCGGCGGCTTCGAGGCCGCGGTCCCCGCCCGGCCGGGTGCCGGTGATCTTGAACCTGATGTCGCCGTCGTCCTGCGGGCGCAGCCCGATGTGCGCCTCGCGGGGTCCGCCGGCCGGATCGAGCGGCTGCGCGAACACGACGTCGCGCAGCACGGCGGGTGCCGAGGGGGTGACGGCGCTGTGGCTGCTCAGGCAGCCGGCAGCCAGGGCCATCTCCAGGAAGGCCGTGCCCGGCACGACGCGGGTGGTGCGCTCGCCCAGGAAGGGCTCCACTCCGGTCACCAGGGAGGTGAAGCGCTGCTCCGTGAAGTCGGACGTGTTGACCTGCGCCAGCGGGTGCAGCGGGGCCGGCCCGGCGAGGGCGGCCGGTTCGGCGGCGGAGGGGCCGTCGAAGGCGTGGTACCGCTCGGACGCGAAGGGGTAGGCCGGCAACGCGACCCTGCGCGCCCGCGCGGTGCCCGGGAGCGAGCCCCAGCGCACCGGGACGCCGCTGACCCACAGTTCGAGCAGCTTCTCGTACTTCCCCTTCTCGGCCCACGCCGCGATCATCACGTCGAGGTCGCTGTCCGAGGCGAACAGGCTCAGCGTCCGGGCTGCACCGACGACCGAACCGCGGACGGTCTCGCCGTCCGCCGGGCCGTCCGCCAGGAAGTGGTCGAGCTTGCGGACCAGGTCGGGTACGGAGGAGGCGACGATGCCGAGGCGCTCCTCCCGCGCTTCGCGGCCGACCTGCAGGGTGTGGGCGATGTCCCCGAGCGCGAGGTCCGCGTGCTCGGGGCGGCCCAGCCACTGTGTCAGCTGCTCGGCCCGCGCCCTCAGCTGGTCGGCCGTGCGGGCCGACAGCGGTATGACGGCCCGCGGGTCGCCGTCGGCCGGTGCGGGCCGCGGGGACTCCTGGGGGAGGTGCTCCGCCAGCACGACGTGCACGTTCGAACCGCCCGCTCCGAACGCGGACACGCCCGCGATCCTCGGGAGCGCCGCGCGTGTGCCGTCGTCCGGCACCCGGGCCGGCCACTCCGCGGCCGAGCGCTGCACCACGAACGGGGTCTGCTCGAAGTCGATGTGCGGGTTGAGCGGCGAGGCGTGCAAGGACGGGGCCAGGCGGCCGTGCTGGAGCTGGAGCAGGACCTTGGTGACTCCGGCGATGCCGGACGCGCTCTCGGCATGCCCGATGTTGCTCTTCACCGAGCCGATCGCGCAGAAGCCCCGGTCGTCGGTGTAGGGCTCGAACGCCTTGCACAGGCCGGCGATCTCGACCGGATCGCCCAGAGCGGTACCGACGCTGTTGGCGTCGATGTAGCTGACGTCCCGCGCGTTCACGCCGGCCCGCCTCAGGGCCTCGCCGATGACCTCGGCCTGGCCCACGGGGTCCGGTACCGAGTAACCGCTGGTCCTGCCGCGGTGGTTGGCGGCCGTCCCCTTGATGACCCCGTAGATCCGGTCGCCGTCGGCGACGGCGCGCTCCAGAGGTTTGAGCAGGACCGCGCCCACGCCCTCTCCCGGAGCGTAGCCGTCGCCTCCGGCACCGAAGCTGGCGCAGCGGCCGTCGCTCGACGCGAGCCGGCCCTGGCTGAGGAGCAGGTACTTGTTCGGGTGCAGCGAAAGGTTGACCCCGCCGGCGACCGCCGTGTCGCAGTCGCCCGCCTCCAGGCTCCGGCAAGCCAGGTGCAGCGCCATCAACGACGACGAGCACATCGTGTCGACGCTCATGCTGGGGCCGCCGAAGTTGAACACGTGGGAGACGCGGTTGGCGACGGAGGCGGAGCTGCCCGGTACCACGGGAGCCGCTTCGCCGTCGACCGCCTGCCCGCCGTGGAGCTGGTACTCCTGGTACATGACTCCGGCGAAGACGCCCACGCGGCCGCCGAGCAGGTTGCCGGTGCGGTCCTTGCCGACGTCCCGGACGTATCCGGCGTCCTCCAGCGTGTCGTGGACGCACTGGAGGAACAGCCGTTCCTGCGGGTCCATGACCTCCGCCTCGCGGGGGGAGATGTTGAAGAACTGCGGGTCGAAGTCGTAGGCGCCGTCGAGGAATCCGCCCCACTTGCTGTAGGACTTGCCAGGCTCTCCCACGCGGGGGTCGAAGAAGCGGCCGTGGTCCCAGCGGTCACGCGGGATCTCGGTGACGCAGTCCTCGCCGGCGGCGAGGTTCTGCCAGAACTCCCGGACGTCGCGCGCCCGGGGGTAGCGGCCCGCCAGTCCGATGATCGCGATGTCGCCGGCGGCCTTGCGCGGGCCGGGATCGAGCGGGCGCCCGGCCGGGGCGGCGGCGGGCACCGGCCAGGTGCGTCCGGTCGCCGCGGCGGACCGATCGGGGGTGCCGGGAGGGGCGGCCGGCTCCCGCCGGTCCCCACCGCCCGGGTGGACGAGTTCGGCGACCTGGCGGGGACGGGTGGCGAGGAGGTGGCGGGTGAGGGCGGTGATGGTCCGGTACTCGAAGAACAGGGTCTTCGGGAGCGAGCCGAAGACCTCTTCGAGGGTGCGGGTCATCTCCATGGTCATGACGGAGTCGACGCCGTACTCCTCCAGCGGTGCCTCGGCGTCGATCCGGTCGGCGGGCAGGTCGATGACCGAGGACAGGAGCCGCTTGAAGTAGCCCACCGCCCGCTGCTCGGCGGCCTCGTCCAGGCAGTCGGCGGGCGAGCCCGCGGCGGGCCCGGCCGGGGTCCGCGCGTCCCCGTCGGGGGTTTGCGTGCCGTCCCGGGGGCCCTGCGCGGGCGCGGGGTGCGGCGAGGTCAGGGGCAGGGGTGCGGGACCGTCCACGAGGAGTCCGGCGAGGAGGGTCGTGGCGATCCGGCGGGGGTCGCCGGAGAGGACCATCACGTGGTCGGACGGCGAGGCCAGGGACCGGTACAGAGCACGCACCCCGTCCTTGTCCGGCAGGGGCACGAGCCCGAAGCGCTCGCGCAGCGACCGCTCGGTCGGCTCGTCGACGCCCATGCCGCCACCGCTCCACAGGGGCCAGGCGACCGACACGCTCCTCCCCTGCCGCTCACCCAGGGCCACCAGCGCGTTGCGGTGCGCCGCGAAGGCGTCCATGAAGGCGTTCGCCGTCGCGTAGTCGGCCTGCCCGACATTGCCCAGGGCGCCGGCCACCGAGGAGAAGGCGACCAGGAAGTCGAGGTCCTCGTTCCGGGTGGCCTCGTCCAGGTGCACCAGCCCGGCCACCTTCGGTGCCAGCACCCGGGAGAACTCGGCCGCGTCCTTCTTGATGACGAAGGAGTCGCTGGTGAGCCCGGCCGCGTGCAAGATGCCGTCGATCCGGCCGTACCGGGCCCGGGTCTCCCGCACGAGCCGGTCGACATCTTCCCGGACGGCCACGTCGGCCTGGAGGTAGACCGCCTCCGCGCCGCGCTCGCGCAGCCCTTCGAGCACCTGGTCCTTCCGGGCGTCGTGGGGAGCGCGGCCGACGACCACGATGCGGGCCCCGTGGGCGCGCTCCGCGATGTCCCGGGCGAAGACCGTGCCCAGTCCGCCGGCGCCCCCGGTGATCAGGTAGACACCCCCGTCCTTCCAGGGGGACTCCGCCGCACGGTGGAAGGTGTCGTCCGCACGCCACTTCAGGACCTGGCGGACGCCGTCGAGATAGCGCACCCCGGAGTCCGGGAGGACCCCGCGGTCCGCCGTCACGCGGGAGGCCGCGCGCTCCGGCGCTTCCCGCGGGTCCACCAGCACCATCTGCCCGAGCAGTCTCGGGTTCTCCAGTCCGGCCGACCGCAGCACGGCGGCCAGTCCCGTCCACAGCGGTGTGCCGGTGGCGGCGGCGACCAGCTGCACCCTGACGGGGTGGTGCGCGGGCTCGCCGAGCAGCTTTTTGACCTCGGCGAAGACCCTCAGCGCGTGGTCGGTGTAGCGGCGGCCGAGGTCCGCGGCGCCCGACTCCAGCCGGACCACGCGCGCGGTGTCCCGCGCTTCCAGGGCTTCGGCCACATCGGGGAGGTCCACGACCAGCACCAGCCCCTCCGGCGCCGCCGCGGCGGCGGGCGCGGCCGGGTCCGCGGTCACCCAGTGAGGTACGGCGAACAGCTCGCGGGGGCCCGTCGCCGCCGTCCGGGCGCGCAGGGCCACGCCCTTGAGGCGCAGGCAGACCCGCCCGTCGTCGTCGCAGACGTCGATGTCGACGCGGCGCGATCCGTCTCCCGGCCGCCCCGCCCCGTCGCGCAGCCAGGCCCACGTCTCCGGCGGGCAGGGGCCGAGGATCTCGACCTCGTCCACCGCGAACGGCAGCAGCAGCGGTTCCTTTCCGGCCGTCACGGGAGACAGTCCGGCGCACGCCTGAAGGGCGGCGTCCACCGTCGTCGGGTGGAGACCGTAGGCGTCCAGGGTGTCCCGCACCGCCTGAGGCAGCGCCACCCGGGCCAGGACCTGTCCCACGCCCGTCCACCACTGCCGCACGCCCTGGTGGCCCGGTCCGTAGTCGATGCCGCGCGCCGCGGCCGTCGCGTACAGCACGTCGGCATCGGGCCCGGGGGCCCGGCACTCGTCGCGCAGGCGCGACAGGTCGATACGGGCGTCGCCGTCGGCGGCCTCGGGTCGCGGGGTCACCTCGACCACGCCCTGGCCGTGCACCACGTCGTTGGTCCCGGCCTCCGGGTTTCCCGGGACGACGATCTCGAATCCCACCTCGCCGAGCTCCTCGGGCCGCAGCCGGACCTCGACGGTCAGCTCCGGGCCGTGCAGGGTGAGCGGCCGGGTCCAGACGACGTCGTGGATCCGCGTGACGCGGAAGGGGCCGTCGAGCGAGGCCGCCGCCGCGGCGCGCGCCAGCTCCAGACAGGCGGCACCGGACAGGACGGGGCTGCCCCCGACCCGGTGGTCCCGCAGGAAGAACTCCTCGCCGCTGTAGACCGAGGTGAACCGCTGCCCCTGGAGGGTGGAGGTGTTCGTGTGCAGGAGCGGGTGGAGCCGCCCCGGGGCCCCCGTCCGGTCCTGGTCGCCCGGAGCGCCGGCCAGCCAGTGGCGCTCGCCCTGGAAGGGGTAGGTCGGCATCGATATGCGGCACGGTGCCGGCTCGGACTCCGCGCGGAGCTTCGTCCAGTCCACCGCGGCGCCGGTCGTCCAGAGCCTCACGACATCGCCGTGCGCCCGCCGGGCGAGCGCCGCCTCCAGCGTCCGCGTCCGGTCCTCGTCCACGGCCGGGACGGCAGGGGCGGCCTGCCGCCGCTCCGCCCGGCCCCGGTGGACGTCGGCGGGCCTGGGCGCACCGTCCAGGAACGCCCGCAGCTTGGCGGCGAGGTCCGCGGGAGTCGCCACGACGAGCCCGAGGCGCTCCTCGTACTCCTCCCGGCCCGACTGGAGGGTGTGGGCGATGTCCGCGAGCTCGGCCGTGGCGCCCTCGTCCTCGGTCGTCCAGCGCAGCAGCTGTTCGGCCTGGGCGCGCAGGCCGGCGGCGGTCCGCGCGGAGAGGACGACTGCGGCAGGGCCGCCGCTCGGCGGAGGGCCGTCCGCGGGGCGGGCGGCCGGCCGGTACTCCTCGACCACGACATGGGCGTTGGAGCCCCCCGCCCCGAAGGACGAGACGCCGGCGGTCCGGGGGATCTCGGTGCCGTCGGGGCCGGTGAGGCGGCTCCAGGGTGCGAGCTCCCGCGCCACGTAGAAGGGGCTGTTCTCGAAGTCGATGTGGGGGTTGAGCACGTCGGAGTGGAGGGAGGGGGCGATCCGGCCGTGCTTCATCTGCAGCAGCACCTTCGTCAGGGCCGCGATGCCGGCCGCGCTCTCGGCGTGCCCGATGTTGCTCTTCACCGAGCCGATGGCGCAGTACTGCCTGCGGTCGGTGTGCTCGCGGAAGGCGCTGGTCAGCCCGGAGATCTCGATGGGGTCTCCGAGGGAGGTCCCGGTTCCGTGCGCCTCGACGTAGCCGATCGTTCCCGCGTCGACTCCCGCCTCGCGGAGCGCGTGGCCGATGACGCTGTGCTGTGCCCGGGGGTTGGGGACGGCGTAGCCGTTGGTCTTGCCCCCATGGTTGACCGACGTCGCGCGGATGACTCCGTGGATGATGTCGCCGTCCTCGCGGGCCCGGGCGAGCGGCTTGAGGAGGACGGCGCCGACGCCCTCGCCGGGGACGTAGCCGTCACCGCCCTCGCCGAAGCTCTCGCACCGGCCCTTGCTCGACGCGTACTTGCCGCTGCCGAGCATCAGGAACTTGTTGGGGTGCAGCGACAGGTTCACGCCGCCCGCCACGGCCAGTTCGCAGCCTCCGGTCCGCAGGCTCTGGCAGGCCAGGTGGAGTGCGGTGAGCGAGGAGGAGCACATGGTGTCGACGGCCATGCTCGGGCCGTGCAGGTCGAAGGCGTACGACACCCGGTTGGCGATGGTGGACGCGCTGCCGGACAGCGTGACGTTGCGGCCCCGCGCCTGCTCCTGGGCGCCGTAGAGCTGGTACTCCTCGTACATCACGCCGACGAAGACGCCCACGTTGCCGGGCAGGCCGCGGTCGTCGCAGCGGCTCAGCATGCCGCGCGTGTACCCGGCGTCCTCCAGCGTCTCGTGCACGCATTCCAGGAACAGCCGCTCCTGCGGGTCCATGAACGCCGCCTCGCGCGGGGAGATGTTGAAGAAGAGCGCGTCGAAGCGGTCGACGCCGTCCAGGAAGCCGCCCCACTTGGTGTACGTCCTGCCCGGCGCGTTCGGGTCCGGGTCGAAGTAGGGGCTGTGGTCCCAGCGGTCGGCGGGGATCTCGGTGACGCTGTCGCGGCCCTCGGCCAGATTGCGCCAGAGCTCCCGGACGTTGCGCGCCTGGGGGTAGCGCCCGGCCAGTCCGACGACGGCGATCTCCGTGTCCCGGGGGGCCGGCTCCCTGCGGCCTCGCCGCGCGACCGTCCGGCGGACGGTCCCGGCTGCGGCCGGGCCGCGGGTGGCGGCGGCCTGGGCCGGGGCGGCGGACGGCTCCCCGGCCTCCGCCGCGAGCAGTTCGGCCAGGCGCGGCCGATGGGCCCCGAGGAAGTAACCGGCCAGGGCGCTGATGCTCTGGTACTCGTAGAACAGCGTCTTCGACAGGGAGCCGAAGACCCCCTCCAGCAGGTTGGTCAGGTTCATCGCCATGATCGAGTCGATGCCGTACCGCTCGAGGGCGTCGTCGGGGTCGATGCGCTCGGCGGGCACGCGCAGCTCGGAGGCGAGGAGGCCGGCCAGGTGGCGGCGGGTGCGCTCCTCCAGCGTGCCCGCCGGGCCGGGGCCGCCGTCTTCCGCGGCGGCGACGGCCGGGCGTCCCGCCTCGGCGGCCGGGAGGGCGCCGCCGGCCGGCTCGGCCGCCCCGTTCGGGGCGTAGGACCGGGAGGTGAGCCCGCGGAGGCGGCAGCGCGGCACGCCGCCGTCGTCGAGGAGGTCGATGTCCAGCTTGCGGATGCCGAGGTCGGGCCGGTCGCCGTCGCCGTATCGCACCCAGGCCCACATCTGCGCGGTGCACGGCCCCAGCACGTCCAGCTCGTCGAGCGCGAAGGGGAGGTGGAGCGTGGCGGGGGCGGCGTCCGTGTCGCCGCCGTCCTGGCCGAACAGCCCGACGGTGGACTGGAGGGCGGCGTCCAGCAGGCTCGGGTGCAGGACGTACCCGTCGGCCTCCGCCGCCCCGGACGGCAGGCGCAGCCGTGCCAGGGCCTGCCCGTCGCCGGTGGCCACGCTCTCGATGCCGCGGTGCGCGGGACCGTAGTCGAGACCCATGGCGCGGTAGAGGCGGTAGCACTCCTCCGCGTCCAGCCGCGCGGCACCGCACGCCGCGCGTAGGGCGGCCAGGTCGACCGCCGCCTGCTCGCCGGCGTCGTCGAGGGCCTGTACCGTCCCCTGGCTGTGGACGACGGCGTCCGCGCCGGATGCGCCCCGCGCAGTGCCGGAGATCTCGAAGGCGACGTCCTGCGCCGACCCGTCCTCCGCGGTGTACAGCGTCGTGACCACGTGTGCCGCCGAGTCGGCGACCGTCAGGGGCCGGGCCCAGACCACGTTGCGGAGCACGGTCCGGCCGGTTTGCCCGTCGCGCGAGGACTCCAGCGCGGCCCGGGCCATCTCCAGGTACGCGGCGGCCGGCAGCACCTTGCGGCCGTCGACGACGTGGTCGGTGAGGAAGGGCTCCTCGCCCGAGAAGACCGAGCCGAAGCGCTGGGTTTCGAGGGTGGAGGTGTTGGTGTGGACGAGCGGGTGGATCCGCTCGGCGCCGGTGCCCTCGGGCGCGGGTCCCTCGGTCAGGTCGCCCACCCAGTAGCGCTCGCGGGCGAAGGGGTAGCCGGGAAGCGCGAGCATCCGGGGGCGCCGGGGGCCCTGCAGCCTGCTCCAGTCGACGCTCAGGCCCTTGACCCAGAGCCCGAGCAGCCGGTTGAACTTGCCCTTCTCGATCCACAGGTCGACGGTCGCGGCCATGTCGCCGTCGTCGCCGAGGGCCGCGAGCGCCTCCCGGTGCTCCTTGACGTTGCCGAGGTGCAGCTCCGCGATGTCTTCCTCGCCGACGGCGAACGCGGCCAGGGCGCGCGTGAGTTCGGTGTACGAGCCGACGGGAAGCGCGAGCCGCGCCTCCATCGCCTCGCGGCCGGACTGGAGGGTGTGGGCGACGGCCGCGAGGTCGACGGCGTCCGGCTCCTGCCGGAGCAGCCAGTCGAGCAGGTCGCGGGCCCGCTCCCGCAGGCGCTCGCCGTCCTTCGCCGACAGGACGATCAGCCATGGGGCGCACTCGGGCGCGGGGGTGGAGGCGGGCTCGGCCCGGCGGTACTCCGCCACGACGACATGGGCGTTGGAACCGCCGGCGCCGAAGGAGGAGACTCCGGCGACCCGGTCGCCCTCCGTCGTCTCGCCGTCGTCGCCCACGACCGTGGGCCGCGCCCACTCGGTGGTCTCCCGCTGGAGGCGGAACGGGGTCCGGGCGAAGTCGATGTTGGGGTTGGGCTCCTCCGCGTGCAGCCCTGCCGCGAGGCGCCCGTGCTCCATCTGGAGGACGACCTTGAGCAGCCCGGCGATGCCGGCGGCGGCCTCCAGATGGCCGATGTTGCTCTTCAGGGAGCCGATGGCGCAGTGCTGCCCGGAACCGGAGTCCTGGGCGAACGCCTGGGTGAGTCCGGCGATCTCGATCGGATCGCCGAGTTCGGTGCCGGTGCCGTGGGCTTCGACGAAGCTCACCTCGGCGGCGGATACGCCCGCGCGGATGAGCGCCTCGCGCACGACCTCGGCCTGGGCGACCGGGCTGGGGACCGTGTAGCCGTTGGTCCGGCCGCCGTGGTTGATGCTGCTGCCCCGCAGGACGGCGCGGATGTTGTCGTGGTCCCGCTCGGCGTCCGCCAGCCGCTTGAGCAGGACGACGGCCACGCCCTCCCCCGGCACGAACCCGTTGCCGCCGGCGCCGAAACTGCGGCACCTGCCGTCGTCCGACAGCATCCGCTTGCCGGACATGAGGGTGTAGTTCGACGGATGCAGGTAGAGGTTGACGCCACCCGTGACGGCAAGGTCGCACTCGCCGCGGCGCAGGTGCTGGATCGCCTCGTGAACGGCGCTCAGGGAGGACGAGCAGAGGGTGTCGACCGGCAGGCTGGGTCCCGTGAGGTCGAGGAGGTACGACACCCGGTTCGCCACCGAGGCGAACGAGGTCAGGGGGTGGAGCTTCTCGTTGCGCCGCCGTAGCTCGGGCCCGTACAGGTCGAAGCCGGTCTTCGAGACGCCGGCGAAGACGCCCACCCTCCGGTGGTGCGCGTCGGCCAGGCGCTGCCGGGTGTAGCCGGCATCCTCCAGCGCGTTCCAGGCCTCCTGGAGGAACAGGCGCTCCTGCGGGTCCATGTTCATCGCCTCCTGCGGGGAGACGGCGAAGAAGAGGGGGTCGAACTCGTCGAACCCGTCGAGGAATCCACCCCACTTGCCGTAGCTGAGGCCGGCCGCAACCGCCTCCTCGCGGTGGGGGTGGTAGAAGCCGTCCAACGGCCAGCGGCCTTCCGGGATCTCCGTTACGCAGTCCCGTCCGGCGGCCAGGTTCTCCCAGAACTCCCGCAGGTTGCGGGCCATCGGGAACCGTCCGCTCATGCCGATGACGGCGATCGCGTCCTCGGTGGGCGCGGCGGCGGGCGCGGACTCTTCGGGTGCCCCGGGGGCGGCCGGCGCCGTGCGTCCGGTGGCGGGGGCCGGTGCCTGCCGCCGGGTGGCGACGGCCTCCGTCGGACGCGGTGCGGCGGCGGCCTGCCGCGGCTTCCCCGTCCCCGTCCAGCCCAGGCACTCCGGTCGGCGCGTCCGCAGGAGGTGGTGGGCCAGCGCGTCCAGGGAGTTGCACTCGTACAGGAGCGTGCTGGGCAGGTCCGGGAACACCTCGGCCAGCTTGCGGTTGAGCCGGGTGACGACGATCGAGTCGATGCCGTAGGCCGCCAGCTCCGTCTGCGGGTCGATCTTCGCGGCCGGGAGGCCGATGACGGCGCCGAGCGTCTGTCCGAGCCTGCGGAGGGTCCTGCCGCGCAGCTCGTCGTCCGCCGGGTCCTCGCCCGCGGCGGCTGCCGGGACCGGCGCCGGGCCCGCGGCGGTCGCCTGCTGCCGGAGCAGCGTCCGCCGCAGGCGCGGGGCGTCGCCCTCGACGACCATCAGCTGGCGGTGGTCGGAGCCGAGGGACTCGTGGAAGGCCCCGACGCCGACCTCGGTGCGCAGTGCGCGCATCCCCGTCTGCTCCCGCAGGACCCGCTCCGTCTCCGCGTCGACCCGCATCCCGCCCTCGGCCCACAGCGGCCAGTCGAGCGAGACGCTGCGTCCCGATCGAAGCCCTCGGGCGACCAGCTCGCCCCGGTGGTGCGCGAACGCGTCCAGGAAGGCGTTGGCGGCGGCGTAGTCGGACTGGCCGACGTTGCCCGTGACCCCCGCCGTCGAGGAGAACAGGGCGAAGAAGTCGAGCGCGTCGTCCTTGCTGGCGGCGTCCAGGTTGAGGGCGCCGGCCGTCTTGGGGGCGAGGACCTCGCGCAGCTCCTCGGCGGTCTTGTGCACCACGAAGCCGTCCCTGAGCACGCCGGCCGCATGGATGATGCCGTGGACGGCACCGTGCTCACGGCGCACGGCGGCCAGATAGGCCTCCACGCCCTCAGGGTCGGCCACGTCGAGCCGGGCGTAGTCGACCCGCGCGCCGGGGCGGTTCAGGCTTTCCAGCAGGCGGCGCCGGCCCTCGTCGAGTGCGGAGCGACCGCTGAGCAGGACGGACGTGTTCCGTACGGATCCCAGCAGGTCCCGGGCGAAGACCTGGCCGAGGCCGCCCAGACCGCCGGTGATGACGTAGGTCCCGCCTTCCCGCCAGGGCAGGGCGGTGGGCCCGGAGCTCGGCAGCTCCTCCCAGTGCAGCACCTCGCGGACTCCGCCCCGGAAGCGCACGGCGCGGTCGTTGCCGCGGTCGCGGCAGGCCAGGATCCGGAGCGCGGTGGCATCCGGCTCGGCGGCCGGGTCGACGAGGACCAGCTGGGGCACGATCCGGGGGTTCTCCAGGCCGGCGCTCCTGATCAGGCCGATCAGCCCGGACAGGAGGGCTTCCTCGCCGCTCAGGGGGCAGACGAGCTGCACCAGCGTGGCAGGCAGGTCCAGGTCTCCGGCCGGCCGGCGGAGTGCGGTGAGCACCTGGCCCGCGAGGTCGGCGTAGCGGTCCGCGAGCCCGGCGGCCCCGGACAGCAGCAGCCGCACGTCGGTACCGGCCTCCTGGCGGAGCAGCGCGGACGCGAGGTCCGGCGTCCCGGCGAGGAGCACCATGTGTCCCGGGGTCCGCCCGGTCGCGACGCCGTCGGCCGCCCGCCAGACCGGGTGGCACCGCAGCAGGTCGGTCGGCTGCTCCGCGTCCGGGGTGTCCGCGGTTGAGTCCGCCTGTTCCTGACGGCCCCTCAGGTATCGCTTGACGTCCTCCTTGGAGACGCGATCGGCCTTGAGATCCAGCAGGAGCCGTTCCAGCCGGCTGTCCATGATCAGCGCCCCTCGTTGTCAGTGTGCGCGCCGGTGCCGTCGAGGACGGACCGTCGGATGTGTTCGGCGGCGGCTTCGACGCCGAGAGAGCCCTGCACCACCTCGTCGAGGAGGTCGTCGATCAGCGAGTCCGGCGGGCCGTCCCCCAGCTCTTCGCCGGAGGCTTCGGGAAGCCTGCGGTCGAGCGACCGCTCCGCGATCCAGTACCGCTCCCGGGCGAAGGGGTAGGCGGGCAGCGGGACGATACGCGCCGCGCCCGCCGGGTGCAGGGCGCCCCAGTCCAGCTCGAAGCCGCTCACCCACAGGTCGAGCACCTTGGCGTACGAGCCCTTGGCCAGCCATGTCCCGACGACCGCGCCCATCTCGGCATCGGTGGTCAGTGCGGTCAGTGCCCGGTCGGAGCGCGCCGCGCGACCGCGGTGCACTCCGGCGACGGTGCCGCCGGAGTGCTCCAGGAAGGCGCGCAGCCGGTCCCTCAGCTCGTCGAACGAGCCGACGACCGTGCCCAGCCGTTCGGCCATGGCCTCGCGGCCCACTTGCAGGGTGTACGCGACGTCGGCCGGCGTCGCCCCGGTCCGCTCGGCTTCGGGAAGGGCGTCCAGCAGAGCGCCCGCCCGCTCCCGCAGCCGCTCCTCGTCCTTGGCGGACAGGACGACCACGACCGGCTCGCCGGTCCGCTCGGCCCCGGGGGCCGTCCGGTCGCGGACGTACTCCTCGATCACCACGTGGGCGTTGGAGCCGCCCGCGCCGAAGGAGGAGACCCCCGCCCGGCGCGGCACCTCGGTGCTGACGCCCTCGACGGCGACGACCTGCCGCTTCCATTCCGCGCCCGCCCGCTGGACGACGAACGGGGTCGTGTCGAAGTCGATGTGCGGGTTGAGCTCGTCGGCGTGCAGGCTGGGGACGAGCTCGCCGTGGCGCATCTGCAGGAGGGTCTTGAACACCCCGGCAATCCCGGCGGCGGCCTCCGCGTGCCCGATGTTGCTCTTGACGGAGCCGATCGCACAGTACCCCAGGTCCTGGGTGTCCTGGGAGAACGCCCGGGTCAGGCCATTGATCTCGATGGGGTCTCCGAGCGCGGTCCCGGTACCGTGCGCCTCCACGTAGCCGATGGTGCGCGCGTCGACGCCGGCACGGTCGAGGGCGTCCCGCACGACACGCCCCTGGGCGACCGGATTCGGCACGGTGTATCCGTTCGTGGTGCCGCCGTGGTTGATGCTGGTGCCGAGGATGACGGCATGGATGTGGTCACCGTCCCGCTCGGCGTCCTCCAGCCGCTTCAGGACGAGCGCGCCGACGCCCTCACCGGGGACGAAGCCGTTGCCGCCGGCGCCGAAGCTGCGGCACTCGTCCCTGTCGGCGAGCATCTGGAGGTTGCACAGGTTGACGTAGCTCGACGGGTGCAGATACAGGTTCACGCCGCCCGCGACCGCCAGTTCGCAGTCCCCGTGGAGCAGGTGTTCGCAGGCCTCGTGGAGCGCCGTCAGCGAGGAGGAGCACATCGTGTCTACGGGCATGCTCGGACCGTTGAGGTTCATCTTGAACGAGACGCGGTTGGCCGCCGACCCGAAGGAGGTGTAGGGCTGGGCGGTGTCGCCGCGGCGCCAGCGCTCGGGGCCGTAGAGGTTGTGCCCGGCGCGGGTGATGCCGACGAAGACGCCCACGCGGGAACCGTGTTCCTGCTCCAGGCGGCTCCGTGTGTAGCCGGCGTCCTCGAACGCCCGCCACGCTTCCTGGAGAAACAGCCGCTCCTGCGGGTCGATCTCCAGGGCGTCGTTCGGCGTCATCTCGAAGAACAGCGGGTCGAAGTCGGCGAATCCGTCGAGAAAGGCCCCCCATTTGCTGTAGCTCCGGCCCTTCGCGAGGGCCTCCTCCTTGTCGGGCTCGTAGAAGCCGTCGAGCGGCCAACGGTCGGCCGGGACCTCCGTGACGGTGTTCCGGCCCTCGTGCAGCACCGACCAGAAGGCGTCGAGCGTCTCGGCCTGGGGGAAGCGCGCGCTCATGCCCACGATCGCGACGCCACCGGTGCGACCGGTGTCCCCGGTCCGGCCGGGCCCCGGTGCCGGGCGGGTCTGCGCCCTGCCGGGGCCGGGCGCCGTAGCGGCCTCGGCCGGCACGGGCCCGGCCGCAACGGCGGTCCCCGCCGCCCGTCCGGCGGCGGGGTCGGGTGCCACGCCGAGGGTGCGGGCCGCTGCCTCGCCCCGCTCGGCGACGAAGTAGCCGGTCAGCGCCTCGATGGTGGGGTACTCGAAGAACAGGGTGCTGCTCGTCTCCCCCAGGTCCTTCTTGAGGACGGTCAGCAGCTGCAGGATGAGGATGGAGTCGATGCCGTAGGCGGAAAGCCGCTCACGGGCGTCGATGGACTCGGCCGGGACCAGGAGGGTCCGGGCGACGAGCTCCTTGAGGTAGCCGCGCACCGCGTCCGCGAGCACCGTCTCGTCCACCGGGGACTCGGGGGGCGCCCCCGCCGGCCGTGCACCGGCCGTTTCCGCCGCGGGGAGGGAGGCGGCCGGCCGGTGCGCCTCCTCGGGACGGCGGGGTTCGCCGCCGGTCCGGCGGATGACCCCGTCGCTGAAACCGACCACCACCTGCTGGCCGAGCGGGTGCGCGTCCCGCGCGGGGAACTCGATGCCGCCGAATCCCTCCTGCTCCAGCACCGACTGCCACATCCCGGGCCGCAGGCCGGGCCCGCCGGGCTCGCGCAGCGCGGTGTCGGCCGGCCACCAGCCGTCCAGCAGCGCGAACGTCAGCATGCCGAAGACGGTGTAGGCGGCGATCTCGTTGACGACCAGAGCCCCTCCGGACCGCAGCAGCGCCTTGCTGTTACGCAGGGAGGTGCGGACGTCCTCTGTGGCGTGCAGCACGTTGGTCGCGATGACCAGGTCGTACCCGCCTTCGTCGAGCCCCTGTTCGGCGGGCGGGCGGGCGGCGTCGAAGATCTCGCAGCGCAGGAACGGACGGTCCGCGCCGAACTCCCGCCGGCCGTGGACGAGGAACGCCTTGGAGAGGTCGGTGTAGCAATACTCACCGACGTGCCGCTGGTACGACCGGAGCCGGGACAGGACCGTGGCGGTGGTGCCACCCGTTCCGGCGCCGATCTCCAGGATCCGTATCCGGGCTCCGGGATCCCGCGCGAGCCTGCTCTCGACGAAGGCGATGACGCAGTCCCCGACGACGTCGTTGAAGTAGTCGGCGATCATGTTCCGCTTGTAGATCCCCTCGACCAGCTCCAGCGAGGAGCCGGGGAAGATCACGTCGACCGCGGGGACGGCGCCGGTGAGGACGTCCGGAAGCACGCGCAGGGTCGCGTCGACCAGGTCGACGGACGCGCGCAGTTCGGGGTCCGCGAGCCAGGCGCCCCGGCCGCGCTCCCACTCGGCGGCGGCTTCCGGATCGACGGCGCCGGGGACGGCGCGATAGGAGCCCTCGGCCCCGGTCTCCGCGAGCCAGCCCTGGCGCGCGAACAGCTTGAGGGTCTCCGACGTCCAGCGGCCGTACTTCTCCAGGATCCCGCCGGCCCGCCGGAAGGAGTCCGTGTCGAAGGTGTCCGCCCCGATCCAGCCGCGCCCGTGCAGTGCGCCCCACAGCAGCCGCAGGAGCAGCTCGTCCAGCGCCCGCAGCTTCGACTTGGCCCGTTCCTCCACGGTGCGCAACTGCTCCCGGCGCTCGGGCGTCAGCGGGACGAGCGGCTCGCTCCGGCGCTCGGCAGGCTCCAGCACACGGATCTCCTCGCGGTCGCTGTAGCCCTCGAAACGCTCGGGTGCGCTGGTGTTGAGGTAGGCCACCCGGTCGAGCGGAGCGGCCAGCAGTCGCTGGACCGCGTCCATCGCCAGGGCGGGGTCGATGTCGCCCAGCCCCTCGTGCCGGTAGATGCGCTCGCGGACGTGCGACGGCACGTCGAGCCCGCTGCCGACGGCCCCCCAGTAGCCCCAGTTGACCACCTTCACGGCGTACGGGCGCGTTCCGGAGAGGGAGCGGACGAGGGCGTCCTCGAAGGCGTTGCCCGCCACGTAACTGCAGTAGCCCATGGACGGGTTGACCGAGGCGATCGAGGAGAAGAAGAGCATGAAGTCGAGCCCTTCGGCGTCGAAGACCTCGGCCATCCGCACGCTGGCGTCGATCTTGGCGCTCAGGCCCTCCCGGAACCGCTCCTCGGTCGTGTTGAGCAGGCTCTGGTCCACCAGGCCGAAGACGGACTGCACCGCGCCGTGGACGGCGCCGAAGCGCTCCCGGATCCGGGCGTGGGCGCTCCGCAGGGAGTCCCCGTCGGAGGCGTCGGCCCGGATGTACCACGGGGCCGGCCCGAACGCGGCCAGCCGGTCGATCTCGCCCTGGATGGTGCTGTCCTTCTCCCGGCGGCCGATCCATACGATCTGCGCCCGGTAGCGCCGGATCATGTCCTCGCTCCAGAGCCGGCCGAGGCCGCCGGCCCCGCCCAGGACGACGTACACCCCGCCCTCCTTGTACGGGGAGCGGGCCGGCGCCGGCAGCTCCACGCGGGACAGGCCCCGGCGGAACCACCGGCCGTCCCGGAACGCCCGCACTGTCGTCCCGTCGGCGGCGGACAGGAGCCGGGCGGCGAGCCCGTCGGTCCCGCCGAGGTCGAAGCAGGCCACCCTCCAGTGGGGCAGTTCCTTCGCCATGACCTCCGCCAGGCCGAGCACGGCCGCGTCTGCGGGCCGCACCGCCTCGCCCGGCAGCACGGCCTGGGTCTGGCGCGTCAGCACCGTCCACGTCAGCTCATCGGCGCCGTAGCCCAGCTCGAACAGCGCCTTGACCAGGCGGAAGAACGCCTCCACTCCAACGGAGGTACGCCGCAGCTGCTCATCCGGGGTGGCGCTGCCGTCCGCCGGGGAGATCCACACGAGGTCGCGGACCCGGCCCGCGCCCCGCAGCTGCTCGACGAGCGAGGCCGTGCCCGCCGAGCCGTCGGCGAGGAAGCGGGCGTCGGGGCACTCGGCCGCCAGGGCGGCCCGCTCCTCGGGGCTTCCGCCCACGACGACGACACCGCTCCGGACGGGGCCCCCGGGCCGGGGCGCGGAAGCCTGGTCCTCGACCCAGGTCGGCGCCAGCGCCAGATGGGCCGACTCCGTCCCCGGGCCCGGTGCGGGAGTGCGGTCCGCGGAGGGCGCCGAGACGGCGGAACGGGGGCCGTCCACCGCGGGCAGCCAGTGGCGCTGCCGCTGGAACGGGTAGGTCGGCAGGGGGACGCTCCGGTGGGAACCGTTCTCGAAGAGCCGCTCGTAGCGGAGCCGGTAGCCCTGCAGGTAGAGGGCGGACACGGCTTCCAGGTGCTCCCGGCGGGCCGCCCCGGTGGCGCCCTCGGCGCAGTTGCGCAGGCAGCTCTCGCCGTACTGCTCCAGAGCGGGCTGGGGGCTCGCCGCGTTCTCCGTGAGGTCTGCGGTGCGCACGTCCGCTTCCCGTCCGTCCGCGAGCCACTGCGCCAGGAGCGCCACCAGGTGGGCGGTGTCCCGGGCCACGCACGCCAGCCGGACGGGGCAGTGCCGGCGGCCCCGCAGCAGGGCCAGGCCGATGTCGCCCAGGTCGGTGTCCGTGCGGTGGCGCAGGTGCTCCACCAGCCGTTCCGCCTGGGTCCGCAGCTGCTCGGCGGACAGGGCCGACAGCACCACGAGGTGGTCCTCGACGCGGGCGGCGCCACGGCGCGCCGTTTCGGGGGCCTCCTCGACCACCACATGGGCGTTGGTGCCGCTGAACCCGAAGGAGCTGAGCGCCGCGCGCCGCGGCCGGCCCGGCTCGGCCGTCCAGGCGCGGTGGACCGTGTTGACGTAAAACGGGCTGCCCTCGAAGTCGATGTGGGGGTTCCCCCGGTCGAAGTGAAGGCTGCGCGGCAGCTCGCGGTGGCGCAGAGCGAGCAGGACCTTGATGAGCCCCGCCATGCCTGAGGCCGGTGCGGCATGCCCGACATTGGTCTTGACCGATCCGATGGCGCAGTACTGCCGCCTGTCGGTGTAGTGGCGGAAGGCACGGGTCAGTGCCTGGAACTCGATCGGGTCCCCGAGCTGGGTGCCGGTGCCGTGGGCCTCGACGAGCTGGATGCCGGCCGGGTCGATGCCGAAGGTGTCGTACACCTGGCGCTCCAGCCGCTCCTGCGACTTGGCGCTCGGTGCCGTGATGCCGTTGGAGGTCCCGTCCTGGTTGATGCCGGAACCGCGGATCACACCGTGGATGTGGTCGCCGTCGGCGAGGGCGTCGCTCAGCCGCTTGAGCACGACCACGCCGGCGCCCTCCCCGGGGACGAATCCGTCCGCGTGCTCGGCGAAGGCGTGGCACTGGCCGGTCTCCGAGAGCATCCCGGCCTTGTGGGCGTTCAGGTAGTAGTCGGGTGCGCACTGCACGGACACGCCGCCGACCAGGGCCGCCTCGACCTCGCCCGCGCGCAGCGCCTGGCAGGCGAGGTGGAGGGCGACGAGGGAGCCGGAGCACGCGGTCTCGACGGCGATGGCGGGGCCGCGCAGGTCGAGGAGGTAGGAGAGGCGTGCCGGGATGATCGCCTCGGCGTTGCCCCACATGGCCTGGGCGGGGGCGTCCTCGCGGGAGCCGGGCAGGTAGTCGCTGACCTGGGTGCCGATGTAGACGCCGCAGGACCGGCCGCGCAGGGCGTCGCCCGCGTAGCCGGCGTCCTCCAGCGCCTTCCACGCCTCCTCCAGCACGATCCGCTGCTGGGGGTCCATGTAGGCGGCCTCAAGGCCGGATATCTGGAAGAACAGCGGGTCGAACCGGTCGATGCCGTCCATCATCGAGGCGTACCGGGGGTGCGGCGCGCCGGGCGCCACGAGGGCGGACATGTCCCACCGGGAGATCTCCCCGACAAGGCTGCGCCCGTCGACGAGGTGCTCCCAGAGCTGTTCGGTGTCCTCGGCCGTGCCGAACCGCCCGCTCATGCCGATGACGGCGACGGGCTCGCCGACCGGGGACCCGGCCGGGAACTCGGCGTCGGCAACGGCATCGGCGCCGGTGGGGGCGGACGCCGGAACGGCCGGCCTCGGTGCGGCGGCCACAACGGGCACGGTCACCGGGGCGGGAGCCCGGGGCGGTTCGGGAACGGCCGTCGAGGCCGCTTCGGGCACCGGGACCGCCAGGAGCGGTGACGACGCGTCGAGTAGGTGCTCCACCACGTAGCCGGCGAGGGCGCGCACCGAACTGTGGTCGAAGAGGTCCGTGACCGACAGCGAGACGCCCAGGTCGGTGCCGAGTTCCTGGGTGAGCTCGACGGCGAGGATGGAGTCCACCCCGTAATCGGCGAAGGATTCCTCCTCGGATATCTCCCGGCGGTCCAGTCCCAGGGACGTCTGCAGCCGCTCGACGATCACGGACCGCACCCGGGCTTCCGCGTCGTCCGCGACCCGCGCCGCGGAGGCGGGGCCGGGGGCCGGCTCGGAGGTGGGGCCCGGGACCGGCTCGCCCGTCCGGGCGACCACGATCTGGTGGCCGGTGTGGTGCACGGCTTCGGCGGGAAAGGAGGCGCAGGCGAATCCCGACTCCCCGAGCACCTGCTGCCAGGTTTCGGGAGCCAGTCCCGGACAGCCCGGTATGCGCAGGTCGGTGTCCTCGTAGCGCCACCAGCCGTCGAGCAGCCCGAAGGTCAGGTGCAGGAAGACGGTGCTGGTCGCCAGCTCGTTGAGGACGACGGTGCCGTCCGCGCCCAGCAGGGCGCGGACGTGCCGTGCCGCCGCCCGGACGTCGCGGGTGGCGTGCAGGACGTTGGTGGCGAGGACGATGTCGTAGCCGCCCTCCTCCAGCCCCTGCTCGGCGGGAGAGCTCTCCGCGTCGAACAGCTCGAACCTCAGATACGGATGGTCCGCGGCGAACTCCTGCCGTCCGTTGCGCAGGAAGTAGCGGGAGACATCGGTGTAGCAGTACTCGGCCATGCTGTCGCGGTACGGCGCCAGCCGGCGCAGCACCTTCTCGGTGGTGCCCCCGGTGCCGGATCCGATCTCGAAGATGCGGACGCGGTGTGCCGGGTCGCGGGCGAGCAGGGCCTCGACGCGGGCCGCCACCGACTCCGCGACGAGCTCGTTCAGCGCCGTGGCGCTCTCGCAGTCGCGGTAGACGCCTCGTACCAGACCCGTCGAGGACCCCGGGAAGATGACGTCGGTCGCGCGCTGCCGCCCCGAGAGGACCTCGGGCAGCGCGCGGATCGCCGGCGCGAGCAGGTTGACATGGGCGTTGGCACCGTCGGCCTCGCGGCACACCGCGTCCCAGCGCCGCCACGCGTCGGCACCGTCGGGGCGCGCCTTGCCCGTGGGGGCGTAGCGCTCGGCGTCCACCTCCAGATGGCCGTGCTCGGCCAGGACGCGCAGGCTCTCGTCGAGCCAGCGCTCGTAGCCGCCCTCCGGTGTCAGGGCTCCTCGCAGGTCGGCGACGGAGCCGCCGCCGGCGAGGTCCATCCCCAGCGTGCCCAGCTGCAGCAGGAGCAGTTCGCACAGCAGGTCGTCATCGAAGCCCCGGGCGTCGCTGGAGTCCGCGAGCACGCGCTGGAGCAGCCGGTCGTCCGGGCCGGCGGAACCGGCGGGCGTGTGGTCGCCGGCCTGCCGCGGGACGGTGGTCCTGTCCACGGCGAGCTGGTGGTACGGACCGGAGAGCAGGCGGTCGAGGGCGGCCATGCCTTCGGCGGGCTCGATGGAGCCGATGCCGCTCCGCTCCATCCGCTGCTGGTACTCGGACGAGGCGACGACGCCGACGCTGCCCCAGTAGCCCCAGTTCACCACCTTCACCGCGGTGGGGCGGCTCTGCCGCCACAGCCGGGCGAACGCGTCCTTGAAGACGCAGCCGGATACGTAGTTGCTCTGGCCCGCGGAACGCTGGAAGGAGTTGGTCGAGGAGAAGAACAGCACGAAGTCCAGCGGCTCGTCCATGAAGACCTGTGCGATGCGGACGCTGGTGTCCACCTTCGCGCGCACGGCGGCCCGGAACCGCTCCTCCGGCATCCTGGCCACGCTCTGGTCGAGCAGGACGAGCGCCGAGTGCACGACGCCGTGGATCTCGGGGAAGCGGGCCCTGATCCGCGTGAGGGCGGCCGTCAGGTCGTCCCGGTCCGTGGCATCGGCCTGGACGTACCACGGTGCCGGTCCCAGCTGGGAGACCGCGTCGATCCTGGCCCGGACGAACTCGTCCTCGGCACGGCGGCCGATCCACACCACCTGCGCCCCGTAGGTGCGGACCACGTGCTCTGTCCAGACCGCGCCGAGGCCTCCGGCACCGCCGATGACCACGTAGACCCGGTCGCTCCGGTACGGCAGCGCCCCGGTGGGGAGCGCGTCGGAGGCCACCGGCTCCAGGGTCTGCCGCAGCCAGCTCCCGCCCCGGTGGGCCCAGCTGTCGCCGGACGGCTTCACCGGCAGGCGCAGCGCCTCCCTCAGCACCTCGTCCCGTACCGTCTCCACATCGGCAAGGCGCACCCGCCAGCGCGGGTTTTCCTTGGACAGCGACCCCAGCAGTCCGTGCACGCCCGCGTGCGTCGGGTCGACCCGGTCGGTGTCGACGACGCCGAGGCTGCGGACGGTGAGGGCGGTCCACGCCAGGTCGCGCTTGTCGTAGCCGAGTGCCAGCAGCGCCTTGGCCAGGCGGAAGCCGGCGTAGAGGCCCTCCTCCTGGCGGGTGATCAGGTCCTCGCTCTGCGGGAGAGTTTCCGCTCCGCCGCCCACGACCCAGACGACGCCGTCGTAGGGCGCACCGCGGCCGAGCCGCTCCCGCAGACCGTCGACGGTGTCGTCGGCCCGCAGCAGCAGGACGTCGACGTCCTCACCGCTCCCGGTGAGGAGGGAGCCCAGCTCCTCAGGGTCGGTGCCGGCCAGCAGAGTCCGCCCCAGGGAGCCGGCGTCAGCCGCCGGCGGGACGGGCCCGGCGGGCTCCCAGCGCGGCTGGAGCAGCACCGGGCCGCGGGCGGCGGGCTTCTTCGGCTCGGCCGGTGCCTCCGCACCGGCGGACAGGGGCCGGGTGCGGAAGGCCGCGAACCGCACGCGGACCTCGCCGTCCCTGGCGCAGAGGTCGACGTCGAACTCGGCACCGCCCTCCGTGGTGCTCCTGAGCCATGCCCACATGACCGGCTCGCAGGGGCCCAGGACGTCCACGGCTCCGACGGCGTACGGAAGGCTGAGTCCGCCGGTGGTCCGCAGGCCCGCGGAGGCCTGGAGTGCCGAGTCCAGGAGCCCCGGGGGCAGTTCCGGGCCGCCCGGACCGTACTCGGGCGCCTCGGGCAGCTCCAGTTCGGCGAGCACCTGCGCGTCTCCCACAAGGAGTCGTCTCACTCCCCTGAAGGAGGGGCCGTAGGCGATGCCCTGGCGCCGGTAGGCAAGGTACATCTCGCCCGCTGCCGTCTCGTAGCGTCCGCACTCTGTCCGCAGGGCCTCCAGGTCGAGGCGTGGCCGCGCCACGGATTCGTTCCCCTGCTCCAGGCGCCCCTGGCTGTGCACGACGGGGCCGTCGGCTCCGGGGGCCAGGAGCCGGTAGCGGCTCCCCGCAGCTCCGTCCGGCTCCAGTTCGACCCGGAGGTCGACCGGGGCGTCGTCGACCCGCAGCGGCCTCAGCCACACGACGTCGCGGAAGGTGACTGCGGCCGTCGGCGCGTTCCGCTGCGCGGCGTGGGCCGCCCGGACCAGCTCCAGGTGGGCGACGCCCGGCAGGACCTTCTCGCCGGCCACGAGGTGGTCGCGCAGGAAGGACTCCGACCCGGTGAGCGTCGTGTCGAACCGGTGTCCGGTGCCGACGGCACGGAAGGAGCCGGCCGTGAGGGTCCCGCCCGGCGCCGTCCGCTGCGCGGGCCGGCGCCACAGGCGCTTCTTCGCGAACGGATAGCCGGGCAGCGCGGCCGGCGCGGTGCGCCGGCCGCCGAACAGCTGGCGCCACTCCAGGTCGTACCCCCGGCAGTAGGCCTTCCCCGCGGCGCGCAGGGCGTCCCGGAGCACGGCCCCGTCGGTCTGCCGTCCGGCGGCCTCGTCCAGCAGCCGGTCCCCGGCCTGCCGGGCCGCGTCATGCGGAGTGAAGTCCCTGGGCACCAGGCCGGTGAGGACATCGGGGTGGTGCCCGGCCGCGGACCACCCGCGCAGCAGCCGGACCGCCTCGGCGGTGTCCCGGGCCACGACCGCGCAGCGGTGCCGGAAGTGCGGCCGGCCCTCCAGCAGCGTCGCGCTGACGTCCCGCAGTCCGTGGGACTGCCGGGGGGCCTCCAGGAAGTCGATGAGGTCGGCGACGCGCTGCCGCAGCGACTCCTCGGACTTGGCCGACAGGGCCAGCAGATGGGCGGACATCTCCACGCCCTCTTCCTCCCTGCCCGCCGGACGGTCCTCCACCACCATGTGGGCGTTGGTACCGCTCATTCCGAAGGAGCTGATGGCGGCGAGCCTCCTGTGTCCGGGGACCTGGGGCCATGCCCGGTTCGTCCTGTTGACGAAGAACGGGCTGTCCTTCCAGTCGATGTATTCGTTCTCGTGCGCGCAGTGCAGGGATCCGGGGATCGTTTCGTGGCGCATGGCCTGCAGGACGCCGATGAGGCTGACGAGACCCGAGGCCGCGAGCGTGTGCCCGACGTTCGGCTTCACGGACGTCAGGGCGCAGTAGCCCCGCTTGCCGGTGAAGCTCCGGAAGACGTCGTTGAGGGCGTTGACCTCGACGGGGTCGCCGAGCCGCGTGCCGGTGCCGTGGGCGACCACGTACTCGATGTCCGCCGGGTCGATGCCGTGCCGCCGGTAGGTGTCGCGCAGCAGCGCGGCCTGGGCGTCGCCGTTCGGGGCGGTGATGCCGTTGGACCTGCCGTCGTAGTTGATGCCGCTGGCGCGGATGACACCGTGGATCCGGTCGCCGTCGGCCACCGCCGCCGAGAGCCGCTTCAGCACCACGACGGCGACGGCCTCGCTGAGCACCATCCCGTTCGCACGGCTGTCGAAGGCGTAGGTGACGCCGTCTTCGGACAGCATGCCCGCCTGCTTGGTCCGGGTCAGCAACTGCGGGGTGGTTATCAGGCTGACGCCCGCGGCCAGGGCGACGTCGGACTCGCCGGCGCGGATACTCGCGCACGCCTGGTGGGCGGCGACCAGTCCGGAGGAGCAGGCGGTGTTGATGGCCATCACGGGGCCGCTCAGGTCGAGCAGGTATGACAGGCGTGCTGCGAGGATGCCGTCGTGGTTGGCCGTGATGCTGCCCGCTTCGGGGTCCGGAATGTCGTAGTCACCCTGCTCGACCCCCACGAACATTCCGACCCGACGGGTCGACGCGGGCGTCCAGCCGGCGTCCTCCAGGGCGTGCCACGCTTCCTGGAGCAGCAGGCGCTGGCGCGGATCCAGGCTCCGTGCCTCGTTCGGGGAGATCTCGAAGAACAGCGGGTCGAACTCGTCCGGGTCGGGCACCTGGCCGACGCGGAAGGACGCGAAGGGGCTGTCGTGCGGCTCGCCCCACAGGTCGAGGCGCTCGCGGGAGACGGGGGTGACGGTGTCGCGGCCCTCCGCGAGGACCGACCACAGTTCGGAAGGGTCGTCGGCGCCGGGGAACCGCCCGCTCATGCCGATGACCGCGACGTCATCGTCCCCGCCGGCCGGGTGCGGCTCGCGGCCTGCGAAGTCAGGGCCGGGGGTCCCGCCGGCGCCCTGGGCGGACTCGGCGCTCGGGGCCTGCCGGCCGACGGGGGGCGTCACGTCCTCCGGGGGTGCGGACTCCGCTCCGACGGGCTCGGCAGCGGCGCCGCGGGTGGCCTGGGCGAGATAGAACGCCGCGAGGACCTCCCGGTGCTCCGTGGCGAAGTACTCACGCAGCTTGCGCAGCGTGGAGCGGCTGTAGAAGAGGGCCGGCGTCACCGCGACGCCCCAGTACTCGCCCAGCCCGGTGGCCAGTCCGGCGAGGCTCACCGAGTCGAAGCCGTAGTCGGCGAGGTTGTCGTCCTCGTAGAGCCTGTCCGGGGACAGGCCCACCGCGCCGCTGACGATCCGGCGCAGATCGTCTGCCAGGCGTTCCTCCGCGTCCGGGGCCTGCACCGGGTTCGGGGCGCTCCCGGACGCCGGGACGGCCGGCCGGGCTGCGGCTTCGTCGGCCGCCGGTCGCGCGGGGGCGTCGGCGGGGGGCGTCAGCCCCAGGAACCGGGAGACCCGGCTCGGACTGCCGACCAGGATCATGTGCTGAGCGGCCTGCTGGGACAGCAGCTGCTCGAGGAGGGCGATGCCCTCCGCCGTCTCCAGGAAGTCCTGGCCACTGGACTTCAGCAGCATCGTGGTGGTGTCGTGGTCGAAGCCCATGCCGCCCTCGCGCCACAGCGGCCAGTTGACCACCAGGCTCCGTCCGGTCAGGCGGCCCGCGTGCACCTGCTCCTCGCGGTGCCGGGCGTAGGACATCTGGAAGCGGTTGCCGACCGCGTAGTCGCAGGTGCCGAAGTCACCGATGACGGCTGCGGTGGAGGAGAAGTAGCAGACGAAGTCCAGCTCTTCGCCGGCCAGCGCCTCGTCCAGTACCAGCGTCCCCCGGATCTTGGGGTCGAGGACCGCCTCGAAGGAGCGCAGGTCCTTCTCCAGGACGCTGCCCTGCCCCTGGACCCCGGCGGCGTGGATGACGCCGTGCAGGGCGCCGAAGCTCTCGCGCGCCCGTGCCACGGCCCGCGTCATGGCGTCCGCGTCGCAGCTGTCCGCCTGGACGTACAGGACCCGGTCTCCGGCGTCGAGCCCGCGCAGGGTCTCCCGGCGTGTCTCGTCCAGCGGGGAGCGGCCGGTCAGGACGACGTTGGCCGCGTAGTGCTGCACGAAGTGCCGGGCCGTGATCAGCCCGAGCCCGCCACAGCCGCCGGTGATCAGATAGGTGCCGCCGTGCCGGAGCGCTCCGGAACGGCCCTCCTCCAGCACGGCTTCACGGACACGGCTCACGAAGCGCCCGCCCGACCGGTACGACGCGCTGACCGCCGGCCCCTGGCGCAGCTCGGCGACCAGCCTGGTCACCCAGGCCGCGGCGTCCGCCGGCCGCTGTGGATCGTCGGCGTCCTGGAGCACGGCCACCGCCGACAGCTTCGGCATCACCAGGCCCAGCGAGCGCTCGAAACCGAGGTGTGCCTCCAGCAGCGCCCGCTCCCGGCCGTCGCGGTACTGCCCGGCCACCAGGTGGCGCCGTACGTCGAGTCCGGCGTCGGCGATGGCCTGGAGCGTCAGTACGACGTCGCCGAAGTCGCCGTCGACGGCTCCGGGTTCGAGCGCCTCCATGCTGACGACCGCGTCGACGGGAGCGGGGCCGGCCGCGATGGCGCGGAAGGCGTCCCGGTAGTCCTGTGCCGAGCCGCGCCGGACCTCGTAGCGGTCGGGACCCGTCGTGCGGAAGCCGTCCCCGCGTCCGACGAAGGCCGTGCGGAGGCCGGGGTCGAGCTCCCGGGCCGCCCGGGCGACCGCCTCCTGGCGCTCGGTGCCCGTGCACAGGAACACGATGCCGCGCGGCGCGGGGTCGGTGCCCGCGCCCAGCGGCGCCGGCTCCCAGGCCTCCACGAAGGCCAGCGGCCGGGTCCGTTCGCCGACGGACTCTTCCGCGGGCACCCGGCCGGCCGCCGCGGGCTCGGCCGGAGCCGCCGGACGCGGCGGCTGGGGGGCGAGCGCGGGAGGGGCGTCGAGCCAGTGGCGTTCCTGGACGAACGGGTACGTCGGCAGGGGAATGCGGCGCGGCTCGACGTGGCGGGCCAGGGACGTCCAGTCGAGGGCCAGGCCCTTGACCCAGACGTTGGCCAGCTTGTCGTACCGGCCCTGCGCGAGCCACTGCCGGACCAGGGCCCGCATCTCTTCGTCGGCTTCGAGAAGGGCGACAGAGTCCTTGTTCTGCCGCACGCCGCCGCGGAAGACATCCGCGTCCTCCTGCTCGCCGTCGAGGAACGCGCGCAGCCGCTCGCGCAGCGCGTCCCGCCCGTCGGCGACCAGGGCCAGGCGTTCCTCCATGGCCTCGCGGCCGACCTGGAGGGTGTAGGCGATGTCCGCGGGGTCGGCGTCGCGGCCGGCTCCGTCCAGCCACGCGAGCAGGTTCCGGGCCTTCGCCCGGAGCCGCTCGTCGTCCTTCGCCGACAGCACCAGCAGTTCCGGCCGGGGGTCCCGGGCCGGGTGCGGCGGCCTCCCGGCCCCGGCCCGGTACTCCTCGATGATCACGTGCGCGATGGCGCCGTGCGCGCCGAACGACGAGACGCCGGCGATCCTGGGCAGGGTCTGCTGCACCCCGTCGACCGTCCGGGTGGGGCGCTCCCAGGGCTCCAGGCGGCGCTGCACGTGGAAGGGCGAGTTCGGGAAGTCGATGTACGGGTTCAGCTGCTCGGAATGGAGGGAGGGCACGAGCATGCCGTGCCGCATCTGGAGCAGGACCTTGGTGACGGCGACGATACCGGCCGCGCCCTCCAGGTGGCCGATGTTCGACTTCACCGATCCGATCGGGCAGTACTGCTTCCGGTCGGTGTGCTTGCGGAACGCCCGCGTCAGACCGGTGATCTCGATGGGGTCGCCGAGGGAGGTGCCCGTGCCGTGACCCTCGACGTAGCTGATGTCCTCGGCCGAGAGCCCGGCGTCCGCCAGCGCGGCGGAGACCATGTCCGCCTGCGCCAGCGGGTTGGGGACGGTCATGCCGTTGGTCTTGCCGCCGTGGACCGTGGCGACGCCGCGGATCACCCCGTGGATGTGGTCGCCGTCCTCGACCGCCTGGTCGTATGACTTGAGCAGGACGCAGCCGACGCCTTCGCCCGGTACGTAGCCCGTGCCGCCCTCACCGAAGGAGTGGCAGCGTCCGGTCTCGGAGAAGAAGTTCATCTGGCTGAGCGAGACGTACTTGTTGGGGTGCAGCGACAGGTTCGCCCCGCCGGCGAACGCGAGCGACGAGGAGCCGTTCCGGATGCTCTCGACCGCCATGGCGATCGCGTAGAGCGACGAGGAGCAGGCGGTGTCGACGGTGAGGCTCTGCCCGTGCAGGTCGAAGAAGTAGGAGACGGCGTTGGAGGCGGCGGCGCGGTCGGACAGGACGACGTCCTCGCCGCTGTACAGCTGGTACTCGTTCCACATCATGCCCAGGTAGACACCGACCTTGCGGGCCTTGTCGGGGCTCAGGGACCGGCGCGTGTGGCCCGCGTCCTCCATCGCCTCCCAGGCGGCCTGCAGGAACAGCCGGGTCTGGGGGTCGGTCAGCGCGGCCTGGTTCGCCGACATGTTGAAGAACAGCGCGTCGAAATCCTCGGCTCCGTCGATGAAGCCCCCCCACTTGCTGGAGCTCTTGCCGGGGGTCTTCTCGGCGGCGTAGTACAGCTCCTTGTCCCATCGGTGCGACGGGATCTCCTCGATGCAGTCCTGGCCGCGCTCCAGCACCTTCCAGAACTCGTCGAGGTCGTACGCCTTCGGATACCTGCCGCTCATGCCGATGATCGCCACGTCACGCGGGCGTCCCGCGGGCTGTCCGTCCGTCCGCACAGCCGGCCGTGCTCGCCGGGGGGTCACGGAGCCGCTCCGGACCTCGGCGGACCGCAGGGGCACCGGGACCGGCAGGGAGGCCGGCGCAGCGGCGGCGGGCGCACTCTTCGCAGGCGCCGGCGACGCGGTGGCGGACCGCGACGGCCCCAGCAGCTCGGTCAGCCGCGCGGCTTGGTGCTCGGTGAAGTACTCGGCCAGTTCCTGGATCGTGCGGTACTCGAAGAACAGCGTCCCCGGGAGCGGTGCGAAGTCCTTGGTCAGGAGCCTCATCAGCTCCATGATCTGGATGGACTCGATGCCGTACTCCCCCAGCTCCGCGGAGGCGTCGATCCGCCCCTGCGGAATGCGGAAGACCTGCGACAGCCGGCCCTTCAGATAGCCGACCGTCCGGGTGAACAGCTCACCCGGGTCCACGGTGGGGGCCGGTTCCGTGCTCTCCGCGGCCACGGCGGCCTCGTCCATGGTCACCGGCGCGGGGCCGGCCGTGTCGGTCCGGGCTCCGGCCGTTTCCGCACCGGCCCGCTCGGCTCCCGCGACCCGCAGGACCCGCTCGATCTTCTTGCGTTCCCCCTTCGTCACGACGACCTGATTCTCGTCGGACTCCAGGATCGCCAGCAACGCCCCGATGCCCTCCTCGGTCCGCAGCCCCCGCATGCCCGAGTGGTCGTGGTAGAGCGTCTTCGCGGGGCCGTCCGCGGCGAGCTCGCCGAGCATGCCGCCCTCGGCCCAGTAGGGCCAGTTGACCGAGATGCTCCGGCCGCGGCGCAGGCGCTGCGTGCGCAGTTCCTCCCGGTGCCGGACGTAGCCGTCGAGAAACCGGTTGGCGGCGGCGTAGCTGCCCCGTCCGAAATCTCCGACGTAGGCGGCGATGGACGAGAACACGACAAAGAAGTCGAGCGGTTCGCCGGCGGTCAGCTCGTCGAGATGGACGGTTCCCCGCATCTTCGGCGCCAGAACCCCCTCGAAATCGGCCCAGTCGGCATCCATGACGCCCGTACCGCTCATGACGCCCGCGCCGTGGAAGACTCCGTCAAGACTGCCGAAGCGTTCCTTCGCCGCGTCCAGCGCCCGGCTCACGCCGTCGCGGTCAGTCACGTCGCAGGGGACGTAGAAGACCTCGGCCCCGGCATCCTCCAGGGCGGCGAACTCCGCCCGCAGCGAGGCGTCCGGCTCCCGTCGGCCGAGCAGGACCAGCCTCGCCCGGCATTCCCTGGCCAGGTACCCGGCCAAGTGCAGCCCCAGGGCGCCGGCGCCCCCGCTGAGCAGGTAGACGCCGCGCTCCTTGAGGGGCAGCCCGGAGCCACCGCCGCGCTCTTCGGCGGTCCACGGCTGCAGCACGCGTTCCGAACGCACCCCGTCGATGTGCCGTATCTCGCGCCAGCCCCGTGCCGCGAGCCCCTCCGGCCGGTCGAGCTCGCGCAGAACGCAGTCCGCGACGGCGTCCGGCGCCGCCGCGTCCGCGACCTGGAGGCTTGCCACCCGGAACAAGTGGTCGACCGTCGTCATGGCGCGGCCGAAGCCCGTGAGCGCCTCAGCCGCGGACTGCTGGGGGCCGGTCCGGTCCGAGTGCACGGACAGGTACTGGACCTCCTGCCCGTTCCCGGTGCGGTGCACGGCACGGAAGAGGTGCAGCAGGCCCTCCAAGCCGATGGTGAGATCGGACGGGTCGGGGGTGAGCGGCCAGCAGTCCACGATCGCCCACGGCGCCGAGTCCCTGTCCTCCAGGGTCCGCAGGAGCCGTTCGAAGTCCTCGGGGCTGCGGCGGTCCACGGTGAACAGGTCCGGTCCCGACTCCCGGAACGAGCTCCCGCTCCGCACGCGCACCACGCGGCCGGCGTACCTCGCGCCCAGCGGAGCACGGCGCGTGTCCTCGTCGTCGAGGAGCAGCAGCGTGCGTCCCGCCGGAGAGGACTCCGCTTCGCGAGCAGTGCCGGAGCCGGTGACGCCGTCGCTTTCGCTGTCGGTCCAGCGCGGCACGTAGTAGTGCAGCTGCTCGCTCTTGTCCGCCACGACCTCCTTGAACACCAGGCCGGTGAGCCTGACGCACTCGGTGCCGCTGTCGTCGCAGAGCGAGAGGTCGACGCTCAGCGTGCCGTCCCGGGCGATCCGGTGGATGGTCGCATGGGTGTAGGACTGCCGGGGGATCGGTGCGAAGACCACGAGCTCTTCGAGGCTGAACGGGATCCGCAGGACGCCGTCCTGCTCCCCGATGCCGCGCAGCGCGTTGAGCGCGGCGTCGAACAGCGAGGGGTGCAGGGTGAAGCGGGGGTACTCCTCGTCGAGGCCGTCGCCGAGCACGATCCGGGCCAGGGCCTCCTCCTCGCCGCAGTACAGCTCCTGCATGGCCTGGAAGGTCTCGCCGTAGCCGAACCCCAGTTCTCGAAGGCTCGCGAAGATCTCACCGTTCTCACGGCGGGCGCCGCACCGCGCCTTGATCGCGGAGATGTCGATCGCGCCGCGCGGACGCGTCGGCCCGTCGGCGGAGTACTCGGCCCGGCCCTGGGAGAAGACCGTGCGCTCGCCGCCGGTCTCGTCGTGGATGACGAACTCCAGCGAGTCCTGTTCGAGCGGGGTCAGCTCGATGTGCACGGTCCGGGACGGGCTGTCCATGACGATCGGACGGCCCCAGATGATGCCCCGCAGGGTGACCGAGTCGGCGCCGGTGGCCAGACGGGAGGCGGCGTACGCCATCTCCATGTGGGCGACTCCGGGCAGCAGGATCCTCCCGCCCACGATGTGGTCGCGCAGGAAGAACTCGCTCGACGAGAGGCACTTGGTGTAGCGCTGCGACCGGAGGGTGGAGACGTTCCCGTCCAGCAGCGGGTGCAGTGCGGCGGACGCGGGAAGCGCCTGCGGCACCGCCCCTCGGCGGGACCCCGCCGGGCCGGTCCAGTAGGTCTCACGGGCGAAGGGGTAGCCGGGCAGCGAGACGCACGGCAGCGGCTCCTCCCCGAAGAGGTTCTCCCAGGCCAGCTCGTAGCCCTGGCAGTAGAGGTCGGCCAGGGCCCGGACCGCGTCCGGGTACTGGCCGTCCCGCTCCCCCGCGCGGACGCGTCCGACCAGCTCGTTCCCGTACTCGGCGAGCGCGATATGCGGACGGAAGTCCCGGCCGGTCATCCCGCGGAACACCTGGGGGTCCTTCTTGCCGTCGAGGACCTGCCGCAGCAGCCGCTCGGCATCCTCGGGGGTCTCCGCGACCAGCGCACAGCGGTGCGCGAAATGGTGCCGACCCGCGAGCAGGGTGCTGCTGATCCTCCCGAGGCCTACGTCCTCCGACCCTCCGGACCGGAGGAAGCCGAGCAGGTCCGCCACCCGCTCCCGGAGCGCCTCTTCGGTCTTCGCCGACAGCGCGAGCAGGTACGAGGGCCGGGAGACGGCCGGAAGCGCGGCCGATCCGTCGCCGTGGCTCTCCACCACGACGTGGACGTTCGTCCCGCTGATGCCGAAGGAGCTGACGGCACCGGTCCGTTCCCGCCCCGGCCGGACCGGCCAGGGTCGGGCCTCCTTGTTGACGCGGAACGGGCTGCGCGTCCAGTCGATGTACTCGCTCTCCTGCTCGGAGTGCAGGCTCGCGGGGATCGTCCGATGCCGCAGCGCCTGCACCAGGGCGATCAGGCTGACCACGCCCGAGGCGGCCAGGGTGTGCCCGACGTTCGTCTTGACGGAGGTCAGCGCGCAGTACTGGGTCTCGTCGGTGTGCCGGCCGAACGCCTCGGTCAGCGCGTTCACTTCGATGGGGTCGCCGAGCCTGGTGCCCGTGCCGTGGGCGATCACATGCTCGATGCCGGCCGGCTCGACGCCGAACCGCCGGTACACGGAGTCGAGCAGGGCGACCTGGGCGGTCTGGCTGGGAGCCGTGATGCCGTTGGTCCGGCCGTCGTGGTTGAGGCCGCTCGCCGTGATGACGGCGTGCACCCGGTCACCGTCGGCAAGCGCCTTGGCCAACGGCTTCAGCACGACGGCGGCGATCGCCTCGCCCATGACCATGCCGTTGGCACGCTTGTCGAACGCGTAGCAGACCCCGTCGGGTGAGAGCATCCCGGCCTGGGTGGCGTGCTCGTGGAACCTGGGTCCGGCCATGAGGCTGACGCCCGCGGCGACCGCGGTGTCGCACTCGCCGCTGCGCAGGCTCAGGCATGCCTGGTGCACGGCCGCCAGGCCGGCCGAGCAGGCCGTGTTGACGGTCAGTACCGGCCCGGAGAAATCGAGGAAGTAGCTGAGTCGGGCGGCCAGGATTCCGTCATGGCCTGAGGTCAGCGTCTCCTCGTCCCCGTCCAGACCCGGGTAGTCGCTCTGCTCGGCGCCGACGAACATGCCCATGACGTTGTCGCCGAGCTGCTTCGCCCCGTATCCGGCGTCCTCCAGAGCCCGCCACGACTCCTGCAGCAGCAGACGCTGCCGCGGGTCCATGTGCTCGGCCTCCTTGGGGGAGATCTCGAAGAACAGCGGGTCGAACTCCGCTTCGCCGGGCAGCCATCCCCCCCGGACCTCCGAGGCGCCCGCCACACCGGCCCAGTTACCCAGCCGGTGCGCGGGGATCGGGGTCACCGCGTCCCTGCCTTCGGCGAGCAGCTGCCAGAACTCCTCGACCGTGCGGGCCTGCGGGAATCGGCCGCTCATCCCGATGACAGCGATGCGGTGGTCGGTGTCGTCGGCTCCGTGGTCCGCCTGGGGCCGCGCCCCTGTGACGGCCTCCTCCCCTGCAGCCGTCGCGGCCTCCGCCTCGGCTGAGGCCGTCGTCCCGCCGACGGTCGCCGCGTCGGTCCGGTCGCCGGTCGCCGTGTACTTCCCCGCCACGGCTCCGGCGTACCGCCCTTCCAGCAGATGGTCCGCGAGCATCCCCACGGTGAAGTACGTGTAGAAGACCGCCGGCTCGACGTCGATGCCGTAGTGCTCGTTCAGCCGCAGGGCGAGCTCGGTGTTGCCGACCGAGTCGCAGCCGAGGTCGGACAGCCGAGCCTGCGGACGGATCTCGTCGACCTCGAGTCGCAGCACCTCGCCGACGAGGCCCAGGAGGTCCGTTTCGACGGCCTCCCGGGTGTCGGTGCCCGTCCACTCCCTGGGTGTCTGCCCAACCATCTTCGGCACGAGTCCTTCCTGCTTGGTTGCGGGATCCAACTCTTCGTCCTGCGCGGCCGCCGGACTCCCGACGGGTACGGTCCCGTCGGCGGCGTCCCGGGTGATCCAGAAGCGGTGGCGGTCGAACGCGTAGGTCGGCAGCCGGAGCCGCCGGGGCGCCGACGCGAACAGGTCCGTCCACGCGTGGTCGCGTCCTGCGGCAAAGGACTCCGCCAGCTCCAGCAGCCGGTTCCGGTACTCGGCAGCCGGGAGATCGGCCCCGATGCCGGACACGGGTCCGACGGCCGGCCGAGGCGCTCCGGCCTCCTCACCGTCCGACGGTGCGCCCTCCGGATCGTGGAAGCAGCCGTCGGCCCGGCCCGTCTCCGACAGGAGCGCCAGCTTCGTCCGGAGCTCGTCGCGGTCGCGCACGACCAGCGCGGTCCGGCGGCCGAAGTGGTCACGCCCCAGCAGCAGGGTGGCACTGAGGCTGGTCAGATTCGCCTCGGAGCCGTCGCCGTCGAGCCAGTCCCGCAGGTCGCGGAGCCGGCGCTGGAGCGCGGTGCCGGTTCGCGCGGACAGGCACACGAGGTAGGCGTGGCGGTCCTCCGGAAGGACCGGTGCCATGGTGGGAGCCTCTTCGAGGACCACGTGTGCGTTGGTGCCGCCGATGCCGAACGAGCTGACGCTCGCCCGGCGGGGCAGGGTTTCACCGGTCCGCGACCGCAGGGGCTTCCAGTCGCGCAGCCGGTCCACGATGTGGAAGGGGGTGCCGTCCAGGTCGATGCGCGGGTTCAGCCGCTGGAAGCCCCGCAGGCGGGGCAACTGCCTGTGCTCCATCGCGAGGAGCACCTTGAGCAGGCCGGCGATCCCGGCGGCGGCTTCGAGGTGGCCGATATTGGCCTTGACCGACCCCAGGCCGCAGAAGTTCTGCTGTCGCGGGTCCGCGTCCTCGCCGCGCGCCCTGCGGAAGCCCTCCACCAGGCCCTCGAATTCGACCGGGTCCCCGGTCGGTGTCCCGGTGCCGTGCGCCTCGACATACCCGATGGTGTCGGAGGAGACGCCCGCCCGGAGGATGGCGTCCGCCACGACCTGCGCCTGCGCCTGGTCGCTGGGGTAGGTCAGTGTGCGTGTCCGGCCGTTGTGGTTCGTGGCGCTGCCCTTGATGACGCCGTAGACATTGTCCCCGTCGCGCACGGCGTCCGCGAGGGGCTTGAGCAGGACAACGCCCGCGCCCTCGCCCCGGACGTAGCCGTCGGCCCGTTCGTCGAAGGGGCGGCACGAGCCGGTGGGCGACAGCATGCCGGTCTTGGCGAAGGAGGTGTGCCGGGCCGGCGTCAGCACGAGGTTGATCCCGCCGGCGAGCGCGAGTCCGCACTCGCCGTACTGAAGGGACTGGACCGCGAGGTGGAGGGCCTGTAAGGAGGCCGACGACGCCGTGTCGACGACCACACTGGGGCCGCGCAGATCGAGGAAGTGGGAGACCCGGTTCGCGATGACCGCCCCGATCGTCCCCGTGGAGTGGTGCGCCGCGACCTCGCTCGAGCGGCTCTCCTGAAGCTCCTTGTAGTCCAGGCCGAACGAGCCCAGGAACACCCCGACATCGCGTCCGGACAGCCGGCCGGGGGCGATGGCCGCGTCCTCGATGCAGGACCACACGAGTTCCAGCATGATCCGCTGCTGCGGGTCAGCGCTCTCGGCCTCCAGCGGGGAGAAGCGGAAGAACTGCGCGTCGAAGGCGTCGACGTCGTCGATCAGCCCGGCCCACCTGCTGACGCCCGGGCACCCGGCCCCTCCACCGGAGGCGCCCGCAGCCTCGGCCCTCCCCATGTCCCAACGAGTCTGTGGTACTTCACAGACCGGCGACCGGTCGTTCTGGAGGAGGTCCCAGAACCGGCGGTGGTTGTCCGCCCCGGGAAACCTGCACGCCATTCCAATGACGGCGATGGGGACATGCTGCGACACTGCTGGAGACCCCCTTGTTGTTCGCGGTGTTTTCGGCGCAGCACGACGGCCGCCCGTGACCGAACCCGGGCGCGCCGAAAAGGCGGGACCTCTTCCTGGCGAGCCGCTTCCGCGGTGAATATCGTCTGGACCACCGGCAGCGGGCTGCCGTCCTCCGCGCCGGGCGCGCTGCCATCAGACAGCGGGAACTCCGCGCGATGACAGGGATACCGGGTTTCCTGAAGGGTGCGCTTCAACCCTCGGAACCGATTTCCGACGTGCTGTGCGTCACGTCGGTCACGCAGGCGTCACGCCTTTACGCCTGTTCCCTTCAGACGCGCGTCGAGCGCCTCGACATCGGGAAGAAACCAAATGTGGCTTGCCGTATTGGATTCGTGGACGAGAGCACGCAGTGCCGTGCTGGATTCCATGTGGCGCGAGATGTCGCCGATGACGGCGAGCCGCATACGGTAGTTGACGAACTTCTGCATGATTTCACCGGCGATACGCGTGCCGAGAGAGAAGAACTCGTCATTCAGGCGACTGACGGGGAGGGCCACGATCTCAGCCTCGAACATTGCCGCGCCAATCAGGTCCAGCGCATCCTGTTCGGTGACCACTGCGGGACCTTCCGGATCACACATCAAGACCTGAACGCCGTGCCGTCCCTGTACCGAGTCCACGATTCCCCCGTCAGCACAACAAAAAACAATCATCTTTCAATTTCGTCGGAAAAGTACCACACGCATGATCACCGGTCAACACACCCTCCACCCCGATAAGTATTTCGGCCAGTTTTTACACTGCGGGTTTAGCAACCTGCCGAGCCTGGCGATCGCCCATCGGCCGCTCTGCGCCCATCGAGCCGAACGGACCATGACTTCGCAGTTCAGATAGGCAATGAGCGAGTCGGTGGCGCGGGTGGGGCCCTACCGACACGAGAGGGGCGAGCGGGTTCGGTCCGGCGCCGAGGGGCGAGACCCAGCCCGCCCGAGATAAAGGACAAGCCAGCAGGGGCGGCCGGAAACTGCCCGTCCTGCCTCTCGGTCCAGCCATTCTGACGCTTATGGGCATGGCGAACGACAATCAATCCGGCCCATCCCGGCGGGCCCATGGTCCGAGCGGCCTCCAGCGGGAGGCATTCCGTGCCATTGCCCGAGCGGTTGCGCTCACCGGGAAAGCCTTGCCGGGACGCGGAGTTTCGTGATCGACTGCAGGCACCGCTCCCTCTACCACTCGTTCGCAATTTGCACGCCAAAGTCACCAGTCGTTGTTGTCACTTGGTCGACATACGGGAGGAAACATGTCCAGCGGCCCAGGCGGCGCGGCCCCGCTCCAGATCGACGAGAAGCAGTTCGAGCACAATCCGCACGCGCTGTACGACGTCCTGCGTTCCGAGGCACCGGTCCGCGAGATCATCGCCCCGGGCGGGACCAAGGTCTGGCTCGTCACTCGCTACGAGGACGCGAAGTCCGTGCTGACCGACAACCGCCTGTCCAAGAACATCGAGGTCGGGCAGAAGGTCATCGAGCGGCACACCGAGGGCAACGCGGGCATGGTGTTCGCCAGTGAATTGGCGGCGCACATGATGAACACGGACCCACCGGACCACACCCGGCTGCGCAAGCAGGTCAACAAGGTGTTCACGCAGCGGGCGGTCGAGAAACTGGCTCCCCGGATCGAAGAGATCACCGTGGAACTGCTCGATGCCATGGAAGACCAGGATCAGGTGGATTTGATGCGCGCCTTCGCCTATCCGCTGCCCATGGCGGTGATCTGCGAACTGCTGGGCGTGCCCGCCGTCGACCAGGAGCGCTTCAAGGGCTGGGTCCCGACCCAGCTCTCCGGCGGGGATGCGGAGAGCCTGGCGCAGGCCACGACGGCCCTGCTCGAGTACCTGTACGAGCTGATCGAGAACAAGCGGTCCGAGCCGGCCGACGACCTGCTCACCGGGCTGGTGCGCTCCAGCGACGACGGCAAGCTGAACACGCAGGAACTGGTCTCGATGGCGTTCCTCCTACTGGTCGCCGGCAACGAGACGACGGTCAACCTCATCGGCAACGGCGCGTTCGCGCTGCTCCGCCACCCCGACCAGCTCGCCGCGCTGCGCGCCGACCGGTCCCTGCTGCCCGGAGCGGTCGACGAGCTCCTCCGCTACGAGAGCCCCGTCAACACCTCGTCCCTGCGGTTCACGACCGAGCCGATCGACGTGGGCGGCGTGGTGATCCCGGAGGGCGAACTGGTGGTAGTCGCTCTCACGTCCGCCAACCGGGACGAGTCCCAGTTCGAGGACGCGGGTAGCCTCGACATCCATCGCCAGGCGAACGCCAACCTGTCCTTCGGGCACGGCATCCACTACTGCGTCGGCGCCCAGCTGGCCCGGCTGGAGGCGCAGATAGCCTTCGACCGGCTCATCGAGCGGTTCCCGGACATCCGGCTGGCGGCCGACCCGGACGGCCTGCGCTGGCAGCCGGGGACCGCGCTGCGCGGACTGCAGTCACTGCCGGTGTCGCTCGGCGCCCCCCGAGGCTGACCCTTTCGGTACGGGGCCGCCCTGCGGAACCGGACCGCAGGACGCGGGCCGGCACTCACCTGCCGGCCCGCACGACTCGGCTCGGAAGGACCCTTCGGGAGCTTCCGGGTGCCCCCGGTGCCGCAGACTTCACGGGAGTGGTCGGCGGCCGGGAAACGTTACTGGCCAGCGCGGAACGACACGACAGGGCACCGCGCGGAATTCACACGCCGGGCGCTCGAACCGAACGTATAGGAACGGGGCTGCGATGAGCCATGAATCAGCACTGCACCGGGTGGCCGCGGCTCCCATGGTCGACTTGCCCGCCGGAGAGATCCGGCTGCGGGACGAGGGCACGATGACGGACTGGAAGGCCGAGGTCGCCGCCTTCCGGCTGGCACCGGTTCCGGTCACCCGCGAGCAGTACGCCGCTGTGCTGGGCGAGGCTCCGGTGAGCTCCGCGGGCCCTCGCACACCGGTCACCGAGGTCTCCTGGAAGGGCGCCGTCCGATTCTGCAACCTGCTGTCGCGGGCGACCGGGTGCGATCCCTGCTACTCGATGGGTGACAGCCCCGACGCCGACGACGTGGTCTGCGACTGGACGGCCGACGGCTACCGCCTGCCGTCCGAGGCGGAATGGGAGTACGCCTGCCGGGCCGGGAGTTCCGCCGCCCGCTACGGAGACCTGGACGAGATCGCGTGGTACCGCGGTAACTCCGGGGGCCACGTGCACGACGTCGCGACGCGGGAGCCGAACGCCTGGGGCCTTCACGACATGATCGGCAACGTCTGGGAGTGGTGCTGGGACGTCTACGACCCCCGGGTCTACGGCCCCTACCGCGTCTTCCGCGGCGGCGGCTTCTTCGACGAGCCCCGCGGGTGCCGGGCTTCGTGCCGCCGCAAGAGCCACCCGACGCTCACCATCGAAGACCTCGGGTTCAGACTCGCCCGATCACTGTGAGCGGGGCCCGTGGGTCCGGAGCACTGCCGTGATGGACCGATTGCTGCCCTCTCAGGTCGGCACGGGCAGCACGTTCGTCGACTACGACGCGGCGCTGACGGCTCTGTACCCGCAGGAGGCCGCCGCCATCGCGAACGCCCGACCCAAGCGCCGCCGGGAGTACGCGAACGCCCGTCTGTGCGCACGCCGCGCCATGCACGAACTGGGGGTGCCGCCTGCGCCCGTTGTGTCGGGCGAGCGCGGTGAGCCGCTGTGGCCCGCGGGCCTCGTCGGAAGCATGACCCACTGCCCCGGATTCCGGGCCGCCGCCATCGGCCGCTCCGCCGCCTTCGCGGGGCTGGGCATCGACGCCGAACCGGACCTTCCCCTGCCGCAGGACCTGCTGGACTTCATCGCGTTGCCGCAGGAGCGCGAGCAGGTGCACGCGTTCACGCGTGCCGCTCCCGGCGTCTGCTGGGACCGGTTGCTGTTCAGCGCCAAGGAAGCGGTGTTCAAGGTCTGGTTCCCGCTCACCGGGCGCCCGCTCGACTTCGCCGAGGCGGACATCCGGATCAGCCCCGGCTCGGAGTCCTTCTCCGCGCGACTGCTCGTCCCGGGACCCCGCATCGACGGCGAACGCGTCGAGGAGTTCAACGGCCGGTGGCTCTCCCACCGGGGTGTCCTGCTCACCGCGATCGCCCTGGGGCGGACGACGCGAGGATGACCGCCGCATGTCTCGGCACACCGCTCGGCCGATCGGGCCCGCGGTCCGCTCATCCGCGCGCGTGCGGAAGTCCGTCCCGGTGAGCAGCTTGTCGACCGTCAGGGACCAGAGCCTCTTCCCGGACAGTCAGATACGGGCCGCGGCGTTCAGCCGCGTGCCGAGCTTGCGCATGCTGAGCGCCTCGATGCCCTCCGAGTCCAGCAACTCGACGGCTGCGTCGAATCCAGGACAGCCCGCTGGATGTGTACCCCGCTCGTGTGCCGGCAGCGAAGGCCGGCGCGATCACGGCCGGTCGGTGGACGGCGGGGGCCGGTTTCGTCGGATTCCCCGTTTCGACGGTCGCCACAGGCCCGTGTCCCTATGCTGAGCGCCCAAGGCTGAGCAGTGGGGGGAACATGGGCGAAGCCGGGCAGGACCATGAGCCGAAGAGCGACGGCACACGACGTCGGGTCTCGTGGAAGTTCCTTGTCGCGGTGGCGGCCTTCTCGTACCTCATATCGCGGGCACTCAGGGGCGGCTCCTGGTATTGGCCCCTGGGGATGCTCGTCCTGGGTGTCGTCGTACTCACCGTGCGGCACCTACGGGACACAAGCATGGCCGGCATGGGCCGGCTCCTGCGTGAGGCCACCGTTGCGGAGCCGCTGATGAAGCAACTGCAGAGGGCGGACCAGCTGAGTCTGGCGGGAGAGCTCGCTGCGGCCGTCGAGTTGGTCGATTCCGTGGCCGCGGATCCGGCCACCCGGCGGTTGCCACTGCTGGCGGCGCATGTCGCCATGAAGCGCAGCGACTTCGCGGTGGGGCAGGGCGACCTGGCGACCGCCGAGTCGGAGGCGGTCGCCGCGGTGCGCCACCACGAGCAGGGCCGTAACCGCTCCGCCCATTCCGAGGCTCTGGAGAAGCTTGGCAAGATCCAGTTGCTCCTGGGCCGGAACGACGAGGCGTACGCCACGGTCAAGCAGGCCGTGGCCGTCGGCGGGGGCCACATGTTCCGGATCAGTCGGGTCCGTGCGGAGCTCTACCTCGCCAACCTCGCCTTCGATCAGGACGACGTTCCGCAGGCCGCCGAACACGCCATGACTGCCCGCACGCTGGCCGCCAAGTGGCACTGCCACCCGCAACACGCCGGTGCGTGCGACACGCTCGCCCTCGTAGCGCTCGCTGAGAACCGCGTCGAGGACGCGGCCACGTGGACCGCGGAGGCCGATCGTGCGCTCTCGCGCGACGGCAATGCTCTGCCTCACCGCGTACGCCACCTGATCGCCACCGCCCTCGTCTCCCACGGGCAGGGCGACGAGACGGGCGCACTCGCCGCATACCTGGAGATGATGCGGGGCGTCGCCGAACTGCGCACCAGTTGGGGTTGGCGCGATGCCCAGGCGTATTACGTCGACCTGTACAGCGAGCACGAGTTCACCGCGTACACCACCGCTCACGCCCTGTACCGGAGCGGCGACCACCAAGCCCTGGACGCCTTCGCGTCACTGCTCGACCTCGGCAGCCGGACCGCCCTGCGGCGCATGTTGCGCGGTGAACTCGTCGTGCGTACACCTGACGACATCGAGCAGGACGGTATGAGCGAGATCGTCGGCCTGCTGACGACGCTGGCCGGAGCCGAGTTCACGGCCAGCGGTCCGGAGGGGGCGCTGATCGCCGAGGTCCAGACGGCCTCTCCCCGCCCCGGAGTGACGAGCGGCCAGGTGTCGCGCGCGTACGAGCGCCTGGAGACGCTGGTGTCACTGAGGTTCCGATGGGCCATCGAAGCAGACGACGACGCTCCGGTCGCCGATCCGCGCGCGTACGCGAGGCTCTGGAACAGCCATGTGCTGCAAGCGCGGCTCGTCTCCAACGGCCAGGAAACCTGTGTGGTGGGGCTGTGGACGACCCCCGACGGCACAAGACACCCCTTCCTGCACCCGGTCCAAGGCGCCGCGGCGGCGCTGCTCGGCGACGTGGTCGGCATCGAGTCCCTGCGGGACGGGCCGAAGCCGGTGACTCCACCCGAGCCGGACACCACCGGGGAGACAGAGGGTGTGCGCGCCGAAGCACCGGCCTGGCGGAGGACGCCACGCCATCGCCGCCTGGCCTCCCGAGACGCTTCACCCTGGGCGACCTTGGCCCGTCTTCTGCTGCCGCCCGGTCTCCTGGAGCTCCTGGACGACGCCGACCCCAGCGGCACAGTGCCCAAGCTGCTGGTCGTCCCGGACTCGAGCCTGTGGCGGGTGCCGTGGACCGCTCTGAGCGTCGCGCCGGATGACCCGGACGGGTACGTAGTGGACCGAGCGGTCCTCGCCATGTCGCCGAGCCTCTCCCTCATGGACGGCCGGCAGCAGACTCCCCGGCCTGCCTCGGGCATGGATCGCGGGGCGCCCGGGCGGGCATTCACGTTTCTCTCCGGTGTGAACGCCGAAGGGCTGGACCTTGAACGGACCGCCCTGGACGCCGCGTACGGCGCCGGTGTCGTGCACGCCCGTACCCCCGGGCAGTTGCTGTCGCTGCTGGACCCCGACGGCATGGAGTTCGTGGTCGGTGCCGCCTCCGTGCACGGCAACGACAGACCGGGACTCGCTCACGCCCTGCGCCTGGACCGGCACACGACGCTGTCCGCCGCCCGCATGCTCACCCTGCGGTTCCCCCGCACGCTGCTCATCAACGCCTGCCTCTCCGCCGAACTCGACGAACGCCGCGGCACCGACCCGCTCGGAATCCCGACGGTCGCGTTGTGCCGAGGCGCCGAGACGGTCATCGGGGGGATATTTCCGCTGCCGGACGGGAAGGGGAACAACCCCCTGTACAGCCATCCGACGGCCCGCATCCTGGCTGCTCTCTACCAGCTTCTGGCCGAGGGCGTGGCGCCGGCCACGGCACTGCGCACCGCCCAGCGCCGGTTCCGGGCAGAGGTCGGCCCGGTCCCGCCGCTGCTGTGGGCGGGACTTGTCAGTATCACGGCGTCGTTCGACGACCCGCCCCACACCTGACCCACCCATGCCGGAAGCCTGCAGAGAAAGGACGCGTGCTCATGACGACCCGGAACAGTGAGCCATCACCGGGCCCTGAGAACAACGGGGGCGAGGGAGCGGACTGGGAGGACGAGTTCGGTTTCGAGGACCGCCAGTTCGTCGTCGAGGATCTCAGCGACATGCCCGAGCCGCTGCCTCCCGCCGTGACCGGCGCCCCTCCCGCCCCGGCGCCCGCCGCCGAGCCGCCGGGGGAGCCACGTGCCCAGTAGCGTCATCGCCGCGGTGCTGCTGCTGGCCGCGATGACTCCGGGTTACGCCTTCCACCGGGCCGTGAATCGCTATCGCCCCAAGGACACCAGGTCCTCGACCGCCGAGGTCGTCGAGCTGTTCAGCGTGGGGGCGTTGGCGACCGCCGCCGGGCTGCTGCTGACCTTGCTCCTCGGTGAACTGGCGCCTTTCCTCGTGACGCTCCATGAGGTGACGAAGGCGCCGGCCCACTTCGGGGACCACCCCTGGTCGTGGGTCGGTGCGGTCGTGCTGGCCATGGCACTGAGCATGGCGCTGAGCACGCTCGCCGGCGTGTACGCGGGCCGGAAGTCGCCGAGACGCACGGGCACCGCGGTCCGGGAAGGGACGGTGGCTGTACACGCCCTCACCGACCGCGCGGGACCGGACAGGCGACGTAAGCCGTTCGTAGCCGTCGAACTGTCCGACGGCAGACTGGTGGAAGGCTACGTGCGCTACGTGTCGACCGACCCGGACCCGGCCCGCCGGGACATCGTGCTCCAGCGGCCGATCGCGTGGACGGGCCCGGGCGACGTACCTCGGACCGAGTCACCGACCGTGTGTGTCTTCGTACCGGGGGCGCTCGTGCGTGTGGTGCACATCAGTTACCCGCATGTTCCGGCACCGAGCGCGACACCGGTGCCCCCCTCCCGGACAGAGTCGGCTGCTCCTTAGGGGCACATGGATGCCAACGTCGCGTACCTGCCTGAAGCGTCGATCAGTTGGCCATCCGTGCCGGGGCGCGGCACGTAGAGCCCCGCATCGATGCCGTGACGGACGCTTGACACGCACACGTCCGCTTGTATGGTCTAGTCCAACAGAACTCGCCGCTCCACTTACGGAGTTGAGCCTTGCCGGTGTCTCCGCACGCCGGCGAGGACGGTGAGTGCGCATGACCTTCGCGCCTCTTGGCCCCCACCCAGAGGCCGTGCCGGCCCCGTGCGGTCATCCCCACACATGACCGCACACGCCCCGGCGCGGCCTGATGTGAAGGAGTTACGTATGCACGCCAGCAGGAAGACAGCCGCACTGATCGGTGCGGCCCTGGCTCCCGTCATCGCGATCAGTCTGCCCGCCGGTTCGGCGAGCGCCCACGGCTACATCTCGGATCCGCCGAGCCGGCAGGCGCAGTGCGCCGCGGGGACGGTGTCCTGCGGTGACATCACCTACGAACCGCAGAGCGTCGAAGGGCCGAAGGGCCTGACCAGCTGCAGCGGAGGGAACAGCCGCTTCGCGGAGCTGGACGACGACAGCAAGGGCTGGGCCGTCACCTCGGTCCCGAAGAACGCGACGTTCTCCTGGAAGCTCACCGCTCAGCACTCCACCAGCACCTGGGAGTACTACGTCGGCGGTCAGCAGATCGCCGTGTTCGACGACGGCGGTGCCAAGCCCGGTGCCGTGGTGAACCACGCGGTCGACTTCGGCGGCCTCACCGGGCAGCAGAAGGTGCTCGCCGTGTGGAACGTGGCAGACACCGACAACGCGTTCTACGCCTGCATCGACGTCAACGTCGGCGCCTGACCTGTCGAGTGGAGCGAGGCGGGGAGGCCGGCGGCCCCATCCGGGCCTGCCGGCCTCCCCGCCCGTGGGAGGGGCTTCCACCCCGGCATGTGGTGAAGGTGCGGTGAAGCAGCGTGAACCGGGTGGTCCCCGTGCGCAGGAGCGCGGGCAGGCACCCGTGCGCGCGAGAAGCAGCCTTGCCTCTGGTGCCGCTACCGGCTCGGCCCCGTGCCGGGCGTCACCTGCGCCCGCGGTTGTTCCGGGCGGGCCACGAGCACCTCGACGCCGTCCGCCTGGAGGGCGTCGAGGTCGAAGGCCGGGATGCCCGAGTCGACGATGACGAGGTCGAAGGCGGTCACGGGGGCGAGTTGGTAGAGCCCGCGCCGCCGGAACTTCGTGTGGTCGACCAGCAGGACCTTGCGCGCGCACGCGTCCATCAGGGCTCGCTTCACCGCCACCGTCTCCTGCGACTGGTGGTAGCAGTGGCCACGGGTGATGGCGGTAGTGGAGGCGAAGAGCAGATCGGCGCTGAGACTGGTCACGGCGTCCACCGTGCGCAGCCCGAGGAAGGCGTCGTAAGCCGGGTAGTAGGTGCCGCCGAGGGAGATGAGCTCGATGCCCGGGCTGCCGGCCAGCGTCTGGGTGACGGGGCCGAAGTTGGTGATGACGGTCAAGGGGGCGTGCCGGTCCAGGAGACGGGTGAGTGCCAGAGCCGTCGTGCTGTCGTCGATGACGACCGCCTGGCCGGGCCTGACCAGAGGCAGGGCGGCGCGGGCGATGGCTTCCTTGGCCGCCGTCATGGTGCGGGCACGGTGGCGCACGTCGCCGTGGAAGGCGGTCGAGGGCTGCGCGGTCGCGCCCCCGCGGACCTTTCTCAGCCAGCCCCGGTCCTGTAGGTGGTCGAGGTCCCGGCGGATGGTCATGGCGGTCACGCCCAGCTCGTCCGCCAGCTGCTCGATCCGGACGTAACCCATGTCCACGACGCGGGCCTTGATCCGCTCCCTCCGCTCGCGGGGTTTCCTTCCGCTCATGTCGGCCGGTTGCCGGTCCTCTGCTCCCACAGGTGCTCCTGTTCGTTTTCTGTGCAGTGCACATCTCCTGCGGCCGCTCTTGCCCCCGTTACCGAACGAGGGCTGTCGGACGGGGTCCGCGTCCCGCATGCCGGATCCCGGATGCCGAGCGAACATCGAATGCCCGGGAAACAGCGCAGCAATTGTTCAATTACTGCGGTCCGTTGACACAAATGAAACATCTGAGTTTCCTGATCGTTGCCTTCAGTGTCGATGAGCAGGGAGTGGAACATGAGAAGACCGGCACGTCTCGCTCTCACCGGCATCCTCGCCATGGGGGCGCTCGTATCGTGTGCGGAGGAGCCCGGCGGCACGGCCGGCTCCGGCGGTGGCAGCGGCCCGGGCAAGGTCGCGTTCCTGATGCCTGACCTGGCCTCCACCCGGTACGAGCAGTACGACGCCCCCCTCTTCGAGAAGCGCATGGGGGCACTCTGCAAGGAATGCGAGGTCATCTATCAGAACGCCGACAGTGACGCCTCGTTGCAGCAGCAGCAGGCCAACTCGGCGATGGCGCAGGGCGCCGAGGTCATCGTGCTGGACCCGGTCGACTCCGATTCCGCTTCCACGATCGTGCAGACGGCGCATTCCCAGGGCGTCAAGGTGATCGCCTACGACCGCCCGGTGACCAAGAAGGCCGCGGATTTCTATGTCTCGTTCGACAACGAGGCGATCGGTGAATCCATCGGCCGCTCGCTGGTCGACCGTCTTGAGAAGTCGGGGGCGAAGGGCGGACTGCTCCAGGTCAACGGTTCTCCGACCGACGCCGCCGCCGGGCTGATCAAGAAGGGCATCCACAAGGCGATCGACGACAGCGGATTCGAACTGCTCGCCGAGTACGACACGCCGGACTGGTCACCTGAGAAGGCGCAGCAGTGGGCGAGCGGGCAGATCGCCCAGTACCCCGGCCGGATCGCGGGTGTGGTCGCCGCGAACGACGGGACAGGGGGCGGGGTGATCGCGGCCTTCAAGGGCGCCGAGGTGAAGGTCCCTCCGGTAACGGGCAACGACGCCGAGCTGGCGGCGGTCCAGCGCGTCATCTCGGGTGACCAGTACAACACCATCTACAAGCCCATCAGGACGGTCGCGGAGGCGGCGGCGGAGGCCGCCCATCAGCTGATGGAGGGTGAGACGCCCCAGGGCGACTCGACGCTCTTCGACACGCCTTCGCAACTCTTCGGACCGACGGTGGTGACGCGGGAGAACGTCAAGGACGTCGTCTTCGGTCCCGGCGGGGTGCTGGAGCCCGCGGATGTCTGCACCCGCGCGTACGCCGACGACTGCCGGCGTCTGGGCATCGGGTAGCGGGGTCCTGTGCCGGAGCGAGAGAGGGTGTCCATGACGAGCTCCGCGATCCCTGCGGCCTCCGGTCCGCCTGGGGCGGTCCAGGGAGGCGACGGGACAGTCGTGCTGTCGCTGAGGGGGGTGAGCAAGCAGTTCGGCGCGGTCGCCGCGCTCAGCGGCATCGATCTCGACGTAGCGGCGGGTGAGGTGGTCGCCGTGGTCGGGGACAACGGCGCCGGCAAGTCGACGCTCGTGAAGATCCTCTCGGGTGTGTACGCGCCCGACGCGGGGACGGTCTCCTTCCACGGGAGGGAGGTCTCGTTCGACTCCCCGGGCGCCGCTCACGCGCTGGGCATCGCGACGGTCCACCAGGACCTGGCGCTGTGCGAGAACCTCGATGTGAAGGCGAACCTCTTCCTCGGCCAGGAGCTACGGCCCTGGCTGCTGGACGACGTCGCCATGGAGAAGCGGTCCTGGGAACTGCTGCGTGAGCTGAGGGCCAGGATTCCCACGCTCGACGTCCCGGTGGCCGCTCTGTCGGGCGGTCAGCGGCAGACGGTGGCGATCGCCCGGGCTCTGCTCGGCCGCCCGGAGGTCGTCCTGCTCGACGAACCGACGGCCGCCCTCGGTGTCGCGCAGACCGCGGAGGTGCTCAACCTCATCGAGAGGCTGAGGGGCAAGGGGCTCGGTGTCGTCATGATCAGCCACAACATGGAGGACGTGCGGGCGGTCGCCGACCGGGTGGCCGTGCTGCGGCTCGGGCGCAACAACGGTGTGTTCGACGCCCGGTCGGTGTCCTCCGAGGAGGTCGTCGCCGCGATCACCGGCGCCACCGACAACGCCGTTTCGCAGCGTGCCGCGCGCCGCGCGGTCGCCTCTCGGGAAGAGGAGGGAAGGTCGTGACCTCTCTCGGTTCTTCGGTGGCGGCGGCCACCGATCCGCAGGACGAGCCTTCGGCGGCGCGGCACGGTTTCCGGGACGGCGTCCGGGGCACGGTCCGCCGGGCCCGGGCCGGCGATCTGGGCATGCTGCCGGTCGTCGCCGGTGTCGTGGTGATCTGGACGATCTTCCAGTCGCTGAACCGGACCTTCCTGTCCAGCACCAATCTGGTGAACCTCTCCTTCGACATGGTGTCCCTGGGGGTGATCGCGCTCGGCATCGTGTGCGTCCTGCTGGTCGGCCAGATCGATCTGTCGGTCGGCTCGGTGAGCGGGGTGGCCGCCGCCACCACGGGCGTGGTGATGGTGCGTCACGAGCAGTCGGTGTGGCTGGCGGTCCTGATCGCGGCCGGCGTCGGCGCGCTGATCGGCTGGGTCTACGGGCAGGTGCTCAACCGCTTCGGCGTGCCCAGCTTCGTCGTCACCCTCGGCGGCCTGCTCGCCTTTCTCGGCACCCAGCTCTGGCTGCTGCGCGGTCAGAACGCCATCAATCTGCCGTACGACTCCGCCCTGGTGAAGTTCGCCCAGGTGTGGTTCGTCCCCGACGCCCTGGCCTACGCCCTCATGCTCCTGGCCGCCGGCGGTTTCCTCGCCGTCGGCCTGGCCCGGTCGCGCAGCCGCCGCCGTGCCGGGCTGTCGTCCGTCTCGCCGCGGTGGCTGGCGGTGCAGGCTCTGGCCCTGGCGGCGGCGCTGCTGTTCGCGGTGTACTACCTGAACCGCACCCGTGGTGTGCCGTGGATGTTCGTGCTCTTCACCACCCTGGTCCTGGTCCTGCACTACGTCCTCACCCGGACCGGGTTCGGCCGGTCCCTGTACGCGGTGGGCGGCAACGCGGAGGCAGCCCGCAGGGCCGGTATCGACGTACGCGGGGTGTACACCGCGGCGTTCGTCATGTGTTCCACACTCGCCGCGACCGGCGGGGTCCTGGCCGCCGCCCGTCTCGCGGCGGCCAACCAGAGCACCGGCACGGCGGACGTGAACCTGAACGCCATCGCCGCGGCGGTGATCGGCGGGACCAGCCTCTTCGGCGGCCGTGGCTCCGCGTTCGCCGCCCTGCTCGGGGTGCTCGTCATCCAGTCGATCTCCAGCGGGCTGACCCTGCTCAATCTCGATTCCTCGTACCGCTTCATCATCACGGGCTGCGTGCTGCTGGTCGCCGTCGCCCTGGACTCCGCCGCCCGCCGTTCGCGGCAGGCACACGGAAGGGGCTGAGGCATGACGTCGCTGGCCATCGACGCGGGCACCACCACGGTCAAGGTGGTCGGATACGGCTCGGACGGAACAGAACTGACGGCCGGCCACCGGCCGACGCGGGTGCTGCGGCCCCGGCCCGGTCTGGCGGAGCAGGACATGGGCCAGGTCTGGGAGGCGGTCGTCTCCGCCGTCCGCGAAGTCGTGGCCGCGCTGCCGGAGCCGCCCGATCTGGTCGCCGTCACCGGTCAGGGCGACGGGGCGTGGCTCGTGGACGACCGGGGCCGGCCCACCGGGCCCGCCGTGCTGTGGAACGACGGCCGGGCAGCCGACCTGGTCACCGGCTGGGAGCGCGACGGCACCCTGGAGCAGGCCTTCAGGATCTGCGGCTCCCGGCTGTCCACCGGCATGCCCAACGCCGTGCTGGCCTGGATGCGGGAGCACGACCCGGACCGGACGCGCCGCTCCCGCCACCTGCTGACCTGCGGCGGCTGGCTCTTCCTGAAGCTCACCGGGGAAGCGGCGGTGGACGAGTCCGAGGCGTCGGCGCCCTTCCTGGACATCGGGCGACGTACCTGGTCCGACCGGCTGTTCGAGTTGTACGGCGTCGAGTGGGCCCGTGAGCTGCTGCCCGGGCTGCGGGACGACGACCACCGTGTGACCGCGCTCAGCGGCGCCGCCGCCGCGGGGACGGGACTGCCCGAGGGCATCCCGGTGGTGCTGGCTCCCTACGACATCTGCGCCACCGCGATCGGGTCCGGCGCCGTGAGCACCGGCCGGGCCTGCACCGTGCTCGGCACCACCCTGTCCACCGAGCTCGTCGCCGACTCGGCGGGCTGTGTGCTCACCGACGAGCCGGTGGGCATCACCGTCGCCCTGGGCGTCCCCGGGCACTATCTGCGCGCCTTCCCCACGATGAGCGGCGGCGACATGCTGCACTGGGGCGCACGGCTGCTCGGGCTCGACTCGGTCGCGGACCTGATGGCGCTGGCCGAGCGGGGCACCGAGGACACGGCCGGAGTGCGGTTCCTGCCCTACGTGTCCTCGGCCGGGGAACGCGCCCCGTTCTTCGACCCGGGCGCGCGGGGTTCCCTGTCCGGCCTGTCCCTGGACAGCGGCCGGGAGGACGTGGCCCGGGCGGTGGTGGAGGGCGCCACCATGGCCATCCGCGACTGTCTGGCCGCCTCCGCGGCCGCCCCGGACGTGTTGACCCTCAGCGGGGGCGGTGCCCGGAGCGCGTACTGGACGCGGCTGATCGCGGATGTCACCGGCCTGCCCGTGGCGATCCCCGCCGACGCGGAGACCGGCGCCCGCGGAGCCTGGCTGACCGGCATGGTCGCCACCGGCCGTGAGCCGGACTTCGCGACGGCGGCGGCACGGCACGTGCGGATCTCCGCGACCTGCGAGCCGGACCCGGCCAAGGGCCGGTCCGTGAGTGCCCGTTACGAGGAGTTCGTCCGGTTGCGGGAGCTGCACCGGCCCATCTGGGCGCTCGGGCGCGACAGCGCGGGTCTCGTCGGCGGAGCGGGCGCGTGAGCGGCGCCGGCCAGGACGTCTGGCTGGGCGTCGACCTGGGCACCCAGGGGGTCCGCGCGGTCGCCGTGACCTCGGACGGCCGGCTGCTCGGGTCGGGGTCCTCGCCGCTGACCAGCAACCGGCGGGGCGAACGCCATGAACAGGACCCGGAACAGTGGTGGCGTGCGGTCTGCTCGGCCGTGGGGCAGACCTGCGCCGAGGGCGCCGACCCGCGCCGCATCCGGGCGGTGGCCGTCGACGCGACCTCCGGAACCGTCACGCTGACCGACCGGCACGGCAGGTGCGTCACCCCCGGCCTCATGTACGACGACGGCCGCGCGACCGTGGAGGCGGAGCAGGTCAACGCGCTCGGCGAGGGGCAGTGGGCCAAGGCCGGCTACCGGCGGATGCAGCGTTCCTGGGGGCTTCCCAAGCTCCGCTGGCTGCTCGACCGCTATCCGCACGCGGTGGCGGACGGCTGGCGCCTCGCGCACCAGAACGACGTGATCAACCGCAGGCTCGTCGGGCACGAGGTGCCCACCGACACCAGCAACGCCCTCAAGTCCGGGGCCGACGCCGCGGCGGTGTGCTGGCCGGAGAAAGTCTTCGCCGCGCTGGCGATCCCCACCGGTGTGCTGCCCGGCCTGGTGCTGCCCGGCACCGTGATCGGCGAGGTCTGCGCCGGTGCCGCGGCGGAGTGCGGGCTCGTCCCGGGAATTCCCGTGGTCGCCGGGATGACGGACGGCTGTGCGGCCCAGCTGGCTTCCGGGGCGACCGCGGTCGGCAGCTGGAACTCCGTCCTGGGCACCACGCTCGTGCTCAAGGGTGTCACCGAGGAACTGCTGCACGACCCGGCCGGTGTCGTCTACTCCCACCGCTCGCCCTCCGGCCACTGGCTGCCCGGCGGGGCTTCCAGCACCGGCGCGGGCCTGGTCGCCCGGGAGTTCCCCGGCGTCGGTCTCGACCTGCTGACCGACGAGGCGGCGCCGCTGCTGCCCACCGGGCTGCTGCGCTACCCGCTGGTCTCACCCGGGGAGCGGTTCCCCTTCGTCGCCCCGGACGCAGTGGCGTTCCGCAGCCGGGAACCGGCGGGCCGCGCCGAGGACTTCGCCGCGCTGATGCAGGGCGTCGCCTATCTCGAACGCCTCTGCTTCGACTACGTGCACCTGCTCGGCGCCCCCACCGACGGGGCCGTCGTCCTCACCGGCGGCGCGACCCGTAACCCGGTGTGGAACCAGCTCCGCGCCGATGTGCTGCGCCGGCCCGTGTCACTGCCCCGCCATGCCCAGCCCGCCCTCGGCATGGCTGTTCTCGCCGCCTCCGCCTGTGGGGACCCTGGCGGTCTGGACCGTGCCGCCGCCGCGATGGTCCGGCCCGACGTGGTACTGGAGCCGCGGGTCTCGGAGTCCGCGCACGACGAGGGCTACGTCCGGCTGCTCGGTCTGCTGGTCCAGCGCGGCTGGCTGTCCGAGACCGTCGCCGCCCACGCACGAGAAGGGACCGCGTCATGAGCCTCCACGTCTTCCTCGTACGTCACGGGGAGAGCGTCTGGCATGCCGAGAACCGCTACGCAGGGGTCTCCGACATCGACCTCTCCGAGCACGGCCGCGCCCAGGCCGCCGGGCTCGCCTCCTGGGCAGGCCGGGCCGGTCTCACGGCGGTGTGGTCCTCACCGATGCGGCGCTGCCGGCAGACCGCGGAGGGGAGCGCGGCCCGCGCAGGTCTGCCGCTGAATCTCGAACCACGGCTGCGGGAGCTCGATTTCGGCGTCGCCGAGGGGCTGACCCGTGCCGAGATGCGCGAGCGCCTGCCCGGCGCGCTGAAGGCGTTCGAGGCCGACCCGGTGGGGAACCACTTCCCGGAGGGGGAGAACCCCGGCGCCGTCGGCGAACGCTGTGCCGGCTTTCTCGCCGGTCTGCGCGCCGGTCACGAGGAGGGCCGTGTCCTCGTCGTGGCCCACTCGACCGCCATCCGGCTCGTCCTCTGCCGACTGCTCGGCATCCCGCTCCAGGACTACCGCCGCGTCTTCCCGTACCTGGCCAACTGCGCGTTGAACGAACTGATCCTCCGAGACGGCACGCCCTCGCTGCTGGCGCTGAACCAGCACGTGACCCCAGGAGTACCCGAGTGACCACGATCCTCGCGGCCGGCGACCACTTCGTCCTCAACTCCCTCTTCACCGGCCACCTCAGGCCGGTCGCACCCGAGGTCACCTTCCGTGAACTCACCCTGCCCTGGCCCGTGGAGCCCTTCGGGGCGGTGGCCGAGGTCCACGAGGCCTCCGGCACGGAGGACCAGCTCATCGAAGCCCTGGACGGGGTGGACATCTGCGTAACCCAGATGGCACCGCTGACGGAGCGGGTTCTCGAAGCGAGCCCGGGGCTCCGTCTCTTCTGCGTCGGCCGGGGCGGCCCGGTCAACGCGAATCTCGCGGCGGCCACCCGGCACGGTGTCGCGGTCACCTTCGCCCCCGGCCGCAACGCCACCGCCACCGCCGAGCACACGGTCGCGCTGATGCTGGCCGCCAGCCGCCGCGTGCCCGCCGTTCATCAGGACCTCACGGCGGGCGTCTGGCGGGGTGACTACTACCGCTACGACAGTGTCGGACCCGAGCTGGAGGGCAGCACGGTCGGCATCGTGGGATACGGCGCCATCGGCTCCCGGGTGGCCCGGATCGTCCGGGGTTTCGGCGCGCGTGTCCTGGTCGCCGATCCGTACGCCGACGACGCCGGCCTGGGGCGGGCGGAGCGGGTCGACCTCCCCGAGCTGATGCGCCGCTCGTCCTTCGTCACCGTCCACGCCCGGGCCACCCCGAAGACCGAGGGGCTGCTCTCCCGTGAGCTGATCGGGCTCATGCCGCCCGGCGGCGTACTTGTGAACTGCGCCCGTGGCTCCCTGCTCGACTACGACGCCGTTTGCGACGCCCTGGACGAGGGCCGCCTCTTCGGCGCGGCCTTCGACGTCTATCCGGAGGAGCCGCTGCCGTCCGGCTCCCGGCTCCGGCGTACCCCCAACGTCGTCATGACCCCGCATCTGGCGGGCGCCAGCAGGCAGACCGCCCACAACGCCTCCGCCCTCGTGGCCGGCGAGGTCGCCCGCTTCCTGGCCGGCCGCGCCCCCGCGCACTGCGCGAACCCGGAGGTGCTGCGGACCTGGTCATGACGGACGTACGAAGGGAGTTGGAGCAGGATTCACGTTCCCGTGGAAAGGAAACCGCGTGCGCCGCAAGCTCCGGATGTTCCGAACCGTGCTCGTCGCCGGAATCAGTGTCCCGGCCCTCCTCCTCGCCGCCCCCTCCCCCGGCGTCGCCGCCGTGAGCGACCGCGGCGGCCGGCCGCCCGGGCTGCCGTCCTATGTCTACGGGGGCGCGTGGCCGACCAGCCATCTGCAGGGCGTGACCGTGGACCGCCGACGGGGCTCCGTCTACTGGTCTTTCACCCAGCAGCTGGTCAGGACCGACCTCGCCGGCAAGGTCCTCGGGACCGTCGAGGGCCTCACCGGCCACCTCGGGGACATCGACGTCGACGACCGCGACGGCAGGGTCTACGGATCGCTCGAGTACAAGTCGGCGGAATCCTTCTACATCGCCGTGTTCGACGCCCGGAAGATCGACCGCGTCGGGATGAACGCGGAGCGGGACGGCGTCATGACCGCGGTCCATCTCGACGAAGTGGCCGAGGACTTCACCGCCGACATGGACGGCAACGGCGTCTTCGACGGCGACACGGCCGACACCCCCGACCACCGCTACGGGTGCAGCGGCATCGACGGAGTGTCCTTCGGCCCCGAGTTCGGCAAGCGGGGCGGCAGACAGACGCTGAAGGTCGCGTACGGCGTCTACTCCCACACCGGCCGGACCGACAACGATCACCAGGTGATCCTGCAGTACGACATCAGCACCTGGGGCAGGTACGCGCGACCGCTCTCCCAGGACGCGCCGCACCACAGCGGCCCCCGCCGCCACGACGGCAAGTTCTTCGTCCGCACCGGCAACACCACCTACGGCGTGCAGAACCTCCAGTACGACCCGTACACCAGGAACTGGATCATGGCGGTCTACAAGGGCAGGAAGGGGGGTTTCCCGAATTACTCGTTCTTCACGGTCGACGGCTCCGCCGCGCCGGTACGCGGAGAGATCGAGGGCCAGCCCGCACGGGAGACCGGCAAGCTCCTCACCCTCCGCGAGGCCGGCCTGCGCGACGAGGCGACCGGCATCCGCGGCTGGGAGTTCCACGGCAGCTACGGGTTCGACGCACTGGGCGACGGCCGCTACTACGTCGCGGAGGGCCGGGCCGTGGAGCAGGACGGTGTCGTCGGGCAGGAGGGCGAGATCCGCCTGCACCGCTGGACGGGCGAAACCCCGGGCCCCTTCGAGCCACTCGGCTGAGGGCCCGCACGGCCTTCCCGCAGGTCGAGCCCCTCGGCTGAGCCGGCCCGCGCGGCCTTCAGGCACGGCGCGGTCATGACGCCTTCTCTCCCTGCCGGTGCTCGGGGGCACCGGTGCGCGGTGCCGGCGCGAACCTGCCCCGACAACCAGGAGATCGTCGTCCCGGGCGGCGGCCTCCATCAGCACCCGTCCCGCTGAACCACGCAAACGGCGACGTCCGGGGGACGGCCGACCGCGTTGCAGTCGGACGCCCTGGAGAGCCTCGTAGTCGACCCGGGCGACATCCACAGAGGGGCGTACGGAAGAGGCGGGCGCGGGTTGAAGGGGGCCGGGGTCCTCGACGCCTTGGCTGTCGTTCATGGCACTTCATGGAGACGGGCACACCCCCGGACCGCTGGCGGCCGGGGGCACACCGATGACGCCATGTCCGCCCTCCGCGGGCCGGAGGTATCCGTCAGCGGACCCTTGACTCCGCCCGCCTGACACTTGACGCGTCACTGACGAGGCCTTCTGGTCCCGTCCACGCGTCGTGTGTCCCCGGCTCGACCTGACACCAGACCGGCGCCATCTGGCGCCATCTGGCGCCAGATGGCGCCACTCGACGCCGCCCACCATGCATGAGCACGTACAGCGCCACTGAGGCCCTCACAGGCGCCAATGCATTTTCGCAGGTCAGCACAGTTTCGACGGCGAGCAGGCCCGGCGATGCCGCCACACTCTTGCGCTTGGCGCCATCATGGTGCCATTATGGCGTCATGGACCTCACCCCGTACGTCGACACCATCCGCCGCGACCTGGCGGTGGCCGCCGAAGCCGGCGGCGACGAAGCCCGCGAGCTGGCAGAGAGGCTCACCGCTCCCCTGGAGTCGGCGATCCGGCTGACCATGCTCAACGTGCTCTCCGCCGCGATGGACGAGATCACTCGCGAACTCGCCCCCGGCTCGGTCGACGTACGGCTGCGCGGGCTCGACCCCGACTTCGTGGTGACGACACCGCCCGGCGACGGCGGCGCTTCCGCGGGGCCGGCCGCACCCTTGGAATCCTCCGGGGCCCCGGCCGGGGCCGACAGCGACGAGGGCGGCACCGCCCGCGTCAACCTGCGCCTGCCGGCCCACCTCAAGACCCGTGCAGAGGAGGCGGCCGCCCGCGAGGGCCTGTCGGTCAACGCGTGGGTAGTCCGCGCCGTGTCGGCTGCGGCCGACGGCGGCGCCCAGCCGCGCACGACGGAGAAGACCCGGACCGTCGGACAGAGCTTCACGGGCTGGGTGCGCTGAGCACCCCCTGACCGCACCGCTTCACCCACACCACGTCCCACCCGCGGGGACGCCTTGAAGACCCAAGAGGACGGAACAGCCATGCCTTCTTTCGACACGCCCGAACCGATCTCGGTCACCGCACACGTGGAGGCCGGTTCCATCCAGTTCACCGCAGGCGACCGTCTCGACACGGTGGTCGCGATCCGGCCCCGTGACCCGAAGAAGGACATGGACGTGCGGACGGCGGACCAGACCGAGATCACGTACGCCGGCGGCACACTGACGGTCAGGACGCCCAAGACCAATCTGCTCGGCCGCACCGGCACCGTGGATGTGACCGTCGAACTGCCGACGGGCTCGCGCATCGACATGACCGGCGCCTGGGCCCAGGTACTGGGCGAGGGCCGACTCGGCGAGGTCCGGGTGAAGACGTCGTCCGGAGACCTGCGCCTCGACACGACCGGCCCCCTGTGGCTCAAGGCCTCCCACGGCTCGATCAGCGTGGACCGGGTCGAGGGCCTGGCCGAGATCACCACCAGCTCGGGCAGCCTGCGCGTCGGCATCGTCGACGGACCCGCGGTCCTGAAGAACTCGCACGGCACCACGACCGTCGACGCCGTGACCGGCGAAGTCCGGGTGAGTGGCGCCAACGGTGACATCGAGATCCGGCGCGCCGAGGACTCGGTCACCGCCACCACCGCCCACGGCACCCTCCGCGTGGGCGAAGTAGCGCGCGGCACGACCCAGCTGGAGACGCACTACGGCGCCATCGACATCGGTGTCCGCGCGGGCACGGCCGCCTGGCTCGACGTCAACTCGGGCTCGGGCCAGGTCCGTAACGCGCTCACCGCGTCCGACGCACCGGAGGAGACCGAGGACACCGTCAAGATCCGCGCCCGCACCCGGCACGGAAACATCGACATCCGCCGCGCCAAGGCCTGAACGGCCTGGGCACCCGCCCCGCCGGCTCGCCCACCACACCCCAGCCACTTCACCCTTCGAAGGGGAGGGCTCCATGCCTTCATCTGTCATGCCCACGTCCAAGCGGAAGGCCGGTGCGCAGTCGCCCGCCGCCATTTCCGCCGTAGGTCTGCGCAAGTCCTACGGGGACAGGACCGTCCTCGACGGCATCGATCTGCACATCCCGGCCGGATCCGTCTTCTCCCTGCTCGGTCCGAACGGTGCCGGCAAGACCACCGCCGTGAAGATCCTCTCCACGCTCATCACCGCCGACGGCGGCCAGGCGCAGGTCGCGGGCCACGACCTCGCCGCGGACCCGCAGGCGGTGCGGGCCGCGATCGGTGTCACCGGGCAGTTCTCGGCGGTCGACGGCCTGATCACCGGCGAGGAGAACATGTTCCTCATGGCGGACCTGCACCACCTCTCCCGCAGGGAGGGCAAGCGGATCACCGCCGAACTCCTGGAGCGCTTCGACCTGGTCGAGGCGGCGAAGAAGCCGGCGCAGAGCTACTCCGGCGGTATGAAGCGCCGCCTGGACATCGCCATGACCCTGGTCGGCGGCCCCAGGATCATCTTCCTCGACGAACCGACCACCGGTCTCGACCCCCGCAGCCGCCACAACATGTGGGGCATCATCCGCGAACTCGTCTCCGACGGCGTCACCGTCTTCCTCACCACCCAGTACCTGGAGGAGGCGGACGAGCTCGCCGACCGCATCGCCGTACTCCACGACGGCAAGCTCGCCGCCGAGGGCACCGCCGACGAACTCAAGCGAATCGTCCCCGGCGGACACGTACGGCTCCGCTTCACCGACCCCGCCGCGTACCGTTCCGCCGCCTCCAGCCTCGGGGAGGTCACCCGGGACGACGAGGCACTCGCACTGCAGATCCCCAGCGCCGGCAGCCAGCGCGAACTGCGCGCCGTCCTCGACCGGCTGGACTCGGCAGGCATCGAGGCGGACGAACTCACCGTGCACACCCCCGACCTCGACGACGTGTTCTTCGCTCTGACCAGTAACACCGACGTCCCCGGCCAGTCCAAGGAGAACGTCCGATGAGCGCCCTCTCCCTCACCATGCGCGACTCGTCCACCATGCTGCGCCGCAACCTGCTGCACGCCCGGCGCTACCCCTCGCTCACCCTGAACCTGCTGCTCACCCCGGTCATGCTCCTCCTGCTCTTCGTCTACATCTTCGGCGACACCATGAGTGCGGGCATCGGCGGCGGAAACCGCTCCGACTACATCGCCTACCTCCTGCCCGGCATCCTCTTGATGACGATCGGATCCACCACGATCGGCACCGCCGTGTCCGTCTCCACCGACATGACCGAGGGCATCATCGCCCGCTTCCGTACGATGGCCATCCACCGCCAGTCGGTGCTCATCGGGCACGTCGCCGGCAGCGTGCTGCAGTGTGTGATGAGCGTGATCCTCGTAGGCGCCGTCGGAGTGGCCATCGGATTCCGGTCCACGGATGCCACGGCCATGGAGTGGCTGGCGGCGTTCGGGCTGCTCGTGCTGTTCGCGCTGGCGCTCACCTGGATCGCGGTCGGCATGGGGCTGGTCAGCCCGAACGCCGAGGCGGCCGGCAACAACGCCATGCCGCTCATCTTCCTGCCGCTCATCTCCAGCGCCTTCGTCCCGGTCGACGCCATGCCGGGCTGGTTCCGGCCCATCGCCGAGTACCAGCCCTTCACCCCCGCCATCGAGACCCTCCGCGGCCTCCTCCTCGGCACCGGGATCGGCAACAACGGCTGGATCGCCGTCGCCTGGTGCCTGGGCCTCACCGCCCTCGGCTACCGCTGGTCCAAGGCGCGGTTCGACCGCGACGCGACGTAACCGGCCCCCGTTTCGGACCGACTCCCGCGAGCGATGTCATCGCAGCGGGAGTCAGTCCTTGCGCCCCGTCGTGGCCACGGTGACGCCGAGACCGATCATCGCGAGCCCGCCGACGCCGCCTACCAGGGAGAGCCGCTGGGGCGAGCGGGCGAACCAGTCCCGCGCAGTGGCCGCGACCAGCCCCCACGCGCAGTCCGAGACCACCGCGATGACGTTGAAGACCAGGCCGAGCACGAGCATCTGAGCCGCCACGTGCCCCTGGTCGCGGTCGACGAACTGCGGGAGGACGGCCGCGAAGAACACGATGGTCTTGGGGTTCGACACACCGACGGCGAACCCCTCCCAGAACGTGCGCGAGCCACCCTGAGCCGCCCCGCCGCCGGCGAACGCGGCCCGCAGCGAACCGCGCTCCCGCCAGGCCTTCACGCCGAGATACACCAGATAGGCGGCGCCGGCCAGCTTGAGCACGGTGAAGACGAGGACGGAGCCCTCCACGAGGGACCCGATCCCCAACGCCACGGCCACGATGAGCACATAGGCGCCGAGGGTGTTCCCCACGACCGTGGTCAGCGCGGCGCGGCGTCCCTGGGCCAGCGCCCGCCCGATCACGAACAGCACGCTGGGGCCGGGGACGATGATCAGCAGGAATGACATGGCTGCGAAAGCGAGCAAGCGGTCGGTGGACACCATGACGGTCATGCAAGCACGAGGAGAGTGCGCTCCTCCAGCGGTTTCCCGGCCCGCCCACGGTCCGGACGGACCCCCTCGCGGAGGCGCTGCGACCGGTGAGGACGGGCGGCTGCCGCGCAGCGCCCGTCCTCCGGTGTGTCATGCGCGTCAGGAAGCGGTGGCTCCGTAGACGCCCATCTCGTGGATCGAGTAGCCCCATGTCGTCTTCCGCTCGACCCCCTGCATGCGGACGTATCGCACGGCCTCGTCGGCGGGGAGCCGTACGACGTCGTTGCCGCAGGCGTCCGGGCGCTGCGTGGACACGGTCTTCCATTCCTTCCCGTCCTGGGAGGTCTGGACGGCGTACTCCGTCGCACAGGCGCCCTCCCAGGCGAGGGTCACCGCGGCGACCTTCGCCGGGGCGGCGAGTTCGATCTGCACCCATGCGTCGTCCGTGTAACCGGATGCCCAGCGGGTGCCCATCAGGCCGTCGTTGACATGGCCGGGCGCCAGGCGGTCGAGGTCCTGCTCCACGCCGGACGCGGATGCCCTGCCTTTCAGGGCCAGGTTCTCGCCGCCTCCCGCGGAGTCCCAGAGCTGCAGCCGGACACCGGCCTGGACGAGGAAGGTGTCGAGCACACCGTCACCCACCTTGGGCTGGACCTTCCCCCAGGAGTTGCGCGCCGGGTCGACCCGCACGGCGCGGGCCCGCCGCTGGAGTTTGTCGGACTCGGCCAGCAGCCGGGCGGAGCTCTCCTCGTCCCCCGCCTGCCGGGCCTGGAGTGCGTCGAGCATCGTCACCATCGCCTTGCCCCACAGCTCGGTCGCGTCCAGCCAGGGTGCCGCGTCGACGGTGAACCCCCTCTCCACGGATCCGCCGCGGATCGTGGCCGGGGCTCGCTCGACGGCGTGCGCGTAGGTGCGCAGGGCCTTGACGGCACCGGCACGGTCCCCCTCGTCCCATGTCTTCCAGAACTCCGCCGTGCGCCGGGCGAGTCCGGGGGCCTGGGGCTGCCAGGGAGTGGCGCCGAAGGTCGGGGCCATGTGTTCGAGGTCGCCGAGGACGAGCAGGGCCGCGGTGGCCTCGCGGTCGCCGCCCGCGAGATAGGACATGGCGTTACGCCAGTTCCTCTCCGCGTCGTACGCCCGGTCGTTCCAGGTGAAGTCGGCGGTCCCGAAGACGGCGACCTTGCTCGCGTACGGCTGGTTCATGGGGTTGGCCACGATGCCGGAGATGTGCTCGGACAGGCCCGCCTCGCGCTTGTCGTACGGTGCGAGCAGCAGCCGTCCGCTGGTGTTGCCGAAGTCGTTGACGGGGTAGTTGTCCCACACGAAGACCTTGCGGCCGAAGGCCGTCGCCGCCTGCTCCGCCTGGGCGTTGGTGATTCGTTCCGGCACGACGCCCACGCCGGTCCACATCACCTCGACCGCGGGGTCCAGCGTGTCCCGTATCGCCTTCTTGTAGGCCGTTTCGGAGAGGTCGGAGTACTCGGTGGGCACCATCTGCAGCGGCCACGTGCCCTGGTGGGTGGCGATGAAGTCGCGCTGTACGTCGTTGAGCAGGTCGACCTGGGCCCTTCCGGCCGCTCCCCTGCCCGGCTCTCCGTATGCCTCCCGGTCGCCCTCGCAGTTCCAGCTGGCGTAGTCGATGTCGTCGAGCGGGAGGGAGAAGGCGCGGGTACCGAGGTCGTACAGCGCCTGGAGCTTGTCCTTGAGCGCCTTGCGGTCGGCGGGGTCGGAGTAGCAGATCGACTCCCCGGGGGAGACGGCGAAGGTGAAGCGGACGTGGTTCGCCGTGGCCCGTTCCACCAGCTCGCCCAGCTCCGCCAGCTTGTCGGCCGGATAGGGCTCGCGCCATTCACCCCGGTGGTAGGGGTCGTCCTTGGGCGCGTAGATGTACGTGTTGGCCTTGACGTCCCCGTAGAAGTCCATCTGGTCGAGGCGCTCGGCGGGCGTCCAGGGCTGGCCGTAGAAGCCCTCGATGGTGCCCCGCAGCGGCATCGACGGGAAGTCGCTGACGCGTACACCGGACACCTTCCAGCCGTGGTGTCCGGAGCGGACGAACAACTGGCGCAGGGTCTGCACGGCGTAGAACTGGCCGGCGGCGTCCTTGCCACCGAGGGTGATCCGGGATCCCGGTCCGGTGCGCGAGACGCGCAGCGCGTAGCCCTCCGCGTGGTCAGGAACCGCCGTGTCGCCGAGCCCCGCCGCGATGTCGGAGCGCGTGGCCGGACCCAGCCGTACGGTGAGCAGTCCGGCGGCGGCCTCGGGAACCTTTCCAGGAGGGACGATGTCCACCCGGTGGGCGCCGTGTGCCTTCAGTTCGCGGACGAGGCGGTCGCGGGCAGCGCCGTCGGTGTCCTTGTCCGCCACGACGAGCACCCGGCCGGTAACGACGGCGTCCGCGCCCGCCCGGGTGAGGGACTGCGGGGCCGGGGAGACCGACGGCACGGCCGCGGCAGCGCGGGGGGTGGCACCGTCGGCGGCGGCCGGCAACGCGTCGAGCGCCAGGGTGCTTGCGAGTGCGAAGCACACGCCGAGCACCGTGGTGGCCTTCAGGTTTCTTCCCATGAGCTCTCCAAGCATGGTCCGGACCATCAAATGCCCTTGCTCTCATGGATGGTGCGGCGCCGGGAGCCAAGAGGTAAGACGTAGGGGGTCTAGACCTCTTCGGCACTCCCCTTTACCCTGGCCAACACGAGCCCCGAGGGCCCGACTTGGCATGCCCAGCTCATTCTCGTCCTTCGACCAGACCGGACTCCCAAGCCCACGCGGCGATCTCCACACGGTTGCGGGCGGACAGCTTGGTCTGGACGTTGGCGAGGTGCGTCTTCACCGTGCCCACCGAGATGGACAGCTCGACGGCGATCTCCGCGTTGGTCAGCCCTCTGGCCACCAGACGCACCAGGCCCTTCTCCCGTACGGAGAGCGCGGTGTGCGGCTCCCGGCGCACGGGCGTCGCGCTGTTGAGGCGCCGCAGCAGCCGTACGGTGATGGCCGGGCTCACCAGCGCCTCGCCGGAGGCGGCCGCCCTGATGGCCTCGACCAGCAGGGCAGGGCCCGAGTCCTTGATCAGGAACCCGGAGGCGCCTTCACCCAGGGCCCGCTGGACGTACTCGTCGTCGTCGAACGTCGTGACCACGACGACCTTCGGCGGGTCCACGGTGCCGGGGCGGGTCAGCCTGCGCAACGCCTCCAGACCGTCCATGCGGGGCATACGGATGTCCATCAGCACCACGTCGGGCCGGTGGCGCTCGGCGAGCTCCACCGCGAACACCCCGTCCGAGGCCTCCGCCACGACGTCGATGTCGTCCTCCGCGGCGAGGATCATCGCGAACCCCGCACGGACCATCGCCTGGTCGTCGGCGATCAGCACACGGATCGTCATCGGACCGCCACCCCTGCCGCGGACACGGGAAGCGTCGCCTCGACGCCCCAGCCGCCCGCCGTCACCGGGCCCGCCTGGACACGTCCGCCGATCAGGCCCACCCGCTCGGCCAGGCCCTTCAGCCCGAAGCCGTTCCGCGAGACATGGCGCGGCAGCCCGTCGTCGCTGACCCGTACGGTGAGACGTTCTGCCGAGCGGTACACACGCACCCGTACCTCGGTGCAGCCATGGGCGTGCTTGCGTACGTTGGTGAGTGCCTCCATCACCACACGGTGCGCGGTGGTGGTCACCTCCACCGGCAGGTCGTCGAAGGTCCCTTCCAGATCGAGCCGGGCGCGGGCTCCTCCGACAGCCGAGAACTCCTCCACCAGGGAACGCAGCTCGCCGATGCCCGCCAGCGGCGTCAGCGCCACTTCCCCGTCGGTGTCGCGCAGCATTCCCACCATGTGCCGCATGGATGTCAGCGCCTCCGAGCCCGCCTGCTCGATTCTCCGCAGCGCCGGCGGCACCAGTTCGGGCCGCCGGTCCGCGATCGCGTAGGCGCCCTGTGCCTGGACGACGATTCCGGTCACGTGGTGCGCGACGAAGTCGTGCAGGTCCCTGGCGAACTCCGTCCGCTGCTCGAGCCTGAGGGCCGCGGCCTGCCGTCGCCGGTCCGCCAGGAGCAGGCGCATCCCCAGGCCGGTGCCCAGCGCCGTGACCGCTGCCAGCGCGAAGAGCAGCGCCAAGATGGTGGTGGACTGCCGCACCGAGACCGAGACCGGCCGCAGCACGATCGCCATGAGGAGCACGGGGAGGGCCACCGCCGCCCACGACGGCGCCCCGCGCCGGGCGACGACCAGCAGGATCCACACCAGAGCCGCCGGTTCGGCGTATCCCAGCGCCTGCGAGCTGACCGACATCTCCACGTGCAGCACCACCGAGATACACAGCGACACGACCGCCAGTGCGCAACCGGCCGCCGGCAGCGCCCGGCTGCCGAGCCTGGGTGAAGCGACGACCAGAGCGATCGCCAGCAGTGCGCCACCCAGCTTGACGATGCCCAGCGCGGAGTCGTCAGGTCCGCCGATCCGATAGAAATCGCCGCCCACCCAGTCCAGTACGACGAGGCCGGCCAGGGCCACGACCAGAACCAGCCGGACCGTGACAAGCAGCTGCGGATGGTCCTTCCACCGTGTGGCTGTGGGTGCGGCCGACCTCGCCGGCATCTCTCTCACCGTCCTCCCGCCGACCGGCCGAAAGTCGGAGCCGGCCGCGAATGATCTGTCTTTTGCCTGATCCGCCGCAGGCCACGGCGGAGAAGAGTGGTGTCCACCGGGGCGGCGTGTCACAGCCGACCCTCCCACACGCACAGGAGTCACATGAACCACGCAGAGGTGCACCACGGAAGCGGGCCGGGGTCCGGGCGCCCCGTCGGCTCGGCTGCGATCGAGGCCCATGGGCTCGGCAAGCAGTACCGGCGAGGCTGGGCGCTGCGGGACGTCTCCTTCCGGCTGCCTGCCGGGCGGGTGTGCGGCCTGGTCGGCCCGAACGGCGCCGGCAAGAGCACGCTGATGGGCCTGGCCACCCACATGATCCGGCCGACGACCGGCTCCCTGCGGGTGTTCGGCGCGGCGCCGGGGTCGACGGAAGCTGTCCTGCGGACCGCGTTCCTGACCCAGGAGAAGCCGCTGTTCCGGCGCTTCACCGTCGCGGAGACCCTGCGGCTCGGCCGCGAGTTCAACCCCTGCTGGGACCAGGAGGTCGCCGAGGGCATCGTCCGCGCGGGCCAGGTGCCGCTGGAGGCGAAGGTCGGCACGCTGTCCGGAGGGCAGCGCACCCGCGTCGCCTTCGCCCTGGCCTTCGGGAAGCGCCCCGACCTGCTCATCCTCGACGAGCCGATGGCCGATCTGGACCCGCTGGTCCGTCGCGAGCTCATGGCCACCCTGACCGCGGAGGCCGCCCAGCACGGCACCACGGTGCTGGTCTCCTCGCACATGCTCGCCGAGCTGGAGCACATCTGCGACTACCTGCTCGTCATCGCGAACGGCGGCCTGCGCCTGGCCGGCGAGGCGGACGAACTGCGCGCGGCACACGCGCTGTTCGCCGAGTCCGGGGACGCCTCGTCCGCCGCCCTCGCACCGCACAGCGTCATCGGATCGCACGACGAGGGCCGGCCGGGCGTCCTGGCCCGTCTCGGCGGACCGGTCGAATACGGCGGGCCGGTCGAGCCTCCCACCCTGGAGGAGCTCCTGCTCGCCTACCTGCGGTCACCCGACGCGCCTCCGCTGATCGCCCCCAGCGCCCGCGTCGGCGACATCCACGACATCCTCACCCACGACCGCACGAAGGCTGTGACCGCATGACCACGCTCACTCACGACCCGGCGCGCACAGCGCCCACCGGGTCCGCGCGCAACCACTGGATCCCCCGGCTCGGCGGTCCGGTCTGGCTGGTCTGGCGACAGCACCGCGCCGCGTTCTGGACGCTCATCGCCGTCACTCTCCTCGGCGTGGTCGTCATGGTCCACCTGCGCGGGCAGATGATGGACTTCCTGGCCACCCAGGACCCGACGTCGCGGAGGGCCGGCGGCCTGCCGACCGAGTTCGAGACGCACGCCCACCGTCTGTTCACCATCGGAAGCTACCTCGGCTACATCCCCGTCCTGGCCGGTGTCTTCCTCGGGGCCCCGCTCGTCGCCGGCGACCTGGAGAGCGGCACGGCCAAGCTCGTGACCTCGCAGTCCGTCAGCCGACTGCGGTGGCTCACGACGAAACTGGCCGTTCCCGCCGTGATGCTCGCCCTGTCCACCGGCGTGCTCAGTGCCGTCCTCACCTGGTGGTGGCACCCGGTCAAGGGATTGTCCAGCGGTCTCATCTGGACCTCCTTCTTCAGCGTCACGGGGGTCACACCGGTGGCCTACGCCCTCCTCACGTTCACGGTGGGTGTGGCGGCCGGCATGGTCCTGCGCCGCACGCTGGTGTCGATGGTGGTCACGCTCGGCATCGTCGTGGCGATCGGTTTCGTCTGGGACGAGCTCTGGCGGAGTCTGGGGCATGTCCTGTCGCTCACCACCGACAAGGGCGTCGGACCCGGCGCGGCACCGCCTGAACTGCCCACCGAGGCCGAGCAGCAGGGGCAGGGCACCTACTTCCTCACCAGCTCCGGGGACCGTCTGGACTGGACCACCTGTCTCGACCAGATCGAGGACGACCGGGCGCACACCGCCTGCCTGGAGTCCAAGCACGTCATCGGCTGGTCCCTGGACTATCTCCCCGTCGCCCAGATGGACACGATGCAGTGGCTCGGAGCCGGCGTCATGCTCGCCGTCGCCGCCGCCGTCGCCACCTTCGTCCTCCTCCGGGGGCGCAAGCGGCTCCTGTGACCTCCGGCCCCGGACCGCAGCCGCTGCTGTGTGTACGCCGACCCGCCGAGCAGGCCGCACCGCTGGGTTCTGCTCCGGCACATGCGTAGGCTTTCCGGCGTTGAACTGGGGAGAGTTGACCCCGATCGATCGGGGAGGGGGACCTCATGTACAGCGTCATCGTCGTGCCGCCGTCGTGCGGCGACGTCAAGGATCAGATCAGGATCACCGCAGGTGAACGCGTGGCTTTCGGCCGGTCCGGGAGCGACGGAGGTTTCGCCGTCATACACGCGGGGGTGGCCAGGGTCGCCGGGGAGATCGTCGCGCACAGGACCTTCTGGCTGCTGAGCAACTTCAGCGAGGACCAGACGTACGTGGTGGAGAACCCGGAGGGTGCCGGGGAGCACATCAAGGTCGCGCCGGGCCGGCTGGAGGCGCCCGTGCCCTTCGAGTTCGGGCGTGTGGTCCTGCCGGCCTCGGGCGATCTGCTCACCTTCGACGTCTGGGCGCCTCGCCACGCGTTCCGCAGCGTCCCGCGCCACGGCCTCGACGGATCCGCCACCGTTCCGGCCTTCGTACTCGACCGCACCAAGCGCTACTTCGCCGTGCTGGCGGCCCTGTGCGAACCCAGGCTGCGCGGTACGACCAGCGCCCCGTTGCCGGCCGTCGAACAGCTGATGGACCGGCTCCGTCCGACCTGGCCCACCGTCAGCCGGTCGGCCATGTACTGGAACATCGACTATCTGTCCGTGAAGCTGCGGTTGCGCCCCGACCGGATCGCCGCGGAGCCCGGTCAGCGTGTCCACGGGAAGAAGGAGTCCCTCGTCGCGCTCGCGCTCCGCTTCGACCTGGTCCGCGAGGACGACCTCGTGGTGCTCACGCCTCTCGGAAAGGTGGCGCAGTGAGCGGGCAGCTGCACGCGGTCTCCGTCCCCAGGGGCTACCGGGTGGGCTCCTGGGAAGTCGGCGGACCCATCGCCTCCGGGGCGTTCGCCACCGTCTACACGGGGCGGCGCGTGGACGACGGCGAGACCGAGCCGGATCCGCCCGAACGGGCCGCGCTGAAGTTCCTGCCCACCGGCACCCGCACACCACGTCAGCTCAGCCATCTGCGCGAACTGACCGAGCGTGAGATCGACTTGCTGGCCAGGCTCCGCACGCCCCGCCTCATCCGCATGTACGAGACGCTGACGGTCGACGACCCGGACCGCCCGGAGCTGGACGGCGCCACCGTCCTCGTCCTGGAGCGGGCCGAGGCCGATCTGAACCAGCTCCTGGAGCGGACTCCGGTCCCGGAGGCGGGACCGTCCCTGCTCGCGCAGATCTGTGAGGGTCTGCACCAACTGCACCACGCGGGGTGGGTGCACGGTGACCTGAAGCCTGCCAATGTGCTGCTCCTGAAGGACGGTTCGGTCCGGCTGGCCGACTTCAACATGGCGGCCGAACTGGAAGGCACCCACGCCTACGCCCCGGCGTTCGCCACCCCCGACTACACCCCGCCCGAGCTGTTCTGGCCGGAGATCGACGAGCGTGGCACGCGGATCCGCCCCACCTGCGACATCTGGGCCTTCGGTGTCCTGGCCCATGTCGTCCTGACCGGGTCGTTCCCGCTGCCGGGCGCGACCGCGGAGGCCCGGGCCGATGCGGCGACGCAGTACGCGCGCGGTGGTGAGGAGCTGCGCCTGTCCCCCGCCCTCCCCGACGACTGGCGTGACATCGTGCGGGAGTGCCTGGCCCCCACGCACGAGCGACGTCTCGCGGACACCGGCGCGCTGCTCCGCAGGGTGGAGCGTGCCGCGGGCGCCTCCCGTTCGGCGAGACTGCCGAGACTGCGGCCGAGACGGTGGCGGCGCCTGCACGTCGCGGCGGCGCTCGTGGCGGTGCTGCTGGGAGGAGCCGCGTACACCTTCCTGCCGGAGACCGCGGAGCCGAGCGCGGCGCCGCCCACCTGTGAGAGACCCGTGGTGTACGAGGACGCGCACGGCCGCGGCTTCATGGCGGGCCACAGCGGCACCTGGGACTTCACCATCAAGCGGGGAGACGGAGGCAGTCAGGTCAGGGAGGCCCAGTGCCTGCTCAGACACCTGCACGGCATCACCGAGGTCGGCGAGGTGGACGGCGACTTCGGGCCCATGACCCATGGAGCCGTCGTCACCTTTCAGGAACGGGCCGGTCTGGACGCGGACGGGTCGGTCGGCCCGGAGACCTGGCGCGCCCTGCGCAGGGCCGAAGAACCGTGACGGTGGCCGCCCTCGGTGATCTCGGGCCCGCTTGTCATCGTCCCCCGCCTGGCACTACTGTCGCCACGCCTTGGTGAACGGGAAATCGGTGTGATGCCGGTGCGGCCCTCGCCACTGTGATCGGGAAGTCCGGCTCCGGCCCTCACGGGCAGCCACTGGGTCCTTGTGACCCGGGAAGGCGGAATTCGGGCGGTGTTACCCGTAAGCCAGGAGACCGGCCAAGGCACTTCAACCATCCACGAGGTGCTGGAGAGGGTCTGCTGAGCCATGCACATAGCCGAGGGTTTTCTGCCTCCGGCGCACGCGATCGCCTGGGGTGTCGCGTCCGCGCCGTTCGTCGTCCACGGAGTCCGCTCACTCACGCGCGAAGTACGGGAGAACCCCGAGAGCACGCTGCTCCTGGGGGCTTCCGGGGCCTTCACGTTCGTTCTCTCCGCATTGAAGATCCCCTCCGTGACCGGGAGTTGCTCCCATCCCACGGGCACGGGGCTGGGAGCCATCCTGTTCCGCCCGCCGATCATGGCGGTCCTGGGCACCATCACCCTGCTGTTCCAGGCGCTCCTGCTCGCCCACGGCGGGCTGACCACGCTGGGCGCCAACGTCTTCTCGATGGCGATCGTCGGGCCCTGGGCGGGGTACGCCGTCTACAGGCTGCTGCGCCGGTACGGCGTGCCGCTGATGGTGGGGGTGTTCTTCGGCGCGTTCGTCGCCGACCTGTCGACGTACTGCGTCACGAGCGTGCAGCTGGCGCTCGCCTTCCCGGACCCGGGCAGCGGCTTCCTGGGCGCGCTCGGCAAGTTCGGCTCCATCTTCGCGGTCACCCAGATCCCGCTGGCGGTGAGTGAGGGGCTCCTGACCGTTCTGGTCATGCGGCTCCTGGTGCAGTCCAGCAAGGGAGATCTGACCCGGCTCGGCGTGTTCCTCGCCGGAAGGCGGGACCGGACCAGGACGGACGGAACCGAGGCGGTGGCCCGATGAACAAGAACACGAGGATCAACGCCCTGCTGCTGCTCGTCGTGGCCGCGCTGGCCGTCCTGCCGCTGGCCCTCGGCCTCGGCGACGACGAGAAGGAGCCGTTCGCGGGGGCCGATGCCCAGGCCGAGACGGCGATCACCGAGATCGATCCCGGGTACGAACCCTGGTTCTCCCCGCTGTACGAACCACCGTCGGGCGAGATCGAGTCGGCGCTGTTCGCCCTCCAGGCGGCGTTGGGCGCGGGCGTGCTCGCCTACTACTTCGGGCTCCGGCGCGGGCGCCGCCAGGGCGAGCTGCGCGGGACCACGCGGCAGGAGAGCGCCGGGGAGCCGGCGGCCCGGGAGAACTGAGCGCTCGTGCTGCCGATCGACGCGGCGGCGCACAGCAGTCGCTGGCGCCGCCGCCATCCCGTGGACAAAGCCGTACTCGGTCTGGGACTCACCGTCCTGGCCATCTCGCTGCCGCCCTGGCCCGGAGCCGTGCTGATCCTCCTCACCGCCGTCGCCGTGCTGCTGGGGCCGGCCGGTGTGCCCGCCCGCCACCTCTGGCGGGCCTACCGGGTTCCCCTGGGTTTCTGCGTCACCGGGGCGGCCACACTGCTCGTGCAGGTCGGCGGGCCGGAAGGGTTCGTGACCCTCGCCGACGGGGGGCCGAACCGTGCCGGTGAGCTGTTGCTGCGCACCTCCGCGGCGTCGCTGGGGGTCCTGCTGTTCGCCTTCACCACCCCGATGTCCGACCTGCTGCCGCGCCTGGTCAAGGCGGGGGTGCCGGCGCCTGTGGTGGACGTCGCCCTGGTGACGTACCGCATGAGCTTCCTGCTCCTGGACTCGGTGCGCCGGATCCGGGAGGCCCAGGCGGCCCGGCTCGGGCACACCACTCGGGCCGCCGCCTGGCGGTCGCTGGCGAGGCTGGGGGCCACCGCGTTCGTCAGGGCCTTCGACCGCGCGGCACGGCTCCAGGCGGGTCTCGCCGGACGCGGTTACGACGGGACCCTGCGTGTCCTGGTACCCGACGCCCGCGTCTCCGGCCGGTTCGTGGCCATGAGCATCACCCTGCTCGCGGCCCTCGCCGCGCTGACCTTCGTCCTGGAAAGGCCCCTTTCATGAGCGAATCCGCTCTGCTCGCCCTGCGGGGCGCGTCCTTCGCGTACGAGGACGGCCCTGCCGTGCTCAGCGGTCTCGACTTCGAGGCGCGGGCGGGGCGTGCGCTCGCCCTGCTCGGCCGGAACGGCAGTGGGAAGACCACGCTGATGCGTCTGCTCAGCGGCGGGCTGCGCCCCCGCGAGGGGCGGTTGACGGTGGAGGGCCATCCGGTCACGTACGACCGGAAGGGCCTGACCCGGCTGCGTACGACGGTCCAGCTGGTGGTGCAGGACCCGGACGACCAGTTGTTCGCCGCGTCCGTCTCCCAGGACGTGTCCTTCGGACCGCTGAATCTCGGGCTGCCCGACAGCGAGGTGCGGGCCCGGGTGGACGAGGCGCTGGGCGCGCTGGACATCACGGCACTGGCGGACCGGCCCACCCATCTGCTCTCGTACGGGCAGCGCAAACGGGCCGCCATCGCGGGCGCGGTCGCGATGCGGCCCCGGGTGCTGATCCTCGACGAGCCGACCGCCGGTCTGGACCCGGACGGTCAGGAGCGGCTGCTCGCCACGCTGGGCACCCTCCGGGAGAGCGGCACCACCGTCATGATGGCGACCCACGACGTCGACCTGGCCCTGCGCTGGGCCGACGACGCCGCGCTCCTCACCCCCTCTGGCGTCCGAGCCGGGCCCGCACCGGTGATGCTCGCCCGTACGGATCTCCTGGAGGAGGCCGGACTGCGGCTGCCGTGGGGCGTCGCGACCGCCCGGCTGCTGCGCGCGCACGGCCTGCTGGACGCGTCGGCGCCCGGCCCCCGCACCCCCGAGGAACTCGCCGGCTTCGCCTCGCCCGCCGGCGGCAGGGGGCAGGCCGCCGCACGCCGGTGAGCGGTCAGATGACGCGGAAGAGGTCGCCGGCGGCATGGACGTCGGTGAGGTCCTCGATGGTGCGCAGGTTGTCGCACAACGCGTCCAGGACGGTGCCGGGGCCGGCGGCCTGCGTGGCCCCGATGGCCACGCCGAAGGAGCGGAAGCCCAGCGTGCGCTTGGCGTCGTTCCAGCTGCGCATCCACTGCTTGCTGACGTCGCACTCCCCGTCGGTGATCATCACTATGTCGCCGCGCCGGCGCCCGTCCGAGTTGAACTCCTCGTCCAGCAGCCTGACGGCGGCCGCGAGCGGGGTCCGGAACTCCGTACCGCCTCCGAAGAAGTGCTCGGCGAAGTCGAGGACGTCGGCGATACCGGCCGGCTGCGAGCCCGGGAAGCGGCACACCTTCACGGAGTCGGACGAGGAGAACAGGATTCCGACGAAGTCACGGCGCGCCCGGCGGGCCTGGTCCAGCAGCGCCAGGGCGCAGGCCTTGGCCCACGCCTCCCGGGTGACACCACCGGGTCCGGACTCCAGCATCGAGTACGAGCAGTCGACACAGGCGATGACGGCGCCCTTGCCCGTGGTCTGCTCACCTCGGCTGTCGTAGAGCATCAGCCGCGACTCGGCGTACCTCGCGGCGAACACGCTCCTCATGGCGGGTACGCCGAGGTTCGCCAGCTCGGAGGGGATGACCCGGGAGAGGTCGTCGCCCAGGGTGATTCCGACCAGTTCGCCCGTGCCCTGCTCGACCTTGCGGGCGCGTTCCCCGTCGGCCATCTGCCTGAACCGGCCGATGAGGTCCGCGAACCGCCCCAGCCGGCCGGAGCGCAGCCGCTCGGCGAGGCGAGCACGCCGGTCGAACGGCATCCGCTCCAGCTCGCCCGGGCCCACACCCCACGCGCGCATCAGCTCGGCCTCCTCGCGGGACTGCCCGGCGGCCTTGCCCGAGCCGCTCCGCGCGGCCGCGCGGATGCCCGGAGCCGCTGCGGCGAGTGCCTGCCCGGCCTCCTGTGCCGCCTGCCGCGCGGCGGCGTCGGCGGCCTCGGCCGTCTCGACGGCCCGCGTCAGGGCGTCGGCCGTGGCGTCAGGCACCGTGCCGTCCTCGTCCGTCTCCCCGCCGGCCTGCTGGAGCGCTCCGGTGACGGCGGCCGCGGCGTGCTCGGCCCGCTCCTGGGCGCTTTTCGCCCGCCGGGCCCGGTCCGCCGCCTCCTTGGCCAGTTCCAGCATCAGGCGCAGGGCGTCGGACTGGGCCAGCACCCCCATCGCGGCGGCGTAGGGGTCGCCGGACGTCTCGCGGTGCAGCTCGGCGAACTCCGGGCTGCCCGTCATGGCCGTGACGACCTGGTGGTTGACCAGCCGTGAGGGGTCCATCTCGGCCCGCTCGCGCATCTGCGGGCTGACCTTGTAGGCGGCCAGGAACACGTCCGCGAGCAGGTCCTCGGTGTGGTCGAAGCGTTCGTTCAGGTCCCTCGCGAGTCGCTGCAGCCCGGTGGCCTGGGTGTAGGTGTCGCGCCAGGCCATCGTGTCGAACCGGTCGCCGGCCACCGCGGTGTGCGCCTTCGGGCGGCCCGTGTCAGCGGGCGGCCCCAGCCACTTGCCGGCGCGGGCCGTCAGGTCCGCGATCCCGCCGGGTCTCTCCTCCATGACCGTGCCCCCGCCGCTCAGAGCCGGGCCTGGACGATACTCGCGTCCACCCCGAGCGCTTCGGTCAGGACACGGGCGTGGACGGCTCGCTGAAGGAGGATCACACGCTCCACGGTAGCCGTGGAGCGTCCGGCGGTCCCGGCCTCCTTGCGAAGTCTCTCCAGCTTCTTTCCTGCCGTGTTGAGCTTGGTGATCGCCTCCCTGATCGCCCAGTCGCCCAGTGCCTCACGGGACTGCCCGGCCTTGGCGTCGAGTTGGGCCTCCAGCTCCTCGATGGCGTCGGCGAGGTCGAGCGCCTCCTTGGCGTCGGGGTTGACCAGGTGGAGCACCTCTCGTTCGACGGCCGGTCGTTCGGCGGGCGAGTCCCACAGCACATGGGTGAGCACCGACAGGTCGTTCCGGCCCACCTTGTCCCGGCCGTCCAGGAAGGCGCTCGCCTGGAGCAACCGGACCGACTGCCGCCAGCGACGGTCGGATGAGATCAGCTCCTTGCGGCGCAGGGCGGCCCGCAGCGTGCACAAGGCGTCGACGATCGCGTCCGGGACACCCACGGCCGGCACGGCTTCGGTCACGGCGTGTTGCAGTTCGGCCAGCTCCACCGTCGTCCGGGTGAGGACGGCCGGGGCGGTGACGGCGGAGCGCACCAGTCCCGCGAAGTTGGAGGGGTCGGCGAGGTACCCGACCTCGAGCCGCACCAGCAGCCGGTCGTAGATCGCGGCGCTGTCCTCACCGGCCGGCAGTTCGTTGGACGCGGTGATCGCGCTGATCAGGGGGCAGTGGATCGGCTCGCCGCCGTTCTCCGGGTGGTAGAGGCGTTCGTTGAGCAGCCCGAGGGTTTCGTTCAGAGCCGCGGTGGAGCACTTGAAGATCTCGTCGATGAACGCGATGTGTGCTGTCGTCGCCCGGCCGTCGAATATCTGCCGGTACTCGCCCCGGCTCAGCGCCCCCACGTCGATCGGGCCGAACATGCGGGTCGGCGCGGTGAACTTGCTGAGCAGGATCTCCCAGTAGTTCGCGCTCCCGATACGGCCCGTCAGTTCCCGCGCGAGTTCCGACTTCGCGGTGCCCGGAGGGCCGAGCAGGAGTGAGTGCTGACCGGCCAGCATCGCCACCGTCAGCGTCCGTATGACGTCGTCCCGCTCGTAGAACAGCCCTGACAGTTCACCGGTGATCGCTCGCAGTCGCTCCGCCGTGTCCTGTGCGCCCATCGCCATCTCCCCTGTCCGCCAACCTTGCTGGGAACCGGCGGATTACGGTGCAGGCCGGCCCGCGGCCATCATTATGCCGACCGGGAGCAGGTGCGATTTCACACGTCCTCGACACGCCGCCGGGGCCCGCACGAACTCCGTCCGCCTTCCGCCGCGGACAACCATGGATGTAATCCGGGTGACCGGCGCACGAGGAAATGCCTTCGGGAAACACGATCTCGTTCCGGAATTACGGTCCTGGGCGGCCGGACCGAGCGGTCCGCCCTTTCCCGCCCATGGCGTCCGGAAGGGGGCATTGCTTTCCCGCACCGGGTCGTCGGCTTTCGCCGGACTCGGACTTCTCCGCACGGTCGTGCGTCTCGGTCCGGCGGGGAGTGCCCAGCCCATGGCTCCGGAGCCGCTCACTCCGGGTGGCGACCGCCTTGAGGACGGAAACGGTCCAGTGAACCGTGGCCGTGTTTCCAACGGGTTAACCGACCTTCCCGACCGAACCACTGTGCGAATATGACTATTGCCAATCGCCCGGCATATGCACCCGGCCACGGAGGCCCGGATGATCTCAAATGGTGAGAACGGCGGTTCGGCCGGCTCCGGAGGCCGAGGGGACGCCGCCACATAATCCGGCTCGTCAGGCGTCGACTTTCGGACTCTTCACAAAGGGTTAACTCCATAATCCCCTTGGCCTGTTAGCGTCCCGAAGGACGGGTGAAGTCCAGGAGGAGGTGAAGCGTGCGAGCAGCGACGGTCCGGTTCGTACTCGTGCTCCTGATGGGCTTCCTCCTGGCGCCGTACTCCGGCACGCCCTCGGGCGACGCCCAGGCGTCCGCCCCCGGATGGCAGGCAGCCGCGCTCCCGGCAGTGCCCACGGGCGAGGCGCACGGCGAGTACGGCACGTGCGGCACCTCCGAACGCGGCGGCGAGTCGAACGGCCTGGTGCGCCACCGCGACCGGCATCGCTCCGCGAGCGCCCCCGCTCCGGAGACCCCTTCGCGCTCGGTCCTGGCGATCGACGCCGGCGGCCTGCTCGCCCCGGCGGCTGTCGCCGCGAGGGGCGACGCGCACCACGCCTCCAGATCCTCGACCGCCCACTCCCCCACCCTGCTCCAGGTGTTCCGCTGCTGAGCTGACCTCGGGCGTCCGGTGACCTGCCCCTCGCCCCGCTGCCGCGGGACGCCGGGCCATGTCGCCCTGCCCCCGGGCTCCAGTTCTCGTACGTATGCCGACGCGCCGCCCTCGGGCGCGCCAGGAGGAACCACTGGTATGCAATCCCTCGTCGATCACTCCCGGACAGAAGTCCTACGCATCAGCGACAGCGTCGTCTGGGCACCCCCGCCCGGCAACGGGCGCTCGGCCCCCTTCCGCACGGGATGAGGGCCGCCATGGACAAGGTCTCCAAATTCCCTCATCTGCGGCAGGATTTCGCCGCGTCACTCGTTGTCTTCCTCGTCGCTCTGCCGCTGTGCGTGGGCGTGGCCGTCGCGTCGGGGGTCCCGGCGGAACTGGGGCTGATCACCGGCATCGTGGGCGGTCTCGTCACCGGCCTCATGCGCGGCAGCAGTCTCCAGGTGTCGGGACCGGCCGCCGGCCTCACCGTGCTCGTCTTCGAAGCCGTCCAGTCCTTCGGGCTGCCCGCGCTCGGAGTCATCGTGCTGACGGCGGGGCTGCTCCAGCTCGCCATGGGCGCGCTGCGGCTGGGCCGCTGGTTCCGGGCGATCTCGGTCTCGGTGGTCGAGGGCATGCTCGCGGGCATCGGCCTCGTCCTGATCGCGGGTCAGCTCTACGCCGCCGCCGGTGTCGAGGCGCCGCTCTCCGGTACGGGCAAGATGGCCGGCATCCCCGGGCTGCTGGCCGACAGCGTGACCAGTCCCGCGGCTCTCGCCTCGCTCGCGGTGGGCGCCGGGACGATCGCCCTGATGGTGGGGTGGAACAGGATGCCGAAGCGGGTGCGGGCCGTCCCGGGCGCACTCGCCGCGGTCGCGCTCGCCACCCTCGCCTCACTGGCGTTCGGACTGCCGGTCGAGACCGTCCGGGTCCAGGGGCTCGTGGACGCCGTCCAGAGCCCCGCGCTCTCGGAGTTCGGCGGGCTCGCGAGCCTGAGCCTGCTCGGGACCGTGGCGGCGTTCACCCTGATCGCCTCCGCGGAGAGCCTGTTCAGCGCGGCCGCGGTGGACCGGCTGCACGACGGTCCTCGTACCCAGTACGACAAGGAGCTGATGGCCCAGGGCACGGGCAACACCGTGTGCGGACTCCTGGGCGCGCTGCCGATGACCGCGGTCATCGTGCGCAGCTCGGCCAACGTGCAGGCGGGTGCGCGGACACGGGCCTCCCGGGTGCTGCACGGTGTGTGGCTGCTCCTGTTCGCGGCGCTCCTTCCGTCCGCGCTGGGCCTCATCCCCCTGCCCGCCCTCGCCGGCATCCTCATCCACGCCGGATGGAAGCTGATCCCCCGGCGCACGCTCGTGACGCTGTGGCGGGCGCACCGTGGTGAGGCGGTGATCCTGGTCGTCACGGCGGTGGCGATCGTGACGGTGAACATGTTCGAAGGAGTTCTGACCGGTCTGGCCCTGTCGGTGGCCAAGGCTGCCTGGGACGCCTCGCACATCAAGCTGGAGATCGTCGACAGCAATCCCGACGGGGTCCGGGCCCGTCTGTCGGGCAACGCGACCTTTCTGCGGCTGCCGAAGATACTCGACAGCCTGGAGGCCCTTCCCAAGGACCGGCCGATCTCGCTGGACCTCTCCGGTCTGCACCATCTCGACCACGCCTGCCGTACGGCGCTGGAGAACTGGGCCGAGCGGCACAGCTCGTCCGGCACCGAACCCGTGCGGCTGACCCGGTCCGACGTGGTCACGGCCGCTCCCTGAGAGCGCGGACGACTCGCCGGGCACCCTCCTCGGGCGTCCCGGCGAGTCGTCCCGGCGGTCAGCCGTTGGGCAGGATGACCGCGCGGCCGTTGATCTTGCCGGCGTGGAGCCGCTCGTAGGCGAGCGGGGCCTCGTCGATGGAGTACGTCTCGACGTGGACCTCGACGGCACCGGCGTGGGCGAGCTCGATGACTTCGGCGAGCTCCCTGCGCGAGCCCCAGTACGGCGCGGAGACCGAGGTGGCGAACGGCAGGACACCGAACCCGACGGGCAGCAGACCGCCTCCGATGCCGACGATGGTGACGTCACTGTCCACGGAGGCCATCGCACCGGCCGCCTTCACGGTCGGCTCGGCGCCGACGAAGTCGAGGACGACCTGGGCACCGATGCCGCCGGTGAGCTCGCGGACCCTGGCGGCGGCGTTCTCGTCGGACAGGACCGCCTCGTGGGCGCCGACGGTGCGGGCGAGTGCCAGCTTCTCCTCGGTGACGTCCAGCGCGATGACCCGTACGGCGGTCATGGCGCGCAGCAGCTGGATGGCGACGTGACCGAGGCCGCCGGTCCCGATGACCACGGCGGTGGCGCCGGGGGTGAGCTTCGGCAGCGAGCGCTTGATCGCGTGGTACGGGGTGAGGCCCGCGTCGGTCAGCGAGACGGTCCTGACCGGGTCCAGGTCGCCGATGGGCGTCAGATGACGGACGTCGTCGACGATCATGTACTCGGCCATGGCGCCCGGGTTGCCCAGGCCGGGCGGGTTGATGCCGAGGTCGGCGGCGCGCAGGCAGTAGTTCTCCCGTCCCTCCGCGCAGTTCACGCAGGTGCCGCAGCCCCACGGGCCGTAGACGGCGACCGCGTCTCCCACCGAGACGCCTTCGGCGCCCTCGCCGAGGGCGGCGACCGTACCGACGCCCTCGTGACCGAGTGTGAGCGGCAGCTCGTAGGGGAACCCCTCGGCGGGCCAGCTCATCACGGCGATGTCCGAGTGGCAGACACCGGCGGCGCTGACCTTCAGCAGGATCTGGCCGGGCCCCGCCACGGGCTCGGGTATCTCGACGACCTCGGGGGCGGCGCCGACGGTGCGGTACTGGACGGCTTTCATGTCTCTCCTTCGTTCTCCGTACTTCCTTTGTGACCCTCGTGGTGGCGGTGCGCCACTCGGGGGTCAGGACGCGGAGTAGCCGCCGTCCACCAGGTGGTAGCTGCCGTGGACGAAGGAGGCGCGGTCCGAGAGCAGGAAGGCGGTGAGCTCGGCGACCTCCTCCGACGTGCCGAGACGGCCGGCCGGATGCAGGGAGATCAGGTGGTCACGCGCCGGGGAGTCGGTGTCGCGGAGCAGCGGGGTGTCGATGAAACCGGGGCCGACCGCGTTGATACGTACGTTCTGTGCCGCGTATTCGAGTGCGGCGGTCTTGGTGAGGCCGACGACGCCGTGCTTGGCCGCGACATAGGCCGGGGAGCCCGCGAAACCGTTGGTGCCGAGGATCGACGACATGTTGACAACGGCGCCGCCGCCCGAGGCGAGGATGGCCGGGAGCTCGTACCGCATCGAGTAGAAGACGCCGCTGAGGTTGGTGGTGACGACCTTGTTCCAGTCCTCGATCCCGTACTCACCGGTGGGCTGCGAGGGGCCGCCGATGCCGGCGTTGTTCACGGCGAGGTGCAGGGCGCCGAAGGTGTCGACGGCGAAGCGCACGCCGGCCTCGACGGAGGCGGGGTCGGTGACGTCGAGGGCGACCGCGGCGGCGCGGGCGCCGGTGGCCTTCAGCTCGTCGGCGGCCTTGCGCGCGCTCTCCTCGTTGTAGTCGGCGACGACGACGGAGGCGCCGCTCGCGGCGAGCCTCCGGGAGAGGGCGAGGCCGATGCCGGACGCTCCGCCGGTGATGAAGGCGACCTTGCCGGCGAACTCCGCTGCGTAGGCGGTGGGGAGGGTGGTGCTCATGGTGTGCTTCCTTGCGTGGTGCTGTGGGGCGCCGGCCCGTCCTGCCGGGGTTCCAGCAGGTTCGCGGAGAGGGCGTCGAAGGCGTGTACGACGAACTCGGGCAGGGCGGCCGGCCGGCCGCCCCGCACCCAGGCCGCCTGGGCCGCGAGGAGCGCTCCAGCTCCCGCGGCGACGGCCACGGCGGGACGGAGGTCCTGCCGTGGGTCGGCACCGAGCCGTTCCGCGAGAATCGCCACCGACTCCTCCTGGGCGTCCACCCGGATGTGGTGGTACGCCGCGTACAGAGTGGGTTCCTCCTCGGCCATGCGCAGCAGGTCGAAGATGCGTGGCCGCACGTGCCAGGGCTCCGCCTCCGGGTCGTCGAGCCAGTCGAGGACGGCCCGGCGGTAGGCGGTGAGCGGCGGTTCGGCCAGGGGGCGCTCGCGGAGCGCTCGGTTGATCCTGTCGCCGTCGCCCCGCACTGCGTCGAGGACGGCGGCCTCCTTGCTCGGGAAGTACCGGCTGAAGGTGCGCCGGTCGACATCTGCCGCCTGCGCGATCTCCTCGACCGTCACGCTCCGCAGACCACGTTCGAGTACGAGATCGAACGCGTTCCGCGCCAGCGCGTCCCGCGTCCTGCGCGCCTTGCGGCTGCGCCGTTCCGGGACCTTCCCTGTCGCATTCATAGATGCATCGTACACCTTAAAATGTCCCGGTGGGACTTCTGCCCCACCGGGACATCAACGCCTCCGGAGGCCGTGCCGCCCCGGCGTCACGCCAGGGTTTTCGTCTCTTCCCCCGGCGCGTCCTCGCGGCTCCGGCTCAGCGCGCCCGGCCACCAGGCGACGGGTCCGATGTCCCTCACCAGCGCCGGCACCAGGAGCGAGCGCACGACGAGGGTGTCGAGCAGGACGCCGAACGCGACGATGAACGCGATCTGGACGAGGAAGGCGAGCGGGATGACCCCCAGGGCGGCGAAGGTGGCCGCCAGGACGACACCGGCGGAGGTGATGACCCCGCCCGTGGTGGTCAGCCCACGCAGCACACCCTGCCGGGTGCCGTGGATCAGGGACTCCTCGCGGACGCGGGACATCAGGAAGATGTTGTAGTCCACGCCGAGGGCGACCAGGAACACGAATCCGTACAGCGGCACGGAGGAGTCGGTGCCGCTGAAGCCGAAGACATGCTCGAAGACGAGGGACGAGATGCCCAGTGTGGCCAGGAAGTTGAGCGCCACCGTGGCCACGAGCAGGAGCGGCATCAGCAGCGAGCGGAGCAGACCGATGAGGATGACGAGGATGATGACCAGCACCACGGGCACGATGATGTTGCGGTCGTGCTCCGCGGTCCTCTGGGTGTCGTACTGCTGTGCGGTGTAGCCGCCGACGAGTGCCTCGGCGCCGGGTACGGCGTGGACCGCGTCGCGCAGCCGCGTGACCGTCTCCTTGGCGGCGTCGCTGTCCGCCGTGTCCGCGAGGGTCGCGTCCACGCGGACGCGCCCGTCCACGACGAGCGGTTCCCCGCCGCCCGGCTGTCCGGAGACGGTCATGACGGAGACGCCCGCGACCCCGGGTACCTCCTCGGCGGCCGCGACGACCTGCTTGGACCGGTCCGCGGCGGCGATCACGACGGCGGGGTTGCCCGATCCGCCGGGGAAGTGGCGGCTCAGGGTCTCCTGCGCAGCGACGGACGGCGCGTCGTTGACGAAGATCTCCTTGAGGGGTACCCCCTTGGAGTTCAGCGTGGGCATGAAGGCCGCGCAGGCGAGGAGGCCGACCAGCGTGACGGCCCACACCTTGCGCGGGGAGCGGTCGACCAGCGCCGCGATCCTCGGCCAGATCCCCTTCGCACCGGAATCGGCCTCGGCCCCGCCCTTCTTCGGGCCCGACGGCCAGTACGCGGCCCGGCCCAGCAGGACCAGGACGGCGGGCAGGAAGGTCAGAGCGCTCAGGACGGAGCACACGATGCCGATGGCGCCCACGGGTCCGAGGGCGCGGTTGTTGGTCAGGTCGCTGAGCAGGAGCGCGAGGAGCCCCAGCGCCACGGTGGCGGCGCTGGCCGTGATCGGGCCCGCGGATTCACGGAGTGCCGCGCGCATCGCGGTCCACTTGTCGGGCTTCCGCCCGAGCTCCTCACGGAACCGCGCGGTGAGCAGCAGCGCGTAGTCGGTGGCGGCTCCGATGACCAGGATCGACAGGATGCCCTGGACCTGCCCGTCGACCCGGACGATGTCGTGGTCGGCCAGTACGTAGACGATCGCGCAGGCGACGCCGAGTGCGAAGACCGCGCCGATGATGATGATCAGAGGGAGCAGGACGCTCCGGTAGACCAGGAGCAGGATGACGAGCACGGTCACCAGGGCGACGCCCAGCAGCAGTCCGTCGATTCCGGCGAAGGCGTCGGACAGGTCGGCCTGGGAGGCCGCGGGGCCCGCGAGCCCGACCACCGTCCCCGGGACGTCCTCAGCGAGGCTCCGGACATGGGCGAGGGCGTTCGGGAGTTCGTCCCCCAGGTCCGGCCGCAGCTGGACCACGCCTTCCAGCGCTCGGCCGTCCTCGGACGGCAGCGCCGGGCTCACCCGGCCGGCGGCTCCGGGACCGTCCTTCGCCGAGGCGAGGGCGGCCGTGGCCGCCTTCTGCTGCTCCGGGCCGAGCTCCTCACCCTCGTCGGCCGACGTCCAGACCACGACGGCGGGCACGGTCTCCTGCTTGCTGAACGCCTTCTGGGCCTCGATGACCCGGGTGGACTCCGCGCTCTGCGGCAGGAACGCGGCCTGGTCGTTCGTGGCCACCTCCCCGAGCTTCCCGGCGTACGGACCGAAGGCGCCGCCGACGACGAGCCAGGCGAGGACGAGGAACACAGGGACAAGAACCAGCCGGCGGACCGGCCTCGATGCGGTGGACATGGCACTCCTGGGTCGGCCGCGATCTCTCAATCATGATGTATCTCAATGATTGAGATTACATGCCGCACAGTCCAGCCTCCCACCGGCACGGCGGTTCAGCGCCGAGGCACCTGCATACGGGCGAGTTCACCGTTCATCCGGCCGAGGAAGCGGAGCGTGGCCTCCAACTCCTGGGGCGCCGACGCGGAACGCGCCCCTGCCGCCGCTTCCGCGAGGGGCATGAAGAACGAGCGCGCGGCCGCCTTGGCGCCGGGCTCGTAGTGGAGATGCACGACCCGGCGGTCGGAGCTCTCGCGTGCGCGCCTGATGTGACCCGAGCGCTCCAGCCGGTCCAGGCACGCGGTGACCGCGCCGGACGTCAGGCCGAGGTGCTCACGCAGCCGTCCCGGAGTCAGCGGCGTGTCCGCGTCGAGGATCGCCCCGAGCGCCTGTACGTCCGTGGCGTGCAGGCCCTGCGCGTGGGCGAAGGCGTGGACCAGTCGGTTGATCTCACTGTTCATCCGGCGCAACTGCGCGGCGAGAGCCTGGAGATCCGACACCCCCGCCGTATCCGCGCCCGATCCGTCGCGAGGGCCGTCTGCACTGTCCACCGCCCCATACTAGGCGCGCACGACCGCACTGCGGCCTCGGGACAGGGGGAGCGCCCGGTCCGCCGGACACCCTGCCGTGGGCTTCTACAGTGCTGTAGATTTGGCGCGCCGCCGCGGACCGGGGAGTCCCGGACTGCCGGGAGAGCTCCTCACACCCACCAGGGAGAAGACAGCCGTCATGTTCGGAATCAGTGAGATCGCGATCTTCCTCATCATCGCGGTCCTGATCTTCGGTGCCAGGAAGCTCCCCGAACTCGCACGTTCCCTGGGCAAGTCGGCCCGGATCCTCAAGAGCGAGGCCCGGGCCCTGAAGTCCGACGGCATCTCCCCCACGGTTCCCGCGGACCCTCCGGCCGACGGGGCGAACGACCCGCGCGTCATCAGGGGGACGGCCACCGAGAAGCCCGAGCCTCGCTGAGCCCTGCCGCTCCGCCACCCGCAGGGGTGGGCCTCGGCGTGTCCGCGAGCGGATCCGCCCCCACGGGGAGACCGTGGACGGAGGAGACCCGAGCCGGAGCGAGGCGCCATGGAGAGCAAGGACGACAGCGGCGGGCCACGGTGCCTGGTGACGGGCGCGACGGGCTACATCGGCGGCCGCCTCGTACCCGCACTCCTGGGGGCCGGCCACCGGGTGCGCTGCCTGGCGCGGACCCCTGAGAAGCTGCGGGACCATCCGTGGGCGGGCGAGGCCGAGGTGGTCAAGGGGGACGTGACCGACGCGGAGTCCCTGGGCGCGGCGATGCGTGACATCGACGTCGCGTACTACCTGGTCCACGCGCTGGCCACCGGGCCGGACTTCGAGAGGACCGACCGCGACGCGGCACGGAACTTCGCCGAGCGGGCGAAGGCGGCCGGCGTCCGGCGCATCGTCTATCTGGGCGGGCTCACACCCCCGGACATCCCCGAGAGGGAGCTGTCCCCGCATCTGCGCTCGCGCGCCGAGGTCGGGCGCATCCTGCTCGATTCCGGGGTACCGACGACCGTACTGCGCGCCGCGGTCATCATCGGTTCCGGTTCGGCGTCCTTCGAGATGCTGCGCTATCTCACCGAGCGGTTGCCTGTCATGGTCACCCCCAGCTGGGTGTCGACACGGATCCAGCCCATCGCAGTGCGGGACGTGCTGCGTTACCTCGTGGGCAGTGCGCACATGCCCGCCGATGTGAACCGCGCCTTCGACATCGGCGGACCCGACGTCATGACGTACCGCGACATGATGCAGAAGTACGCCCAGGTCGCCGGGCTCCCCCACCGGCTGATCCTGCCGGTGCCGATGCTCTCGCCGGGCCTGTCCAGCCACTGGGTCGGGCTGATCACTCCCGTGCCCGCGTCCATCGCCCGCCCGCTCGCGGAGTCCCTGCGCTACGAAGTCGTGTGCCAGGAGCACGACATCGCCGGTCATGTGCCGGACGGCCCAGGGCAGCCCTTCTCCTTCGCCACCGCCCTCACGCTCGCACTGCAGAGAGTGCGCGAGGCGAGGGTGACGACGCGGTGGTCCTCCGCATCCACCCCGGGCATTCCCAGTGATCCACTCCCCACCGACCCCGACTGGGCGGGCGGGAGCCTCTACACCGATGTACGTGAGCGCGATGTGGACGCATCCCCCGAGGCCCTGTGGCGGGTCATCGAGGGGATCGGCGGTGAGAACGGCTGGTACTCCTTCCCGCCGGCCTGGGCGGTCAGGGGCTGGCTGGACCGGCTGGTGGGCGGCGTGGGCCTGCGCCGGGGCAGGCGGGACGCCCAACGGCTGCGGGTCGGGGACTCGCTGGATTTCTGGCGGGTCGAGGAGATCGAGCCCGGCCGGCTGCTCCGGCTGCGCGCGGAGATGCGACTGCCGGGTTTGGCCTGGCTGGAGATGTACGCGGAGAAGGGCGAGGACGGCCGGTCGCGCTACCGGCAGCGGGCCGTCTTCCACCCGTCCGGACTCCTCGGCCACGCCTACTGGTGGAGCGTGTCGCCCTTCCACGCCGTGGTCTTCGGCGGGATGGCCCGCAACATCGCGCTGGCGGCGGGCCGTGGCACGGGGGGTGGCCCGGCATGACCGTGGCGATCGTCCTGTTCACTTCGGATCTGCGGTTGCACGACCATCCGCCGCTGCACTCGGCGCTCGCTTCGGCGGACGAGGTGGTTCCTCTCTTCGTTCTCGACGAGGGCGTTCAGGCCGCCGGGTTCGGCGCTCCGAACCGGCGCGCGTTCCTGGCCGACTGCCTCCGGGATTTGGACGCGGGGCTCCGCGAGCGCGGCGGGCGCCTGATCGTCCGCGAGGGGGACGTGGCCGACGAGGTCGGACGGGTCGTCGCCGGGACGGGGGCGGAGGCGGTCCACGTGGCGGCGGGCATGAGCGCCTACGCGCAGCGGCGGGAGGAACGGCTGCGCGAGGCTCTCGCCTCCGTACGCTGCCGGCTGAGCGTGCACGACGCGACGGCCGATGTCGTCCCGCCCGGTGCGGTCGTCCCCTCCGGGGCGGGCAGGGACCACTTCGCCGTCTTCACCCCGTACTTCCGGCGGTGGTCCGAGGAAGGGCTCCGCTCACCCTTCCGGGCGCCTCGCACCGTGCGCGTACCGGAGGGCCTGGCGTCCGCCGCGCTGCCCTCGCGTGCCGGCCTGCGGGGGTTGTCCCCGGGCCTTGCCGGGGGCGGCGAGGCCGAGGGACGCAGGCTGTTCGCCGCCTGGTGCCGTCACGGTCTCGGGTCGTACGAGGACCGTCACGACGACCTCGCGGGCGACGCCACCTCGCGGCTCTCGCCGCACCTCCACTTCGGCACGCTCTCCCCCACCGAGGTGGTCCACCGTGCCCGCGCCGCGGGCGGACCGGGTGCGGACGCCTTCGTACGGCAGGTGTGCTGGCGGGACTTCCACCGGCAGGTCCTGGCCAACCGCCCGGCGGCCGCCCGCGCCGACTACCGTCCCCGGCAGGACCGTTGGCGGACCGGGCCGGCGGCGGAGGACGACACGGCCGCCTGGAAGGAGGGCCGCACGGGCTATCCGGTGGTGGACGCCGCCATGCGCCAGCTCCTCCACGAGGGCTGGATGCACAACCGCGGGCGGCTGCTGACGGCGAGCTTCCTCGCCAAGACGCTGTACGTGGACTGGCGGACCGGAGCGCGCCACTTCCTGGAGCTGCTGGTCGACGGGGACATCGCGAACAACCAGCTCAACTGGCAGTGGGTGGCCGGCACGGGCACGGACAGCCGGCCCAACCGGGTGCTCAACCCGGTGACTCAGGCCAGGCGGTACGACCCCGACGGTGCGTACGTACGCCGCTGGGTACCCGAGCTCGCCGGGGTCTCCGGGTCCGCCGTGCACGAGCCGTGGAAACTTCCCGGACGGGAGCGCGGGCGCTACGACTACCCGGAGCCGGTCGTCACGCTCCCGGAAGGGCTGGCCAGGTTCAAGGAGGCGCGGGGGCTGGACTGAGCCCGGGTGGCGTCCCGGTCAGACCTTGCGCCAGCGGGCGTTGGCCCAGGAGAAGAGGCCGAAGGCGGCCAGCCCGACGGCGACGAGGACGAGCAGCCAGGGCCCTGCGGGCGTCTCCGTGAAGGAACGCAGGGTGTCGTCCATGCCCTTGGCGCGGCCCGGTTCGTGCCGGACGGCGGCGGCCACGGCGAACCCGCCCGCTGTGACGAAGACCGCGCCACGGACGGTGCCGCCCAGGACGCCCACGACGTCGACGGCCTGACGGGTCTTCTTGGTCATGCCGCCCATCTTCAGGTGCTTGTGGTACTTGCGTGCGAGGGCGCGGTAGGCCATCCACAGACCCGCGCCGACCACCACGGCACCGGCGATCCCCACGATCCACTGACCGCCGGTCCACTGGAGGACCCGCGCCGTGACGTCGTCGGTCTGACGGTCGCTCGATCCGCTGCCGCTGCCCTTGTCGCCGAGCGCGTAGGAGAGCACGGAGAACGACACGAAGGCGTAGAAGACGGAGCGTGCGGCTGCCATGGCGCGTTTGCCGGGCTTGTCGCCTTCGGGGCCCGCCTGGCCGAAGGCCGCCTCGGAGAGCCGCCACACCGCCATACCCGCCAGCGCCACACCGAGTACGAGAAGGAGGATGCTCCCGAACGGCTTCTCGGCGATCTCCGCGATGACGCCACCGCGGTCGGCCTGCTTCCCGCCTCCGCCTCCGTCGGGGAAGGCGATGCGCAGGGCCAGGACTCCCACCAGGAGGTAGATCACCCCGCGCGCCACGAAGCCGGCGCGGGCACCCACGTCCATGGCCCGGCTGCGCGAGGCCCGTCTCGCCTTGCCGCGTGCGTTCATCGACAGCGCGTTCGCATTCATGCACTGCCTGGTGCCCCTGAATCGACGATCGATGCGGAGGAGTTACGCGCCCTCTTCCGCCGGCTCGTCCTGCGCGGCCTGACCCTTGGCGCGGCGGCCGACCACGGCGGCCGCCCCGAGGGCGCTGCCCGCGAACGCGAGTGCCATGACCCACGGGCGGTCGAGGACGTGCCCGGTGGCATGGTCCAGGGAGTAGCGGCCGGCCCCCGTCACGCCGATCGCGGCGGCGGCGAAGCCGAGGAACGCCGGGTACTCGTAGCCGCCGCCCATGGCGAAGAACCCCGCGGGTGCGTGCACGGCGACGGCACCCGCCATCGTGCCCGCCGCTGCGGCACCCGCCGCGGGGGTGGCGAGGCCGAGCGCCAGCAGGACCCCGCCTCCGGCCTCACCGAGTCCGGCCGCCAGGGCGCTGTGCTTCGGCGGGTGGAAGCCCATGGCCTCCATCGCCGCGGTGGTCCCCTGGATGCCTCCCCCGCCGAACCACCCGCCCAGTTTCTGGCTGCCGTGGGCCGCCAGGACGGCACCCGTGCCGAGCCTGAGTACGAGAAGGCCGAGGTCGCGTCGGTTGGTACAGGCCATGGGTGTCTCCTGTCGACAAGGAGGAGCAGCGGCGGTGAGCCGTACGGAACCACTCTCGTCCGGGGCGGGCCGCAGGGGTCGCCGGTGTTACTCCATCCGTGCGTCGGGCCTTGCGGGAACTGCGACGTACGCCATTGTGCAACTAGTTGCACAATGGCGCTCGGGTGGTCTACAACTGGCTCGACGACACCTGCGAGGAGACCCGGATGAGCCCGTACCCCACCCTGCTGAGCCCGCTCGACCTCGGCTTCACCACGCTCCCCAACCGGGTGCTGATGGGGTCGATGCACATCGGTCTCGAGGAGGTCGAGCACGGCTTCGAGCGGATGGCCGCGTTCTACGCGGCGCGCGCACGCGGTGGGGTGGGCCTCATGGTCACCGGGGGGATCGCGCCGAGCGAGCGCGCGTGCTCCTTCCCCGGCGGCGCCAAGATGACCACCGAGGCCGAGGCGGAACAGCACTCCGAGGTCACGGCGGCCGTGCACGCTGCGGGTGGCAGGATCGCGATGCAGATCCTGCACTCCGGGCGCTACGCCCACCACCCCGACCTGGTGGCGCCGAGCGCGCTCAAGGCCCCGATCAGCGCGTTCACCCCGCACGCGCTCGACGACGACGAGGTCGAGGAGACCATCGAGGAATTCGTCCGGGCCGCGGAGCTCGCGCGCCGGGCGGGCTACGACGGCGTCGAGATCATGGGCTCGGAGGGCTATCTGATCAACGAGTTCATCGTCGCGGCGACGAACCACCGGGAGGACCGCTGGGGCGGTTCGTACGAGAACCGCATCCGCTTCCCCGTCGAGATCGTGCGCCGCGTGCGTGAGCGGGTCGGCCCCGACTTCATCCTGATCTACCGGCTGTCCATGCTGGACCTCGTGCCCGGTGGTTCCACGCTGGAGGAGGTCGTCCGGCTCGCCCGCGAGATCGAGGCGGCCGGGGCGACCATCATCAACACCGGGATCGGCTGGCACGAGGCCCGCATCCCGACCATCGCGACCTCCGTGCCGCGCGGCGCCTTCACCTGGGTGACGGAGAAGGTGCGGGGCGCGGTCTCCGTGCCGCTGGTGACCAGCAACCGCATCAACACCCCGGAGCTGGCGGAGGAGGTCCTCGCCTCGGGCCGCGCGGACATGGTGTCGATGGCGAGGCCCTTCCTCGCCGATCCCGACTTCGTCGCCAAGGCGGCCGAGGGCCGCGCCGACGCCATCAACACCTGCATCGGCTGCAACCAGGCCTGTCTGGACCACATCTTCAGCCTGCGGATCACCTCCTGCCTGGTGAATCCGCGCGCCTGCCACGAGACCGAACTGGTGCTCGCACCGACCCGGGTCCGCAAGCGCGTCGCGGTGGTCGGCGCCGGACCGGCCGGACTGGCCTGCGCGGTCACGGCCTCCGAGCGCGGGCACGCGGTGACCCTGTTCGACGCGGCCGACGAGATCGGCGGCCAGCTGAACGTCGCGCGCCGGGTGCCCGGCAAGGAGGAGTTCGACGAGACGCTGCGCTACTTCCGTACGCGGCTCTCCGAGGAGGGAGTCGAGCTCCGGCTCGGCACCCGGGCCACGTCCACCGCGCTCGACGGCTTCGACGAGGTCGTCCTGGCCACCGGGGTCGAGCCCCGCACCCCCGCGATCCCCGGCGTCGGGCACTCCAGCGTGGTGAGCTATCTGGACGTCCTGAGGGGCGGCGCGCAGGTCGGTGACCGGGTGGCGGTCGTCGGGGCGGGCGGGATCGGCTTCGACGTCGCCGAGTTCCTGACCGACGGGGGCGACGCGGCGAGTCTGGACCCGGAGGTCTTCTTCCGGCAGTGGGGCGTGGACACGGAGTACGCGGACCGGGGCGGGCTGCGGGCCCCGGAGCGCCCGAAGTCCCCGCGCACGGTCCATCTGATCCAGCGCAAGGCGAGCAAGGTCGGTGCGGGGCTGGGGAAGACGACCGGCTGGATCCACCGGACCGAGCTGCGCCACCGCGGGGTGACGATGATCGCGGGCGCGTCGTACGACCTGATCGACGACGAGGGCCTGCACCTCACCGTGGACGGCGAGCAGCACCTGCTGCCGGTCGACACCGTGGTGCTGTGCGCGGGCCAGGAGCCGCGGCGTGAGCTGTACGAGGAACTGCTCGCCGCGGGCCGTCCGGCGCATCTGATCGGCGGCGCCGACGTGGCGGCGGAACTCGACGCCAAGCGTGCGATCCGTCAGGGCACGGAGCTCGCCGCGGAGCTGTGATCACCCGCTCGCGCCGTCTCTAGGATGCACTGCATGTCACTCCCGCACGCGATCCTCACGGCCCTGCTCGAGAAGCCGTCGTCCGGTCTCGAACTGACCCGGAGGTTCGACCGGTCGATCGGCTACTTCTGGCCGTCCACGCACCAGCAGATTTACCGCGAACTGGGGAAGCTTGTGCAGGCCGGGCACATCCGGGTCCTCCCGGCCGCGCAGCCGGCGCGTGGGCAGAGGAAGGAGTACGAGGTGCTGCCCGCCGGCCGCGAGGCGCTGACGGCGTGGGTGTCGCTGTCCGAGGATCCGCGGCCGGTACGCGATCCCCTGCTGCTGAGGATGCGGGCGGCCGCCGTGGTCGGCGCCCCGGGGCTGGCCGGGGAGCTGCGCAGACATCTGGTGCTGCACCGGAAGCAGCTGGCGGAGTACCTGGAGATCGAGAAACGGGACTTCCCTCCGGAGCGGACCACCGAGGAGGACCGGCTGCGTCATCTGGTACTGCGTGGCGGCATCGATCTGGAGACGTTCTGGACGGGCTGGCTGACCAGGGCGATCGACGACCTGGAGGGTTCCGGGCCGGGGGCCGGCGCACAGCCGCCCCGGCCTGACGGCGTCTCCTGGGAACTGCCCGGCCGCTGATGCGACAGGCGACTTCCTAATCCCTGACCTTGAGGAAGCGCATCCGGGTAGCGCCGTTGCTGTCGGTGCCGCCGGCCTCGGCGTTGGAGATCTTGCCGCCGGTGAGGACGAACATCAGGTGCAGCCGGACCGTCCGGGGGCCGGAGGCGACCGTGTACTCGGTCATGATGTGTGTGGTTCCGCCCTGCTGCTCCTGCCTGTCCGCGTTGATCGCCGCGATCTGGGTGAAGCTCGTCAGGAGGGTGTCCGTGGTCTCGTCCCTGAGCCAGCCGACGATGTAGCCGCTGCCGCCCGTGGCGGAACCGAGCGCGTACCGCACGTCGCTGTCGATGTGGTAGACCCCGGCTTCCGGGAGCACGATGTCGGACTCGGGGATCGGTACGTCGGCACCGGTCCGGGCCAGGAGGTTGGCGTGCTGGCGCTCGGAGTTGAGAAACGCGCTCACCGGCGTGAGGCGGGCGCCGATCTCCCACCTTTCGGGGCAGCCGGGCGTCCCGGTGACGTCGATGTCCACCGACCGCCGGGTGCTGGTGTTGCCGCCGGGAGCGATACCCGCCAGCCCGATCCGCGGCACGAGCAGCCCACCGGTCGTGTTCCGTGCGGCGTTGCACGGGGACGGGTCCAGAGCAGGTGTGTCGGGCGCGTACAGACACCCGTCGCTGCCCCGGATGATGGCGTTCCCCCGGTCGGTGGAGAGACACGGAGGGCAGGCGGTGGCGCATCCGTTCCCGCAGGAGGCGACGGGGATGACCGGCGGGACCGGGGCGTAGAGGGTCGAGCCGTCGAGGGTGTCGGTCGTGCAGGTGACCGCGCCGTCGCAGTCGCGGCAGGTCGTACGGAGGAACGGCCTGCCGCAGCCCGGGGCGGACGCCTGGACGGTGAGGACGAAGCTGTCGACGGTCCACTGCTTGGGGCCGACTCGGCAGGTGTCGTCGTTGCCTGTTTCCAGGTTGAGTTCGACGACGACCTTTCCCGCGAGGACGTCCGCGAGGGGCACGGTGGTAGGCGGGATGACACCGTTGTCGTCGCCACCGGCCGGCAGATCGGGTGGGCCCAGGAGATCGGTGCGGATCGAGGTCGTGCCGTTCCACAGCGCGAAGCGGCCGTAGAGCTGGCAGGCGGTGCTCCTGCCGTCGTTGTGGACGTGGACCGAGGCGCTGATCGTGACGCTGGTGGGGTCCCCGCGCAACGTCGTGGGGTCGATGCGCACGACGCCCGCGAGCCAGGTGTGCTGGCCGTTGTGCGTCCCGTCGTCGGCCGGGAACGTGCCCGTGCCGCTGTCCAGGATGGTCTGGGCCACGGCAGGGTCCAGTGCGGCATGGGTGTTGGCGATGGTGTAGTACGGCGTCGGGTCGGTGCTGCTCGCGGTCGCGGCGACCCGGTACGGCGCGGAGTCGCGCAGGGGGGTCGTCTCGCAGTGCTCGCACGGCTTGGAGCCGGGACAGGCAGCGGGGGGACAGTCCGGCTTGGAACCGGAGCAGGCAGTGGGAGGACAGTCCGGCTTGGAGGGCTTGCAACCCCCGATGACGATCGGGGACTGCCCGCAGCCGCATTCACTCATGGGCCAACTCCTTCTGTGGGGTCCAGTGGTGGTGGCAACGGTGTGCGCCACACCACTCGGGCGCGCTTGAGCACGCGGGGGTGGTCCGCCGGCTCTGCGGCCGAAACGGATGAAGGGCGAGCGGGGGCAGGCGCGTCGAGCGATACCGGCGGATCGGAAGCCGGCCGCGCGACCGGGGAGTGGAAGAAGACAGCCTGGCGGACCGCGCACCGGCCGTGGCTGACCTGACGTCGATCGTCATCCAGCTGCGTGTTCCCGCAGCCGGTCGTGTCCTTGGGGTGGGAAGCAGAAGCGGCCGTGTCGGCCCGTATTCACGACTGTGCTTCTGGCGCTGCGCAAACCGCGTCGGGCGCTCGGACCTGGGCAAAGCTGAGGCTCAGTCATGTGCCTTCGTCGTTGCCATACCTAAGGTACTATCCCGTGATCTGTCGGGCATTACCCCGTTAGGGTGACCGATTCACCGAGGTGGCAGAGCCGTACGGAGGGCTGCGGATGCGTCGGCGGGCTCAGCCTGCCGCAGCCGCCGCAGCCGGGTCGCCTGACGGGCCGGACAAGCCCTAGCCGGGCCCGCTGCCCGGGGACCCGACCGGTTCGGGACGCAGCGTGAGCGGCTCGGCGGTGCGTGGGGCGGTGACGACCCCACCGGTGATGACGACCCTGGACGGCCGCCCGGTGACGGCGGGCGGCGCGGGAGTCACCCCGGCCGGCGCGGTGACGGCCCCGGCGGAGCTCCGCGCCTGCGCACGGCTGAGCAGGATCACGCCCTCCACGGCGGCGCAGGCGCCGATGAGCGCGGGGAGCAGGCCGAGCAGGCCGCCCTGGATGCGCTCGCCGAGCAGGATCAGGCCGATCGCGGCGGCCGCGACCGGGTTGGCGAGGGTGACCACGGCGAGCGGGGCGCCGAGGCCGCCCCGGTAGGCGGTCTGGGACAGCATCAGGCCGCCCAGGGCGAAGAAGGAGACGAGCACCGCCACGGTCACCAGCCGCCAGCTCAGCAGCGGGCCCGAGTGGTCGGTCGCGGCGACCGTGAGGGTCTGGGTGAGGGCGGAGGCCACCCCGGACGTGATGCCGGAGGCGGCGGCGTGCCGGAGTCCGGGCCGGGTGCCCGGGCGGCTGAGCGCGGCGACGAGCGCCATGGTCACCGCCCCGACGCCCAGCGCCTCGGGGAGGCTCAGCGTGTCGTGCGGCGCAGCGCCGCCCGCGGCCAGGAGCAGCGCGGCGAGGCCGACGAGCGTGAGGAGCGTGCCGCGCCACTCCGTACGGCTGACCCGTCGGCCGGCGGAACGGGCGCCGAGCGGGACGGCGGCGACGAGCGTGAGCGCGCCGAGCGGCTGGACCAGGGTGAGCGGTCCGTACTTCAGCGCGGCGACGTGCAGCAGCGCACCGCCGGCGTTCAGGCCGACCGCCGACCACCAGGCCCCGCGGCCCATCAGGCGCAGCGCCCCGGCGGAGGGGTCGGTCCGGCCGGCCAGCCGGGCCTGGGCGACCGCGGCGGCCGCGTAGGCGCCGGCGGAGACGAGGGAGAGCGCGACGGCTATGAGTGTGGCGTTCATCGGCGCGCTCCGGATCGTGCGTACGCGGGGGACGCGTAGTTCTGCGGCGGGACGGCGGCCGGCCACGGCAGGTGCGTGCGGACCGGGGTGCGCGGCAGCCTGAGCGCGGCGTACGCGACGGCGAGCAGGGCGGAGACCACGATCACGTCGAGCCAGTAGTGGTTGGCGGTGCCCACGACGACGAACAGGGTGAGCAGGGGGTGCAGCAGCCACAGCAGGCTCCACCGGGAGCGGGTGGCGACGATCAGTCCCACGGCGACCGCCAGGGCCCAGCCGAAGTGCAGTGAGGGCATGGCCGCGAACTGGTTGGCCATCGAGTCGGTCGCGGGCGTCTCGCCGTACACGGTCGGCCCGTAGACCTGCCCGGTGTCGACGAGACCGGCGGCGTGCAGCATGCGCGGCGGGGCGAGCGGGAAGAGCAGATGCAGGGCGAGCGCGGCGCCGGTGAGCGCGGCCAGGACGCGGCGTGACCAGACGTAGTGGCGCGGGCGGCGCCAGTACAGCCAGACCAGGAACGCCACCGTGGCCGGGAAGTGCACGGTCGCGTAGTAGGTGTTCGCCGCCTCGACGAGCGTGTCGCTGTGCAGCAGAACGCCTTGCACGGCCCCCTCGCCGGGAAGGCCGAGAGCCCTCTCGAAGTTCCAGACGTGGCCGGCGTTGTGGAAGGCCGCCTCGACATGGCCGTTCGCGGCCTGGCGGCCGAGTTTGTAGGCCAGGAAGAGTCCGGCTATCAGAAGCAGCTCGCGGACGAGGGGCGGTCGGGCTGAGGCGTCCGGCTCCCGCTCCGCAGGCTCGCTGCGGGTGTGCATCACCCGTGCCCCTTTGCTGACGGTGCGCTGTTACGACGTCGGCGTGGACAGTCCACACCGTATCGATACGCCAGTGTACCGATACGTCGGCGTATCGGTACACGCGCGTATCGGTACACTGGCGTATCGAGGGTCCCCAGCCGCAGAGTCGCAGAGAGGGAAGCAGATGCCGTCGCCCGGTTCAGCACAGGAGTCCGTACCCGCGTCACGCCGGTCGAAGATCACACCGGAACGGGCGCAGGAGCTGTACACCGCCGTGCTGGAACTCCTGCGGGAGAGCGGCTACGACTCACTGACGATGGAGGGCGTCGCCTCGCGCACCCGGTGCGGGAAGTCCACGCTCTACCGCCAGTGGGGATCCAAACCGGAGCTGGTAGTCGCCGCGCTGCACGGCAGCCGCAAGACCCGGTTCTCGGACATCGACACCGGCAGCCTGAGCGGCGATCTGCACGAGGCGGCGCGGGTGGTGGACGCGGCGTCCGGCGAGGACACCGCCCTGATGCACGCCCTCAGCCATGCCGCGCTCCAGAATCCCGACCTGCTCTGCGCACTCCGCTCCACACTGATCGCCCCGGCCATCGCCGCCTTCGACGCCATGGTCGAACGAGCCGTCCGGCGCGGCGAGATCGACGCCGACAACCCCGCGGCCGACTACGTGGCCGCCCAGATGCTCGGCGTCATGCGCGTCCGGCCGCTCCTGGAGGGACGGCACCCCGACGACGCCGCCTTCCTCACCCGCTTCATCGAGTGCGCCGTGCTTCCGGCACTCGGCCTCCCCGCCTCCCCACCCGCTCCCCGGGGAAGCGGGACCTGATGAACGTGGACCGTCGTCCGAGCGGATGACGGCGGTCCGCCCGCGCGCCGCACCGTGGGGACGGGGTCGGCGCACGCCCGGCCGGCCGGTGGTCTCCGAGGAGACCGCACCGGCGCGCTCCCCTCGCTTGCCTCACGGCACGAGGGGTTTTTTGTTGCACCGGGACCTTTCGAAACCCCACAAAAACA
>NZ_JBFBLO010000016.1:0-168330 GCF_040686735.1 Streptomyces sp. NPDC079167 | reverse complement strand
TGCAGGGGGGACCCTGTGGGAGAGTAGGACGCCGCCGAACAATTATTCCGGGAAAGCCCCGTGCCCTTGTGGCACGGGGCTTTTCTGCGTTCACGGTAGGCCGCCCTGCCTGACCGCCGTCCCTGGAGGGAACGGGACGGAAGGGGGCAGGGGTGTCCGAGACGGCGGCTACGCTGCCGTGGGAAACCCCGGGCGGAAACTTCGAACCGATGGTTCTGAGCACCCCCGGGTTCGGGGTATGCTTTATCCCGTTGCCGCAAGGCAGCAGGCCCCAATAGCTCAGTCGGTAGAGCGTCTCCATGGTAAGGAGAAGGTCTGCGGTTCGATTCCGCATTGGGGCTCAGCACAGAGAAAGGCCCCCGCCACCGGCGGGGGCCTTTCTCATGTCCCGAGGAATCCCGGGGGAGCTGAGGAACCAGGTCCTTAGAGGCTCTGCGGTTCCGGGACCCGCATGGCCAGGATGGCCATGTCGTCGGATGCCGGCTCCGCTGCGAAACGCTCGACCGCCCGCAGGATGCGCCCCGCCACCGCGCCGGCCGTCAGGCCCGTACACACGGCGAGGACGTCGGCCAGGCCGTCGTCGCCCAGCATGCGGGTCCCCTCGCGGCGTTCGGTGACTCCGTCCGTCACACACAGGAGTACATCGCCCGGCTCCAGAGTGACCTCCTGCTCGTAGAGCTCGAGGTCCTCGATGACTCCCAGGAGGGGCTGGGGCTCCGCCGCCGCCTCCACGGTGCCGTCCTGACGCAGACGCAGAGGGAGAGGATGGCCGGCGCAGACGACCTTCAGCAGCGCACTCCCGTCCTCCTGGGGCCACAACTCCCCGTAGAGAAGCGTGAGGAAACGGCTGCGCGCGCCTTCGTCCAGGATGGCGGCGTTGAGTCGCTCCAGCACCGCGGGGCCCCCGAACCCCTCGCGGGCCAGCAGGCGCAGGGCGTGACGGGCGAGGCCGGTGACGGCCGCCGCCTCCGGGCCCGTACCGCAGACGTCGCCGATGGCGAAGCCGTAAGCACCGTCGCGGATCGGGAACACGTCGTAGAAATCGCCGCCGACCTCGTTGCCCTCGCCCGCCGCACGGTAGATGACCTCGATCTCGACGTTGGGCACGTCGGGCAGGCCGGGCGGGAGGAGGCTGCGCTGGAGGGACTGGCTGATGGCCATGCGCTCGGAGTACAGGCGGGCGTTGTCGAGGGCCAGAGCGGCCCGCCTGGACAGGTCCTCGGCGAGCTCCAGGATCTCCTGGCGGAAATGCTCGTCGGACGGCTTGCCGAGCGTGAGCATGCCGATCACGCGGTTTCTCGCCACCAGGGGCAGCACCACGGTCTCGCCTCCCACCGCCGCCGCGGTGGCCAGCGTCGTACGGGCGGCGGCGCCCATGCTCAGGGGCGCGTCCCTGCCCAGGGTGCGCTTGGAGGTGCGCAGGGCGGCCTGGTGGCCGGCTTCCGCGGGCGCCGGCCAGAGGCGGGCTCCGGGGGCCGGGACGGGGTCCGGCGGATCGATGGAGGAGAGCAGGGCCTTGAGGCCGTCGATGCGCTCCTCGTCCTCGTGGAGGACATAGGAGAGGTACGGCTCCGACGACTGGTCCGCGATGGTGTAGACGGCGCACCAGGTGGCAAGGGTGGGCACGGTCATCTGCGCCATCAGTGCCAGGGTCTGGTCCCTGTCCAGGGTTCCGGCCAGCAGGTCGGACGCCTCGACGAGGAAGGACAGCGAGCCGCGGCGCAGTCGTTCCAGCTCGCCCAGCCTGGCCGACTCGACGGCCAGCGCGATGCGGTCCGCGGCGAACTGCAGCCGCAGTGCCTCCTCGTTGGAGTACCTGCCCGCCGCTTCGGCGGCGACCCCGAGGGAGCCGGTGAGACGGCCCTCGACCTTGAGCGGGACCGTGACGACCGAGCGCATCCCGGTGTCGCTGAGCAGCGGTACGGCGCCCGGGACCACCGTGAGGTCCTCGTGGACGGCGGGCATGCGGGCGGACCCGTAGCGGCCCGTGCCGGCCTCGACAGGGACCCGTGCGAAGCGCTGACGGGCCGAGGGAAGGCCGGTGGTCGCGCGCACCTCCAGCTCCGTCTCGTCGTCGGTGGCCAGCAGCAGGAAGGCGGCGTCGGCGTCCAGCATGTCGCGCGCCCGCTCGACCGTGCGCTGCAGCAGTCCGTCGAGGTCGTCCGGGGCCGGTGAGCCGATGAAGATCTCGAACGGATCCGTGGTGCGGTTCTCGGCCGAGGTGTCGGACACGGGGGCGCGCACCGGCGTCTGGAGCACGGCACGTTCGTAATCGCGCACGAGGAGGCAGACGGTGGAAGGCTCCCCGCCGGCATCGCGGACTCTGAGGTGCGAGGCGTAGACCGGGATGACACGGCCGTCGGCGCCGCGGAGGCCGTAGCTGCCCTCCCACCGGGAGAGCTGCAGTGCGTCTGCGATGCCGGTGTTGGTCCCCGGCGTGTGCGGCCACGCCACGAAGTCGGTGAACTGCTTTCCGTCCACCTGCTCGGCTCCGTAACCGAAGAGGAAGGACGCGTCGTCGTTCCACGAGGCGATGGACCCGGAACCGTCGATCTGTACGACGGCGACCCGGACCCGCTGCTCCGCCACCGGCAGGAGAGCGGTGGGCAGGACAGGACTGGCCGAGCGGATACCCACAGGGCGTTCGGGAAGGTCGAGCTGGAACCAGACGTGTTTGTGCGTCGGTGTGTACTCGACGCCCCACCGGGAAGCGAGAGCCGCACAGAGGAGCAGGCCACGCCCGCCCTCCCGGTCCGGGCTTCCGAAGTCGAGGCCGGAACTCTGGAGCGGTACCTCCCGCTCCGGGTAGTGGTCGGAGACCTCGACGCGTACGCCGTCCTCGGTGCGCAGACAGAGCACGTCGGCGGCCGTACCCGCGTGCACGACCGCATTGGTCACGAGTTCACTGGTAAGAACGACGGCGTCGTCAACGACGTCCGTATAACCCCACCCCTGCAGGGTGTCGCGGACGAACGCGCGGGCGGTCGCGACCGAGCGTCCGACCGGATCGAAGGTGGCAGCCGCGCGCGCGGTGATCACAGCACTCCCCATATGGTGTCTCGTCGCTTCCCCGAGTCCTGTGCCCGTATGTCGCCGCTTCGATTCGTCTGCCAGGCTAGACGTTCGCCCGGTGTCCCGGGTACACGAGGGCGGACTTGGGTACGCGGTGCTCCCGGTGGTCGTGCGCCCGGCGCACAACTATGGGGCCCCCGGTGAGGAAAATGGGACGACCATGGGACTGTCCTCGCCTTCCCGTTCCGGCCTGGTACGTTTCAACGATTTGACGACCGCATAGTCACCCGTCGACGGTGTGCTGTGGCGGTGAGTCAAAGTGGAAGTGGGCAAGCTTCCGACAACGGCCCGAGCGATACGGTCAACCCCTGCGGGAGGGACACGGTGGAGTCTGGCGTGGCGGCGCGGGGTTCAGGAACGCGCACAAAAGGCGGGCAGTCCGTGAAAAAGCAGCGCAATGGGACCATCGAAGTGGACGCGGCAGCTCTGAACAGACTGCTCGCGGCCCTGGTGGCGATGCGTGACGGCAACTTCCGCAGGAGGCTCACCGTCTCCGGGGACGGCGTCCTCACGGAGATCGCCGCCGTCTTCAACGAGGTGGCCGACCGTAATCTGCACCTGACGGGCGAGCTCGCCCGTGTGAGGCGCGTGGTGGGGCGGGAGGGGAAACTCACCGAGCGCCTGGAGACCGGCGCCTGTGAAGGCTCCTGGGCGGCCGCGATCGACGCCTCGAACGAGCTCGTCGACGACTTGGCGCGACCTGTGTCCGAAGTCGGACGGGTACTCTCCGCGGTCGCCGACGGCGACCTCGAACAGCGGATGGAACTGCGTACCCACGCACCGGACGAGACCGTACGCCCGCTCCGCGGGGAGTTCCTGAAGGTCGCCCGCACGGTCAACAACCTGGTCGACCAACTGTCCGCGTTCACCGAACAGGTGACGCGCGTGGCGGTCGAGGTGGGCACCGAGGGCAAGCTGGGCGGTCAGGCCCAGGTGCGCGGCATGTCCGGGTCCTGGAAGGACCTCACGGACTCCGTCAACACCATGGCCTACCGCCTCACGGCCCAGGTGCGCGACATCGCCCTGGTGACGACCGCCGTGGCCAAGGGAGACCTGTCACGGAAGGTCACCGTCCATGTGGCCGGTGAGATGCTCCAGCTCAAGAACACCGTCAACACGATGGTGGACCAGCTGTCGTCGTTCTCCTCCGAGGTGACCCGGGTCGCCCGCGAGGTGGGCACCGAAGGGGAACTGGGCGGGCAGGCGACCGTGCCGGGGGTGGCCGGAGTCTGGAAGGACCTCACCGACTCCGTCAACACGATGGCCGGCAACCTCACGTCCCAGGTACGCGGTATCGCAGAGGTGACGACGGCGGTCGCCAACGGCGATCTGTCCCAGAAGGTCACGGTGAGCGCCCGCGGCGAGGTCGCGCAACTCGCCGAGACGATCAACCAGATGACCGAGACGCTGCGCACCTTCGCCGACGAGGTGACGCGCGTGGCGAGTGAGGTCGGGGGCGAGGGTCTGCTCGGCGGCCAGGCACAGGTGCCGGGCGCGGCGGGCACCTGGAAGGACCTCACCGACTCGGTGAACACGGTCTTCCGGAACCTGACGACACAGGTGCGTGACATCGCGCAGGTGACCACCGCGGTGGCCAGCGGTGACATGACGCAGAAGGTCACCGTCGATGTGGCCGGCGAGATGCTGGAGCTGAAGAACACCGTCAACACGATGGTGGACCAGCTCCAGGCCTTCGGCTCGGAGGTCACACGGGTCGCCCGGGAGGTCGGGGTCGAGGGCCGTCTCGGCGGCCAGGCGGAGGTGCCGGGGGCGGCAGGGACGTGGAAGGACCTCACCGACTCGGTGAACACCGCCTTCCGTAACCTCACCGGTCAGGTACGTGACATCGCGCAGGTGACCACGGCCGTCGCCAACGGTGACCTGTCGCAGAAGGTCACCGTCGACGTGGCCGGCGAGATGCTGGAGCTGAAGAACACCGTCAACACGATGGTGGCGCAGCTGTCCAACTTCGCCGACCAGGTGACGCGGATGGCACGGGACGTGGGCACGGAGGGCCGCCTGGGCGGTCAGGCGCGTGTCGACGGCGTCTCCGGCACGTGGAAGGAGCTCACCGACTCCGTCAACTTCATGGCGGGGAACCTGACCTCCCAGGTGCGCCAGATCGCCCAGGTGACCACGGCGGTCGCCCGGGGTGACCTGTCGCAGAAGATCGATGTGGACGCCCGGGGCGAGATCCTCGAGCTGAAGAACACCATCAACACCATGGTCGACCAGCTCTCCGCCTTCGCCGACCAGGTGACGCGGGTGGCCCGTGAGGTGGGCACGGACGGCCGCCTCGGCGGCCAGGCCCAGGTGCCCGGTGTGGCAGGCGTGTGGCGCGACCTGACCGACTCGGTGAACGGCATGGCGGGTAACCTCACCGCCCAGGTCCGTAACATCGCGCAGGTCGCCACGGCGGTCGCCCGGGGTGACCTGTCGCAGAAGATCGATGTGGACGCACGGGGCGAGATCCTGGAGCTGAAGAACACCCTCAACACCATGGTCGACCAGCTCTCCAACTTCGCGGAGCAGGTGACCCGGGTCGCCCGCGAGGTGGGCACGGAGGGCATCCTCGGCGGGCAGGCGGAGGTGCAGGGCGTCTCCGGGACGTGGAAGGACCTCACCCAGTCCGTCAACGGCATGGCGAACAACCTGACGCTCCAGGTGCGCAACATCGCAGAGGTGACCACTGCGGTCGCGAAGGGCGATCTCTCCAAGAAGATCACCGTCGACGCCAAGGGCGAGATCCTCGAACTGGTGACGACCGTCAACACGATGGTCGACCAGCTGATGAACTTCGGTGACGAGGTCACGAGGGTCGCCCGTGAGGTGGGCACGGAGGGCATCCTCGGCGGTCAGGCCCGGGTACGCGGTGCCACCGGCATCTGGAAGGACCTCAGCGAGAACGTCAACCTGATGGCCAACAACCTGACCAGCCAGGTGCGGAACATCTCCCGGGTCTCCTCCGCGGTCGCCAACGGTGACCTGACGAAGAAGGTGACGGTCGAGGCGCGGGGCGAGGTCGCCGAACTCGCCGACACCGTCAACACGATGGTGACGACCCTGTCCTCGTTCGCCGACGAGGTGACCCGGGTGGCGCGCGAGGTGGGCACCGAGGGAGAGCTGGGAGGCCAGGCGCGTGTCCCTGGGGTCTCGGGCACCTGGAAGGACCTCACCGAGTCGGTGAACTCGATGGCGTCGAACCTGACCGGTCAGGTGCGCCAGATCGCCACGGTCACCACCGCCATCGCCAAGGGCGATCTCACCAAGAAGATCGACATCGATGCGCGCGGTGAGATCCAGGAGCTGAAGAACACCATCAACACGATGGTCGACCAGCTCTCCTCCTTCGCCGAGCAGGTGACCCGGGTGGCCCGCGAGGTGGGCACCGAGGGACAGCTGGGAGGCCAGGCCAGGGTCAGGGACGTCGACGGGACCTGGCGCGACCTCACCGAGTCGGTGAACGAGATGGCGGGGAACCTGACCCGTCAGGTGCGCGCCATCGCGGCCGTCGCCACCGCGGTGACCCGCGGCGATCTCAACCTCAAGATCGACGTCGACGCGGCCGGCGAGATTCAGGTGCTGCAGGACAACATCAATACGATGATCGCCAATCTGCGCGACACCACGCTGGCTAACAAGGAGCAGGACTGGCTCAAGGGCAACCTCGCCCGCATCTCCGGTCTGATGCAGGGCCGCCGGGATCTGGACGACGTCGCCTCGCTGATCATGAGCGAGCTGACGCCGGTCGTCTCGGCCCAGCACGGTGCGTTCTTCCTGGCGATGACCACCGGGGACGGCGACGAGGTCGGGTCGGACAGCGGCAGGGAGAGCTCGTACGAGCTGCGGATGCGCGGCAGTTACGGCTATTCCGCCGGCTCCATGCCGACCTCCTTCCGGCCCGGTGAGACGCTCATCGGCACGGCGGCCGAGGAGAAGCGGACGATCCAGGTGGACAACGTGCCGCCGGGGTATCTGAAGATCTCCTCCGGACTCGGGGAGGCGCCGCCCGCGCATGTGATCGTGCTGCCGGTGCTCTTCGAGGGCCAGGTGCTCGGCGTCATCGAGCTGGCGTCGTTCCAGCCGTTCACGCACATTCAGCGGGACTTCCTCAACCAGCTCGCCGAGATGATCGCCACGAGCGTCAACACCATCAGCGTCAACACGAAGACCGAGAAGCTCCTGGAACAGTCCCAGGAGCTCACCGAGCAGCTGCGTGACCGTTCGCAGGAGCTCGAGAACCGGCAGAAGGCGCTGCAGGCATCCAACGCCGAGCTGGAGGAGAAGGCCGAACTGCTCGCCCAGCAGAACCGCGACATCGAGGTGAAGAACACCGAGATCGAGGAGGCGCGGCAGGTCCTGGAGGAGCGCGCGGAGCAGCTCGCCGTCTCGATGCGCTACAAATCCGAGTTCCTGGCCAACATGTCGCACGAGCTGCGTACGCCGCTCAACTCGCTGCTCATCCTGGCCAAGCTGCTCGCCGACAACGCCGAGGGGAACCTCTCGCCCAAGCAGGTGGAGTTCGCGGAGACGATCCACGGGGCGGGCTCCGACCTGCTCCAGCTGATCAACGACATCCTCGACCTGTCCAAGGTCGAGGCGGGCAAGATGGACGTCAGCCCGACCCGGATCGCCCTGGTGCAGCTGGTCGACTACGTGGAGGCGACGTTCCGGCCGCTCACCGCGGAGAAGGGGCTCGACTTCTCCGTACGGGTGTCCCCGGAGCTCCCCGCCACGCTGCACACGGACGAGCAGCGGCTGCTGCAGGTCCTGCGCAACCTTCTGTCCAACGCGGTGAAGTTCACCGACAGCGGCGCCGTGGAGCTGGTCATCCGGCCGGCCGGCGCGGATGTCCCGAACGCCATCAGGGAACACCTGCTGGAGGCCGGCTCGTTGCGTGACGCCGACGGCGACCTGATCGCCTTCTCGGTCACCGACACCGGGATCGGCATCGCGTCGAGCAAGATGCTGGTGATCTTCGAGGCGTTCAAGCAGGCGGACGGGACGACCAGCCGTAAGTACGGGGGCACGGGTCTCGGCCTCTCCATCAGCCGGGAGATCGCCCGGCTGCTGGGCGGTGAGATCCACGCGGCGAGCGAACCGGGCCGTGGCTCGACCTTCACGCTGTATCTGCCCCTGCACCCGAGCGAGCTGCCTCCGCAGGGTTATCCGCAGATGGGGCCCGGCCCCATCGAGGTCCACGCGAGTTCCACCGAGGGCGCACTGCACCTGGAGGCGCCGCAGAGCACCGGGACCGAGCCGCCCCTGGGCGACCCCGCCAACTCCGCAGGGGTCTTCCGGCGCCGCCGCAAGGCGCTGGGAGGCACGGCACAGCGGCCCGCCCTGGCGAACGGCGGCTCCGGGGAGGAGAGCAGCGCCGCGCCGGAGGAATGGGTGCAGAGCACGCAGGAGGAGCAGGCACCCCGCCGGACGTTCCGCTTCCACGGGGAGAAGGTGCTCATCGTCGACGACGACATCCGTAACGTCTTCGCCCTCACCAGCGTGCTGGAGCAGCACGGGCTTTCGGTGCTGTACGCGGAGAACGGGCGCGAGGGCATCGAAGTCCTGGAGCAGCACGATGATGTGACGATCGTTCTGATGGACATCATGATGCCCGAGATGGACGGCTATGCGACGACGACAGCGATCCGCCGGATGCCTCAGTTCACGGGTCTGCCGATCGTCGCGCTGACCGCCAAGGCCATGAAGGGGGACCGCGAGAAGGCGATCGACTGCGGAGCCTCCGACTATGTGACCAAGCCGGTCGACTCCGACCATCTGCTGTCGGTGATGGAGAAGTGGATGCGCGGAGAGTGACCGGGCGGGGAGCGGCTCGCCGGAATTCGTCGTCCTGCTGTGTGCTGCGGGGTGTGAGTGTGCGGATTCCGGGGAACCTTCTGGTCTTCGACAGCGTTTTCGCTATGTGCACAGTGACATCGCGGTGACAGGGTGTGGTGACGGGCGGGGTGCGGCTACCATGACCGGCACAAGGACGGACGGCGTAAGGGAGTCGTCCCCTGGGGCGGCACCCGGTGCGATTCCGGGACGAGGAGGACGGGCCATGGTGCAGAAGGCCAAGATCCTCCTGGTCGATGACCGGCCGGAGAATCTGCTGGCGCTGGAGGCCATCCTCTCTGCGCTCGATCAGACACTGGTACGGGCATCGTCAGGGGAGGAAGCGCTCAAGGCGCTGCTCACGGACGATTTCGCGGTTATTCTGCTGGACGTACAGATGCCCGGCATGGACGGATTCGAGACGGCCGCGCACATCAAGCGGCGGGAGCGGACCCGGGACATCCCGATCATCTTCCTGACCGCGATCAACCACGGCCCGCACCACACGTTCCGTGGTTACGCGGCGGGCGCGGTGGACTACATCTCGAAGCCCTTCGACCCCTGGGTGCTGCGCGCCAAGGTCTCGGTCTTCGTCGAGCTCTACATGAAGAACTGCCAGCTGCGCGAACAGGCGTCACTGCTGCGGCTCCAGCTCGAAGGCGGTGCCCATCAGGGCGCCGACGAGAAGGAGCCGGCGGGTCTGCTCGCGGAGCTCTCGGCCCGGCTCGCCGCGGTCGAGGAGCAGGCGGAGGCACTCTCCAAGCAGTTGGACGACGAATCGGCGGACGCGGCCGCAGTGGCCACGGCCGCCCATCTCGAGCGCAAGCTCACGGGACTGCGCCGCGCGCTCGACGCGCTGGAGCCCGGGGCGGGCGGTTCCGCGGCGCCCCTGCCCTCGCAGAGCTGACCTGCCCCGCTGAGGGGGTGTCAGTTCTACGCCTGTGCAAGGACGACACGGACGGGTGAAGCCGTAGGCACACGTGTCCACCGGCGTCGGCACCGGTAACCTCAGTCACATGGCCTCACGTACGTCCGGCAAGGGTTCCCTGGGCACGGCGGGCACCGCGAAGCGTGCCGGCCGCACCCAGGGACCGGCGAAGAAAGCAGCGCCCGCCAAGAAGGCGGCGGCGAAGAAGACGGTGCCCGTCAAAAAGGCACCGGCCAAGAAGGCTGCCGCGAAGAAGCCCCCGCCCAAGCCCGCACCGTCCCCCACAGGTGGCGTGTACAGGCTCGTCCGCGCCATGTGGCTGGGTACCGCGCACGGCGTCGGGGCTGTGTTCCGCTCCATAGGGCGCGGTGCGAAAGGACTTGACCCGGCACACCGCAAGGACGGGCTCGCGCTGCTGCTCCTGGGGCTCGCGCTGGTCGTGGCGGCCGGCACATGGTCGCACCTGCGGGGCCCCGTGGGTGATCTCGTCGAGATGCTGGTGACCGGGGCGTTCGGCCGGCTCGACCTGCTGGTGCCGATACTGCTGGGCGCCGTCGCCGTACGGCTGATTCTCTATCCGGAGAAGCCCGAGGCCAACGGCCGCATCGTGATCGGGCTCTCCGCCCTCGTCATCGGCGTGCTCGGGCAGGTCCACATCGCCTGCGGATCGCCGGGCCGCGAGGACGGCACCGGGGCCATGCAGGACGCGGGCGGCCTCATCGGCTGGGCCGCTTCCCAGCCCCTCGTCTACACCATGGGTGAGGTCCTCGCCGTCCCGCTGCTCCTGCTGCTGACGGTCTTCGGACTCCTGGTCGTCACCGCCACTCCGGTCAACGCCATTCCCCGGCGGCTGCGGCAGCTCGGGGTCAGGCTCGGCATCGTCGACCCGGTGGACGTACCGGGCGAGGAGGGCGGGAGCGACGACGAGCGGTACGACGAGCAGTGGCGCGAAGGGCTGCCCGAGCGCACCCGTCGTGCCTCGGCACGCCGCCCGGAGCCCGACGACGCGTACGACCCGGACCAGGCCGAGGGCGAGGCGCCGGCCAAGCGGCGCCGGCCCCGCAGGCCGTCCGCGCAGCCCGCGATGAACCGGCCCCTGGACGCCGTCGACGTCGCGGCAGCCGCGGCGGCCGCGCTCGACGGGGCGGTGCTCAACGGAATGCCGCCCTCGCCCGTCGTCGCCGATCTGACCCAGGGCGTCTCCACCGAGCGGGACCGTGAGCGGACCGGTACCCCGGTGCCCGGGGCACGGTCGGCCGAGAAGACCCCGTCCCGTGGCGGGCGCCAGGAGAAGGGTGCCTCGTCCTCCGAGGACAGCGTCCCCGATCTGACCAAGCCGGCCCCCGAGCGGCCCGAGGGGCTGCCCAACCGGGCCGAGCAGCTGCAGCTCTCCGGCGACATCACCTACTCCCTGCCCTCGCTGGACCTTCTGGAGCGCGGTGGCCCCGGCAAGACGCGCAGCGCCGCCAACGACGCGGTCGTCGCCTCTCTGACCACCGTCTTCACGGAGTTCAAGGTGGACGCGGCCGTCACCGGCTTCACCCGCGGCCCGACCGTCACGCGGTACGAGGTGGAACTCGGCCCCGCCGTCAAGGTCGAGCGGATCACCGCCCTCACCAAGAACATCGCCTATGCCGTCGCCAGCCCGGACGTCCGGATCATCTCCCCGATCCCCGGAAAGTCCGCCGTCGGCATCGAAATCCCCAACTCCGACCGGGAGATGGTCAATCTCGGAGACGTCCTGCGTCTCGCGGACGCGGCCGAGGACGACCACCCCATGCTGGTGGCGCTCGGCAAGAACGTCGAGGGCGGCTACGAGATGGCCAACCTGGCGAACATGCCGCACGTCCTGGTCGCCGGTGCGACCGGTTCCGGGAAGTCCTCCTGCATCAACTGTCTGATCACCTCGGTCATGGTGCGGGCGACACCCGAGGACGTGCGGATGGTGCTCGTCGACCCGAAGCGCGTCGAGCTCACGGCCTACGAGGGCATCCCGCACCTCATCACGCCCATCATCACCAACCCGAAGAAGGCCGCCGAGGCACTCCAGTGGGTCGTGCGGGAGATGGACCTGCGCTACGACGACCTCGCGGCCTACGGCTTCCGGCACATCGACGACTTCAACCACGCGGTCCGCACCGGCAAGGCCAAGGCGCCCGAGGGGAGCGAGCGTGAGCTCTCGCCCTACCCGTACCTGCTGGTCATCGTCGACGAGCTGGCGGACCTCATGATGGTGGCTCCGCGTGACGTCGAGGACTCCATCGTCCGGATCACCCAGCTGGCGCGTGCCGCCGGCATCCATCTGGTCCTCGCCACCCAGCGCCCCTCGGTCGACGTCGTGACAGGTCTGATCAAGGCGAACGTGCCCTCCCGGCTCGCCTTCGCGACCTCGTCGCTCGCCGACAGCCGGGTCATCCTCGATCAGCCCGGCGCCGAGAAGCTCATCGGCAAGGGCGACGGCCTCTTCCTGCCGATGGGGGCGAACAAGCCGACCCGTATGCAGGGGGCCTTCGTCACCGAGGGCGAGGTCGCGGCCGTCGTCCAGCACTGCAAGGATCAGATGGCGCCGGTCTTCCGCGAGGACGTCGTGGTCGGCACCAAGCAGAAGAAGGAGATCGACGAGGACATCGGTGACGACCTCGATCTGCTCTGTCAGGCGGCCGAGCTGGTCGTGTCCACACAGTTCGGCTCGACATCGATGCTCCAGCGCAAGCTGCGCGTCGGCTTCGCCAAGGCCGGACGGCTGATGGACCTGATGGAGTCGCGCAACATCGTGGGTCCCAGCGAGGGTTCCAAGGCGCGCGATGTCATGGTGAAACCGGACGAGCTCGACGGTGTGTTGGCCGTCATTCGCGGGGAAACCGCTTCGTAAGAGTTTTGCGGGCAACCGTTTCGCCCGGCCGTACGTCAAGTTGAAGAAGGGAGCAGCGGGATGGTCCGTCCGGTGCTCCGTCCTCCGTCCTGCCCGAGGGGCTCCCCGGCGAACCCGATGGCGTACAAAGTCGTCGCTCCCGGTTGCCCCACCCTTTCGTACCACCCCTAGACTGAACATCCAGCAGGTGGCTCACGCTCGAAAGGCGCCCCCGTGTCCATCGGCAACTCCCCCGAAGACGACCGCCCTTCGATCGGTCGCGCGCTTTTGCAGGCTCGCATCGCCGCAGGTCTGACGGTCGAGGAAGTCAGCAGCTCCACCCGGGTGCGCATCCCCATCGTGCACGCGATCGAGGAGGACGACTTCTCCCGCTGCGGCGGCGACGTGTACGCCCGCGGTCATATCCGCATGCTCGCCCGTGCCGTCCGGATCGACCCCGATCCACTGATCGCGGAGTTCGACGCCGAGCACGGCGGCCGCCCCGCGCCCACGCCCGCTGCCCCGCTGTTCGAGGCGGAGCGGATCCGCTCCGAGCCCCGTCGGCCCAACTGGACCGCGGCCATGGTCGCCGCGATCGTCGCCGTGGTCGGCTTCGTCGGCTTCACACTCTTCAGCGGCGAGGACGAGGGGTCGGGTTCGGCACAGGTGGCCGAGGGCTCGACTCCCGACAAGACCACTCCAAAGCCCACCACTGCCAAGCCGGCCGACCCCAAGCCCGTCCCCTCCGAAAGCGCCATCGCCGCGGCCCCGCGCGACAAGGTGACCGTGAGGCTGAGTGCCACCGAGGGCAAGAGCTGGATCTCCGCCAAGGATCACAACGGGCGGTTGCTCTTCGACGGCCTGCTCGCCCAGGGCGACACCAAGACCTTCCAGGACAAGGAGCGGGTCGACCTCGTCCTCGGAGACGCCGGAGCGATCGATCTCTTCGTGAACGGCAAGAAGGTCGACGACCAGTTCGAATCGGGTCAGGTCGAACGGCTTTCGTACACCAAGGGTGACCCCGAGGTCGGCTGACCTCTCTCCACCCGCGTCTTCCCGACGGTGAGTGCCCGGCAGGAGCCGGCACTCACCGTCGTTTTTTCCCCCGTCTTCACCGGCTGTTCGGTCACTCCCCGTAGCGGTGAACCCTGCACGGCAGGGCGAGTGCCGGGACAAAGTAGTCTTGAGCCCATGCCCGAACGCCGTACCGTCGCCCTTGTCACTCTTGGCTGCGCCCGTAACGAGGTGGACTCGGAGGAGCTCGCAGGCCGCTTGGCAGCGGACGGCTGGGAGCTCGTCGAGAACGCCACGGACGCGGATGTCGCCGTCGTCAACACCTGTGGGTTCGTGGAGGCCGCCAAGAAGGACTCCGTCGATGCCCTGCTCGAAGCCAACGATCTGAAGGATCACGGCAGAACCCAGGCCGTCGTGGCCGTCGGCTGCATGGCCGAGCGCTACGGCAAGGACCTCGCCGAGGCGCTCCCGGAAGCGGACGGAGTCCTCGGATTCGACGACTACGCCGACATCTCCGACCGCCTGCAGACCATCCTCAACGGTGGCATCCACGCCTCCCACACCCCCCGTGACCGGCGCAAGCTGCTGCCGATCAGCCCGGCCGAGCGTCAGGACGCCGCTGTCGCGCTGCCCGGGCACGCCCAGGAGATCGCACCGGCTCCCGCGGACCTCCCGGAAGGTGTCGCGCCGGTCTCCGGACCGCGGGCACCGCTGCGCAGGAGGCTGGGGACCAGCCCGGTCGCCTCGGTGAAGCTCGCCTCCGGCTGTGACCGGCGCTGCTCGTTCTGCGCCATTCCGTCCTTCCGCGGTTCGTTCATCTCCCGGCGCCCCTCCGACGTCCTCGGAGAGACCCGCTGGCTCGCCGAGCAGGGCGTCAAGGAGGTCATGCTCGTCTCCGAGAACAACACCTCGTACGGCAAGGACCTCGGGGACATCAGACTGCTGGAGACCCTGCTGCCCGAGCTCGCCGACGTCGACGGGATCGAGCGCATCCGCGTCAGCTATCTGCAGCCGGCGGAGATGCGGCCGGGGCTGATCGACGTACTCACCTCGACGCCCAAGGTCGCCCCCTACTTCGACCTCTCGTTCCAGCACTCCGCCCCCGGGGTCCTGCGCGCGATGCGGCGCTTCGGTGACACGGACCGCTTCCTCGAACTCCTGGACACCATTCGGTCGAAGGCGCCGCAGGCCGGTGCGCGGTCCAACTTCATCGTGGGGTTCCCCGGTGAGACGGAGGCCGACCTCGCCGAGCTGGAACGCTTCCTCACCGGCGCACGCCTGGACGCCATCGGAGTCTTCGGCTACTCCGACGAGGAGGGCACCGAGGCCGTCGGTTACGAGAACAAGCTGGACGCCGATGTCATCGCGGAGCGTCTCGCGCACATCTCGCAGCTCGCCGAGGAGCTGACCTCGCAGCGGGCCGAGGAGCGGATCGGTGAAACCCTCCAGGTCCTCGTCGAGTCCGTGGACTCCGAGGAGGACGGGCCCGTGGCGGTGGGCCGGGCGGCCCACCAGGCGCCGGAAACGGACGGACAGGTCGTCTTCACCGCACGCGAAGGACTCGTGCCGGGCCGTATGGTCGAAGCGAAGGCAGTGGGCACCGAGGGAGTGGACCTCGTGGCCGAACACCACGAGCTTGCGGAGGCGGCCAGATGACGGGAGCCCCGGCATCCGCGGCAGGCGGCTCCGGCGCGACGCCGGCGGCCCGCGGCGGCAAGCTGGGCGGGGCGGCCGTCAACCAGGCGGGCCTGTGGAACATCGCGAACATCCTCACGATGGTGCGGCTGCTGCTCGTCCCGGGCTTCGTGATGCTGCTCCTGCACGACGGTGGCTACGACCCCGTCTGGCGGTCGTTCGCCTGGGCGGCCTTCGCGATCGCCATGATCACCGACGTCTTCGACGGCCATCTGGCACGCGCGTACAACCTGGTCACCGACTTCGGCAAGATCGCCGATCCGATCGCGGACAAGGCGATCATGGGCGCGGCACTGATCGGTCTGTCCTCGCTCGGTGATCTGCCCTGGTGGATCACGGGCGTGATCCTCTTCCGTGAGCTCGGCATCACCCTCATGCGTTTCTGGGTCATCCGGCACTCGGTGATCCCCGCCAGTCGCGGCGGGAAGGTGAAGACCCTTGCCCAGGGCATTGCTGTGGGGATGTATGTCCTGGCGCTGACCGGCCCTCTGGCGACTCTGCGCTTCTGGGTGATGATGGTCGCCGTCGTCCTGACAGTCGTCACCGGCCTCGATTACGTACGCCAGGCCGTCGTGCTGCGCCGCCGCGGGCTCGCCGCCGAGCGGGCCGCCGTCGTGGAGGCGGTCGCGGCGGCAGCGGACACGGGAGCTCCCGCCGGGGCGCGGATCGCGACCGACGGCGTCGGCGGAACGGCCGGCGCCCCGGTGCAGCCCGGCCCGGAGCCGGCGGCGGAGTCCGCTGGGGAACCGGTCGGGGAGCGCGTGGCAGGCAGCCGGGGCGCCGCGGAGGCGGAGCGGTGACCTCCGGGGCGGCCAAGGTGCTGCGGCAGCTTCAGGAGCGGGGTGAGACGCTCGGGGCCGCCGAGTCCCTCACGGGCGGTCTGGTGGCAGCCGAGCTCACCTCCGTACCGGGAGCCTCGCGGAGCTTCCGCGGGTCCGTCACGGCGTACGCCACGCCCCTGAAGCGTGACCTGCTGGGCGTCGACGGCCGGCTCCTGGAGGAGCGCGGCGCCGTGGACCCCGAGGTCGCCCGGGCGATGGCCGTCGGCGTGCGCCGGGTTCTCGGCGCGGACTGGGGCATCTCGACGACGGGCGTCGCCGGCCCCGAGCCGCAGGACGGCAAACCTGTCGGAACGGTCTACATAGCCGTCTCCGGGCCGGGTGGCGTACGGAAAGTCGCCGAGCTGAGGTTGAACGGCGGGAGGGCGGACATCCGTAAGGAGAGTGTACGGAGCCTGCTCGAACTGCTATCCGGCGAACTCGGCGAATATGCGAGGGCACAGGATACGGAACAGAACGGGGGGAATTGATGTTTGCAGCCCTGAGTGAACACGACATCGCTCCCCGCACGGCCGCGGCGCAAGGCGGTACGGTGGGGCGTGAAGGATGCGGCTACGCGGTCCGAGGAGGGAGCCACCGATGATTCTGCTCCGTCGCCTGCTTGGTGACGTGCTGCGTCGGCAGCGCCAGCGCCAAGGCCGTACTCTGCGCGAAGTCTCCTCGTCCGCCCGAGTCTCGCTCGGCTATCTCTCCGAGGTGGAGCGGGGGCAGAAGGAGGCATCCTCCGAGCTGCTCTCCGCCATTTGCGACGCGCTGGACGTACGGATGTCCGAGCTCATGCGTGAAGTGAGCGATGAACTGTCCCTGGCTGAGCTGGCCGCGTCGGCAGCAGCCAGTGATGCGGTGCCTGTGCCAGTACGCCCGATGCTCAATTCCGTCTCTGTCGCCGGCGTACCGACGGGACGGGTGACCATCAAGGCGCCCGCGGAAGCGGTGGATGTCGTCGCCGCCTGACCGCACGGTTCATGGTGAACGAAAGCCCCGGCTGCCCTTCGAAGGGCAGCCGGGGCTTTCGCGTGCCCGGTGTGTGCGGGGCCGTTCGCGGGGCAGGCGCGCAGTGAGGCCGAAGGGTAATTCTCCGGGTCTCCGGCTTCGGACCGTCGGCGCCGGATCCTCGGGACAACCACCCGGATGCCCGTTTCGACCCATATGTGACATCGTGGACCAATGGTAGGTCGAACAGCTATCTGAACGGAGAAGTGCATGTCCGTCGTGAAGAGCGCCCTGTCCGAAGGCGACCTCAAGGTCGTGGGTGACGCGCTGCAAGGCGCGCTGGTCGACCTTGTCGACCTCTCCCTGGTGGCCAAGCAGGTCCACTGGAACGTTGTCGGCCCGCGCTTCCGCTCCGTGCACCTGCAGCTCGACGAGGTCGTCGACACCGCGCGGCAGCACTCGGACACGGTTGCGGAGCGAGCCTCCGCGATCGGCGTCAACCCGGACGGGCGGTCCCGGACGCTCGCGAAGACCACTGCGATCGATGTCGTGCCCGACGGCTGGATCAAGGACGTCGACGCGGTGCGCGTGCTCGTCGACGCTCTGCGCGTGGTCATCGACCGCATGCGTGAGCGGATCGAGGCGACCGACGAACCGGATCCCATCAGCCAGGACATCCTGATCACGCTCACCGCGGATCTCGAGAAGCACGCATGGATGTTCCAGGCGGAAAGTGCCTGAACCCGAACTCGAGGAAGGAATCGCCGTGACGGACAAGAAGGCCATGGACAAGCTCAAGGGCAAGGCCAAGGAAGCGACCGGCAAGGCCACCGGAGACCGTCGCAAGGAAGCCGAAGGCAAGTCCGACCAGACCAAGGCCAAGGCGGAGGGCGCCCTGGGCGCCACGGGCGACCGGGCCAAGGGCGTCAAGGATTCCCTCACCGACGACGACAGGTAGGAGCAGCGGCCCCGGTGTGCCCCCGTGGATTCCGGTCCCCGGGGGCACCGGCATGCCCGGCCGCGCCGGTGTGCCCGCAGGAGCGGCATGCCCAGGGCCGTGGGATGCAGCCGGCGCCGACCCGGGGGAAACTGCGGGGGAGGGCCGGGACACACCTCTGCCGTCATCGGCCCGTGGAGAGAGCGCACGCTGTCGTCCCGCTCGCGCCGTGCACGCCGGTAGTGCACCGATGCGCCCTCCCGCCAGGAGATCGTGCCGTACTAGCGTCGGCCGGAGGAGGCAGCCATGGTGCGGCGATGGGTGCCGGTGCTCGTCCTCGGTGGTGTGTGGTGGTGGGCGGTGCTGCGGCTGCTCATCGAGCCGCAGCACACCGGAGTGGTGGAGGGCGCGGTGGCGGCCGGCGGGTGGGGGCTGAGTCTGCTGCCGGTTCATGTGGCGTCCTCGGGACGGCCGGAGAAGGCTGCCGATGAGCCTGCGGTGGACCGGACGGACATACCCTCCTAGTTCCTTCCTCGGCAGCGAGCGGTCGTCCCGTCGGACATTGCCTGGTCTGACTCCCGGTGCGTGCGGGGGCCGCCGCCAGGGCAGGGTTCTCAGCCGGTGGGCCCGGACTGACAGTGCGGACACCAGTAGGTGGGGCGGTTGTCGCGGTCCGCGACGCGGATGGGCGTACGACAGCGGAGACAGGGCCGGCCGGCCCGCCCGTAGACGAAAAGACGCTCCCGTGTACGGCTGCGGGACATGGCCGCCGTCGCCCCGGTCGTGGTCCGCACGGGCCGGTCGCGATTGGCTTCCAGCAGCTGTCCGGCCGTGCTGACCAGGCGGGTGACGACGGGCAGGGGAAGCTCGCCCACCGGGAGCCACGGCGTCGCGCGGGCCATGAAGCAGAGCTCGCACATGTAGACATTGCCGATACCGGCCAGGTTGCGCTGGTCCAGAAGCGCGTCCCCGATCCGGCGTCCGGGGTCGGCGAGCAGATTGCGCAGTGCGGTGGCCGGGTCCCAGTCAGGCCCCAGCAGATCGGGTCCCAGATGGCCCACCACCTGAGCTTCGTCCTCGGTGCGGATGAGTTCGAGGACGGGCAGGCGGTAACCGACGGCGGTGTGCTCCGCGGTGGCGAGCACGGCACGGATCTGGTGGGCGGGACCCCCTCGCCAGCGCTCGCCGGGGTCGTACACGCGCCAGGAGCCCTCCATGCGCAGATGGCTGTGAAGGGTGAGGCCGCCCTGGAACCGGGTGAGCAGGTGCTTGCCGCGCGCCGTGACGTCCAGGACGGTCCGGCCCGTCAGATCCGCTGTGGCGAACCGGGGGACGCGCAGGTCGGAGACCGTCAGGATCTGGCCGGCGAGGGCGTCGTCGAGCCGCCGGGCGGTCTGCAGGACGGTGTCACCTTCAGGCATGGGTCCATGATGCGCGGACGGGGCCGCGCACCGTTCCTCGGCCGCGCCGAAGCCGTCCTCAGGCGCGCAGCCGCAGACCCCGTGGAGTGGCGAGGAAGCCGGCGGCCTCCAGGGTGCGGCCCAGCGGGGAGGTGAGGGAGGAGGCGCCGTTCGTCCGCTCCACCGTGACCGTGCCGAGCGTCCCCGCGCGGGCGGCCGACGCGAGCGCCTCCGCGGCGGCCCGGAGCGCCGGGTCGTCCGGATCGGTGGGCCATGCGAGGACGGACTTGCCACCTCGCTCCATGTAGAGCGTCAGCTCGCCGTCCACGAGCACCACCAGCGACCCCGCCTTGCGGCCGGGCTTGTGCCCCGCCCCGTCCGGTGACTCGGGCCAGGGCAGGGCGGCACCGTACGCGTTGGCGGGATCGGCCGCCGCGAGGACCAGGGCACGGGGGGCCGACCCGGGGTCCGCGCGGTCGCGTGCGGTGGAGGCTGCCCTGAGCCGGTCCACGGCACCGTCCATGGCGAACTGAGCCGCCCCCAGCCCCTCGACGACGTAACCGCGGCGGGCCTGCCCGCTGTCCTCGAAGGCGGCAAGGATGCGGTAGACCGCCGAGAACCCGCCTTCGACGCCCTCGGCCTGCACCGCGCCGCGTGTCACCACGCCGTGGCGGTCGAGGAGCGTCCGGGCGAGGGCGTGTGCGCGATGGGTCGGTTCGGGCTCGGCCGGGGGCAGCAGCGACCAGCGTCCCGACACGGTCGGCGGTCCGGTGCGGGACGCGGGACGGGCTGCCGCGGTCAGCGATCCGTATCGGCCGCGCGGCACATTGCGCCGCGCGCGGTGCGCGGTGGAGCCCGCCGTGCGCCCCGAGCCGAGGAGCGAACGCAGGGGCGCGAGGGTGTCGTTGGTGAGACGACCGGACCAGACCAGGTCCCAGAGCGTGTCGGCCAGCTGTGGATCGGTGCAGTCCGGGTGCGTGGTGGCCCGCACCTCATCGGCGATCTGCCGGAAGAACAGCCCGAACCCACCGGAGAGCACGGTGAGAACCGACTCGTGCAACGCGGTCTCCTCCAGCGGAAGAGGCGGCGGGAGGAGCAGCGGAGCACTGTCGGCCAGGTAGACCGAGAGCCAGCCGTCCTTCCCGGGGAGAGCGCCCGCGCCCGCCCAGACGACCTCGCCCGTGGTCGTGAGCTCGTCGAGCATGGCGGGGGCGTAGCCCGCCACACGGCTCGGCAGGATCAGCTTCTCCAGGGCGGACGCCGGGACCGGGGCGCCCTGCAACTGCTCGATGGCACGGGCCAGTCCGTCGATCCCCCGCAGGCTGTTGTCGCCGAGGTGCTGCCACTGGGGGAGGAAACCGGCCAGCGCGGCGGGTGGCACAGGCTCCAGTTCCTGACGGAGCGCGGCGAGCGAACGGCGGCGCAGCCGCCGCAGGACCGTGGCATCGCACCACTCCTGGCCGATGCCCGCGGGGTGGAACTCGCCCTGGACGACACGGCCCGACGCGGCGAGCCGCTGCAGTGCCCCGTCCGTGACGGCGCTGCCGAGCCCGAAACGGCTCGCCGCCTGCGTGGTGGTGAACGGGCCGTGCGTACGGGCGAAGCGCGCGAGGAGATCGCCGAGCGGGTCCTTGACCGGCTCGGTGAACGCCTCGGGGACCCCCACCGGGAGTGCGGTGCCGAGAGCGTCGCGCAGCCGTCCCGCGTCCTCGACAGCCGCCCAGTGGGAGGCACCACCGATGCGGACCTGGATGGCCCGCCGGGACGTCGCCAGCTCCGGGGCCCATGCGGACTCCGCACCGCGCTCAGCCAGCTCGGCGTCGGTGAGAGGGCCGAGCACCCGCAGCAGATCGGCGACCCCCTCGACGTCCTTGATCTTCCTGTCGTCGGTCAGCCACTGGAGCTCCCGCTCCAGCTCGCCGAGGACATCGGCGTCGAGCAGCTCCCGCAGCTCCGCCTGGCCGAGCAGCTCGGCCAGGAGATGGGAGTCGAGCGAGAGCGCCGCCGCCCGTCGCTCGGCGAGGGGTGAGTCGCCCTCGTACAGGAACTGCGCGACATAGCCGAAGAGGAGGGAGCGGGCGAACGGCGACGGCTCGGGCGTGGTCACCTCGACCAGACGGATGCGGCGCGCCTCCAGGTCGCCCATCAGCTCGGTGAGACCGGGGACGTCGAAGACGTCCTGAAGGCATTCGCGGACGGCTTCGAGGACGATCGGGAACGAACCGAACTCGGAGGCCACCTGGAGCAGCTGGGACGCGCGCTGACGCTGCTGCCACAGAGGCGTGCGCTTCCCCGGGCTTCGCCGCGGCAACAGCAGGGCACGCGCGGCGCATTCGCGGAACCGCGAGGCGAACAGGGCGGATCCGCCGACCTGTTCGGTGACGACCTGGCTGACCTCGCCCTTGTCGAAGACCACGTCGGTGGCCCCGACGGGCGGCTGCTCGCTGTCGAATCCCTGGGCGGGGAAACCTTGGCCCGCACCGCCCGCTGCCTCACCGCCCGCACCGGTTCGGACCGGATCGAAGTCGAGGAGGTCGAGGCCCATCAGGTCGGCGTCGGGCAGCCGCAGCACGATGCCGTCGTCCGCGTGCATGACCTGTGCGTCCATGCCGTACCGCTCACCGAGCCGGGCGGACAGGGCGAGCGCCCATGGAGCGTGGACCTGGGCGCCGAACGGCGAATGCACCACGATCCGCCAGTCGCCCAGCTCGTCCCGGAACCTCTCGACCAGCACCGTCCGGTCGTCGGGGACGTGCCCACAGGCCCGGCGCTGCTCGTCGAGGTACGACAGGAGGTTCTCCGCCGCCCAGGCATCGAGCCCGGCGGCGACCAGCCGGAGCCTGGCGTCCTCGGCGGACAGCCCGCCGATCTCCCGGAGGAACGCGCCCAGGGCACGGCCCAGCTCCAGCGGGCGGCCGAGCTGGTCGCCCTTCCAGAACGGCAGCCGGCCAGGGACTCCGGGGGCGGGCGATACGAGAACCCTGTCCCTGGTGATGTCCTCGATCCGCCAGGACGTGGTGCCCAGGGTGAAGACGTCGCCGACCCGGGACTCGTAGACCATCTCCTCGTCCAGCTCGCCGACGCGTCCGCCGCCCTTCTTCGGGTCGGCGCCCGCGAGGAAGACGCCGAAGAGCCCGCGGTCGGGAATGGTGCCGCCCGAGGTGACGGCAAGCCGCTGGGCCCCGGGGCGGCCCGTGACCGTACCCGTGACGCGGTCCCACACCACACGTGGCCGCAGCTCCGCGAAGGCGTCGGACGGATAGCGCCCGGCGAGCATGTCGAGCACGGCGGTGAACGCTGATTCTGGGAGGGACGCGAAGGGAGCCGCGCGGCGTGCGAGGGCGAGCAGGTCGTCGGCCTGCCAGCTGTCGAGCGCGACCGTGGCGACGATCTGCTGGGCCAGCACGTCCAGGGGGTTGGACGGGATCCGCAGAGCCTCGATGGCACCCTGGCGCATCCGCTCGGTGACGACGGCCGCCTGCACCAGGTCGCCGCGGTACTTGGGGAAGACCACCCCCGTGGACACCGCTCCGACCTGGTGCCCGGCGCGGCCCACCCGCTGCAGCCCGGATGCCACGGAGGGAGGCGACTCGACCTGGATCACCAGGTCGACCGCGCCCATGTCGATCCCCAGCTCCAGGCTGGAGGTGGCGACCACGGCCGGCAGCCGGCCCGCCTTCAGGTCCTCCTCGACCTGGGAGCGCTGCTCCTTGGACACCGAGCCGTGGTGCGCCCGGGCGAGGACGGCCGGTGCCCCTTTCGCCGCCCCGGACTGGGCCATGATCTCGGCGGGGGAGTGGGCTTCGGGCAGCGGACCGCCCACCCCCGGCCGCTCCTCCGCCGCGGTGGCGGCCGCCCGCTCGTGAGCGATTTCGTTCAACCGGTTGCAGAGGCGCTCCGCCAGCCGCCGGGAGTTGGCGAAGACGATCGTGGAGCGGTGCGACTGCACGAGGTCGGCGATGCGCTCCTCGACATGGGGCCAGATCGACGGCTTCTCCGCCTGACCGCCCTCGTCGCCCGTGGCGGGGGAGCCGCCCAGCTCGCCGAGATCCTCCACCGGCACCACGACGGAGAGGTCGAACTCCTTGGTGGACGGGGGCTGGACGATCTCCACCTTCCGCTGCGGCGAGAGGAACCGCGCGACCTCGTCGACCGGGCGGACCGTCGCCGAAAGCCCGATACGCCGCGCCGGCCGCGGCAGCAGCTCGTCCAGACGCTCCAGGGACACGGCGAGATGGGCACCGCGCTTGGTGCCCGCGACGGCATGCACCTCGTCCACGATCACCGTCTCGACCCCGGCGAGCGCGTCCCTGGCCGAGGACGTGAGCATCAGGAACAGGGACTCGGGAGTGGTGATCAGGATGTCCGGGGGTCTCGTCGCCATCGAACGCCGCTCGGCCGGCGGGGTGTCGCCCGAACGGATCCCCACCCGCACCTCGGGCTCGGGCAGGCCCAGACGGACCGACTCCTGACGGATCCCGGTCAGGGGGGAACGCAGATTCCGCTCCACGTCGACGGCGAGGGCCTTCATCGGTGACACGTACAGCACCCGGCAGCGCTTCTTCGTCTCGGCGGGCGGCGGCAGGGCCGCCAGCCGGTCCAGGGAGGCGAGGAAGGCGGCGAGCGTCTTACCCGATCCGGTCGGTGCGACGACCAGCACGTCCGAACCCTCGCCGATGGCCCGCCAGGCGCCTTCCTGCGCGGCGGTGGGCGCGTCGAAGGCGGCGGCGAACCAACTGCGGGTCGCGGGTGAGAACGAATCGAGTGCGGAACCGGCCATGCCCCCCATCGTGCACCCCGCCACCGACAACGGCCGGTGGACGTGCGCGCCGCTCACCTTCCGGGCCTTCGGCCACCACCCCGGACCTGCGAGAATGCGAGCATGGCGGCGGTGGACACGACACGGGAATGGGCGAGGTTCTGGCAGTACGCGGAGCTGCCCCATCTCGATCTGCTGCGTGCCCGCTACGTCCGCCACACCTTTCCGCGCCACAGCCACGAGGGCTACGTCTTCGGCACGGTCACCAGCGGTGTCGAGGACGTAGGCCTCCCCGGCGGCACCGTGCATGCCGGCCCCGGCACCGTGGTCATGATCAACCCCGAGGTGCCGCACACCGCCCGCGCCGGAGTGCCCGAAGGGTGGGTGTACGCCACGCTCTACCCCTCCGCCCAGGTGATCAACGGCATCGCGGCCGACCTGACGAACCTGCGCGGCACCGTCGGCTTCGCGGAGACCGGCGTGCGGGACCCGCACGCCGCCCGTCTGATCACGGAGGTCCACCGGGCCGCCGAGGAGGGCAACGCCCTGGCCGCCGACAGCGTCCTGCGCGTCCTGGTCGCACGGCTGCTCGACCGCCACGGCAGCGTGCTGCCGGCCAGGGCTCCGCACTTCGCCGGGGCCCGGGACGCCGTCCGCGCGCGGACCGCACTGGAGGAACGGATGGAGCGGCCGCCCACCCTGGGAGTTCTCGCGGCCGAGCTGGGCACCAGCCCGTTCGCGCTGCTGCGGGCCTTCAAGAAGCAGTACGGGATGCCCCCGCACACCTGGCTCACCGACGCCCGGGTGCGCCGTGCGCGACGCATGCTCGACGCGGGGACCTCGCCCGCCGAAGCCGCCGCCGCCGTCGGCTTCACCGACCAGCCCCATCTCAACCGTCACTTCACCCGGATCGTCGGGGTGCCCCCGGGCGCCTACCAGCGCGAACGTGCAAGAACGTACAAGACCGGCGGGGATCCCGCCGCGTAGCGTTCGGGACGTGGCAGAACAGACCCCAACCCCTGAGAGCTCCGGCGCTTTCGGCGCACAGGGCGCGGACACGGAGAAGCCGGACGGCGCCGTCGTCCGGGACGCACTCGGCGTGGGCATAGCCGTGGGGCTTTCCGGGTTCGCCTTCGGAGTGACCTCGGCGGGCTCCGGACTGACCCTCCTCCAGACCTGCGCGCTGAGTCTCCTCGTCTTCACCGGGGCGTCCCAGTTCGCTCTCGTGGGCGCCCTCGCCGCCGGCGGCAATCCCTACACCGCCGCGGCCGGAGCGTTCTTCCTGGGCACCCGCAACGCCTTCTACGGGCTACGTCTGTCGCAGCTCCTCGCTCTGCCGGGCTTCCTGCGCCCCCTCGCCGCCCACTGGGTCATCGACGAGACGACCGCGGTCACACTGCCCCAGCCCACCCGGCGTGCCGCGCGCATCGGCTTCACCGTCACCGGGCTCACCCTCTACGTCCTGTGGAACCTGACCACGCTGGTGGGCGCGCTCGGGGCGCAGGCGCTCGGCGACACCGCAGCCTGGGGGCTGGACGCGGCGGGCCCCGCCGTGTTCCTGGCGCTCCTCGCGCCGATGCTGAAGAGCACCACGGAGCGCGTCACGGCGGGGCTGGCGGTCCTGCTGGTGCTGGGCCTCCTCCCGGTGCTGCCTGCGGGTGCGCCCGTACTGGTGTCCGCGCTGGCCGCTCCCGTCGTCCTGTTCCTGAACGGCCGGGGCACCAAGGGCTCGGACGAGCCCGCCGCCGAAGGCACGGCGCCCGGGGAGGGCCGATGAACATCTGGATCGCCATCGGACTCACCGCCGCCGGCTGCTATCTCGCGAAGCTCCTGGGGCTCCTGGTCCCCGCGGGAGTCCTGGAACGCCCCCTCGTGCAACGGCTGGCAGCGCTCATGCCGGTGGCACTGCTCGCGGCTCTCACCGCTCAGCAGACCTTCGCCGACGGGCAGCAGCTGGTGCTGGACGCCAGAGCGGCAGGGCTCGCCGCGGCGGCGCTCGCCCTCGTCCTGCGGGCGCCCTTCCTCGTCGTCGTGGGCACCGCCGTCGTCGTCACCGCCGCCGCGCGCGCCCTGTTCTGAGGCGGGACGGATCAGCGCGGGCCGCGGCCGTAGGCCCGGAGGGTCTGCAGGGCCCTGATCGTCACGATCGGGCGGCCCTCCAGGGCCGTCCCAGGGGCCCACTGCCGCCAGTTGACCGGCCAGCCTCCGTCCTCCTCCTGCTCGGCCGCGAGATGGTCCAGAGCGCTCTCCAGCTCTACCTCGCTGAACCAGCGACGGGCGAGCGACCCGGGTGTGCGTGCGTAGTCGTAAGGGAAGTGATGTTCCCCCGGGGCGTAACCAGGAGCCACCGGGTACTCCGCGCGGCGCCGGGGATCGAGCACCACCAGCCGCTGCTCACGCACCAGTTGCCCCAGCCGGTCGGCGGCCGATTCGGCACGCGCACGGTCGGGGACACCGTCCAGGAAGGCCACGGCGGCCTCGATCTCGTACGGATGGGACTCCTCCAGGGCGTCGACGGCGGCCCAGCAGAAGTCGGTGGCCCGGAACAGCCAGGCGTGCCACACCTGGTTGCGGTGCAGAAGTCCGACCACCGGGCCCGTCGCCAGCAGTTCGGCGGGCGGGTCGTCGACGACGGGGACGAAGGGTGCCGCGGGGTAGCCACGCTGAGAGGGGTGCAGCGCCGGCAGAGCGCCTTCCTTGGTCGACACGTCCGTCAGATAGCGGCAGATGCGTTCCACGCGCATCCCGCCGCAGCGGCCGATGGAGTCGAGGACGCTCAGTGCGTGAGCGGTGTGGAGCGGCTGGCTCACCGGTCCGCGGAGATCGGGTTCGAGCGCGTGACCGTAGCCGCCGTCCTCGTTGAGATAGGCGGCGAGCGCGGTTTCGACGGTGTCCGCGCTCCCTCCCAGAAAGAGATGGGCGAACCGCCGCTGTTCGAGGACGCGTGCGGTGAGCCAGATGAACTGCTCGGCGCGGGCGAGGGGATTTGCTCCGGTTCCAGCCATGGAACCGACCGTAGAGGGGAAAACGTCACCGGCAGAGCCCTCCGGCCCGGCTGCACTCTCAGGAGCGGGATACTGAGGGCATGCGGTTGACGATTTTCTGGGAACGGATGGCGGATCACTTCGGCGAGGCCTACGCCGACTCCTTCGCGCGCGATCACGTCATGGCGGAGCTCGGCGGCCGTACGGTGCACGAGGCCCTGGCCGCGGGGTGGGAGGCCAAGGACGTCTGGCGCGGGGTCTGCTCCGCGGTCGGTGTGCCTCCGGACAAGCGCTGAGCGGCGCGGCCCCGCACACCGGCACGCCCTCGGCGCCCGCACCGGTCCCCTCCGGGCCGGGGCGCCGGACGTCACCGCGGTGAGCGAGACTTGTCCCGTGGCACCGACAGACGAGACCGCCCAGAGCCAGCCGCCCGCACCACCGAATCCGCCGCCAGGCACCGGCCCCGTCCGCATGCCCGGCTGGCTGCCGCGCGCGATGGTCATGGCTCTGGCGCTCTACGGGTGCTTCCAGCTGAGCAGCTGGGCTTTCTACCAGCTCATCGGACTGCTGACCAACATCCTCATCTCCTTCTTCCTGGCGCTGGCCATCGAACCGGCCGTGAGCCGCATGGCCGGGCGCGGGATGCGCCGGGGACTCGCCACCTTCCTGGTCTTCCTCGCCGTGCTGATCGCCGGGGTCGGCTTCGTCGTCCTGCTCGGCTCGATGCTCGCCGGCCAGATCGTCGACATGGTCGATGAGTTCCCCAAGTACCTCGACTCGGTGATCAACTGGGTCAACCAGACCTTCCACACGGAGCTCTCCCGGGTCGAGGTGCAGGACAGCCTGCTGCACTCCGACTGGCTCCAGAAGTACGTGCAGAACAGTGCTACCGGCGTGCTCGACGTCTCGACCACCGTCCTCGGCGGGCTGTTCCGGCTGCTGATGATCTTCCTTTTCTCCTTCTACTTCGCGGCCGACGGCCCCCGGCTGCGGCGCGCGCTGTGCTCCGTACTGCCGCCCTCCCGGCAGACGGAGGTGCTGCGGGCCTGGGAGATCGCGGTCGACAAGACCGGCGGCTACATCTATTCGCGCGGACTGATGGCCCTGATCTCCGGCGTGGCGCACTACGTCCTGCTGGTGGTCCTCGGAGTGCCCTACGCGCCGGCGCTCGCGGTCTGGGTCGGACTCGTCTCGCAGTTCATCCCCACGATCGGTACGTATCTGGCCGGCGCCCTGCCCATGCTGATCGCCTTCACGGTCAATCCCTGGTACGCGCTGTGGGTGCTCGGTTTCGTCGTGGTCTACCAGCAGTTCGAGAACTACGTGCTGCAGCCGAAGCTCACGTCCAAGACGGTCGACATCCATCCCGCGGTCGCCTTCGGCTCGGTGGTCGCGGGCACCGCGCTGATGGGAGCCGTCGGAGCGTTGATCGCCATTCCGGCCGTCGCCACGCTCCAGGCGTTCCTGGGCGCGTATGTGAAGCGCTACGACGTGATGGACGACCCGCGGGTGCAGGGCGGACACCGCTGGCGGCGTGGCGAGCCGGTGCTGACGAGGATCCGCCGTGCCTTGGGGGGCTTGGGGGGCGGCGGACACGACGGGGGCCGGGCAGACGGCAGCCCATGACACCGGTCGGAGGGCCCGGCCTCCGGGCCTTCCGAGAGAGCGGTCGCCGGAACCCGATGTGAGGCCCGTCGCAATTCATTGACCTACTCGATGTCGACTGCTATAAGCGGCTACCCTCGGCCATGTCCGCCCGGCGTGGTGCGCTTGACACTGAAATCGAACATCCATTCTCATGGGATTCCGGCCGGGTTTTGCCGGACCCGACCGTGGAGTTGTCCACAGGCCGGGAGGACGTCGAGGCCCATTGTCAGTGGCAGGGGTTAGCGTCTGAGACGTGAAGCGATCGACTCAAGCAAATCGGGTGGAACCCATGGCAGGAACCGACCGCGAGAAGGCGCTGGACGCCGCACTCGCACAGATTGAACGGCAATTCGGCAAGGGCGCGGTGATGCGCCTCGGTGAGCGGCCGAACGAGCCGATCGAGGTGATCCCCACCGGGTCCACCGCGCTCGACGTCGCGCTCGGCGTCGGCGGGCTGCCGCGCGGCCGCGTGGTGGAGGTGTACGGACCGGAGTCCTCCGGCAAGACGACGCTGACGCTGCACGCCGTGGCGAACGCGCAGAAGCTCGGCGGCTCGGTGGCGTTCATCGACGCGGAGCACGCTCTGGACCCGGAGTACGCGAAGAAGCTCGGCGTCGACATCGACAATCTCATCCTCTCGCAGCCGGACAACGGCGAGCAGGCGCTGGAGATCGTGGACATGCTCGTCCGCTCGGGTGCGCTCGACCTGATCGTCATCGACTCCGTCGCCGCCCTGGTGCCGCGAGCGGAGATCGAGGGCGAGATGGGCGACTCGCACGTGGGTCTGCAGGCCCGTCTGATGAGCCAGGCGCTCCGGAAGATCACCAGCGCGCTCAACCAGTCCAAGACCACCGCGATCTTCATCAACCAGCTGCGCGAGAAGATCGGCGTGATGTTCGGCTCGCCGGAGACCACGACCGGTGGCCGGGCGCTGAAGTTCTACGCCTCGGTGCGTCTGGACATCCGCAGGATCGAGACGCTTAAGGACGGAACCGACGCCGTCGGTAACCGCACTCGCGTCAAGGTCGTCAAGAACAAGGTGGCGCCGCCGTTCAAGCAGGCCGAGTTCGACATCCTCTACGGCCAGGGCATCAGCCGTGAGGGCGGCCTGATCGACATGGGCGTGGAGCACGGCTTCGTCCGCAAGGCCGGCGCCTGGTACACGTACGAGGGCGACCAGCTCGGCCAGGGCAAGGAGAACTCCCGCAACTTCCTCAAGGACAACCCCGACCTGGCCAACGAGATCGAGAAGAAGATCCTCGACAAGCTGGGCGTCGGTGTCCGTCCGGAGGACGCCGCGGCGGAGCCCGCAGCCGATGCGGCGGTCACCACGGGTGCCCCGGCCGACGGTGCGGCAAAGTCGGTGCCGGCTCCCGCGACCAAGGCCAAGCCCGCCAAGGCCGCGGCGGCCAAGAGCTAGGCCGTGACGCGTCGCACGGAGTGGCCGGGCACCGACGCGGGTGCGGCCCCCGGCCCCGAGTACGCCGCAGAACCGTCCGGGGGTCCCCCGGAGCCCGGCCGGGGGGCCGGGTTCGGTGAGGGGGCGGGCCGTCGTTCCCGCTCCCGCTCCAGAGGCAGCGGTTCCCCTTCCTCGTCGAGGGCCGAGAAGGGGGAACCGCGAGACCCGGTCGAGCAGGCGCGCAACATCTGTCTCAGGCTGCTGACCGGGACCCCGCGCACCCGCAAGCAGCTGGCCGACGCGCTGCGTAAGCGGGAGATTCCCGACGAGGCTGCGGAGGAGGTCCTCTCTCGGTTCGAGGACGTGGGACTGATCGACGACGCCGCGTTCGCGGACGCGTGGGTCGAGTCCCGGCATCACGGGCGAGGGCTGGCCCGGCGTGCCCTCGTGAGGGAGCTGCGCACCAAGGGGGTGGACCCGACAGTGATCGACGAGGCGGTCGGGCAGCTCGACCCCGAGCAGGAGGAGGAGACCGCCAGGGAGCTCGTGGCACGCAAGCTCCGCTCCACCCGGGGGCTGGACCGCGACAAGCGTCTGCGCCGGCTCGCGGGCATGCTCGCGCGCAAGGGGTACGGCGAGGGGATGGCCCTGCGCGTGGTGCGTCAGGCGATCGAGGCGGAGGGGGAGGACATGGAAGGACTGGACGAGCCCTTCTGACCGGTGAGAGGGGAGCGGGGGAGCAGCAGCCAGGCCGGCGTGGGGGTCGGGCGCCCGGCCGCGGGGGCGATGGGGGCGTAATCGGCAGGCCAGGAGGATGGTCTGCTGCGGTGGCGGAGGGGGGCACCGCAGCGGACCGCACCTGGTGCCGGGAGCGGGGCGGGCGGAAGTCCGGGCGCTCAGTGTCCTGCGAGGGCCGCGCGGCGGATCGTGGCGTCGATCAGGGCCAGTGCGTGGGCGGCGGTGCGGCCGGGGTGCCGGTTCCAGGGGCCGATCAGACCGGCCCAGCCCTGCGAGCGCAGCTCGGTGATCATCCACGCACCGGCTCGGTCGACGGTTTCGAGCGACCCGTAGCCGAGCCGGTGGGCCGTCAGCATGGCCCCGCAGAGACAGCGGGCGCCACGGGCGTTGCGCAGGCGACAGGGGGTGTTCTGCCAGCCCCACTCCGTGAGGATCTGCCGGGCGTAGCCCAGATGGATGGACGGGCGCACATCGGACTGCCCGATGCGGCGCCACGCGTGCAGACGCTCGGGAAGTGCGGCGCCGAGGCGCCCGGGAAGCGGGCGCTCGCGCGGCCCTCGCGGAGGCAGGGCCCGCAGGGAGTCCTCGACGAGCCGGTCGACGGGCACGGACAACAGGTCCCGCCAGTCCGCCGGGGACGAGGGCCGCGCCTCGTCGTCCGGTACGGACATCGGGGGTGCGGGCTCCCGGGCGGCTGTCTGCTCCCAGCCTGTGACGATGCGCTGCCACGCGTCGGTGTCATGGAGCCGGGAGGCCTGGGCGTCGAGCTGGTCCGGGGTGAGCTGAGCGGTTTCCATCGGCGCGACATCTCCGTACATTCCGGTCCTCGGTGATGAGGCGAATGTCCGTCGCGCGCGGTGATTGCTCCACCGGGGAGCAGCGTTCGGGTGGGTCGGAGTGCCGTTCGGTCCAGTGAGGGCCCGATGACGGATAACGGATGACTGTGCCACCGGCCACCGGCCACCGATCACCGGCCACCGGCCACCGGCCACCGATCACCGGCCACCGATCACCGGCCACCGGCCACCGGCCATCGATCACCGGCCATTCAACAGGCGCCATGGGGAGTGACCGGGCCACCGGTACGGGTCGGCGGCGGCCGCCAGGCCTGGAGGCCAGGTGCGCCGGGTGCGCTTCCGGTCAGCGCCGGTGCGCCTCCGGTCAGCGAGTGACCGGGAGCCCGGCCGCGCGCCACGCCTGGAAGCCGCCGGTCAGATCCGTGGCCCGGTGCAGCCCCAGCTGTCGCAGGGAGGCGACCGCGAGACTCGAGGCGTAACCCTCGTTGCAGATCACCACGACCCTCAGATCGTGGCTCACCGCCTGCGGGACACGGTGGCTTCCCTGCGGATCGAGCCGCCACTCCAGCTCGTTGCGCTCGACGACCAGAGCCCCGGGGATCAGGCCGTCCTTCTCGCGCAGCGCCGCGTAACGGATGTCGACCAGCAGCGCGCCTCCGGCAGCCTCGGCTGCGGCCTCCTCGGGCCCGATCCGCTCGTAGCCCGCCCTTATCCGGTCGAGCAGTTCATCGATGCCCACCGGGTTTCCATGGCCCTGGCCCGCCTCGCTCACTGCCAGTCCTCCGGTCGTTCGGTCTGCTCAAGGCGCAGCACCGCTCCCGTGCGGCTGTAGCGGCGGATCTGTGGCAGGGGCGGGTAGTACGCGTGGACCGATACGGCGTGCTCGTCACCGGACTCGTTGAGCACCTCGTGGACGTGGTGCCGGCCGAAAGCCCTGCCCTGCCCGGTCGCCAGGAGCCGGTCACGGTCGATGCCCTCGCTCAGTTCGAGCGTCTTCCAGCCGTCCGTGGGCAGTCGCGCGGCCAGCGAGTGTTCCCTGAGGGCGCCGGCCGCGACGGTGAAGGCCCCCGTCGACCCGGCGTGGTCGTGCCAGCCCGTGCCCGTACCGGGCGGCCAGCCGATCAGCCACGCCTCGCTGCCGCCGGGGCTCTCGACCCGGAGCCAGGTGCGGCCCGCGGGGTCGAGCGGGAGCGAGGCGATGAGCGCGGCGTCCTGCGCGGTCCGGCGGACGAAGTCGAGCAGTTCCGGGGTGGTCGGGGCCGGGGCCGTACCGGCGACGGCGGGCACCCTCGCGTCGTCGGCAGCGGGGGTCGCAGGACCCGCTCCCACGGCGGACTCGGGCGCGGGCGTGGGCAGGGTGGGAAACGATGCAGACACAGGGACCGTCCTGAGGAGTTCGCGTGGACGCACAGCCGCGCGCGAAACAGCACGGCGTGCGGGGAAGGGCGATTCAGCAGGACGGGCGACACACGCAGCCCGCATAGCGGACGAGGTCCATATGGACCCTCCGCCACAGGCGCACATCGGTGTCGGTCATGATCTGGAGTACACCATGTGCGCCTGCGACGGTCAATTGACGTCCGCGGTCCGGTCGGAGCTCTTGGTGGTGCGTGCTCGGTCGCCGTGCGCCGTGTCCGGGCCACCCCCGCGCGCCGCGTCCGCCGCCGCGAACAGTTCGGCGGGCCGCACACCGTTGAAGGCCGCGACGAGATGCCCGTCCGGCCTGACCAGCAGCACCGTATGGGCTGTCGCCCCCGGATAGCTCTCGGTCACCAGCAGCTCGGCGTTCACGGGGAGGGAGTCCACGGCCTCGACGAGCCGGGGCATGACACCCGCGGTCATCCAGTGCCGCCTGTCCCACACCCCCGTGCCCGGTGCGACCAGGATCACCAGCAGATGCCCCAGACCCAGCCGGTCGCGCAGCCGCACCGTCCTCCCGTCGGGCGCGGTCACCCGCACATCGGCGACCGGAGCACCGGGGTCGGTCCCCACCGGTGCGTGCGCCTCGGCGTGTTGAGGCGAGAGAGGGGAGTGCGTGTACGAGGGGGGCGCGCCCAGGGGCCCGCACCCCAGATGGCCATCGGCCAGCAAGGTGTCGTGCCCGCGCGCGGCACCGGGTACGAGCGTCCGGAGACCCGCGCCGCCCCGCAGTATCGGCAGTGACTGGTCGGCGGCGCGCAGCCGGGAGGCGACGGCGGCCCGGCGCTCGGCCTGGTAGCTGTCGAGCAGGAGCTCCGAGGCACTCTGGTGCCAGGCCTGCGCGAGCTTCCAGGCCAGGTTCTCGGCGTCCCGCAGCCCCTCGTCCAGGCCCTGGGTGCCGAGCGCGCCCAGCAGATGGGCGGCGTCCCCGGCGAGGAAGGCGCGCTCGGACCGCCAGCGCCTGGCCAGCCGGTGATGGAGGGTGTACACGCCCGTGTCCAGCAGCTCGTAGGCCGGAGTCTCCCCGCACCAGCCCTCGAGGGTGTCGCGGATCCTGGTGATCAGGGCTTCGGGGGTGACCAGTTCACCGCGCGGCGGAAGGAGCCAGTCAAGCCGCCAGACACTGTCGGGCAGCGGTCGCGCGGTGACCTCGGCCCCACCGGTGCGCCAGGGAGGGGACCGGTGCAGCACCGCTTCGCCCGGCCAGGGCAGTTCGGCGCGGAGTGCGGCGACAGCGTGCCGCTCGACCGCCGTACGACCGGGGAACCTGATGTCGAGGAGCTTGCGTACGGTGGACCGCGCGCCGTCGCAGCCCACCAGGTAACTCCCGCGCCACCAGGTCGATCCGGGGTCCCGGGTGTGCACCGTGACCCCGTGCGCGTCCTGCTCCAGGGTGTCGATCCTGCTGAACGGCACCATGGTGACCAGGTCCTGCGCCGCGACCGCGGCCCGCAGACCGCCTGCGAGCGCGTGCTGGGGCAGATGGACTGGCGAGGGCAGCGGTACGGTGCCCTCCTCCTCGCCCAGCGGTACGGCCCGCACCAGTTGCTTGCGCCGCACCGAACGCCAGCCGGCCCACCGCAGCCCTACGTCGTGGAGCGCCGGGCAGCCGAGCCGTTCCACCAGGTCCGAGGTGTCCTCGCGCAGCACGACAGTGCGGGCAGGGCGCGGTTCGTCCTTCCCGGGGCCCTCGTCGAGCAGCACGGACGGAACGCCCTGTGCCGCGAGGGCGAGCGACAGCGCGAGCCCGACCGGGCCCGCGCCGACGACGATCACCGGGTCCACGGGGTGAACCCTCCGGCGCCGGTGGGAGCGGACGTGGAGGTCCTGGAGGCCGAGGGGGAGAAAGGGGGGCCGGCGGCGGTGGTTCGGGGCGCGATCACAGAACGAATGCAACCCACTGCCGGTGCCTGCGTCAAGCGACAGCGGGACCGGGCGCCCGCGTTGCCGCCCCACGCAACCCATGCAGCTCCCGCGCCTCAGCACTCGGGAAACCGTGACAGCCCGCCGGTGGACCGGCGGGCTGTCACGAAGGTGGGAGAGGCGGACGGCACGTCCCGTCATGGGAGGCCCGGACGCCGGTTCCGTCAGTCGGTCTTGCCGGTCCCCTCGGCAGACCCCGGCCCGCCTGCCGGGCCGTCCTCGGAGCGGGGCGCCGTGAGGCTGCCCACCGGGAGGATGCCCGGAGTCTCGGCGGCAGCCGCCATCGCGATACCGGTCCTGGCCCGTCGGCCACGCTTCTCGATCCAGGTGGCCAGCGCCGACAGGAGCAGACACATCGCCACGTAGATCGTGCCGATGACCGCGATCGTCGAGACGTACGGGTACTGGCTGTTGACCTGGGTGTTGGAAGCGATCAGACGCGCGGTCTGCAGCAGCTCCGGGTACAGGATGATGAAGCCGAGCGAGGTGTCCTTGAGGGTCACCACCAGCTGGCTGATGATCGTCGGCAGCATCGCGCGCACCGCCTGCGGGATCAGCACGCTGACCATGACCTGGGTCTTGCTCATCCCCAGGGCGTACGCCGCCTCGCTCTGCCCCTTGGGCACCGAGTTGATGCCCGCGCGCAGCACCTCGGCCTGGACACAGCCGTTGTAGACCGACAGTCCGAGCGCCAGGGCCCACATCGAGTAGTCGGTGAGGAAGCCGACCCAGATGGCGTAGATGGTGATCAGCAGCGGGATCGAACGGAAGAGTTCGATGAAGGTGGTCGCGACCCAGCGGACCGGCTTGTGGTCGGAGAGCCGGCCGATGGCGAGCAGGACGCCGAGAATCAGTGAACCGACGGCCGCCAGACCGAAGGCCTTGAGCGTGGCGAGCACCGCGTCGGCGATGTTCTGCCGGATGCCCGCGTAGTTGAAGATGTCCCACATCTCCGGGGCGAGATGCCCCTTGTCGGACAGCCGCACCAGGCTGACCGCGATCAGGCCCAGGATGGCGAGGCTTCCGGCCACGGCATAGATCCGGTTACGGACGGCAGCCTTGGGACCCGGGGCGTCGTAGAGAACGCTGGCACTCATCGGGCGACCTCCATACGACGCTCCAGCAGCCGGAAGAGACCGCTGATGGCAAAGGTGACGACCAGGTAGCCGAGGGCCACCCAGACGAAGACGGGCATGATCTCGTAGCCCCGGTCACTCATCAGCTTCTGCCACCCGAAGAGTTCGGTGACGCTGAAGGCCCCGGCGATCGCCGAGTTCTTCGTGAGGGCGATGAAGATGCTGCTCAGCGGTGGGATGACGGACCTGGTGGCCTGCGGGAGCACCACGATCCGCAGGGTCTGGGCGAACGTCATACCGATGGAGCGGGCGGCCTCGGCCTGCCCCAGGGGGACGGTGTTGATGCCCGAGCGGACCGCCTCGCACACGAAGGAGGAGGTGTAGAAGCCGAGTGCCAGCGAGCCGAGCAGGAAGGGGCTCATGCCCGGGAAGAGGATCTCCGGCACCACGAAGAAGAAGATCAGGAAGAGCAGCGTCAGCGGGGTGTTGCGCAGCAGGGTCACCCAGGCGGTGCCGAAGAAGCGCAGCGGCGGCACGGGCGACACACGGAAGCCGGCGATGGCGACGCCCAGGACCAGAGCGATGACCGAGCTGATGGCGGTGATCGACACGGTGCCTATGAAGCCGTCGCGGTATTCCGGGAAGTTGTCGAGCAATACGTTCATGGGGTCTCCGCGTCGGCGGTCAGCGGCATCTGGGCAGGGGAAGGGGCGCCCCGCACGCCGCCGTCATCGAGGACGGCGGCGTACGGGACGCCTCACTCACGCGTGTGGCGTCAGTGACAGGACGTCAGCGACGGAGCTGCGTCAGTAGCTCTCGACGGCCGGCGGCTCGGTGTAATCCGAACCGGACAGGCCCAGGGTCGCCTCGTAGATCTTCTTGTACGTGCCGTCCTCGACACGGGTCTCCAGCGTCTTGTTGATCGCCTCGCGGAGCACCTTGTCGTCCTTGTTCAGGCCGACGCCGTAGGGCTCGTCGGTGAACGGCTTGCCGACGACCTTGAGCTTGCCGGAGTTGGCGGCGGCGTAACCCTTGAGGATCGAGTCGTCGGTGGTGACGGCGTCGACCTGCTTGGTCAGGAGCTGCTGCACACAGTCCGAGTACTTGGCCAGCTCGACGACGTTCGCGCCGTACTCGGGCTTCTTGATCTCCTGGAGCGGGGTCGAACCCACGATCGAGCAGACCTTCTTGTCCTTCACCGACTCCTTGCCGGTGATGGAGGTCTCGTCCTTGCGTACCAGGAGGTCCGCGCCGGCCTTGTAGTACGGGCCCGCGAAACCGACCTGCTTCTTGCGCTCGTCGTTGATCGTGTAGGTGCCGACGAAGTAGTCGACCTGGCCCTTGGAGATGGCCGTCTCACGGATGCCGGAGTCGACGGTCTTCCACTCGATCTGCTTCTCCGAGAAACCGAGGTCGGCCGCGATCATCCGGGCGATCTCGACGTCGAAGCCGGAGCGCTCCTTCGTCGACTGGTCCTCGAAGCCGAGGTACGGCTGGTCGGCCTTGGCGCCGATGACCAGCTTTCCGCGCTTCTTCGCCTCCTTGAAGGTCGGCGAGTCGAGGTCGACACCGGTGGCGACGGTGTACTTCGGCAGCTCGGGAGCCTCGGACGAACCGGGCTTGACGCCCGACGGCTTGTCGCCGGCGGAGCCCTCCTTGCCGCCACAGGCGGTCGCGGTCAGGGCGAGCACAGCGATGGCCGCAACGGCGGCCGACTTGCGGAGCTTCATGTGAACAATCCTCGTGTCGTAGGTCGTCGGTATCAGTGGTGAAGAATCTTCGACAGGAAGTCCTTGGCCCGGTCGCTGCGCGGATTGCTGAAGAACTGGTCGGGAGTCGCCTCTTCGACGATCTTCCCGTCCGCCATGAACACCACACGGTTGGCGGCCGAACGGGCAAAGCCCATCTCGTGGGTGACGACGACCATGGTCATCCCCTCCCGCGCCAGCTGCTGCATGACCTCGAGCACCTCGTTGATCATCTCCGGGTCGAGAGCCGACGTGGGCTCGTCGAAGAGCATGACCTTGGGGTCCATCGCCAGCGCGCGTGCGATCGCGACGCGCTGCTGCTGACCGCCCGAGAGCTGCGCCGGGTACTTCTCCGCCTGCACGCCGACGCCCACCCGGTCGAGCAGCGTCCGGGCCTTCTCCTCGGCGGCCTTCTTGTCGGTCCCGCGGACCTTGACCTGGCCCAGCATCACGTTCTCGAGCACCGTCTTGTGCGCGAAGAGATTGAACGACTGGAAGACCATGCCGACATCGGCACGCAGCCTCGCCAGCTCCTTGCCCTCCTGGGGCAGGGGCTTGCCGTCGATCGCGATCGCGCCCGAGTCGATCGTCTCCAAGCGGTTGATCGTGCGGCACAGCGTGGACTTCCCGGACCCGGAGGGCCCGATGACTACGACGACCTCGCCACGGGCGATGGTCAGATCGATGTCCTGGAGCACATGCAGCGCGCCGAAGTGCTTGTTGACGTTGCTCAGTACGACAAGGTCGTCTCCCGCAGGTGCGGCATCCTCGGCGGCCTTGGTCACTGAAACTCCGCTCATCGGCTTCTTGCTCCGTCCTCCTCGGTTAGGCAAGGACCCTAGTGACGCAGTGCTACCAGCGTCATTACATCTGAGCGGAAATTGAGCATAACGATCCGGCCGCAACCGGACACACCGCGTGAACGGGACGCCACGGGGCGCTCGACGGCATACCGGGTGGGTAACGGAAACCTGGTGGTAACCGGCAGGGACTTGACTGACCCACCCGTCATCGGCGTGGATGCCCTGGTACGCGGATGACGTGAACCGACGCCGTACGGAAAGGTTCACCGGGCGGAACACCTGCGGACCGTCACGCACGGTTCGCGGTCGTCGCGAAGAGCATCGGGAAGACATGAGGCGGAGAGGGGGGGCCATGAGACTGCTGCTCGTCGAGGACGACGACCACGTCGCGGCCGCCCTGTCCGCCGTGCTGTCGCGTCACGGCTTCAAGGTCGTGCACGCCCGCAGCGGCGAAGAGGCACTCCAGGCGCTGCTGCCGGCCGAGAAGGAGCCCTTCGGGGTCGTGCTCCTGGACCTCGGGCTGCCCGACCAGGACGGCTACGAGGTGTGCGGCAAGATCCGTAAGCGCTCCACGATCCCGGTGATCATGGTGACCGCGCGGTCCGACGTCCGGTCGAGGATCCACGGCCTCAACCTCGGCGCCGACGACTACGTCGTGAAGCCGTACGACACCGGGGAGCTGCTGGCCCGCATCCACGCCGTGGCCCGGCGCAGGACGGCCGGTGAGGACACCGGACCGACACCGCTCGCGGCGCTGCGGATCGGGCCGGTCCACATCGAGCTGCCGACCCGCAGGGTCAGCGTCGACGGCCAGGAGGTCCAGCTCACCCGCAAGGAGTTCGACCTGCTCGCTCTGCTCGCCCAGCGTCCCGGCGTGGTCTTCCGCCGGGAGCAGATCATCAGCGAGGTGTGGCGGACGAGCTGGGAGGGAACGGGGCGCACCCTGGAGGTGCACGTCGCCTCGCTGCGCTCCAAGCTGAGGCTTCCCGCACTGGTCGAGACCGTGCGTGGCGTCGGCTACCGGCTCGTCCCGCCGTCGGCCTGAGGACGTACGTCCCTGTGCGCACCCGTCTGCTCCCCCTGCTCATCGTCCTGATGGCCGCCGTGCTGCTCGCCCTCGGCTTCCCGCTGGCCGTACGCGTGGCCGCCGCCGAACAGCAGCGGGTCGTCATCGACCGGATCGACGACACGGCACGCTTCGGCGCGCTCGCCCAGTTCGTCGACGAACCCGTGCGGGGCACCGAGGAACGGCAGCGAACCCTGCAGACCGAACTGGAGGCGTACGACTCCGTCTACGGGATCCGGGCCGGCGTCTTCTACCGCGACGACAGAGCCCTCGCCAGGGCGCCGGCCTCCTGGACCCTCCCCGCCGAGGGAGAGGGGCGTGAGGCCTTCGCGGAGGCCCTCCTCGGGCGTCGCTCCCACGACCCGCCCCAGGTCTGGCCCTGGCAGAACGGCCGGATCGTCGTCGCCTCCCCCGTCGTGCGCGACGGGGACGTGGTCGCCGTCGTCGTGACCGACTCGCCCACCGGGGACATGCGGTCCCGGACACTGCGTGGCTGGCTGCTCATCGCCCTCGGCGAGGCCGTGGCCATGCTCGTGGCGGTCGGTGCCGCGTTCCGCCTCACCGGATGGGTGCTCCTGCCCGTACGGACCCTGGACGCCGCCACGCACGACATCGCGAGCGGCCGGATGAGGTCCCGCGTCGTCGCGTCCGGCGGTCCTCCGGAGCTCCGGCGCCTGGCACGCTCGTTCAACGAGATGGCCGACAACGTCGAGGACGTGCTGGAGCAGCAGCGTGCCTTCGTCGCCGACGCCTCGCACCAGCTGCGCAACCCGCTGGCGGCGCTGCTGCTCCGCATCGAGCTGCTCGCACTGGAACTCCCTGAGGGCAACGAGGAGATCGCCTCGGTCCGTACGGAGGGCAAGCGCCTCGCCCAGGTCCTCGACGACCTGCTGGACCTGGCGCTGGCCGAGCACACCGCGGCGGACCTCCAGCTCACGGACATCGCCGCACTCGCCGGTGAACGGGTCGCCTCATGGCGTCCGACGGCCGAGGAGAAGGGCGTACGGCTGACCCTGGACGGGGTGCCCGCGGTGACGGGCTGGGCGGACCCGATCGCCCTCTCCAGCGCGCTGGACGCCGTCATCGACAACGCGCTCAAATTCACCCCGGGGGGCCAGGAGGTCCGGGTCACGGCCGGGCTCGAGGGCGAGGGCGCGACGGTCGTCGTCGCCGACCGGGGGCCCGGCCTCACCGAACAGGAGCTGGAGCGCGTAGGCGACCGCTTCTGGCGCAGCGGACGGCACCAGAACGTCAAGGGGTCCGGCCTCGGACTGTCCATCTCACGCGCCCTGCTCGCGGCGGGCGGCGGATCGATCAGCTACGGGCCGCACGAACCGCACGGGCTGCGCGTGACGGTCACCGTGCCGCGCGATTCCCCGCACGCGTGAGCCCGGGCGGACCGTTCCCCGCACGTCACGCCCGGGCGGACCGTTCTCCGCACGCGTGAGCCCGGGCGGGCCGTTCTCCGCACGCGTGAGCCCGGGCGGACCGTTCCTCGCACGCGTGAGCCGGGCCCCGGACCGTCAGGGCTTGGCCGAACGGTAGTAGCGCTTGGCGCCCTCGTGCAGCGGCAGCGGATCGGTGTAGATGGCCGTCCGCAGGTCCACCAGTTGCGCCGAGTGCACTTCGCGGCCGATCCGGTCCCGGCTGTCGATCACGGTCCGCGTGAACGCCTCGGTCGTCAGCGGATCCGTACGGTCCGTGGTGACCAGCAGGTTGGAGACGGCGACGGTCCGCACGGCCTGACCCTGCTGTGCGTGCAGGTAGGCGTCGGCCGGCATCACGGCCGAGCGGTAGTGGCGCGTGGACCCGCCGGCCGCCTGGAGCTGGGTGATCAGCGCGTCCTGGAGGGGCACCAGCCGGATCGCGAACTTCTCCGACAGCTCCTGCACCGCCCCGGTCGGCAGCCCGCCCGACCAGAAGAAGGCGTCCAGGCCGCCGTCCGCCAGCCGCGCCGGCATCGTGTCGATCCCGGCCTGGACGGGAGTGATGTCCTCCACCGGATCGACGCCTGCCGCCTTCATCAGCCGGTCCGCGACGAGCAGCACCCCCGACCCCTTCTGCCCCACACCCACCCGCTTGCCCCGCAGGTCGGCGACCTCACGGATCCCGGAGTCGCGGGGCACGATCAGCTGGATGTAGTCGTCGTACAGCCGGACGCAGCCGCGCAGCCGGCCCGCGCCCGGTTTCCCGCTCGCGAGGTAGGTGGCGACGGCGTCGGCCGTCGCGATGGTGAAGTCGGCCTTCCCCGTCGCGACCCGTTCGATGTTCTGCTGCGAGCCCTCGCTGGTCTGCAGCCGTATCGACACCTTGGGCATGTCCTTGGCCAGCGCGCCCTCCAGCCGCTGTCCGTAGCGCTGGTAGACCCCGCTCCGTACACCCGTGGAGAACGTGAGCGAACCGCTCGGCTCCTCCTCCCCGATCGGGAGCGCCCACCAGAGGAGCAGTCCGAGTACGACCACGGCGGCGGCGCCCCCCTGAAGGGTGCGTCGTCGGCCGAACCGGGACAGTGCGTGCAGCATGGCGCGATCCTGCCATTTCCCTGGCCTTGACGGCCAGGGCGGGGGGAGGGTCACACGCTTCGGCCGGAAGGTGGCCGCCCCCGCCCCGCGGGCAGGACGGTCTCCGTCGAGGGCAGGGCGGCCCCGTCGGCCGTCACTCCGGAGGCGTCGGAGTGTCGGGGCCCTGGAACATCGTCTGGATGTCCAGCTCCAACTGAATCGTCGGCCCGACGATGGCGATGCCGCGGGCGAGCATGTTGCGCCAGTTCAGCGTGTAGTCCTCGCGGTGCAGTTCGGCGGTCGCGCGTGCCGCACAGCGCAGTTCCTCGCCGTAACCGCCGTTGACGGCGCCCAGGTACTGCGTGTCCAGGGAGACGGAGCGGCTGACCCCGTGCATCGTCAGCCCGCCTTGGACGGTCCAGTTGTTGCCGCCCCGATAGGTGAAGCGCCTGCTGACGAAATGGAGGTGGGGGTAGTTCTCCACGTCGAGGAAGTCGGCCGACCGCAGATGGTTGTCCCTGGTCTTGTTGCCCGTCGTGATGCTCGCAGCATCGATGCGTATCTCGACCTGGGAGTCCTCGACGGAGGGTGCGATCCGGATACCGCCTTCGAAGGCGGTGAAGCGGCCGTGCACATTGGCCATGCCGACGTGCTTGGCGATGAAGCGGATCGCGGTGTGCGGAGGATCGAAGAGCCAGGTTCCGGGCACCGGGGGCTCCAGCTGCCGGGCGACGTCCAGCTGCACGCGGCCCATCGACAGGGTCTCGCCCGCGGCGATGTCGAAGGCCCAGCTGGCCGGCTGCATGCCTTCGGCCGTCATGAGCAGGCGGTAGTCACCCGGGGGCAGAGCCGCGACGAACATGCCGAACAGGTCGGTGGTCCCCTTCGCCACCGTCCGGGCCGACTTCTGGGACGTGACCGTGATCTCGGCGCCGCCGAGCGGTTGCCCCATGGGGTCGACGACCTCGCAGGTGACGGTTCCGGCCCCGGGCGGAACGGGAAGAGCGAATCTCGCACCGTCGGAGGCCGTCTTGGATCGCCTGCCGCGGAGGAGAGAGAGGACCATGACATGAACCTTTCGATAAGCGCGAGTACCTCAGCATAGAAACCAACCGGAACGATTCGTTCAACGGCCCTGGCCTCTGCTCTCCCCGGGCGGTGTGCCCCCGCCCTCAGCCGTGGCTCCGGCGGGCGGCAAGGCCCCGGCGCGCCACCGCCTACCCTTGTCCCATGACCAGCGGCAACCGGAGCGAAGCAGTGGACGTCCAGAAGAGCTACGAGGTACGCACCTACGGGTGCCAGATGAACGTCCACGACTCCGAGCGCTTGTCGGGGCTCCTGGAGGGCGCCGGATACGTACGCGCCCCCGAGGGCTCCGACGGCGACGCCGACGTCGTCGTCTTCAACACCTGCGCGGTGCGCGAGAACGCCGACAACAAGCTGTACGGCAACCTCGGCCGCCTCGCCCCCATGAAGACGAAGCGCCCCGGGATGCAGATCGCCGTCGGCGGCTGTCTGGCGCAGAAGGACCGCGACACCATCGTGAAGCGCGCCCCCTGGGTGGACGTCGTCTTCGGTACGCACAACATCGGCAAGCTGCCGGTCCTCCTGGAGCGAGCCCGGGTCCAGGAGGAGGCGCAGGTCGAGATCGCCGAGTCGCTGGAGGCGTTCCCCTCGACGCTGCCCACCCGCCGGGAGTCCGCGTACGCCGCGTGGGTGTCGATCTCGGTCGGCTGCAACAACACCTGCACCTTCTGCATCGTCCCCGCACTGCGGGGCAAGGAGAAGGACCGCCGCACCGGCGACATCCTGGCCGAGATCGAGGCCCTGGTCGCCGAGGGGGTCAGCGAGATCACGCTGCTCGGCCAGAACGTCAACGCCTACGGCTCCGACATCGGTGACCGGGAGGCATTCTCCAAGCTGCTGCGGGCCTGCGGCACGATCGAGGGCCTGGAGCGCGTCCGCTTCACCTCGCCCCACCCGCGGGACTTCACCGACGACGTGATCGCGGCGATGGCCGAGACACCGAACGTGATGCCCCAGCTGCACATGCCGATGCAGTCCGGCTCGGACACGATCCTCAAGGCCATGCGCCGCTCGTACCGCCAGGAACGCTTCCTCGGGATCATCGAGAAGGTGCGCGCCGCCATGCCGGACGCGGCGATCTCCACCGACATCATCGTCGGCTTCCCCGGGGAGACCGAGGAGGACTTCGAGCAGACCATGCACGCCGTGCGCGAGGCCCGCTTCGCCAACGCCTTCACCTTCCAGTACTCCAAGCGCCCCGGGACGCCCGCCGCCGACATGGAGGGACAGATCCCGAAGGAGGTCGTGCAGGAGCGCTACATGCGCCTCTCCGCCCTCCAGGAGGCGATCTCCTGGGAGGAGAACAAGAAGCAGGTCGGCCGCACCCTGGACGTCATGGTCGCGGAGGGCGAAGGCCGAAAGGACGGCGCCACGCACCGGCTCTCCGGCCGCGCTCCCGACAACCGTCTGGTGCACTTCACCAAGCCGTCCGAGGACGTACGCCCCGGGGACGTGGTGACGGTCGCGATCAGTTACGCCGCCCCGCACCACCTGCTCGCCGAGGGAACGCCCCTGGGCGTCAGGCGCACCCGGTCGGGCGACGCCTGGGAGAAGCGCAACGCGGCTCCTGCCGAGCGTCCCGCCGGAGTCATGCTCGGACTGCCCGGGATCGGCGCCCCCGCCCCGCTCCCCGCGGCCGCCACCCCGGGGTGCGGCTGCGACTGAGACCGGCCGGCCTGAGTACGCTGACCGGCATGCTTGCCGCCGCCGCCGTCTGCCCCTGCCCGCCGATCCTGGTCCCCGAGGTGGCCGCGGGAGCCGCGCCCGAGCTCGACGCCGCGAGGAGCGCCTGCCTCGACGCCTTGGGCGTGCTCGCCGCCGCGGAACCGGATCTGCTGATCGTGGCCGGGCCCGCCGAGCCGGGCGGCGGGGGGCCGTACCCTCCGGGCTCGGCAGGTTCGTTCGCCGCATTCGGCGTCGGCCTGACCGTACGGCTTGGTGAGGCGCCGGGCGGTTCACCCGCCCCCGGACGCCCGCTTCCCGCGTCACTCGCCGTCGGCGCCTGGCTGCTGGGCAGCGCCGGCTGGGACGGTGCCCCGCTCGAAGGGCTCGGCGTGGAGGAGTCACTCGCCGCCGACCGCTGCCTGCGGGCGGGAGCGGACCTGGTGGCCGGGGCGGAGCGGGTCGCCCTGCTGGTCATGGGCGACGGCAGCGCCTGCCGTACGGTCAAGGCGCCCGGTTACCTGGACGAGCGGGCGGCGGACTTCGACGCGGCGGCGGCCCGTGCGCTGGGGAGCGCCGACGTGGCAGCGCTGAGCGCTCTGGACGAGTCGCTGGCGTACGAACTGAAGGCGGCGGGCCGGGCGCCCTGGCAGGTGCTCGCGGGCGCGGCCCGGGGGGCGGGTCTCGGCGGGCAGCTGCTGTACGAGGACGCCCCGTACGGCGTGGGATACGTAGTAGCCGCGTGGTCGTGACCCGCCGTCCCTGACTCCTCCCCGGCAACGACGAGGGCCGTGGAGCGACATCGCTCCACGGCCCTCGGTTCCGACGGCGCCCGGATCAGTGCGCGGGCGGCGGCGGAGGCGGTGTACCGCCCTCGTTCTTCTGGCCCAGACGGTCGACCGCGTCCTTGGCCTTCTGCGTGCCGGACACGATCTTGTCGCTGTACTTGCCCTTGGTCCTTTGGTCGACCGTGCGGGCGGCCTTGTCGAGGCCCTGGTCGATCTTGCCCCCGTGCTGCTGCGCGAGGTCGCCGACCTTCTCCTTGGCCGGGGCCAGCTTGGCCTTCAGGTTGTCCAGGAAACCCATGGGTCACCTTCCGTGCTGGGGGACTGTCGTCACATTTTACTCGTCTGTGAGAAATCGCGCGTTACTCGCCGTGTCCGTCCGTCCCGGTCCCCTCCGGTCGGAAGCCATCCCGAAGTGCGGGAGACTGTCTCGGTGAGAAACCCAGCTCCCACCCCCCGCGTCATCACCGTCGTCGGCCCCACCGCCGCCGGAAAGTCCGATCTGGGAGTGTTCCTCGCCCAGCAGCTCGGTGGTGAGGTGGTCAACGCCGACTCCATGCAGCTCTACCGGGGCATGGACATCGGCACGGCGAAGCTGTCCCTCCCCGAGCGGGACGGCGTTCCGCACCGGCTCCTGGACATCTGGGACGTCACCGAGGCCGCGAGCGTCGCCGAGTACCAGCGGCTCGCGCGCATCGAGATCGACCGGCTGCTGGCCGAAGGCCGTACCCCCGTCCTGGTGGGCGGCTCGGGTCTCTACGTCAAGGGCGCGATCGACGCCCTCGAATTCCCCGGCACCGACCCCGTCGTACGCGCCCGGCTCGAACAGGAGCTCACGGAACTCGGCTCCGGCGCCCTGCACGCACGGCTCGCCGCCGCGGACCCCGAGGCGGCCCGCGCCATCCTGGCCGGAAACGGCCGCCGTATCGTCCGCGCCCTGGAGGTCATCGAGATCACGGGCAAGCCCTTCACGGCCAATCTCCCGAGCGGTGAAGCGGTGTACGACGCCCTTCAGATCGGTGTGGACGTCGAACGCCCCGAACTCGACGAACGCATCCGTACCCGTGTGGACCGGATGTGGGAGGCCGGGCTGGTGGACGAGGTGCGTGACCTGGAGGCCCGGGGGCTGCGCGAGGGACGCACCGCCTCGCGCGCGCTGGGCTACCAGCAGGTGCTCGCCGCACTCGCGGGGGAGTGCACCGAGGACGAGGCCCGCGCGGAGACCGTGCGCGCCACCAAGCGCTTCGCGCGCCGGCAGGACTCCTGGTTCCGGCGCGACCCGCGCGTCCGGTGGCTGAGTGGTGCCGAGGAACAGCGCGGAGAACTCCCGCGCCGGGCGCTGGCGTTGGTCGAACGAGCGGTTACAGCCTGATCACGTGATGGCATCGGGAAGCTCCGCCCGTCATTTCGGCGGCCGGGGCCGTGCCATCATCGAGCATCGATCGACCAGTGGAGTCCGAGTTGGGAGGGCGCGTGGCGATGGAGGCCGGCCCTCGCGACACAGACAGAGACGCACCGGACACGCAGCACGAGGCAGGACGCCTGAGCCCCGACGGCCCGGACGAGCTCGAGGTGGCCCCCGAGGTCGAGGTCGAGCTCCGGCCCGCCCGCCGGCTGCGGATCTGGCAGCTCGCGCCCATCGTCGGGCTGGCGGCGGTCGGCTCCCTGATGTTCGCCTTCCCGCTCGCCTTCGAGTTCGGCGGCGGCGGTGCGGTCGTGGCGATGCTGGGCCTGCTGATCAGCGGCTGTGCCGCCGGCTGGGGCATGATGGCCGCCCGCCGTGTCGGCCACACCTGGCCCGGTCTGCCGGCCAGGGGCTCGGACGAACGCCCCGACTGGCGCGTGGTCACGCTGTACGTGGCCGTCTGCGCCGTGCTGGTGGCCCTCGCCGTCTGGCGTGTGGCCCGGCTGCGCTGACCGGCCCGGACTCCGGGGCCCCTCCCGGGGGTACGCGACGTGGCCCGGCGCCGCGGACTGTCGGCGGAGCCTCGTACAGTTGCTTCGTGAGCACTTCGCAGATCACCTTTCTCAAGGGACACGGCACCGAGAACGACTTCGTGATCGTTCCCGACCCGGACAACGCCCTGGACCTGCCTGCCCCCGTCGTCACCCGGCTCTGCGACCGCCGGGCGGGCATCGGCGGCGACGGGCTGCTGCACGTCGTGCGGTCCGCGGCCCACCCCGAGGCGCAGGGCATGGCCGAGCAGGCCGAGTGGTTCATGGACTACCGCAACGCGGACGGCTCGGTCGCCGAGATGTGCGGCAACGGGGCGCGGGTCTTCGCCCGCTACCTCCAGCGTGCCGGGTACGTCGCCGAAGGCGATCTGTCCATCGCCACGCGGGGCGGGGTCAAGCGGGTGCACATCGCGAAGGACGGCGACGTCACGATCTCCATGGGGCGTGCCCTGCTGCCCGACGACGGCGTCACGGTGACCGTGGACGGCCGCAGCTGGGAAGCGCGCAACGTGAACCTGGGCAATCCGCACGCCGTCGCGTTCGTCGAGGACCTGGGCCACGCCGGAGAGCTCTCCTCCGTACCGCCGTTCAGCCCGCGGTCCGTCTACCCCGACGGGGTCAACATCGAGTTCGTCGTGGACCGCGGTCCACGGCACGTCGCGATGCGCGTCCACGAGCGCGGTGCCGGCGAGACCCGGTCCTGCGGCACCGGCGCCTGTGCGGTGGCCGTCGCCGCCGCACGCAGGGACGGCGTGGACCCCGCGGAGACCGGTACCCCCGTGGCGTACACCGTCGACGTCCTCGGCGGCACGCTGGTGATCACCGAGTACCCGGACGGCGGGATCGACATGACGGGGCCCGCCGTGATCCTCGCGGAGGGCGTTCTCGACCCCGCCTGGCTCGAAACGGTGATCGGTTAGAGCTTCGCTCGAATGGGTGATCCGTTTCACGCTGAGCGAGAGCTGGACTGAGCCACGTGGTGGGGTCGATAGCATCAAGCACCGGCTCGGGGGTGTAACCGCATCCACCGCCGGTCGACGTTGCCGGAGGTGCCCCATGAGCGCAGAGGCCACCAATCCAGGTGCTCCCCTTCGCAAGCGCGGTCGTCCACGGATCGACCTGCGCAGGCTGGGCCGTGTCGCCCTGCTCGGGCCGGTCTCCCGTGACCGGCTTCCCGACGCCATCGGGCACGTCGCGGAGGCTCATCGCGCGCACTATCCGGACGCCGACCTCGCCATCCTGCGCGAGGCGTACGTCCTCGCCGAGACCTCCCACCGCGGCCAGATGCGCAAGAGCGGTGAGCCCTACATCACCCATCCGCTGGCGGTGACCCTGATCCTCGCCGAACTCGGCGCGGAGACGACGACCCTGACGGCCTCGCTGCTGCACGACACGGTCGAGGACACCGAGGTGACCCTCGATCAGGTGCGCGAGCAGTTCGGCGACGAGGTCTGCTATCTGGTCGACGGCGTCACCAAGCTGGAGAAGGTCGACTACGGGGCCGCCGCCGAGCCCGAGACCTTCCGCAAGATGCTCGTCGCCACCGGGAACGACGTCCGTGTCATGTCGATCAAACTCGCCGACCGGCTGCACAACATGCGGACACTCGGCGTCATGCGCCCCGAGAAACAGGCCAGGATCGCCAAGGTCACCCGGGACGTGCTCATCCCGCTCGCCGAACGGCTCGGCGTGCAGGCGCTCAAGACGGAGCTCGAGGACCTCGTCTTCGCGATCCTGCACCCGGACGAGTACGCGCGCACCCAGGCCCTGATCTCCGCGTGGAGCGGCGCGGAGGACCCGCTCGGCGAGATCGCCGGCAGCGTCAGATCGACCCTGCGGGAAGCGGGTATCAGCGCCGAAGTACTCATCAGACCGCGCCACTTCGTCTCCGTGCACCGGGTGAGGATCAAACGCGGCGAGATGCGGGGCACCGATTTCGGGCGGCTGCTGGTGCTGGTCGGCGAGGACGCCGACTGCTACGCGGTCCTGGGCGAACTGCACACCTGTTTCACCCCGGTCATCTCCGAGTTCAAGGACTTCATCGCGGCGCCCAAGTTCAACCTCTACCAGTCGCTGCACACGGCGGTGGTCGGACCCGAGGGAGCGGTCGCCGAAGTCCTGATCCGCACACACCGGATGCACAAGGTCGCCGAGGCGGGTGTCGTCGCGCTCGGCAACCCGTACACCCAGGACGGCACCACCACCACTCACCAGGCGGAACCCGCCGACGGGGAGCGCGCCGACCCGACCAGGCCCGGCTGGCTCTCCCGCCTCCTGGAATGGCAGGAATCGGCGACCGACTCCGACACGTTCTGGGCCACGCTCCGCGCCGACCTGGCACAGGACCGCGAGATCACGGTCTTCCGCACCGACGGCGGGACCCTGGGGCTGCCCGCCGGCGCCAGCTGCGTCGACGCCGCCTACGCGCAGTACGGTGACGAGGCGCACGGCTGCATCGGAGCCCGCGTCAACGGCCGGCTGGCCACGCTGAGCACCGCCCTGAACGACGGTGACACCGTGCAGCTGCTGCTCGCCCAGGACGCCTCTTCCGGGCCGTCCCCGGAGTGGCTGGACCACGCACGTACGCCTGCCGCCCGCATCGCGATCACGGCATGGCTCGACGCCCATCCGGACGGCGTGCAGGGCCCCCACAAGAACAGGCCCGACGCACCGAGGCCGCAGGCCCAGCCCACCGACGACGCTGCGGACAGCCGCGCAAGGGCAGCCGGCCGGGCTCCGATCGTGGCGGTCGGCGCACCGGGCGCACCGGTCCGGCTCGCAGGGTGCTGCACCCCGGTCCCGCCCGACGGCATCATCGGATTCACGGTGCGCGGCGGCGCCGTCACCGTGCACCGCGAGGAATGCCCGGCGGTGGCACGGATGCGGGCGATCGGCCGGCCGGCCGTGGAGGCACGCTGGAACGACCCGGACGACCGGAGCGGCACCCCCGACTACCGGGTCACCCTCGTCGCCGAGTCCTTCGGACGCCCCAGGCTCCTCGCCGACCTCACCGAGGCCATCGCGACCGCGGACGCAGCCATCGTCTCGGCGACCGTCGAACCGCCCACCGAACAGCGCGTCCGGCACACCTACACGCTGCAACTTCCCGACGCGGCGGGACTGCCCGGCCTCATGCGGGCGATGCGCGACGTACCCGGCGTGTACGACGTGAGCCGCGCCCAGCAGCCCGCCGCCGCGGGCTGACCACCGCCGCTCCTTGCCGCTCCCCGGCGACCCGTTCGGGTGGTGCGGCGCGCGCCACCCCCGCGCGGACGGCGCGCGCTGGTAGCCGTAGTCCATGCCGCTCACCTCCCGCCGACTGCGTGCCGCTCTGCTGGCCACCGCGTCGGTCACCCTCGTCGCCGCCACGCTGCCCGCACCCGAACCGCTCGGCATCGGCGACCGACTCTTCCCCCACCTCGGCAACCCGGGCTACGACGTCCTCTCGTACGACATCGCGCTCACCTACAAGGGCCGCAACACCGAGCCCCTGGACGCCGTCACCACGATCGACGCGCGCACCACCGCACCGCTCGAGCGGATCAACCTCGACTTCGCGCGGGGCGCCGTCCGCTCCGTCGAGGTCGACGGGCGCAACTCGGATTTCGCCACCGCCGGTGAGGACCTGATCGTCGACACGCCCTCCCGGATCCCGGCCGGAGTGCCCGTGCGGATCACCGTCAGGCATACGAGCGACCCCTCGGGGGACCGTGCCAACGGGGGATGGGTGCCGACCGCGGACGGCCTCGCCATGGCGAACCAGGCCGACGCCGCCCACCGGGTCTTCCCCGCCAACGACCACCCCGCCGACAAGGCCTTCTTCACCTTCCGGGTGACCGCGCCGAAGGACCTCACGGTCGTGGCGGGCGGCGTTCCCGCCGGGAGGCGGGACCACGCCGGGGCGACCACCTGGACGTACCGCACGGAGCATCCGATGGCGACGGAACTCGCCCAGGTGTCCATCGGCCGCTCCGCAGTCCTCCACCGCACCGGGCCCCGCGGACTGCCCGTACGCGACGTGGTGCCCACGGCCGACCGCGCCGAGCTGGAGCCCTGGCTGGAGAAGACCCCGGCGCAGCTGGCCTGGATGGAGAAGCAGGTCGGCCCGTACCCGTTCGAGACGTACGGACTCCTCGTCGCGGACACCGAGACGGGCTTCGAGCTGGAGACGCAGACCCTCTCGCTCTTCGAACGCTCCCTGTTCACCGGAGACGGATATCCGGAGTGGTACGTCGATTCGGTCATGGTGCACGAGCTCGCCCACCAGTGGTTCGGCAACAGCGTCTCCCCGCGGTCCTGGTCCGATCTGTGGCTCAACGAGGGACACGCCACCTGGTACGAGGCCCGCTACGCCGAGGAACACGCGCGGAAGCCCATGGAACGCCGGATGCGCGAGGCCTACGCCCGCTCCGACACCTGGCGCGCGGCGGGCGGACCGCCCGCACGCCCCGACGTGCCCACCCCGGACCACAAGATCAGCCTCTTCAGGCCGGTCGTGTACGACGGAAGCGCGCTGATCCTGTACGCGCTGCGCGAGGAGATCGGCGAGGCCGCGTTCGACCGCCTCGAACGGACCTGGGTGCGCGTCCACAGAGACGAGTCGGCGACCACCCGGCAGTTCACGGACCTCGCGTCGAGGATCGCGGGACGGGACCTGACCGCGTTCTTCGACGGGTGGCTGTACGGGGAGAAGACCCCGCCCATGCCGGGGCACCCGGACTGGCGCAGCGGAACGCCCCGCAACGCCGCGGGTGGGCAGAGCCCCGCGCGGGCGCCGAAACCCGAGTGACGGCCCGGGCGGGGACATGCCACTATCGACGCGTCGGCACGGCGTCCGGCCGGTGGATCCCCTCCATGGGAATCTTCCGGCGGGGTCACGCGTTGTGACTGACGTATCGGACTTCTATCGACGTAAGGATCCAATGACCTCCTCTTCTTCCCTTCCCCAGGACGCGCAGGACGCGCAGAGCGCCACGGAAGCCAACTCCGAGAGCCTCACCGAGAGCCTTCGGGCCGACGCCCTGATGGAAGAGGACGTCGCCTGGAGCCACGAGATCGACGGAGAGCGGGACGGCGAGCAGCTCGACCGTTCCGAGCGTGCGGCGCTGCGCCGCGTGGCAGGCCTCTCCACCGAGCTCGAGGACGTCACCGAGGTCGAGTACCGGCAGCTGCGCCTTGAGCGCGTGGTTCTCGTCGGTGTCTGGACCTCCGGGACCGTTCGTGACGCGGAGATCTCCCTCGCGGAGCTCGCGGCCCTCGCCGAGACCGCGGGGGCGCAGGTGCTCGACGCCGTGTTCCAGCGGCGGGACAAGCCCGACCCCGCCACCTACATCGGCTCGGGCAAGGCACTGGAGCTGCGCGACATCGTTCTCGAATCCGGGGCCGACACCGTGGTCTGTGACGGTGAGCTGAGCCCCGGCCAGCTGATCCACCTGGAAGACGTCGTCAAGGTCAAGGTGGTCGACAGGACCGCACTGATCCTCGACATCTTCGCCCAGCACGCCAAGTCCCGGGAGGGCAAGGCGCAGGTGTCGCTGGCACAGATGCAGTACATGCTCCCGCGCCTGCGCGGCTGGGGTCAGTCGCTGTCCCGGCAGATGGGCGGCGGCGGTTCCAGCGGTGGTGGCGGCATGGCCACCCGTGGTCCCGGTGAGACCAAGATCGAGACGGACCGGCGACGGATCCGCGAGAAGATGGCGAAGATGCGCCGGGAGATCGCGGAGATGAAGACCGGCCGGGAGATCAAGCGCCAGGAGCGCAAGCGCAACAAGGTGCCCTCCGTGGCGATCGCCGGGTACACCAACGCCGGGAAGTCATCGCTGCTCAACCGGCTCACCGGCGCGGGTGTCCTCGTGGAGAACGCCCTGTTCGCGACCCTCGACCCGACCGTGCGCCGGGCCGAGACGCCGAGCGGCCGTGTCTACACCCTGGCCGACACCGTCGGGTTCGTGCGGCACCTGCCGCACCACCTGGTCGAGGCGTTCCGCTCCACCATGGAGGAGGTCGGCGAGTCCGACCTGATCCTGCATGTGGTGGACGGTTCACACCCGGTGCCCGAGGAGCAGCTCGCCGCCGTGCGTCAGGTGATCCGGGAAGTCGGCGCGGTCGACGTACCCGAGGTCGTCGTGATCAACAAGGCGGACGCGGCGGACCCGCTCGTGCTGCAGCGTCTGATGCGCGCCGAGAAGCACGCGATCGCGGTGTCGGCGCGGACCGGAGCCGGTATCGACGAGCTGCTCGCGCTCATCGACGCCGAACTGCCGCGGCCGGCCGTGGAGATCGAGGCGCTCGTGCCCTACATCCAGGGGGCGCTGGTCTCCCGGGTGCACGCGGAGGGCGAGGTGATCTCCGAGGACCACACCGCGGAGGGCACCCTGCTCAAGGCGCGGGTCCACGAGGAGCTCGCGGCGGAGCTCGCGGTCTTCGTGCCGGCGGCTCACTGACGCGCGGTGGACGCGTAGAAGGCCGGGCTCCCCCCGCGAAGGGGAGCCCGGCCTTCTCGTGTGCTCCGTGCCGGCGACCGCCGGTCCGGAGCACACGCCGTCCTACTGTCCCGCGTACTTCTTGCTGACGGCCTCGTAGACGCCCTTGGCCTCCTCGCCCAGGCGAGGACCTGCCAGCCAGCCCGCCGTCACCGGGCCGATGGAGGTGTTGGAGACCAGGGCCGGCTTACCGTCCTGGCCCTTCGCGACCCAGCCGCCACCGGACGAACCACCGGTCATCGTGCACCCGATGCGGTACATCGTCGGCTGCTCCTCGAAGACCGCCAGGCGGCCCGGCTCGTCGGCGCACCGGAACGCCTTCTGGCCGTCGAACGGAGGAGCCGCCGGATAGCCGGTCGCCGTCATGCTGTCGATCTCAGGGACGGCCGGGGCGTTGAAATCGACCGGCAGCGCCGAACCGACGGTCTCCTCCAGGGACTTGCCCGTGGAGCCCTTCTCCGGGGCGACCTGCAGCACCGCGAAGTCGTACGGAGCTCCCTGGCCGCCGGTCGCGGCGCCCTGGTTGATCCACTGGTCGGAGGTCTGCGCCCACTGGCCCCACCACACGCCGTACGGAGCGATCTCCTCCTTCGACGCGTTCTGCAGCTCGGCCGTCGACATGCCGCTGTCGTTGTACGAGGGAACGAAGGCGATGTTGCGGTACCAGCCGCCGTTCTTGCCCGCGTGCACGCAATGCCCGGCCGTCCAGACCATGTTGGACTTGCCCGGGTGGGCCGGGTCCTGGACCACGGTCGCGGAGCAGACCATCGAACCCTCGGGGCCGTCGAACAGGAGCTTGCCGGACTCGGGCGCGCTCCCGTGGTACGGCGTCTGCAGGTTCGCGGCCTCGACCGGCGCGGGGGTCGGGTCCGTCACGCCCTCGTCGCCGGAGATGTCGTTGTCGACGGGGTTCTCCGGGGCCTTGTCCGCGTCCCGCATCCGCTCCGGGTCCCAGAGGTCCTCGATGACGGGGTTGACGTAATCCTTGGCCTCACGCAGCCACTTGTCCCTGTCCCAGTTCTTCCACTCGCCGCCCCGCCACTTGTCGAGGTCGATCCCGTGCTCCTTGAGCCGGTCCTTGAGGTCGTCCGGGATGACGACCTTTCCGTCGGAGGACTGGCCGGTGGAACTGCTCGGCTCGCTGATCGCGCCGTCCTCCTCCGGCCCGCAGGCCGTGGCGGAGAGCGTCAGGAGCGCGGCGAGGGCGGCTGCGGCGAACACCCGGGGGGTGCGGCGGGCGCTCCCCCCGCGGTGTGCGGTATCGGTCGGGCGCATGGGTCGCATCTGGTGATCCCCCTGGGACTTCGTCACTGACTTCGGTACCGCACTGCGGACTTGGCGTGCGCGGCAGGGCCGTGAGGCCACATCGCGCACCCTCGGAGCGGCGGCTCCGTCCCGAGTGCGGCCCCTACTATGCCGGTGCCGTTGGGGACGGCGCGCGGCAGGGCCACGGTTCCGCCCGCGCAGGGTTCTTCCGATTCACCCGTGATCTCCCGCCTTCCGCGTCGTTGGTACGTACGGGGGACACCCGGACAGCGTTCATCCGCGCAGTCCGCCCCCGGGGACCGTACCGATGCGCAACGCAACTGTTACCGCAGGAGGACCGAACAGCCGTGGCCGTGACCGAACCAGCTCCGGTGGTGCTCTCCCCTGCGCACGAAGGGATTCTGCGGCGTCAGGCACTACGTGAATCTGCGGCCCGCACCTACGCGCGGTCCCTGCCGATCGTGCCGGTACGCGCGCGGGGCATGACGATCGAGGGCGCGGACGGACGGCGCTATCTCGACTGTCTGTCCGGGGCGGGCACACTGGCCCTCGGGCACAACCACCCGGTGGTGCTCGAGGCCATCAGAAAGGTCATCGACTCCGGCGCACCACTGCATGTGCTCGATCTCGCCACCCCCGTCAAGGACGCCTTCACGACCGAGCTGTTCGCCACCCTGCCCCGTGAACTGGCCGACAACGCCCGGATCCAGTTCTGCGGTCCGGCCGGGACGGACGCCGTCGAGGCGGCCTTCAAGCTGGCCAGGGCGGCGAGCGGGCGCAGTGAACTCCTCGCCTTCACCGGCGCGTACCACGGAATGACCGCCGGTGCCCTGGCCGCCTCGGGCGGGGCCACGGACGTCCGGGTGACGCGGCTGCCCTTCCCGCAGGACTACCGCTGCCCCTTCGGAACCGGCGGGGAGCGGGGCGCGGACATCGCCGCGCGCTGGACGGAACACCTCCTGGACGACCCCAAGGGCGGGGTGCCCGCTCCGGCCGCCATGATCGTGGAGCCCGTGCAGGGCGAGGGCGGGGTGAACCCGGCCCCGGACGGCTGGATGCGCCGGATGCGGGAGATCACGCAGGAGCGTTCCATCGCCCTGATCGCGGACGAGGTGCAGACGGGAGTCGGCAGGACCGGCACCTTCTGGGCGGTCGAGCACAGCGGTATCGTGCCCGACGTGATGGTGCTCTCGAAAGCCATCGGCGGCTCGCTGCCCCTCGCGGTGATCGTCTACCGCTCCGAGCTCGACCTCTGGCAGCCGGGCGCCCACGCCGGCACCTTCCGGGGTAATCAGCTGGCCATGGCGGCCGGCTCCGCGACCCTCGCGTACGTACGGGAGAACCGGCTCGCCGAGCGCGCGGGGACACTCGGCGCGCGCATGCTCGCCCGGCTCCAGGCGCTCGGCGCGGACCATCCGAGCATCGGTGACGTCCGTGGCCGCGGTCTGATGATCGGCATCGAACTCGTCGACCCCGAGGCCGAGCCGCTCACCGTCACCGCCGAGAGCGGCTCCGCGCCACCGCCCGATCCGGCCCTCGCCGCAGTGGTGCAGCAGGAATGCCTGCGCCGCGGCCTCATCGTCGAACTCGGCGGACGTCACAGCGCCGTGGTCCGACTGCTCCCTCCCCTGACTCTCACCGACGAACAGGCGACGGCGGTCGTCGACCGCCTCGCCGACGCACTGAGTGCGGCCGAGCGCTCTCCGTACCGCCGGGCCGCTACCGGGCCGACCCGCTGATCCCGGACCCCTCACAAGGAAGACCGCCGTGAACCCCACCCCTGCGCCCGAGGCCGACGGCCCCCTCACCAGCCAGCAGCGAGGACATGACCTGCCGGAGGGCCCCCTCGCCGTCGAGTCGACGACCGTGCCCCGCCAGAAGGCCGGCCCGCACGGCACCCCGCGAGCCGGGTCGGACGCCCACGCCGGCGCCGTCCCGGCGGACCTCCCCGGCGGCACGGTGCGGGACCCGCTCGACCATCCGGACCCGCTCCGGGCCGCGGACTCGGCCGGTACGGAGAATCTGCTGCGCTGCTGGGCCAGGGAGAACGACCTGCCCCGGCCCCGGGGGAACACCCTGCGCGTGCCGCTCCCCGCGAGCGGCACCGCCCTGCTCGTCCCGGTCACCCACTGGTCCGCGACCGGCTGGCACCGCTTCGGGACGCCGTCGTTGGAGAACGCCCCCGACGGCGCCCCGGGCGTCGAAGCCGTCACCGTGGCCGCACTGCTCAGCAGGGAGAGCGAGCGGAACGCCGGCGTCGACCTGGTGGCCAGGGTGGCCGACTCCGTACGGCACACGGCGGTCTTCATCGCCGACCGGCGCCGGGCGCCCACCGCGCCGCCCGAGGCCGACCTCTTCCTCGCCGCCGAGCAGTCCCTCGTCCTCGGCCACCCCCTGCACCCCACGCCCAAGAGCCGCGAAGGGCTCTCCGAGTCGGAGACGCTGCTCTACTCACCCGAGCTGCGCGGCTCCTTCCCGCTCCACTGGATGGCTGTGGACCGTTCCGTGCTGGCCACTGAGTCGGCGTGGACGAAGGCCGGCAGGCCGGTCCCGGCGGAGGCGCTCCTCGCACCGCACGCAGAAGGGCTGGACCTCCCCGAAGGAACCACGGCCCTCCCGCTCCACCCCTGGCAGGCCGCCGAGGTCCTGCGCCGTCCCGAGGTCGTCGCCCTGCGCGAGAAGGGCCTCCTGCACGACCTCGGTCCGCACGGCGAACGCTGGCACCCCACCTCGTCCGTCCGCACCGTGCACCGCCCGGGCTCCGACCTCATGCTGAAGCTGTCCCTGGGCGTACGCATCACCAACTCCCGCCGGGAGAACCTCCGTAAGGAGCTCCACCGAGGAGCCGAGGTGCACCGGCTGCTGCGCACCGGCCTCGCGGACCGGTGGCAGGAGGCGCACCCGGGCTTCGACATCGTCCGGGACCCGGCCTGGCTCGCCGTCGACCAGCCGGACGGCAGCCCCGTCCCCGGCCTCGACGTGATGCTCCGCCACAATCCGTTCGGCCCCGCCGACGACGCCGTCTGCATCGCCGGACTCACCGCCCCCCGGCCGTGGCCCGGCCGTCCCGGGACGCACTCGCGGCTCGCCGACACGGTCCTCTCGCTGGCCGCGCGCACGGGCAGGACGACCGGGGCGGTGTGCGCCGAGTGGTTCCTGCGCTACCTCGACCGCGTGGTCCTCCCCGTCCTCTGGCTCGACGCCAACGCGGGCGTCGCCCTGGAGGCCCACCAGCAGAACACGCTCGTACTCCTCGACCCGGACGGCTGGCCCGTCGGCGGCAGGTACCGCGACAACCAGGGCTACTACTTCCGGGAGTCCCACCGGGCCGCGCTCGAGCGCCGGCTCCCGGGCATCGGCGCCGTCAGCGACACCTTCGTCACCGACGACGTCACGGACGAACGGCTCGCCTACTACCTCGGCATCAACAACGTGTTCGGGCTGATCGGAGCCTTCGGCGCCCAGCGGCTCGCCGACGAACAGCTGCTCCTCGCGGCGTTCCGCCGCTTCCTCGAAGGCACCGTCGCGCTGGGCTCCTCCCTGCCCGCCTATCTCCTGGAGACCGGCCAGCTCCGCTGCAAGGCCAACCTGCTGACCCGGATGCACGGCCTCGACGAACTCGTCGGCCCGGTCGACACCCAGTCCGTGTACGTCACCATCACCAACCCGCTCACCGGCGGCAAGGCATGACGGTCTGAACCAGCGAGAGGAGAGCGTCACGGTGCACCGAGCCGATGCCCACACCGGGACCGGTGCCGTCCCGCCCGACGGCACCGGCACCGAGGACACCCTGGAGCTGCGGCTCACCGAGGAGCTCCTCGCCCTGCTCGGCGCCGGATCCGCGGCGGCCACCGCGAGGGCCGACGCCTCCGCTCTCGTGGGGGACCCCGGCGCGTGGAGCCCGGTCAGCACCCCCGCGGGGGTGTTCCGGCTCGTCGCAGTGGAACCCGGACGCGATCTGGCGGTGATCGCCCGCTGGATGAACGATCCCGCGGTCGCCGCCTTCTGGGAGCTCGCGGGACCGGAGGCGGTCACCGCCGCGCACCTCGGCCGGCAGCTCGAAGGGGACGGCCGCAGCGTCCCCTGCCTCGGCGTCCTCGCAGGTACCCCCATGAGCTACTGGGAGATCTACCGCGCGGATCTGGACCCGCTCGCCCGCCACTACCCGGCACGGCCCCACGACATGGGGATCCACCTCCTCATCGGCGGCGTGGGCAACCGAGGACGGGGCATCGGCACCGTACTGCTCAGGGCCGTCGCCGATCTCGTACTCGACAACCGGCCGCTCTGCGGACGTGTCGTCGCCGAGCCGGATCTGCGCAACACCCCGTCCGTGTCCGCCTTCCTGACCGCCGGCTTCCGCTTCTGCGCGGAAGTGGACCTTCCCGACAAGCGAGCCGCCCTGATGGTCCGCGACCGAGCCCACCGTGACCGCCTGTGAACAACTCGCCGCACCGCACAGCCTGCTCGAACCCCATCGGTCCCACCCGGAGGAGTCACCGTGCCGACATATCCTGCGAGCCACCATCCGGCGAAGCCTCATACGCCGCTCGACACTCCGGAACTCAACCGGACCGTCTGGGACCGGGTCGCGGCGAGGCTCCTCGCCAAGACGCTCGGTGAGTTCGCCTACGAGGAAGTCATCGAACCCGTCCCCAGGACGGATGACGGAGCGGGGCGGACCGGCGACTACACCCTGACGCTCGACGACGGCGCGACCCTGAGCTTCCACGCCCGGCGCGGTGTCTACGGCAGCTGGCGTGTCGACCCGGCGACGATCACCGAGCTCCCCGCCGGGGACACGGGGGCCGGCAGCACCGACGGCACACCCTTCCGGGACCCCCTGCGATTCCTCGCCCGAGGCCGCCGCCTCCTCGGCCTCGACGGCGCCACGCTCGGCCACCTCATCCGCGAGCTCACCGCCACCCTCACCGCCGACGCCCGCCTCGACCACACCGCGCTCACCGCGGCGCAGCTCGCCGAGCTCCCGTACGCCGAGCTCGAAGGCCACCAGACAGGACACCCCTGGCTCGTGGCGAACAAGGGCCGTCTCGGATTCTCCGCCACCGACGCCGCCCGCTTCACCCCGGAAGCCCGGTCCGCGACCGCGCTGCCCTGGATCGCCGTCAGCACCCGGATAGCGGGCTACCGGGGAGTGGGCCGTGTCGCCGCCCCCGGAGACCTCTACGACCAGGAACTGGACCCGGCTGTAAGGGAATCCTTCGCCGCGATCCTGCGCGGGCGGGGGCTCGACCCCACGGACTACCTGTTCCTCCCCGTGCATCCATGGCAGTGGGACGAATGGATCGTCCCCCTCTTCGCCCCCGCGATCGCGGACGCCGAGATCGTCCCCCTGCACACCGACGACGACCTCCGGCTGCCCCAGCAGTCCATCCGCACCTTCACCAATGTGCGGCGGCCCGACCGGCACACGGTCAAGCTGCCCCTGTCGATCCTCAACACCCTCGTCTGGCGGGGCCTGCCGACCGAACGCACGCTCGCCGCCCCGGCCGTCACCGCGTGGGTCCAGGGGCTGTGCGACGGTGACCCGTTCCTCCGGGACACCTGCGGCGTCATCCTGCTCGGCGAGGTCGCGTCGGTGGCGGTCGAGCACCCGCTCTACGACCACCTCCCCGAGTCTCCGTACCAGTTCAAGGAGATTCTCGGGGCGATCTGGCGGGAGCCCCTCCAGCCGCGGCTGGCGCCCGGCGAACGCGCCCGTACGCTCGCCTCGCTGCTGCACACGGACCCCGACGGCCGTTCCTTCACCGCCGAGCTCGTCGCCCGCTCGGGGCTGGCCCCGGCCGTCTGGCTGACCCGGCTCTTCACCGCGCTGCTGCCACCGCTGCTGCACTTCCTGTACCGCTACGGCACGGTCTTCTCCCCGCACGGCGAGAACGCCATCGTCGTCTTCGACGAGCACGACGTACCCGTGCGGCTCGCGATCAAGGACTTCGTCGACGACGTGAACGTCAGCGCCCGGCCGCTGCCGGAACACGACACGATGCCCGCGGACGTCCGGGAGATCCTGCTCACGGAGGAACCGTCCTTCCTCACCCAGTTCATCCACTCCGGGCTCTTCGTGGGCGTCTTCCGCTATCTGTCCCCACTGTGCGAGGAGCAGCTGAACGTCCCCGAGGGTGAATTCTGGTCACTCGTCCGTGCCGAGATCCTGAGGCACCACGCCCGGTTCCCCGGCCTCAAGGAGCGGTTCGAGATCTTCGACATGCTGACACCGACGATCGAGCGCCTGTGTCTCAACCGCAACCGTCTGCATCTGGACGGTTACCGCGACCGCCCGCAGCGCCCGCACGCCGCCGTCCACGGCTCCGTCCCCAACCCGCTCCACCCCTCAGCGTGAGTCCGGGAGCGACCGATGGTGTCAGTGGGGCGCCGTAGGGTGGACGCGCTATGACGAAGCCATCTCTCCCCGAGCTCCTCCACGCCGCCGTCACCGCCGTCGGCGGTACGGAGCGCCCCGGCCAGGTCTCCATGGCCGAGGCCGTCGCCGAGGCTGTCGACGACAACGCCCACCTGCTCGTCCAGGCCGGCACCGGCACGGGCAAGTCCCTCGGCTATCTGGTGCCGGCGCTGGCCCACGGCGAGCGGGTCGTGGTGGCCACGGCCACCCTGGCCCTCCAGCGCCAGCTGGTGGAGCGGGACCTTCCGCGTACGGTCGACGCGCTGCACCCGCTGCTGCGCCGCCGGCCGCAGTTCGCGATGCTCAAGGGCCGGTCGAACTACCTCTGTCTGCACCGCCTCCACGAGGGGGCGCCGCAGGACGAGGAGGAGGGGCTCTTCGACCAGTTCGAAGCGGCGGCGCCGTCGAGCAAGCTGGGCCAGGACCTGCTGCGTCTGCGGGACTGGTCGGACGAGACGGAGACCGGCGACCGGGACGACCTGACGCCGGGTGTCTCGGACCGGGCCTGGTCCCAGATCTCCGTCTCCTCGCGTGAGTGTCTCGGCGCCACCAAGTGCGCGTACGGGGCCGAGTGCTTCGCGGAGGCGGCCAGGGAGAGGGCCAAGCTCGCCGACGTCGTCGTCACGAACCACGCCCTGCTCGCGATCGACGCGATCGAAGGCGCGCCGGTGCTCCCCAAGCACGAGGTGCTCATCGTCGACGAGGCCCATGAGCTGGTCTCCCGGGTCACCGGGGTGGCCACCGGTGAGCTCACCCCCGGCCAGGTCAACAGGGCGGTGCGCCGTGCGGCGAAGCTGGTCAACGAGAAGGCGGCCGACGCCCTGCTGACCGCGTCCGAGGGGTTCGAGCGGGTCATGGAGCTGGCGCTCCCGGGGCGCCTCGAAGAGGTGCCCGAAGACCTCGGCTACGCGCTGATGGCCCTGCGCGACGCCGCCCGTGCGGTGATCTCCGCACTCGGAGGCACCCGCGACAAGAACGTCCAGGACGAGGACGCGGTGCGCAAGCAGGCGATGGCGTCGGTCGAGTCCATCCACAGTGTCGCGGAGCGCATCACCCAGGGCTCGGAGTACGACGTCGTCTGGTACGAGCGCCATGACCGCTTCGGGGCGTCGGTCCGGGTCGCCCCGTTGTCCGTGTCCGGGCTGCTGCGGGAGAAGCTGTTCGCCGATCGCTCGGTGGTGCTCACCTCGGCCACCCTCAAGCTCGGCGGCGATTTCAACGGGGTGGGGGCCTCGCTCGGTCTCGCGCCGGAGGGCACGGCGGGTGACGGCATCCCCCAGTGGAAGGGGCTCGACGTCGGCTCGCCCTTCGACTACCCGCGGCAGGGCATTCTGTACGTCGCCCGGCATCTGGCCACGCCCGGCCGGGAAGGCTCCCGCTCCGACATGCTCGACGAGCTCGCGGAGCTGGTGGAGGCGGCGGGCGGTCGCACCCTGGGCCTGTTCTCGTCCATGCGGGCGGCCCAGGCGGCTGCCGAGGAACTGCGGGGCAGGCAGGACAAGCCGATCCTGCTGCAGGGCGAGGAGACGCTCGGCGAGCTGATCAAGAATTTCGCGGCGGACCCCGAGACATGCCTGTTCGGGACGCTGTCCCTCTGGCAGGGCGTCGACGTCCCCGGCCCGAGCTGCCAGCTCGTGATCATGGACCGGATTCCGTTTCCCCGGCCGGACGACCCGCTGATGAGCGCCCGGCAGAAGGCGGTCGAGGAGGCGGGCGGCAACGGCTTCATGGCCGTGGCGGCGACCCACGCGGCGCTGCTGATGGCCCAGGGCGCGGGCCGGCTCGTCCGGGCCATGGGCGACAAGGGCGTGGTCGCGGTCCTGGACCCCCGGCTGGCCAACGCGCGGTACGGAAGCTATCTCCGCGCCTCGCTGCCCGACTTCTGGTACACCACGGACCGCAACCAGGCGCGGCGCTCGCTCGCGGCCATCGACGCGGCGGCCAAGACCGCTCAATGAGCACCGCGGAAGCGCCAGGGCCCCGGGATCGGCGCAGGGATCCCGGGGCCCGGTCCGAACCGGCGGAACTCACACCCGCCGCAGCACCGCCACGACCTTGCCCAGGATCGTCGCCTCGTCACCGGGGATCGGCTGGTAGGCGGAGTTGTGCGGGAGCAGCCATACATGGCCGTCCTCGCGCTTGAACCGTTTGACCGTGGCCTCGCCGTCCAGCATGGCTGCCACGATGTCGCCGTTCTCCGCGACCGGCTGGCGCCGGACCGTGACCCAGTCCCCGTCCATGATCGCCGCCTCGATCATCGAGTCACCGACGACCTTCAGCACGAAGAGCTCGCCGTCACCGACGAGCTGGCGGGGGAGCGGGAAGACGTCCTCGACGGACTCCTCGGCGAGGATCGGACCGCCGGCGGCGATCCGGCCGACCAGCGGCACGTACGACGCGGCGGGCTTGCCGGTGGTGTCGGTCGGCTGGGTACTGGGCTGGTCCGAGCCCCGGACCTCGTAGGCGCGCGGCCGGTGAGGGTCGCGGCGCAGGAAGCCCTTGCGCTCCAGAGCCATCAGCTGGTGGGCGACGGACGAGGTGCTGGACAGCCCCACCGCCTGGCCGATCTCACGCATCGACGGGGGATAGCCCCGCCGCTGCACGGAATCCCGGATCACCTCGATCACGCGCCGCTGCCGGTCCGTGAGCCCTGAGCTGTCCGCCCGGATGCCAGGAGGTCGGCCGGGCAAGGAGCGTGCGGGGCGTGTGGGCTCTGGCCCCTCCGCGTTCATGACTGAGTCATTCATGGCATGCACCGGCTCAAGTCGGCTCTGGGAGCGGTGGTCCTGGGCAGTGATGGTGGCACTGTCTGCGGTGGTGGTCACGTCGGCCCCTCTCGAATGGTCTCCCTAGTTAGGCAACGGTAGTAGCTTTCGAAAGGTTGCGCCAAACACACGTTCGAGTGAAAAACAAATAAAGGGCTGTCGCGCGCTTGCCGAGAGGTGTATGAGCTGAATGCGACGTACCGGAATCGAGCGCGGTTCCGGGGGTCCACGCTAGCGTTCCGCCGGTCTCTTTCCGTGCGCGGGGGTGCGTCCCCGGCGTGCCGTGGTGTGCCCTTCGTGGCCCCCCTGGGGCTGCCCGCCGGGCAGCACCCGCAGTCCGGACGCGCGTGCGTTTCCCGTACCCTCGTGCGGGGTCGTAGGCTGCCACCCGGCCCCCGGGGGAGCGCGACACGCGCGAGGGTGAAAGTGGAGCGAAACCCTAGATGTAGTGGTCGCCTTGCTTGCATCGCCCATAAGTAGTGGTCCCCGGTCCGTCAGGGCCGAGTTCATCGCCTATGCTGGTGACCGTCCTCAGGGGCCCTGAACAGGGCACGGAGGGCTATTCAGTCGTGCTGTGAGGGAGGGTTCGGAGACATGCACTGCCCCTTCTGCAGGCACCCCGACAGTCGGGTCGTGGACAGTCGCACGACGGACGACGGGACGTCGATCCGACGGCGCCGTCAGTGCCCCGACTGCTCCCGTCGCTTCACGACGGTGGAGACCTGTTCGCTGATGGTGGTCAAGCGCAGCGGCGTGACCGAGCCCTTCAGTCGCACCAAGGTCATCTCGGGGGTCCGCAAGGCATGCCAGGGACGGCCCGTCACCGAGGACGCACTGGCGAAGCTCGGACAACGGGTCGAGGAAGCCGTGCGGGCCACGGGGAGCGCCGAGCTGACGACGCACGACGTGGGTCTGGCCATACTCGGCCCCTTGCAGGAGCTCGACCTCGTCGCGTACCTGCGTTTCGCATCGGTGTACCGGGCGTTCAACTCCCTCGAAGACTTCGAGACCGCGATCGCGGAGCTCCGTGAGGAGCGGCCCCGCGCAGAGCAATGCGGGAGCGGCGGGACCGTGGAGGTCCCCGCGCCCGCCGCAGTCGCCGCTGATTGATCCACCGAGCCGGCCCCAGGGGCGGCGGAGCCGGCGACAGGCGGCACCAGACCTGTTCCGAGACGTTCTGCGTGACGTCCGGAGCATCAGACACACACTGTGCCCTGGGAAGAACTGGGCACTTCAGGGCGTTTTTGCCCACATATGGGAGGCGGCATGACAGAGACGGCGAGCGGCCCGGCACGAGGTTCCCGAACCAAGGGAGCCAAGTCGACTGCGACCAAGCAGGGCCTGCGCATCGAGCGCATCCACACGACTCCCGGCGTGCATCCGTACGACGAGGTCGCGTGGGAGCGCCGTGACGTCGTCATGACCAACTGGCGCGACGGCTCGATCAACTTCGAGCAGCGTGGCGTCGAGTTCCCCGACTTCTGGTCGGTGAACGCGGTCAACATCGTCACCAGCAAGTATTTCCGGGGAGCTGTCGGCACGCCGCAGCGCGAGACCGGTCTGCGACAGCTCATCGACCGGATCGTGAAGACGTACCGGAAGGCCGGCGAGGACTACAACTACTTCGCTTCCCCCGCCGACGCCGAGATCTTCGAGCACGAGCTGGCGTACGCCCTCCTGCACCAGATCTTCAGCTTCAACTCGCCGGTCTGGTTCAACGTCGGGACGCCCCAGCCGCAGCAGGTCTCGGCCTGCTTCATCCTGGCCGTCGACGACTCCATGGAGTCGATCCTCGACTGGTACAAGGAAGAGGGGATGATCTTCAAGGGCGGCTCCGGCGCCGGCCTGAACCTGTCCCGCATCCGCTCCTCCAAGGAGCTGCTCTCCTCCGGCGGCAACGCCTCCGGCCCGGTCTCCTTCATGCGGGGCGCCGACGCCTCCGCGGGAACCATCAAGTCGGGTGGCGCCACGCGCCGCGCGGCCAAGATGGTCATCCTCGATGTCGACCACCCGGACATCGAGAACTTCATCGAGACCAAGGTGAAGGAGGAGGAGAAGATCCGCGCCCTGCGCGACGCGGGCTTCGACATGGACCTGGGCGGCGACGACATCACGTCCGTCCAGTACCAGAACGCCAACAACTCGGTCCGCGTGAACGACGAGTTCATGAAGGCCGTCGAGGCCGGCGGGAAGTTCGGTCTGCGGGCGCGCATGACCGGTGACGTCATCGAAGAGGTCGAGGCCAAGTCCCTCTTCCGCAAGATGGCGGAGGCCGCCTGGGCCTGCGCGGACCCCGGCATCCAGTACGACGACACGATCAACCACTGGCACACCTGCCCGGAGTCCGGCCGCATCAACGGCTCGAACCCCTGCAGCGAGTACATGCACCTGGACAACACCTCGTGCAACCTGGCCTCGCTGAACCTGATGAAGTTCCTCAAGGACGACGGCGAGGGCCACCAGTCCTTCCAGGCCGAGCGCTTCGCCAAGGTCGTCGAGCTGGTCATCACCGCGATGGACATCTCGATCTGCTTCGCGGACTTCCCGACCCAGAAGATCGGCGAGAACACCCGCGCCTACCGCCAGCTGGGCATCGGCTACGCCAACCTGGGCGCCCTGCTGATGGCCACCGGGCACGCGTACGACAGCGACGGCGGCCGTGCGCTCGCCGGCGCGATCACCTCGCTGATGACCGGTACGTCCTACCGGCGCTCCGCCGAGCTCGCCGCGGTCGTCGGCCCGTACGACGGCTACGCCCGCAACGCCGAGCCGCACCAGCGCGTCATGAAGCAGCACTCGGACGCCAACGCCGTGGCCGTCCACGTCGACGACCTGGACTCGCCGGTCTGGGCCGCCGCCACGGAGGCATGGCAGGACGTGCTCCGCCTCGGCGCGAAGAACGGCTTCCGCAACGCCCAGGCGTCGGTCATCGCCCCGACCGGCACCATCGGTCTCGCGATGTCCTGCGACACCACCGGCCTCGAGCCCGACCTCGCCCTGGTCAAGTTCAAGAAGCTCGTCGGCGGCGGCTCGATGCAGATCGTCAACGGCACGGTCCCGCAGGCCCTGCGCCGTCTCGGCTACCAGCCGGAGCAGATCGAGGCGATCGTCGCCCACATCGCCGACAACGGCAACGTGATCGACGCCCCCGGCCTGAAGACCGAGCACTACGAGGTCTTCGACTGCGCCATGGGTGAGCGCTCCATCTCGGCCATGGGTCACGTCCGGATGATGGCGGCCATCCAGCCGTGGATCTCCGGCGCGCTCTCCAAGACGGTGAACCTGCCGGAGACGGCCACCGTCGAGGACGTCGAGGAGGTCTACTTCGAGGCGTGGAAGATGGGCGTCAAGGCGCTCGCGATCTACCGCGACAACTGCAAGGTCGGCCAGCCCCTCTCCACCAAGAAGTGGGAGGAGAAGAAGGACGAGGTGACCGCGAAGACCGAGGACACCATCCGTGCCGCGGTCGAGAAGGTCGTCGAGTACCGTCCGGTCCGCAAGCGTCTGCCCAAGGGCCGTCCCGGCATCACCACCTCCTTCACGGTGGGCGGCGCCGAGGGCTACATGACCGCGAACTCCTACCCGGACGACGGTCTCGGTGAGGTCTTCCTGAAGATGTCCAAGCAGGGTTCCACCCTCGCGGGCATGATGGACGCCTTCTCGATCGCGGTCTCGGTCGGTCTGCAGTACGGCGTACCGCTGGAGACCTACGTCTCCAAGTTCACCAACATGCGTTTCGAGCCGGCCGGTATGACGGACGACCCGGACGTGCGGATGGCGCAGTCGATCGTCGACTACATCTTCCGCCGCCTGGCGCTCGACTTCCTGCCCTTCGAGACGCGCTCCGCGCTCGGCATCCACTCGGCCGAGGAGCGTCAGCGTCACCTCGACACCGGTTCGTACGAGCCCGCTTTCGGGGACGACGACCTCGGCTCCGAGAGCCTGGCCCAGTCCGCTCCCGCGCACGTGGAGCCGCTGAAGGCCGTCGCGTCCCCGGAGGAGAGCGCCGCGGAGAAGCCGGCTCCCAAGACCGCGCACACCTCGGCCGAACTGGTCGAGATGCAGCTCGGCATCAGCGCGGACGCGCCGCTGTGCTTCTCGTGCGGCACGAAGATGCAGCGCGCCGGGTCCTGCTACATCTGCGAGGGCTGCGGATCGACCAGCGGCTGCAGCTGAGAACGAGCGGAGCCGTACCGGACGGAATGTCCGGTACGGCCCGCCCGGGCAGCTGACCAGCAGCTCACGAAGGGGACCGGCCGGTGGCCGGTCCCCTTCGGGCTGCCGGTCAGCCGGCCGTGGCGAGCGGAACCCCGTCACGCTCCCGGGCGGCTCCCCATCTCCGCGGCGAACGCGTCGGGGTCGCCGTCGAACCCGCGCACCGAGCCGTGGAAACCCCAGGCCCCGGACGTGTCCCGGACGAATTCCGCGACGACCGCGGCGGTGGCCGCCGGCACTGCGGCGAAGTCGTCCTCCGCGAGGCTGGTGTAGCCCTCGCGGATCTGTACGGCCGTGTGCTCTATCTGACCGAAGGTCTTGTGGCCGTCACGCTGCTGGATGGCCACGCCGACCACCACCCTGGAGTACGCGTCCGACAGCCGGTCCAGTTCGAGGGTCATGACCTCGTCGAAGCCGAAGCCCTGTCCCGTCCGGCTGTCCCGGTTCAGCGTGATCGTCCCGTCCGGTGACCTGCTGTCGAAGTGCACGAGATAGACGGGACTGCCGTAGGGCGCTTCCGTCCCGTAGGTGGCCGCGATGATGTCGAGGTCGTTGGCGGGCTCACCGACGTCGCTGGGGTCCCATTTGACCCTCACCTCGACCTTCTCGATGTCCTTGTTGGGAGTGCTCATCGGACGTGCCTCCTCGCTGCTGGACCGACGGACCGCTTGCCTCCTCAGATCATGTCCGTAACTGTCCGTGGATCCAACCGCGTTGGAAACGGACGTCGTTTTCGGGCCATCGTGTGGCCGGAGTTGTGTGTCGCGGGATGCCGGCGGGCCCCGGCCGCCCGGAGCGTGACCCGCGCCACGCCGGGCGCCGTACGATGGCGCGGTGCTGGTCAAGTGGATTCGCTGCACCGTGGTGGACCGCCGCGGTTTCGAGCGGGGGCAGCGGAAGTGGGCGGCGCTGCTCGGTGAGCCGGGATTCCGGAGTCAGAGCGGCGGGTGGAGCCGAGGGCAGCCCGAAGTCGCCCACGTATTCGCGTTCTGGGAGAACCGGGTCTTCTACGACTCCTTCATGGCCCGCGGACACGACCGGCTGGCCGCCGCACAGTCCGGCATGTACAAGGACATGCAGGTCAAGCTCTTCGAGTACCGCTTCGACGTGAAGACCGGATTCGAGCCGGACTTCACCGACGCGGATGTGGTCAGGGTCGCGCACAGCCAGGTGCGCGAGGACCGCGTCGACCACTTCGCGCTCATGCAGCAGCGGGTGTGGAACCCGGCCATGGCGGGCTCTCCCGGGATGCTGCGCGGAGTCTTCGGCCAGGCCCCGGGGCATGAGTTCCTGGTGCTGTCCATGTGGCAGTCCAGCGCCGAACGCGGCAAGTACCGGCCGGAGGGCGCCGCCCGCCTCTCGGCACGGGCGGAGACCGAGCGGGATGTCGAGTCACTGACGGGCGACGTGGTGCAGCTCGAACCGTCGTGGACGGTCTGACCCGGGCCTGGCCCGTACGCTCGAACCGTCGCGGACGGTCTGACCCGGGCCCGTACGCTCGAACCGTCGTGAACGGTCTGCTCCGGCCCCGTGCGGCCGTTTCCTTGGTCACATACGCCCGATGGAGCCCGTACAACTGCTCGATCGGGCCGGACGGCATCTAGGGTTCGGTACATGGCACGACCGAAACGCATCGTTCTCGTCCGGCACGGTGAGTCCGAGGGCAATGCCGACGACACGGTCTACGAACGTGAGCCCGACCACGCGCTCAGGCTCACGGCGAACGGGCTGCGTCAGGCGGAGGAGACGGGTTCCCGGCTACGTGAGACGTTCGGCGACGAGCGTGTCAGCGTCTACATCTCGCCCTACCGGCGCACCCACGAGACGTTCAGGGCCTTCGCCCTCGAACCGGAGCACGTCCGTGTAAGGGAGGAGCCCCGGCTGCGCGAGCAGGACTGGGGGAACTGGCAGGACCGTGAAGACGTCAGGCTGCAGAAGGCCTACCGGGACGCGTACGGGCACTTCTTCTACCGCTTCGCGCAGGGCGAGTCCGGTGCCGACGTCTACGACCGGGTCGACGCGTTCCTGGAGAGCCTCCACCGCAGCTTCGAGGACCCCGGCCACCCGCCGAACGTTCTGCTGGTCACCCATGGGCTGACCATGAGGCTCTTCTGCATGCGCTGGTTCCACTGGTCGGTGGCGGAATTCGAGTCGCTGTCCAACCCCGGGAACGGTGAATCCAGGACCCTGCTGCTGGGTGAGGACGGCCGCTATACGCTCGACCGGCCCTTTCGGCGGTGGCGCACCCCTGAGCCCTACGGCCGCACCGGATAGAGTGGCGGAGCGATGACCGCTGACTCCGCTTCCGACCGTTTCGAACGCGCTCTGGCCAGCCTGCGTGGACTGTCCGTGGGAGACGCCCTCGGCTCCCAGTTCTTCGTCCCGGCCCATTACCCCCTGCTCAAGAACCGCGGCCTGCCTCCCGGCGACTGGCAGTGGACCGACGACACCGAGATGGCCTGCTCCGTGCTCGCCGTGCTGGCCGCGCACGAGCGCGTCGACCAGGACGAACTCGCCCACTCCTTCGCCCGGCACCACGACTTCGACCGGGGTTACGGGCCCGCGGTGAACCGGCTGCTCAGGCTGGTTCGGGAAGGCGGCGCCTGGCGCGAGCTGGCATCGGCGCTCTTCCAGGGCCAGGGCTCCTGGGGGAACGGTTCGGCGATGCGCATCGCCCCGCTGGGCGCCTGGTACGCGGACGATCCGGAGCAGGCCATCCATCAGGCCGAGATCTCCTCGTACACCACCCATCAGCACCGCGAGGCCGTCGTGGGGGCGATGGCCGTCGCCGCGGCCGCCGCCCTCGTCGCCGCGCCGGGAGGGCCGCCGACGCCGGAGGACCTGATCGACGGCGTCGTCGGCCTCATCCCGCGCAGCGCTGTCGGGGCCGGGCTGCGCAGGGCGCGCGACATGCTCGACTACAGGGACGCCGGGACGGTCGCGGCGGTGCTCGGCAACGGCCGCCGTACGAGTGCGCACGACACCGTGCCCTTCGCCCTCTGGTCGGCCGCGCGGCACCTGGGTGACTTCGAACAGGCCTTCTGGGTGACGGCACAGGCGGGCGGCGACGTGGACACCACCTGCGCCATCGTCGGCGGGATCGTCGCCGCGGAGCCTGTCGGTGCCCCTCCGGCCGGCTGGCTGGCACGGACGGAAGAGCTGCCCGACTGGATGCCGTCCGCGCCGGCGCGCCGCTGACCGTCCGCGGAGTCCGCTTCCAGCGGGTGTGCGGCGACCTCGGTGACCCCTTCACGCCCGTGGCATGGCACTTTTACTGTCACGGTCCTGCCACAGCAGCGGCCCCGGCCGGCCGAACGGTCCAGGCGCGACTTACTCTTTCGGCCATGCCGCCCTCATTGATCTTGGTGGGTGTGCGCCTAGAGACGCCGGGGCCGACGCGCCGCGATGTGGCCGCGCGAGCGGACCCCGGTGGGGGAGGGGTCCCATGTCCGATCAGTCGTCCGACGCGTCCAGCCGGCCCGAGACGTCACCGGAGCCCGGCGACGCGGAGCAATCCGCGGCACGCCCCGTGACCGGGGCGGGGGGCGAGGTGCCCCGCACCGCACCCGGCAGTCCCGGCCGGGCGAAGGCGGCGGGCAAGCCCGCGAGCGCTTCCGCCCAGGTGCCGCCGCAGCAGGCCGGCCCCGATGTGCCGGAAGTGCCCTCCTATCTTCGGCCGCCGCCTCCGGGGGACGTCTGGCGGCGCCCTGGGAGGCATCAGCCGGTCGGCGTGCTGTCCCGGCTGATGCCTCCCTCTCCGCCCGCGATCGGGCCCGCCACGCTCTGGGCGGTCCTCGCCACGGCCCTGCTCAGCGCCCTGCTGCTCGGTGACGGCCTCGGGCCCAATCTGCTCATCGTGGCCGTGCCCGCAGCCCTGGGGGCGTTCTTCGCCGCACGCTCGGCGGGGCGCAGGCTGCGCCCCTGGACCGCGGTGTGGGCGGTGGGCGGCCTGGCGCTCCTGGTGATTCCGGCGCTCCGGGAAGCGGGGTGGCCGGTCTTCCTCGCAGTGGTGTCGGCGCTCGCCCTCGGCTCCCTCGTCCTGCACGGAAGCCGCAGCTGGCCGGGTGTGCTGCTCGGCTCGCTGGGGCTGTTCCCCGCCGTGGCGGCCGGTATGCGCTGGGGGTGGCGCGGGGTGCGTGACCGCGCGGACGACTCCCGGGGGCGTGTGCGCACCGTGGTGCGCAGCACTGCGGTGGCGGTGGTCCTGCTCATCGTGTTCGGCGCGCTCTTCGCCTCCGCGGACGCCGCCTTCGCCGACCTCCTGGGCAGCCTCACCCCCGACGTGACCGTCGGCGACAGCCCCTGGCGGCTGTTCCTCTTCGCGCTCGGCCTCGTCGGAGCACTCGCCGCCGCGTACAGCGCCGCCGCGCCGGTGCGCTGGGACGGGATCACCGTACGGCCGGGCAAAGCCAGGAACAGGGCGGAGTGGGCGCTTCCCCTGATCGTGCTCAACCTGCTCTTCGCCGCGTTCATCACGCTCCAGCTCGTCGTCCTGCTCGGCGGGTACGACAAGGTGCTCGACGAGACCGGTCTGCTGCCCGCCGAGTACGCCCGCCAGGGCTTCTGGCAGCTCCTCTGGGCCACGGTGCTGACCCTGCTCGTCATCGCCCTCGCCCTGCGCTGGGCCCCGCGCGGCGGGCCGCGCGACCGGGTCCTGGTCCGGAGCGTCCTCGGGGCGCTGTGCGTGCTGACCCTCGTTGTCGTGGCCTCGGCGCTGCGCCGCATGGACCTCTACGTGGACGCCTTCGGGCTGACCCGGCTGCGGATCTCCGTCGCCGCTGTGGAGCTCTGGCTCGGAGTGGTGCTGATCCTCATCCTCGCGGCCGGAGTCTTCGGCGCCAGGCTGCTGCCGCGCGCGGTCGCCGTGAGCGCGGCCGTCGGCGTGCTCGCCTTCGGGCTGCTCTCGCCCGACGGACTGATCGCCGAACAGAACGTCGAGCGGTACGGCAGCGACAGGACGATCGACCTCGAGTACCTCAAGGGGCTCTCCGCCGACGCCGTACCGGCCCTGGACGGGCTGCCTGAGCCTCTGAGGTCCTGTGTGCTGGAGAAGTACCGGAGTGATCTCGCCCTCCTGGACACTCCGTGGTACTCCTCCAGCTGGGGAGAGGTCAGGGCCCGGGACATCCTGGAGGAACACCCCGTACAGGACCGTGGGACCGACTGCCGCGGCCTCGGAACGGAGACGGACGGGCGGGACGCAGACGAGGATGACTCCTACGACCCGTACTGAGGTGGGCCACCCCGAACGTCTGGTCACCGCCGGGGCGTTCGGGGGCACACCCGTGCCAGGGCGAGGTCGGTGACGCTTCGGCGTACGGCTCGCAGCGCGGCCCGCAGTGCTCACCGCGGGTGTTTCCGGACACGGCCGGACACGTGCCGACGTGCTGCACGGTGCCCCGGGGTGTTCTTGCCGTGCCCATCGGCGTAACCTGGCAGGCGCCATGCCGTACGAACCACCCACGCACACCGTCGAGCGCTCACTGCGCGCTACCTCCGGTGCCAGGACCGTCGCCGGTGTCGACGAGGTCGGACGCGGAGCGTGGGCCGGCCCCGTCACCGTGTGCGCGGCCGTCACCGGTCTCCGTAGAGCCCCTGAGGGACTCACCGACTCCAAGCTGATCAGTCCCAGGCGCCGGGCCGAACTCGCCCCGTTGCTCGAGAAGTGGGTCACGGCCTACGGGCTGGGGCATGCGTCACCACTGGAGATCGACGACCTCGGCATGACCGCGGCGCTCCGTCTCGCGGCCGTCAGGGCGCTCGACGCTCTGCCCGTGCGGCCGGACGCCGTGATCCTCGACGGCAAGCACGACTACCTCGGAACGCCCTGGAACGTCCGTACCGTGATCAAGGGCGACCAGTCCTGCATCGCCGTGGCCGCGGCCTCGGTGATCGCCAAGGTCCACCGGGACACGATGATGGCCGAACTGGGCGCGGACACCGGGGAGTACGCAGACTTCGCCTTCGGCGCGAACGCCGGTTATCCGTCACCGGTGCACCGGGCCGCGCTGGAGGAGCGGGGGCCTACGCCTCACCATCGCCTCAGCTGGGCCTACCTCGACGCGCTGCCCAGGTGGCAGCACCTGAAGAAGGTCCGATTCTCCGCCGAGGCGGCGGCACTGGAAAGCGGGGGCCAGCTCGGCTTCGACTTCTGATCGCACAGGCGCACCCCACCGCCGACGTGTTCGCGTCGGCTGCGAAAGACAACCATTCATGCCTCTCATCCCCGAGGAGCCTCAGATTCCCGAGAGCGCCCAGGGTCCCCGCGTCACTCCGGCCGCCGGCCGCACCGCGCCGACCCCCCGTCCCGTACCCGGCCCGCGTTCCGCGGCCACACCGCGTCCCGGAAGCCCGGGCCGCGGCCCCGCGAGGCCCGCGCCCCCGGCGCAGCGCCCGCAGCCCGCATCCGTCACTCCCGCTGCTCCGGCCCCTGCCCGTGCCGGGCAGAAGCTGCCCGAAGAACGCCCGGCAGCACAGTTCCAGCTGATCCCCGCCCCGGCCGGCGGTGCGATCGACGCCGCCGACGAGGCAGTCGACCTGCTGCTCGACTCCGGGCGGGCACCTGGTGACATCCTGGTGCTCACCACGGGCGAACAGCACCCCTGGGCCGCTCACGAACTCTCCTTCGGGGAGGCCGCTTACTGGGCGCAGCACGACGCGGGTGACGACGTCTTCTTCGCCGGCACGGCCGACGCCGGCCGGTCCGCCGGCCGTCCCGTCGTCGTTGTCGCGGTCAACAGCGACCTCGACGACGCGGCTGCCCGTGCACTGTCCGGCGTGCGAGAGCGCGCCGGCGTTCTGCTGATCGTGTGCGGAGACCCGCAGCAGATCAACTCGGCGCTCGGCGCGGGAGTCTGAGCCGTAGGCCGTAGGCCGGTAGGTCCGTAGGCCCCCAGGTACGTGGGCCCTGCCGTCCGTGAGGACGGCAGGGCCCACGTACCGTTTCAACGGGCGGCGCCTCGCCGCAGTGCCTCGGCTGCGCCGCCCCCGGTGCGGAGCGGACCCGGGTCGTGGCCGGCCGAGGTGTCCGCCAGGGCCGACGGCGTGGAGAGCATCGTCGGCCTGCGGCCGCCCCGGCCCTCACCGAGGACCTGCCAGCCTTCCCGGGTCAGAGTGATGTAGGCCCCGCAACGGAGACCGTGCAGCGTGCAGGCGTCCCGAAGCCCCCACATCCACGCCCCGTCCTCCTCCGTCCAACGCTCGTCGCCCTCGCGGCAGTAGAGCAGTACGGCGGTACGCACGGGGGTGCGGCGGCGCAGATCGTGCGGGATCACCCGGCGCAGGTGTGCCAGCAGGGCGTTGCGGAACTCCCAGCCGTCCGTCGCCACGGTGGACCGCCGGGCGAACGAGGCGCTGGCCGTGAGCCGTTCCTCATGGTCGAGGACCGCGACGACCGCGGTGGCCGGAGTCGGCCTGTGCCGGGCGTGGAGGCCGCTGACGACCTCCCGCGGACTGCGCAGCAGAGGTATGCCCGCCGCGGCCCACTCGGCCGGTTCGAGCATCCTGGCGACGTGGTTGACGGAGCCTGCGGACGCCGACAGTGAAGTGGCTGCGGACGGAGCGAATCCGAAGGTCACGGTCCTCCCTTCGCTACGCGCCCACGGTGCGGGCAGGGTCGAGTGAGGGCGCGCCGCGGCACAGCCCTTCCGGGCCCGCGAAGAGACCGTGCGGGGAGCGACTCCAATTCTTCCTGTCGCACCGGCAGGCGGCAACGAGCAATTGGCGCGGCTGACTGGTATCTGACGGAATGACACGGATATCCCTGCCCGCTCGGCGACGGACGAAGCCAATTGTCAGGCCTGGACTGCGAGGACCAGCGGAAACACCCCCTCCGCTCCCGCACGCCGGAGCAGCCGTGCCGCGACGGCGAGTGTCCATCCGGTGTCGGAGAGATCATCCACGAGCAGGACGGGGCCCCCCGCGGACGCGAGTGACTCCGCCAGTGCGGGCTCCACCACCAGGGCCTCGTGCAGCGCCCTCACCCGTTGCGCGCTGTTGGTCTGGGAGATGCGCAGGTCCTCGCTGCCAGGGGCGTAGGCGACCGTGCCCAGCAGGGGCATCCGACCGACCTCGGCGATACGGCTGCCGAGCGAGTGGACCAGCCGGGGCCTGCGGCGTGAGGCGACCGTGACGACTCCGACCGGCCGGGGTGCCGCGTCCGGGGCCCCGGAGGCCCAGCCGCCGGGGCCCTTCGCCCAGTCGGTGATCACGGTGACGACCGCGCTCGACACGTCGTCGGGCACCGGGGCGTCCTGGGCCTGGGCCGCGAGCAGTGGGCGGAGCCTGTTGCCCCAGCCGATGTCCGAGAGCCGGCCGAGCGCGCGGCCGGGCAGGGCCAGTTCGCCGGCCGGGATGCGGCCCTTGAGATCGATGCCCACCGCGGAGAGCCCCGTGGGCCACATCTTGCGTGGCTCCACCTCCACACCCGGCCTGCCGAGCTCGCCGCGCGCCGCGTCGAGCGCGGCCGTGGAGACCTTGTCGTCGAACCGTGCGCCCGCGCAGTTGTCACAGCGTCCGCATGGCGCGGCCTCCTCGTCGTCGAGCTGGCGCCGGAGGAACTCCATGCGGCATCCGGTCCCCGACGCGTAGTCGCGCATCGCCTGCTGTTCGGCCGCCCGCTGCCGCGCGACCCAGGCGTAGCGCTCGGCGTCGTACACCCACGGTTCGCCCGTGGAGATCCAGCCGCCCTTCACCCGCTTCACCGCACCGTCGACGTCCAGCACCTTGAGCATCGTCTCGAGGCGGGTGCGTCGCAGGTCGACCAGAGGTTCCATGGCGGGCAGCGACAGGGGCCGGCCGGCCTGGGCGAGGACGTCGAGAGTCCGGCGGACCTGTTCCTCCGGCGGGAAGGCGACCGAGGCGAAGTACTGCCAGATGGCCTCGTCCTCCTTGCCCGGGAGCAGCAGGACCTCGGCGTGCTCGACTCCACGGCCCGCGCGCCCGACCTGCTGGTAGTAGGCGATGGGCGAGGACGGGGACCCCACGTGCACGACGAAGCCGAGGTCGGGTTTGTCGAACCCCATGCCGAGCGCGGACGTGGCCACCAGGGCCTTGACCCGGTTGGCCAGGAGATCGTCCTCGGCCTGCTGCCGGTCGGCGTTCTCCGTCCGGCCGGTGTACGACACGACCGTGTGTCCGCACTGGCGGAGGTAGGCCGTGATCTCCTCGGCGGCCGCGACCGTGAGCGTGTAGATGATGCCCGAGCCCGGCAGTTCTCCGAGGTGGTCGCCCAGCCAGGCCAGACGGTGCGCGGCGTTGGGCAGTTGGAGCACCCCGAGGCTGAGGCTCTCCCGGTCCAGGGGCCCCCGCAGCACCAACGCGTCCGTGCCCGCCCCCGTGCCGAGCTGCTCCGCGACGTCCGCGGTCACGCGTGCGTTGGCGGTGGCCGTCGTGGCGAGCACCGGAACGCCCGCCGGGAGATCGGCGAGCATGGTCCGCAGCCTTCGGTAGTCCGGCCGGAAGTCATGGCCCCAGTCGGAGATGCAGTGCGCCTCGTCGACCACCAGCAACCCCGTGGCCGCGGCTAGGCGCGGCAGCACCTGGTCCCGGAAATCGGGATTGTTGAGCCGCTCGGGACTGACCAGCAGCACGTCCACCTCGCCCGCCGCCACCTCGGCCTGGACGGTGTCCCACTCCTCGGTGTTGGAGGAGTTGATCGTGCGGGCGGTGATACCGGCCCGGGCCGCCGCCGCCACCTGGTTGCGCATGAGGGCGAGCAGGGGAGAAACGATCACCGTCGGCCCGCTGCCCTGGGCGCGCAGCAGCGAGGTCGCCACGAAATACACCGCGGACTTGCCCCACCCGGTCCGCTGGACGACCAGGGCCCTGCGCCGGTCGGCGACGAGGGCCTCGATGGCCCGCCACTGGTCCTCACGCAGCCGGGCGGTGCCGGTGGTGTCCCCGACCAGACGGGCGAGTACGGAATCGGCCGAGGCCCTGAGCGCTGCGCGGTCTGCGTTGGTCATGTCCCCATGCAACCCGATGCCTACGACAAACCGCGAACGGTGATCCATGCCTGTGGACAAAGTTATCCACAGGGGTCGCGGAAATCGGTGGCCCGCGGGACGGTCATGCCATGAACAAGCACGAGGAAACCACCGGACCGTCCGATGCCCAGCAGGTCACCCTGCGGGGCCCCGCCGAACTCGCCGACGCCCTTCCGTACCTGATGGGCTTCCATCCGAACGACAGTGTGGTCATGGTGGCCCTGCACGGTGGCCGGGGCCGCTTCGGCGGCCGGCTCAGGCTGGGCATCCCGCCGGAACCGGAGGAGTGGGCACCGGTCGCCGACCAGTTGGCGCGAAGCCTGATCGCGGGAAGCGAGAGGCACGAATCCCGCCCGGACGCGATCGTCGTCTTCCTCTGCCAGGATCCGGCGGAGGGCGAGACCGCCCCGCAGACCATGGAGCGGCTGAGGCCGCTCGCCCAGCGGCTGCGCACCGCCTGCGGGGCGCTCGACGTGCCCGTCCTCGAAGCGCTCTGCATCTCCGACGGCCGTTACTGGTCGTACTGCTGCCCCGACGACCGCTGCTGTCCGCCCGAGGGCAGCCCGCTGGCGCTCCCGGGCACCACGGTGATGGCGGCCGCAGCCGCTTACGCCGGTGTCCAGGTGCGTGGATCGCTTCGGGACATGGAGGCGCGGTTGGTGCCGTGGGACTCCGCGGCGGCGCAGGAGCAGGAGCGGGCCCTGGACTCGGCGGGTGCCGTCCTCGTCTCGCGCATCCTCGACGCCGACGGGCGCGGGGAGGTGGCGCGGGAGACACTCGCGCTCGCCCGGGACCTCATGGAACGCATGGGGAACGCACCGCCCTCCGGCTCGGCGTGGACGGACGGCGGTGACGACGTCCTGATCGCACCCGACGAGGCGGCGGCGGTGATCCTGGGCCTCCAGGACCGCGAGACCAGGGACCGGGCCGCCGAGTGGATGGAGGGCACCGAGGCCGAGACGGCGCTCCGGCTGTGGCGCGCTCTCGCCCGCCGGTGCGTCGGGCCGTACGTGGAACACGCCGCGGCGCCGCTCACGCTGGCCGGCTGGGTCTCGTGGTCCACCGGCGACGAGGCGGGCGCCAGGGTGGCACTGGGACTCGCTCTGCGGGCGGACCCCGACTACACCTTCGCCCAGCTGCTGCACCAGGCGTGCAATCAAGGACTGGATCCGGAGACGCTGCGCAGCTGTCTCCGCGGGGAGCGCACGCTGCGCGAGAGGGGAGGCGCCGCCGCCCCGCAGAAACGCGGCAGCGGGCACCGCCCGGAGCGACGGACCGGGGTCCGGGCCCCGCGCACCGCGGCCGCCAGGCGTGCACGGAGGACGACGGAACGGTCCGCACCGGGCGCCGTCGTCTCCCGTCCGGGCTCGTCCCTGAGCCGGGGCCGGGCCCGCGACACCGACCGACGGCTGGGTCAGCGCGGTGCCAGGAGCCGCGACTGACGGTTCTCCGCCCCGGGCGGACGTAAGTGCCGGCCGGGTCTTTCACGCGGGGGAGGCGACCGGGACCGGGCGTGCGAACCGGTGTGGCGAAGGGAGTGTTTATCGTCAGGAAGACGACTATGATTTCCGCATGCCGCCCTACGACCCGTCGACCTTCCCGCCCTTCGCAGTCACCGTCGACCTGGTTGTCCTCACGGTACGACGTCACGCCCTCTGCGCGTTGGTGGTGCGCCGTGGCGAATCGCCCTTCCAGGGGCGGTGGGCACTGCCCGGGGGATTCGTCAGGACCGATGAGGACCTCGGTGCTGCGGCAGCGCGTGAACTCGTCGAGGAGACCGGGCTCTGCGCGCACGATCCGTCCGCCCCCGCAGTCGGGAACGGTGCCCATCTCGAACAGCTCGCGACCTACGGGGACCCGGGGCGGGACCCCCGGATGAGAGTCGTCAGCGTCGCACACCTCGCGCTCGCGCCCGACCTCCCCGCTCCGCGCGCGGGCGGGGACGCGAACAGCGCGCGCTGGGCACCGGTGGAAGACCTGCTCGGGCCAGGGGGTGGCTTCGCCCGCGACGGCGAGAAGTCCGCGCCGCTGGCCTTTGATCACGCGAGGATCCTCGACGACGGGGTGGAGCGGGCCCGCTCGAAGATCGAGTACTCCTCGCTGGCCACGGCTTTCTGCCCGCCGGAGTTCACGGTGGGGGAGCTGCGCAGGGTGTACGAAGCGGTGTGGGGTGTGGTCCTCGACCCCCGGAACTTCCACCGCAAGGTCACGGGCACGCCCGGCTTCCTGGTGCCGTCCGGCGGGACGACCACACGGCAGGGGGGCAGGCCCGCACAGTTGTTCCGGGCGGGGGCGGCGACCGTACTCAACCCTCCGATGCTGAGGCCGGAAGTCTGAGGCGTACCCGCACCGGGGGCCCGCACTGCGGGTCCGGGCCGCGCGCACCGCGGGTCCGAGCCGCACGCGCCTGCGGAACGCCCATAGAAGCACCGATGCGCAAAAAGTCCGAAATGCCGCGTTATCTTGCTGAGGTAATCCACCCTGCCGCCGAGCGGTCTCACCCTCAGCGAGAGAAGCGATGCTCCAGGCCATCGGACTCACCAGCGCCCCCCACCGCGACCGTCCGCCCGTCGTGGACGACCTGACCTTCGAAGCCCCGCCCGGCAGCGTCACCGCGCTCCTCGGCGCTCCCGGCTCCGGCAAGACCACCGCCCTCCGGCTGATGCTCGAGCTCGAAGCGGGCAGAGGCGTCACCTACTTCAAGGGCCGGCCGCTGCATCGCATCGGTCATCCCGCCCGCGAGGTCGGGGTGCTGCTCGGGGACGTCCCGGGGCATCCCGCCCGCACCGCGCGTGGCCAGCTCCGCATGCTCTGTGCCGCGGCGGGAGTCCCCGCCTCCAGGGCGGACGAACTGCTCGAAGTGGTGGGCCTCGCAGGGCTGGGAGACCAGCGGATCGGTACCCTCTCGGCCGGCATGGACCGGCGGCTCGGCCTTGCCTCGGCGCTGCTCGGTGACCCTCATACGCTCGTGCTGGACGAGCCCACCGAGGGCCTTTCGCCGCGCGAGAGGAGCTGGCTCCACGGCCTGCTCCGCGCACACGCGGCCGAGGGCGGCACGGTCCTGCACACCACCGGCGATCCCAAGGAGGCCGCTCGTGCCGCCGACCGCGTGGTCACCATCGACGAGGGGCGCCTCGTCGCCGACCAGGCGGTCGCCGACTTCTCCCGCACCCGTCTGCGCCCCCGGGTCGCGGTGCGGACGCCGCACGCGGCCCGGCTGGCCGCGGTGATGAGCCGCGAAGCCCGTGCCGCCCAGCGCTCCGTCGAGGTGGTCGCCGAGGACGGCAGCCGGCTCTCGGTGTACGGCAGCAGCTGCGCGGAGGTCGGGGACACGGCGTACCGGCACGGCCTCCCCGTCCATCACCTCGCCGACGAGACCGGGGACGCGGGCCCGGTGGCCGTGCCGTCCGGGAGGCCGGGCGGTGCTCCGCCGAGGGTCGTCCTGCCGGGGCCCGCCTCGGCCGTGGCGATCTCGCGGCTGCCGCCTCCGATCCCCGTACGACCGGCCCGTGGCCCGCTCCGGCCTGTGCGGTACGAGCTGCGCCGCCTCTTCGGTGTCAGGACGACCGCCCTGATCATGGCGGCCGTTCTGGTCGTGTCGGCGGGCCTCTCCGTGCTGCTGGCCCGCTCAGGGAGGACTCCTCTGCCGGATCTGCTGGTGGCCTGGCCGGACCTGCTGCCGCTGCCGCCCGCCGCGTTCGCGGCCGGACTGCTGGGCGCCCTCTCCTTCGGCGACGAGTTCCGCTACCCGGCGCTCGCCGCCGGGCGGGGAACGGTCCCGCGCCGTCTCGGACTCCTGGTGGCGAAACTGGTGGTCTCGGCGGGCGTCGCGCTGCTGCTCGCTCTGCTCTCCGTACTGGCGGACGCCGAGGCCCTGCGCCTCGTCTACGGCGGCGACTTGGTGGCCGTACCGGCGAACGCTCCGCAGCTCGCAGCCAGTTGGGCGGGTCTGTCGGTCGGGTGTGCCTGGGCGGGCCTGCTGGGGGCCGGCGTGTTCCGGCTGACCGCTGCCGGAGTCGCCGCCGTGCTGGCTGTCCCCGTCCTCGTCGTGCCGCTGATGCAGAAGCTCCTCGCGGGACCGTCCGCGCGTTCGATCACAGGACTGCCGGGCCGGCTGCGTGAACTGGGATGGGCACAGTGGCCGTACGAGACGGACCGCTGGGCCATGGCCGCGGTGCGGGTCGTGGCTCAACCCGTGGGGCTGGCGCTTTCCCTGTCGTTGTCTGCCTTGATCTGCGCGTATGTGTTCACCAGCCTTCGAGGGAGAGCCCGTTGGTGATCGTTTGGCTCGGCCTCGACGGCCACCCACGGGCAACTCTCCTGAAAAGATGCGATTTCCACCGATAACGCGTCAATTGCGGGGCGGGTGCCGATCACCCTTTCGTGTGCTTTTCAGCAAAGACCTCAAGGGGCGGGTGAGCCGCGCCGACAAAGGATGCGTGAGTACCCTTGCGCACACCATGATGACCGCCGCCCGCTCCGCCGACTCCGGCCTCGCCGGCCCGGGCGAACTCGACCGTTACCCGTACACGGAGGCGCCGGCCGGCGAGCGCGCCGCCCTCCGTTCCTGGGGTGGTGCCGAATCCGAACTGGGGCGGGCGAGCCGACGCGGCGCGGCCAGTCGCGGCCGTGGACTTCACGGCCAACTGGTCCAGCAGCTCGGTCAGATGATCGTTTCCGGTGACCTCGGTGCCGACCGGCCGCTCGTTCCGGAGGAGATCGGCCAGCGATTCGAGGTATCCCGCACCGTTGTGAGGGAGTCCCTGCGCGTTCTCGAGGCCAAGGGCCTCGTGAGTGCCCGGCCCAACGTGGGCACACGGGTCCGCCCGGTCAGCGACTGGAACCTGCTGGACCCCGACATCATCGAATGGCGCGCCTTCGGCCCGCAGCGTGATGACCAGCGCCGCGAGCTGGAGGACCTCCGCTGGACCATCGAGCCGCTGGCCGCCCGGCTGGCCGCCGGTCACGGGCGCGAGGACATTCAGCAGCGCCTCGGCGACATGATCGAGATCATGGGGCACGCGATGGGGCAGGGCGACACCATCACGTTCTCCAGGGCGGACGCGGAGTTCCACGCCCTGCTGATCCAGGCGGCGGGCAACCGCATGCTCGAACACCTCTCCGGAATCGTGTCGGCCGCCCTGCACGTCTCGGGCGGCCCCGTCACCGGCTGTGACCGGCCGGCCGAGGCGTCCCTCGGCCACCACGCGCGGATCGTGGAAGCGCTCGCGTCGGGCGACTCCGCCGGCGCCGAGACCGCCATGCGACAGCTGCTGGTCGGCCACACCGATGGCGAGCGAGTGGTTCCCGCGCCTCGCGAGCACTGAACTCCGCCGGGCCGGGGTATGCGGACCGTGTGTGGCCGGGGCCTGGCGGTCCGGGGCAGGTTCATACGGAGATGTGACCTCTGGGTCTGTTTGTCGCGAATGAGGTGTGACTGGGGCCACGCGAATTGGGCGTAACACTCCTCGGAACAGTGCGATGACTTAAGAGGTGACCGCCGCGGAAGGAATACAGCAGCCACGCAGTGCGCTGTGCAGTTCTGAGGCCAAACCCGCGCCGTCGGCGACATCCCCAGCCGGCGGTCGTCGGTTCCAGCCCTCTCCAGGGCCGGGCCGGAAGCCGTTTCCATCGTTCCGAGAGGTTGTTCGTGTCGGCCAGCACATCCCGTACGCTCCCGCCGGAGATCGCCGAGTCCGAGTCTGTGATGGCGCTCATCGAGCGGGGAAAGGCTGATGGGCAGATCGCCGGCGATGACGTGCGTCGGGCCTTCGAGGCTGACCAGATTCCGCCAACCCAGTGGAAGAATGTTCTGCGCAGCCTCAACCAGATCCTCGAGGAAGAGGGTGTGACGCTGATGGTCAGTGCCGCGGAGTCGCCTAAGCGCGCCCGCAAGAGCGTCGCAGCGAAGAGCCCGGTCAAGCGCACCGCCACCAAGACTGTCGCGGCCAAGACAGCCGTGACGCGGACCGTCGCGGCATCTGCCGCCCCGGCGGCCCAGAGCGCGGACGTGGCGGCCGACGACGCCGCCGTGGCCGCTCCTGCGAAGAAGACGGCAGCCAAGAAGACGGTTGCCAAGAAGACCGCCGCGAAGAAGACCGCGGTCAAGAAGACCGCCGCCAAGAAGTCCGGCAAGCAGGACGACGAGCTTCTCGACGGTGACGAGGCGGTCGAGGAAGTCAAGGCCGGCAAGGGTGAGGAAGAGGAGGGCGAGGGCGAGAACAAGGGCTTCGTCCTCTCCGACGACGACGAGGACGACGCGCCTGCGCAGCAGGTGGCCGTCGCCGGCGCCACGGCCGACCCGGTCAAGGACTACCTCAAGCAGATCGGCAAGGTCCCCCTCCTCAACGCCGAGCAGGAGGTCGAGCTCGCCAAGCGGATCGAGGCCGGCCTCTTCGCCGAGGACAAGCTCGCGAACTCCGACAAGCTCGCGCCGAAGCTCAAGCGCGAGCTGGAGATCATCGCCGAGGACGGCCGCCGCGCCAAGAACCACCTGCTGGAGGCCAACCTCCGGCTCGTGGTCTCGCTGGCCAAGCGCTACACGGGTCGCGGCATGCTCTTCCTGGACCTCATCCAGGAGGGCAACCTCGGTCTGATCCGCGCGGTCGAGAAGTTCGACTACACCAAGGGTTACAAGTTCTCCACGTACGCCACGTGGTGGATCCGCCAGGCGATCACCCGCGCCATGGCCGACCAGGCCCGCACCATCCGTATCCCGGTGCACATGGTCGAGGTCATCAACAAGCTCGCGCGGGTGCAGCGCCAGATGCTCCAGGACCTGGGCCGTGAGCCCACCCCGGAGGAGCTGGCCAAGGAGCTCGACATGACCCCCGAAAAGGTCATCGAGGTCCAGAAGTACGGTCGCGAGCCGATCTCCCTCCACACCCCGCTGGGTGAGGACGGGGACAGCGAGTTCGGAGACCTGATCGAGGACTCCGAGGCGGTCGTGCCGGCGGACGCGGTGAGCTTCACGCTGCTCCAGGAGCAGCTGCACTCCGTGCTCGACACGCTCTCCGAGCGTGAGGCGGGCGTCGTCTCGATGCGCTTCGGTCTCACCGACGGCCAGCCGAAGACGCTGGACGAGATCGGCAAGGTCTACGGAGTGACGCGTGAGCGCATCCGCCAGATCGAGTCCAAGACGATGTCGAAGCTGCGCCACCCCTCGCGCTCGCAGGTTCTGCGCGACTACCTCGACTAGATCTCGGACAGACATGGGCCGGGCCCGGAACCTCCAGAGGTTCCGGGCCCGACGCATGTGCGCATGCGGTCGGCGCCGGGGCGGATGACGCTGAGTGGGCACTGTTCACCTCGGCGTCAGGAGTCTCCATGCCCCGCCTTCTCGTCCGTGTCCTTCCCGCCGCGTTCGCTCTTGCGGTCGCGGCGGCGCTCATACCCCTCGGCCCCCCGGCGCCCGCCGCGGCGGACAGCGTCATCGTGGGCGGGAAGCCGGTGGCCGTCGCGGACAGCCCGTGGGCCGTGGCCCTGTCGAGCCGTGACCGGTTCGGAGGAACCCGCGCGGGCCAGTTCTGCGGGGGAGTGGCGGTCGCACCCACCAAGGTGCTGACGGCGGCACACTGCCTCAGGGAGGACGTACTGGGCGCCGCCGTCGCCGAGGTCCGGGACCTGCGGGTCATCGCCGGACGTGACGAGCTGAGCGGGCCGGGCGGTCAGGAGATCCCCGTGCGAACGACATGGGTGAATCCGGGGTACGACCCGCACACGAATGCCGAGGACCTGGCGGTCCTCACTCTGGACCGGACGCTGCCCCAGGGGAGCGTCATACCGATGGCCGGGTCCGGGAACGCGGCGTACGAGCCGGGCACCGAGGCGGCCGTGTACGGCTGGGGGGACACCACCGGGTACGGCGCCTACGCGTCAGGGCTGCGCGCGGCCACGGTGCGGGTACTGGCGGACACCGACTGCGCCCGGGCCTACCCCGGCGGCACACAGGGCGCGTACGACGCCTCGTCGATGCTCTGCGCCGGTGACACCGCGGGCGGGCGGGACGCCTGCCAGGGGGACAGCGGAGGCCCGCTGGTGGCCCGTGGGCGTCTCATCGGGCTGGTCTCGTGGGGCAGCGGCTGCGGGAGCCCCGGCAACCCCGGGGTGTACACCCGGATGTCCTCGGCGATCCGGTGGATGGCCGGGGGGAGCTGAGCGGCCGGGAGCGCCGCGGCGATCACCGCGCCCTCGCGTCGGAGCTATGAGAACGGGCGGCTTTCCCCGAGGGGAGGCCGCCCGTCGGCCGGTCCTGGACCGTGCCCATAGCTCGTCGTGGATGCGAGGTGTCAGTGTTGATCCTCGTCGGCGGCACTTGCCTGTACGGCAGTGAGCCGATCTGTCTCATCCTGTATTTCCGCGGCGATCTTCTTGAGTTCCGGCTCGAACTTGCGCCCGTGGTGGGCACAGAAGAGCAGTTCACCGCCGCTGATCAGGACGACGCGCAGATAGGCCTGGGCGCCGCAACGGTCACAGCGGTCTGCTGCGGTCAGCGGGCTCGCGGGGGTCAGAACAGTAGTCACGTCGCCTCTTCTCTAGCTCGACGAGCTGTCGTACCAGGGTCAACATCCAACCAGGCCGAAAACGTTCCCGCTCGTGGCATTTCTTCGAAACTTCTTCTCAGGATGGCTGTCTGTTGCCGGTTGGCGGCGAATGTGCCGTATTGCGGAGCGCTACGGTTTCGCGTTGCTTGTGTGGGCCGGTCCGCCGGCTGGCTTGCCGGTTGTTCATGAGGACGTGCCCGGAGCCTAAATGGTTCATGCCTCGAAGGGAACGTGATGTGCACGTCACCCTAACGAATGATCGAACGCCTATGCGAGGCTGGACTAGCATAAGGATTCCCCCTGGGTGGCGTTACAACCGCTCTACCAGGCCTCGGTAGGCTCTCAGCGGCCACCGAGGCCGAGCCCGATACCCACCGGGCCCCACATGAAATTCAGCGAGGAGCGAACCGCGTGACCGCCGATTCCGTGCCGTCCACTGCGCTGCTGACCGGAGCAGGCGGCTCAGACAGGGACAGCTCCAACTACACCGCGCGGCACCTTCTCGTCCTCGAGGGGCTCGAAGCGGTCCGCAAGCGCCCCGGGATGTACATCGGGTCCACGGACAGCCGCGGACTGATGCACTGCCTCTGGGAGATCATCGACAACTCGGTCGACGAGGCTCTCGGCGGTTACTGCGACTACATCGAGGTCATCCTCCACGACGACTCCTCCGTCGAGGTGCGCGACAACGGCCGGGGCATCCCGGTCGACGTGGAGCCCAAGACCGGGCTCTCCGGCATCGAGGTCGTCATGACCAAGCTGCACGCCGGCGGAAAGTTCGGCGGCGGTTCCTACGCGGCGTCCGGCGGCCTGCACGGCGTCGGCGCCTCGGTCGTGAACGCGCTCTCCGCACGACTGGACGTCGAGGTGGACCGCAACAGCGCCACCCACTCCATCAGCTTCCGGCGCGGTGTCCCCGGCATGTTCACCGAGCAGGGGCCGGACAGCCCCTTCGACCCGGCCAACGGCCTCCGCAAGGGCAAGCGCGTCCCCAAGACGCGTACGGGTACCCGGGTGAGGTACTGGGCGGACCGCCAGATCTTCCTCAAGGACGCGAAGCTCAGCCTGGAGACGCTGTACCAGCGGGCACGCCAGACCGCGTTCCTCGTGCCCGGCCTCACCATCGTCGTCCGCGACGAGCGCGGCATCGACGGCGAGGGCAAGACGGAGGAGACCTTCCGCTTCGACGGCGGGATCAGCGAGTTCTGCGAGTACCTGGCGCAGGACAAGGCCGTCTGCGACGTCCAGCGCCTCAGCGGTACGGGAACCTTCAAGGAGACCGTGCCTGTCCTGGACGACCGGGGACACATGACGGCGACCGAGGTCACCCGCGAGCTGGGTGTGGACATCGCCCTGCGCTGGGGCACCGGCTACGACACCAACCTCAAGTCCTTCGTCAACATCATCGCCACCCCCAAGGGCGGCACCCATGTCAGCGGCTTCGAGCGCTCACTCACGAAGACGGTGAACGAGGTCCTGCGTTCCGCCAAGGTGCTGCGGGTCGCCGAGGACGACATCGTCAAGGACGACGCCCTGGAGGGCCTGACCGCGGTCGTCACCGTACGGCTCGCGGAGCCGCAGTTCGAAGGGCAGACCAAGGAGGTGCTGGGCACCTCGGCCGCCAACCGGATCGTGGCCAACGTGGTCGCCAAGGAGCTCAAGGCGTTCCTGACGTCGACCAAGCGCGATGCCAAGGCTCAGGCCAGGGCGGTCCTGGACAAGGCGGTGGCCGCAGCGCGTACCCGCATCGCCGCCCGCCAGCACAAGGACGCGCAGCGCCGCAAGACCGCGCTCGAGTCCTCCTCGCTGCCCGCGAAGCTCGCGGACTGCCGGAGCGACGACGTGGAGCGCAGCGAGCTCTTCATCGTGGAGGGCGACTCGGCCCTCGGCACCGCGAAGCTGGCGCGGAACAGTGAGTTCCAGGCGCTGCTGCCGATCCGCGGGAAGATCCTCAACGTCCAGAAGTCGTCCGTCTCGGACATGCTCAAGAACGCCGAGTGCGGAGCCATCATCCAGGTCATAGGAGCAGGCTCCGGCCGCACCTTCGACATCGACGCGGCACGCTACGGCAAGGTCATCATGATGACGGACGCCGATGTCGACGGTTCGCACATCCGCACCCTGCTGCTCACGCTCTTCCAGCGCTACATGCGGCCGATGGTCGAAGCGGGGCGGGTCTTCGCGGCCGTGCCCCCGCTGCACCGGATCGAGCTCGTCCAGCCGAAGAAGGGCCAGGACAAGTACATCTACACCTACTCCGACAATGAGCTCCGGCAGACCCTGCTGGAGCTGCAGCGGAAGAACGTGCGGTTCAAGGACTCGATCCAGCGGTACAAGGGCCTCGGCGAGATGGACGCGGACCAGCTCGCGGAGACCACGATGGACCCGCGCCACCGCACCCTGCGCAGGATCAACATCGGTGACCTGGAATCCTCCGAGCAGGTCTTCGACCTGCTGATGGGCAACGAGGTCGCCCCCCGCAAGGAGTTCATCACCAGCTCCGCCGCGACCCTGGACCGCTCGCGCATCGACGTCTGAGGCCCTCCGCCCGTGGGCGGAGGGCTTCCTCCACCCACGGGCGGCCTCTGATCCGATCCTCTCGGAACTCGCACCCACTCGGCACTTCCGTCACCTGAAATGGTGAAGCACAGCGAATGAAGTGCCCGGGATCTTCCCGGTCTGCCCATTCTTGGCTACGCGGCCGAAAAGGCTCGTGGACAAGGGAGTTGTCGGTGGAGAAGGAAGCAGGGCCGGACGCCGCAGCGATGCGGCTCGACGACCCGTGGTACGAGGCGCCGGGCACGGCGTGGGGCGAGCCGGACGGTATGGGCGCGGCCGCGCCCGACGGGCGGTCCCGGCCGGAGGAGCGGGGGCCGGGCGCGGCGGAGATCTACCTGGAGGTGCAGAACAGCCCCGCCTTCCGCGAAGTGCGCCGTCGCTACCGGCGGTTCGTGGTCCCCGCCGCGGTCGCCTTCCTGCTCTGGTACCTGGCCTATGTCATCGCGGCCACCACCGCCCACGACCTCATGGCGCGTCCCGTCGCCGGCGCGCTCAACGTGGCCATGGTCGCCGGACTCGGACAGTTCCTCACCACGTTCCTGCTCACCTGGGCGTACGCCCGTCACGCGCGGCTGCACCGCGACCGTGCCGCTCTGGAACTGCGGTGGGACACCCAGGAGATGACAAGAGGGATCGGCCGGTGAGGGGGGACCACCAGACGCTGGCGCTGCTGCTGTTCAGCGTGTTCATCGCCGTGACGCTCGGCATCACCACCTGGGTCAGCCGCAACAGACAGGGGTCCGCCGAGGAGTTCTACGCCGGCGGACGGCTGTTCTCCCCCATGGAGAACGGATTCGCCATCGCCGGTGACTACATGTCCGCGGCATCCTTCCTCGGCATCTCGGGGCTGATCGCCCTGTTCGGCTACGACGGCATGCTCTACTCCGTCGGATTCCTCGTCGCCTGGCTCGTCGTTCTGCTCCTCGTCGCCGAACTCGTACGCAACTGCGGGCGGTTCACGCTCGCCGACGTGGTCGCCGCCCGGATGGCGGAGCGCCCGGTGCGCACGGCTCTCGGCACCTCGTCGGTCACCGTCTCGGTGCTCTACCTGGTCGCCCAGATGGTGGGTGCGGGGAGCCTCGTCGCGCTGCTGCTCGGCGGCACGAGTGACACCGCCCGGTCATGGACGGTGGTCGGGGTCGGAGCGCTGATGGTGGTCTACGTGTCGCTCGGGGGCATGCGCGCCACGACCTGGATCCAGATCGTCAAGGCGGTCCTGCTGATGGCCGGCGCCGTCGCACTCACCGTGCTCGTCCTTCTCCGCTTCCACGGCGACCTCAACGCCCTGCTGACCTCCGCCGCCGAACGCAGCGGCCACGGACGGGACTTCCTCTCGCCCGGCCTGAGGTACGGCGGGAGCTGGACGGCGCGGCTCGACTTCATCAGCCTCGGGCTGGCGCTCGTCCTCGGCACAGCCGGGCTGCCGCACATCCTGTCGCGCTTCTACACCGTCCCCACGGCCCGTGCGGCCCGGCGCTCCGTCGTCTGGTCCATCGGGCTCATCGGCAGCTTCTACCTGATGACCGTCGTGCTCGGGTTCGGAGCCGCCGCGCTCGTCGGATCCGCGGACGTCCGGGCATCCAACGCCTCAGGGAACACGGCTGTCCCGCTCCTGGCGCTCGTCCTCGGAGGCGGTGAGGGCTCCACGGGCGGCACCGTGCTCTTCGCCGTCGTCGCCGCCATCGCCTTCGCCACGATCCTCGCCGTGGTCGCGGGGATCACCCTCGCCTCCTCCGCCTCCGTCGCCCACGACCTGTACGCCTCGTACCGCAGGCCGGGTACCGTGCAGCGCAGCGAGGTCGGCGTGGCCCGGGTGGCCGCCGCGGGCATCGGGGTGGTGGCCATCGGCCTCGGCCTGCTCGCCCAGAACCTGAACGTCGCGTTCCTGGTGGGGCTGGCCTTCGCGGTCGCCGCCTCGGCCAACCTCCCGGCTCTGCTCTACTCGCTGTTCTGGCGGAGTTTCACCACCCGGGGCGCGGTCTGGGCCGTGTACGGCGGACTTATCCCCGCCGTCCTGCTCGTCCTGCTCTCACCGGTCGTCTCGGGGAGTGCCACCTCGCTCTTCCCCGGCGTGGACTTCGCCCTGTTCCCCTTGGAGAACCCGGGACTCGTATCGATTCCCGCGGGCTTCCTGGCCGGCTGGGCCGGCACGGTCACCTCTCCCGAACCGCCGGACCCGGCCAAGCACGCCGAGACGGAGGTACGGTCGCTGACCGGGGCAGGAGCGGCTTAGCCGCGCCGCGCCCGTCAGGAACCGGTTGCCCAGACGTACCGGTGTTCGGGGCGGCCGGTCTCGCCGTACCTGAGGGAGAGCCGGACGCGGCCCGTGCGTTCGAGCAGCTTCAGATAGCGCTGGGCAGTCTGCCGGCTCATCCCGGCGCTCTCCGCGATCTCCTGGGCGGAGAGCGGCCCGTCGGCGCCCCGCAGGGCCCGCCGGACCAGTTCCGCGGTCGTCGCCGAGTGGCCCTTGGGGAGATCGGACCCACCCGTGGCCCACAGGGCCCCGAACAGCCGGTCCACCTCCGTCTGCTCGGCCTCGCCACCGCTCTCGAAGGTGCGGCGCAGCGCCGCGTAAGCCTCCAGTCTGGTCCGGAGTCCGGCGTACGCGAACGGCTTCACCAGGTACTGGAGGGCGCCGTGGCGCATAGCCGCCTGGACGGTCGCCACGTCGCGGGCGGCCGTCACCATGATCACGTCGGTGTGATGACCGAGGGCGCGCAGCTCACGCACCACGGCCAGACCGTTGCGGTCCGGCAGATAGTGGTCGAGCAGGATCAGGTCGACGGGAACCTCGCCGATTCGCGCGAGGGCCTCTGCCGCGGAATGGGCCATCGCGGCCACCCGGAATCCGGGCACCTTGGCGACATAGGCCGCGTTGATCCGGGCGACCCGTACGTCGTCGTCCACGACCAGTACCTCGATCACGGGGTGCCTCCTGACGTCGGCGGCCGTAGGGGGGCCGACGGGCCGCCCGCGGTGGGGGAGCCGGGGCGGTCCGGGGCGCCGGGCGCCGGAACGCCGAGCCGTTCCGGGCCGCCCAGAGCCTCCGGGAGGACGACGGTGAAGACGGCCCCGCCCTCGGGGGCGCTCGACACGGACACGCTGCCGCCCTGCCGCTCGGCGAGCCGCCGCACGAGCGGCAGTCCCAGGCCCCGCTTGCCGTGGGCCGGGAGTTCCTTGGTCGACCAGCCCTCCGTGAAGATGGCTTCGTGATCACCGGCAGGCACCCCGGGGCCGCTGTCGCGCACCCGCAGTTCCACCGTACGGCCCTCGGCCCGCAGCCCGACCTCGATCCGTGCGTCGGGCGTCCCCGCGGCCGCGTCGAGCGCGTTGTCCACCAGATTGCCGAGGACCGTGACGAGTCCGCGTGGGTCCACCAGCCGGTCCGGCAGGAGGGTGCCCGCCGCCATGCGCAGAGCGACACCGCGCTCGGCGGCCACGGTCGCCTTGCCGACCAGGAGCGAGGCCAGCAGCGGGTCGTGGACCTTCTCCGTGACCTGCTCGGCCGTCGCCCGGTGGACGCCGACGACTTCCGTGACGAACTCGACCGCTTCTTCGTGCATCTCCAGTTCCAGCAGCCCCAGGAGCGTGTGCAGCCGGTTGGCGTGCTCGTGGTCCTGGGCGCGGAGGGCGTCGATCAGACCATGGGTGGAGTCGAGTTCACGGCCGAGGTACTCCAGTTCCGTACGGTCGCGCAGTGTGGCAACGGCCCCGCCGTCGTCGGTCGGCATCCGGTTGGCGAGGAGGACGCGGTTGCCGCGGACCGTCACCAGGTCGTCGCCGACCACCCGCCCGGCCAGCACGTCGGTGGTGCGGCCCTCGCCCAGTGCCTCGTCGAGCTGCTTGCCCGAGGCCTCGGGGCCGAGCCCGAGCAGTCGCTGGGCCTCGTCGTTCAGGAGTCTGATGCGCCCCGTGCGGTCGAGCGCGACGACACCCTCACGGATGCTGTGGAGCATGGCCTCGCGCTCGGTCAGCAGCGCCGAGATGTCGGAGAACGCCAGGTCATGAGTCTGCCGCTGGAGACGCCGGGAGATCAGATAGGCGGCCAGGGCTCCCACGGCCAGCGCCCCGCCCGCGTAGGCGAGCAGTCCGGGGATCGTGGCGAGGAGCCGGGCGCGGACACTGTCGTAGGCGATGCCCACCGAGACGGCACCGACGATCCGGTCCGATCCGTCGAGCAGTGGCACCTTGCCCCGCGCCGACCGTCCGAGTGTGCCGCTGTCGATCTCCATCACGGACCTGCCGGCGAGCGCCGCACCGGGGTCGGTGGAGACGACCTCGCCGATGCGGGAGGAGTCCGTGTGCGACCAGCGCACCCCATGCTTGTCCATGACCACGACGTACTCCGCACCGGTCGCACGCCTGATCCGCTCCGTCGCGGCCTGGACAGCGCCGTCCGGGCGCGGTTCGGTGGTGAGCAGCGACGCCGAGATCTGCGGCTGCGCCGCCGTGGACTGGGCGATCGCCAGGGCGCGGCGCATCGCCTGGTCGTCGAGCTGGGCGCTGAGCGGTGCCAGGAAGAGGCCTGTGACGAGGACCGTGACGCCGGTGATGATGGCCAGCTGCATCAGCAGGACCTGTGAGAAGACCCGCCGCGGCCAGCCGAACCGGCGCGGTCCCCGTGGGGTGGTCCGTGGGGCGCTCATCGTACGAACGGTAAGGGGCAATCCGCGCTCACCGAAATTCCGCCCGCCGGTCGCCTGCCGATTTCCCCGCCGACCACTCCTCGACGGCCGGTCGGGCGGGGCTCTTGACGTCACGCTCTCCACCCGTGAGCGTTCTACGGGTATACACCGTGACGTAATATTCTTGCGATTTTTGCGCTAATCTTGCGTTCATGACACGACGACTTGCTCAGGTTGCCCAGAAAGTAGGAGTCAGCGAGGCCACGGTCAGCCGTGTGCTGAACGGCAAGCCGGGTGTCTCCGACGCCACACGCCAAGCCGTTCTCTCCGCCCTGGACGTACTCGGCTACGAGCGCCCGACCCAGCTCCGGGGTGAGCGCGCAAGGCTCGTGGGGCTGGTTCTGCCCGAGCTGCAGAACCCCATCTTCCCGGCCTTCGCCGAAGTGGTGGGCGGCGCGCTCGCCCAGCAGGGACTGACCCCGGTGCTCTGCACGCAGACCAAGGGCGGGGTCTCCGAGGCCGACTACGTGGAGCTCCTCCTGCAGCAGCAGGTGTCCGGGGTCGTGTTCGCCGGCGGTCTGTACGCCCAGGCCGACGCCCCCCACGACCACTACAAGGTGCTCGCCGACCGCAAGATCCCGGTGGTCCTGATCAACGCCGCGATCGCGCATCTCGGGTTCCCCGCGGTCTCCTGCGACGACTCGGTGGCCGTCGAGCAGGCCTGGCGTCATCTCGTCTCGCTCGGCCACGAACGGATCGGTTTCGTCCTCGGCCCGGCCGACCACATGCCCTCGCAGCGCAAGCTCGCCGCCGCCCGTGCCCTGGCCGCCCGGTCGGGGGTCACCGTGCCGGACGAGTGCGTGTCCCGGGCCATGTTCTCGATCGAGGGCGGCCAGGCCGCCGCGACGCGGCTGCTCGACCTGGGCGTCACGGGCATCATCTGTGCCAGTGACCCGCTCGCCCTGGGCGCGGTGCGCGCGGCGCGCCGCCGCGGACTGTCGGTGCCGGGCCAGGTCTCCGTCGTCGGCTACGACGACTCCGCGTTCATGAACTGCACCGAGCCGCCGCTGACCACGGTCCGCCAGCCGATCGAGGCCATGGGCAGGGCCGCGGTCGAGCTCCTCTCCGTGCAGATCGGGGGGCACGCGGTGCCGTCGGACGAGCTCCTCTTCGAGCCGGAGCTCGTCGTCCGCGGGTCCACGGCCCGCCCGCCCCGGCCGTAGGTCCGGTGAGAATTTCCGCCGGTTGTAGCTAATTTGCAGGACCGCCCCCCTCCGGCGAGGCCGTCTTCGGGGCAGGCAGCGGCTGAGGCGCACGTGGGCCGGTGTACTGCCCGCTGGGACGCATGCGCAACGGGCGTTCCGTGTACTCCTCCATCGCGTGGGCGATCCAGCCCGCGGTGCGGGCGACGGCGAACACGGTCTCACCTGTCTCGGCGGGCATGCCGTACGCGACCGAGAGGGCGGCCAGGGCCAGGTCGACGTTGGCGTGCAGAGGTGTGTGGCGGGCGGTGGTCGCGGCCACGTCACGGGCCGCCGCCACCGCCGGTGCCGCCTGCGGAATCCCGTCCAGCAGCGAGAAGAGTTCGACCGCCCGCGGATCCTCGCCCTTGTACAGGCGGTGGCCGAGCCCGGGCACACGTCGGCCGGCCCGCAGATGGTCCGCGACGACCGGGGCCGCGCCGCCCCGGTCCACGACCTCGGCCAGCATCCGGTGCGCCGGCCCGCTCGCCGCGCCGTGCAGGGGGCCCTCCAGGACGCCGAGTCCCGCGGAGACCACGGCGTACGGGTTCGCGTGGGTCGAGGCGGCGACCCGTACCGCCAGGGTCGAGGCCGCGAGATCGTGATCGGCCAGCAGGGCGAGCGCGGTGTCGAGGACGGCCAGTGCGGACGCGTCCGCCGGCCGTCCGGAGAGTTTCGGCCACAGCCGGGCGGCCAGAGAGCCGTCGGGCTCGGCCCCGTCGTCGGACCCGCTCCCGCCGGCGGCTCCGCTCCCGGCTGCCGGCAGCGCACCGACCAGGGTGGGGATCAGGTTGCGGGCGCTGTTGAGAACCCCGTCGGGTGAGAGGTCGAACCGCAGAGGGTCGGCGGACGCGGCTGCGGCGACAGCGGCGCGGAGCCGGTCAGTCGCACTGCTGTGCCGCGGCATCGAGGCGGCCGTCCGCCGGGCCGCCGCGAGGGATTCGCGCGCCGCCGCGAAGCGGATGCCGGGACGGAGCTCGCCGGTCCAGATCCACTCGGCGACCTCCTCGTAGCCGTGATGACGCGCGAGCTCGGTCGCGTCGACGCCGCGGAAGAAGTAACGGTCCGGCTCGATGAGCGTGATGCCGGTGCGGAAGACCAGATCGCCCACGCCGGAGAGAGGGGGCTCCCTGCGCCCGGTGCGCCGGGCCAGGGCGTCGACCTCGGTGGCGTCGAACGTACTGCCGCGTTCGCCGGGAGCCCGCCTGCTGGTCAGCTGCCCCCGGCTCACGTAGGCGTACACGGTCTCGGGTTTCACCCCGAGATGTTCGGCCGCCTCCCGGGTGGTGAGCCTGCGGGGTCCTTCGGATCCCGCGCCCTGCGTACCGGTGGTGTGGGCCGAGTCATGCGTCATGGCGCCCACCGTATCCATGTCCATGCATGCCGGATCACCTTCGACGCCACCTCATATTGATTCAATCAATATTGACAACTCTTTAGTCAACCATGGAAGGTCGAATCAATGTACAGCTCATCGGTGGAGGAGAGACCTGCCATGCCTGCCTCACATACGGAAACCGTCCCGCCCGACGTGCCCCGCGGCCTCGCCGGCGTGATCGTCACAGAGACCGCGCTCGGGGACGTGCGCGGGCGCGAGGGGTTCTACCACTACCGGCAGTACTCGGCGGTCGAGCTCGCGCAGAGCCGCAGCTTCGAGGACGTCTGGTACCTGATGTTCTACGGCGACCTGCCCGGCCGGACCGAGAGCGCCGCCTTCGCGGCCCGCACAGCCGCTCTGCGCCGGCTGCCCGCGGAGGTGCGGGACGCGCTCCCCGCCGTCGCCCGGGCCGGCGCGCTCTCCGGCCCGCTCGCCGGTCTTCGCACGGCGCTCTCGCTGCTCGGCGCCTCGGCCGGCTTCCGTCCGGTGTACGACACCGGGGCCGGCCGCCGCCGGGAGGACGCCCTCGCCGTGTGCGCGGCCGTCCCCACCGTGCTCGCCTCCCTGCACCGCCTCGGCCAGGGCCTGGAGCCGGTCGAACCGCGTGACGACCTCCCGTTCGCCGCGAACTACCTGTACATGCTCACCGGCGAGGAGCCGGACGCCGTACGGACGTCGGCCGTCGAGCGGTACCTCGTCTCCACCGTCGACCACGGTTTCAACGCGTCCACGTTCACCGCCCGGGTGATCGCCTCCACCGGCGCCGATGTCGCCGCCTGCCTCGTCGGAGCCGTCGGCGCGCTCTCCGGCCCGCTGCACGGGGGCGCGCCCAGCCGGGCGCTGGACACCCTGGACGCCATCGGGACCCCGGACCGGATCGACGGCTGGATCCGCGGCCGGGTCCTCGCCGGGGAACGGATCATGGGATTCGGGCACCCCGTCTACCGCACCGAGGACCCCCGCTCACGGATGCTCCGCTCGGTCGCGCAGAGCTTCGGGGGCCCGCTCGTCGACTTCGCCGTCGAGGTAGAACGTCAGGTGGAGGCGATCCTCGCCGAGCTCAAGCCGGGACGCGAGCTGCACACGAACGTGGAGTTCTACGCCGGTGTCGTCATGGAGCTCTGCGGGCTGCCGCGAGAGATGTTCACGCCCACCTTCTGTGCCGCGCGCATGGTCGGCTGGAGCGCCAATATCCTGGAGCAGGCGGAGGACTCGAAGATCATCCGCCCGGCGGCCCGCTACGCCGGGCCCCAGCCTCCGCAGCCCGTACCGGCACTCTGACCTCCGAACGACCCGAGGAAGGCCCCGTTGACCCCGCCCCACGCCCCGCAGATCCCGGTCGTCGTCCTGGCGGGGTTCCTCGGATCCGGCAAGACGACACTGCTCAACCATCTGCTCCGCAACAGGGCGGGCAACAGGATCGGCGTCATCGTCAACGACTTCGGGGCCATCGAGATCGACGCCATGACCGTCGCGGGGCAGGTCGGCTCGACGGTCTCGCTGGGCAACGGCTGTCTGTGCTGCGCGGTCGACGCGAGCGAGCTCGACACCTATCTGGAGAAACTGACCGGGCCCGCCGCGCGCCTGGACGTGATCGTCATCGAGGCCAGCGGTCTCGCCGAGCCCCAGGAACTCGTACGGATGCTGCTGGCCAGCGACAATCCCCACATCAGGTACGGGGGACTGGTCGAGGTCGTCGACGCGGCCGAATTCCCCGCCACACGGGAGCGCCACCCCGAGATCGACCGCCACCTCGCGGCCGCCGACCTGATCGTCCTGAACAAGACCGACCGGGTCACGGACGCGGAGCTGGCGGCGGTGCGGGAGGCGGCCGGGACGGCGGGCGCCGGGGCGGCGGTCGTCCGCGCCGCGTACGGCAGGATCGACCCGGAGCTCCTCTTCGATCCCGTTCTCCGGCCGGACGAGGACGACTCGTTCCGCCAGCTGACGTTCGAGGACCTCCTCCCCGAGGCCGACCGCACGCACGAGGAGCACCTGCACACGGCGTACGAGAGCGTCTCCTTCACCGCCGACGTGCCGCTCAGCCCCCGCCGCTTCATGGCGTTCCTCGACTCCAGGCCGGCGGGCCTCTACCGGATCAAGGGATTCGCCGACTTCGGTGCGGGCGACCCCGGCAACCGGTACTCCCTGCACGCCGTCGGGAGGTTTCTGCGCTTCGTGCCGGAGCGCTGGGCCCGTGACGAACCGCGAAGGACCCAGCTGGTGCTGATCGGCTCCGGTATCGACGCCGAGGCCCTGCACAAGGAGCTCGAGGCCTGCCGGGACGCGTGGCAGGACGCCACCGAGGAGCTGGAGCGCAGCATGTGGGGCGTACTGCGGTACGTACGGCAGCCGGACGACGAGGGCTGAGCCCCCGCCGCCCGGCCGGGTGTCCTACAGAGGTCCGGCGATCACCGCGACCGGACTCGTCAGCGGTGTGCCCGAACCGTCACGGCGCGGATCCGGATCCGGGAGCTCGGCCGGCGCGCCGTTCTTCTGGGCCGCCCGTGCGGGGGTCCCGCCCGCCCAGGCGAACACCAGGACGTCCTCCCCCTTGAGGAAGCGCTGGCAGCGCACCCCGCCGGTGGCCCTCCCCTTGCGGGGGTACTGGTCGAACGGGGTGAGCTTCCAGGTCCGCTCGGAGTCGTCCAGCGTGCCGTGCGATCCGGCGACCGTGAACACCGCCGCGTCCGCGGAGGGATCCACCGCCGCGAACGAGAGAACGGTGGCGCCCGCGGCGAGCTTCACACCCGCCATGCCGCCCGCCGGGCGTCCCTGCGGACGCACCGACGCGGCCGGATAGCGCAGCAGCTGGGCGTCCGACGTGATGAAGACCAGGTCCTCCTCACCCGTACGCAACTGCTTGGCGCCGACGACCCGGTCACCGTCCTTCAGCGAGATGACCTCCAACTCGTCCTTGTTGGCGGGGTAGTCGGGCACCACACGCTTCACCACGCCCTGCAGGGTGCCGATGGCCAGACCCTGCGCCTCCTCGTCGAGGGTGGTGAGGCAGATCAGCTCCTCGTCCGGCTCCAGTGTCAGGAACTCCGAGATCTGGGCACCGCCCGACAGGTTCGGCGCCGCATGGGTGTCCGGCAGCTGCGGAAGATCGATCACCGAGAGCCGGAGCAGCCGTCCGCCGGACGTCACCGCCCCCACCTCCCCGCGCGCCGTCGCGGGCACGGCGGAGACGATCGCGTCGTGCTTCGTGCGCATGGCGTCCTCGGCCTGGGGGACGGGCTCCGCGTTGGCCGTGCGGGCCAGGAGGCCGGTCGAGGAGAGGAGCACCTGGCACGGGTCGTCGGCGACCTCCAGCGGCACCGAGGCGACCTGCGAACCCGCCGACTCCAGCAGCACGGTGCGCCGGTCGGTGCCGAACTTCTTCGCCACCGCGGCCAGTTCGGCGGAGACCAGCTTGCGCAGCTCGGCGTCCGACTCCAGGATCGCGGTGAGCTGTGCGATCTCCTCGGTGAGCTTGTCGCGCTCGCTCTCCAGCTCGATCCTGTCGAAGCGCGTGAGCCTGCGCAGCGGGGTGTCCAGGATGTACTGGGTCTGGATCTCGCTCAGCGAGAAGCGCTCCATCAGGCGCTCCTTCGCCTGCGCCGAGTTGTCGCTGTCCCGGATGAGCCGGATGACCTCGTCGATGTCGAGCAGCGCCACGAGGAGGCCCTCGACCAGGTGCAGCCGGTTGCGCCGCTTCGTCCTGCGGAACTCGCTGCGCCGGCGCACCACGTCGAAGCGATGGTCGAGATAGACCTCGAGGAGCTCCTTGAGCCCCAGGGTGAGCGGCTGGCCGTCGACCAGCGCCACGTTGTTGATGCCGAAGGACTCCTCCATCGGCGTCAGCTTGTAGAGCTGCTCCAGCACGGCCTCCGGCACGAAGCCGTTCTTGACCTCGATCACCAGACGCAGACCGTGCGCACGGTCGGTGAGGTCCTTGACGTCCGCGATGCCCTGGAGCTTCTTCGAGCCGACGAGGTCCTTGATCTTGGCGATCACCTTCTCCGGACCGACGGTGAAGGGCAGTTCGGTGACGACGAGACCCTTGCGACGGGCCGTGACGCTCTCTATGGCGACCGTGGCACGGATCTTGAACGTGCCGCGTCCCGCGGCGTAGGCGTCCTTGATGCCGCCGAGGCCGACGATCCTGCCGCCGGTGGGCAGGTCGGGACCCGGGATGAAACGCATCAGCGTCTCGAGGTCCGTGCCCGGGTGCCGGATGAGGTGGCGGGCGGCGGCGATGACCTCGCCGAGGTTGTGCGGGGGCATGTTGGTCGCCATGCCGACCGCGATCCCGGAAGCGCCGTTGACCAGGAGGTTCGGGTACGCGGCCGGGAGGACGACCGGCTCCTGCTCCTGGCCGTCGTAGTTCGACTGGTAGTCGACGGTGTCCTCGTCGATCGACTCCGTCATCAGCGACGTGGCGTCGGCCATCCGGCACTCGGTGTACCGCATGGCGGCCGGCGGGTCGTCGTTGCCCAGGGAACCGAAGTTGCCGTGCCCGTCGACGAGGGGCAGGCGCATCGAGAACGGCTGTGCCATGCGCACCAGTGCGTCGTAGATCGACGCGTCACCGTGCGGGTGCAGTTTGCCCATCACTTCGCCGACGACGCGTGCGCACTTCACGTAGCCGCGGTCGGGGCGGAGCCCCATCTCGTTCATCTGGGACACGATGCGGCGGTGTACGGGCTTCATGCCGTCGCGGGCGTCGGGCAGAGCCCTGGAGTAGATCACCGAGTACGCGTACTCGAGGAAGGAGCCCTGCATTTCGTCGACGACGTCGATGTCGAGGATCTTCTCCTCGAAGTCGTCCGGCGGCGGGGTTTTCGTGCTGCGGCGGGCCATCGCGGCTGCGACTCCTTCACAGATTCTGTCGGGCAACCTCAGGTTCTGACGCCGACCATTGTGGCCCGCCGTACTGACAACACCGACCTCGACCCGTCCGAAGCGGTCCTCAGGGCCTCCGCGAAGCCCCGGATCACGGCCGGATCCACGACGACATTCACGACGACATCCACCCGGCGGGAACTTCGCCGGGTGCCCGTGCGCTTGGTCTTAGAGTGGCAGGTCCGGCAGGAAATCCTGTACCGATCGAAGGGACGTACATGCCCATGGGTCACACGGCCACAGCCCAGGCCGGTTCCGGCGGCTTGACGGCGACCGAGCACCGTCTGGCCAACGGCCTGCGCGTGGTGCTCTCCGAGGACCATCTGACCCCCGTCGCCGCGGTCTGCCTCTGGTACGACGTCGGCTCCCGCCACGAGGTCAAGGGGCGTACGGGGCTGGCTCACCTCTTCGAGCACCTGATGTTCCAGGGCTCGGGCCAGGTCAAGGGGAACGGGCACTTCGAGCTCGTGCAGGGGGCCGGTGGTTCCCTGAACGGCACGACCAGCTTCGAGCGCACCAACTACTTCGAGACGATGCCCACACACCAGCTGGAGCTGGCCCTGTGGCTCGAGGCCGACCGGATGGGCTCACTGCTCGCCGCGCTCGACGAGGAGTCCATGGAGAACCAGCGGGACGTCGTGAAGAACGAGCGCCGGCAGCGCTACGACAACGTCCCGTACGGCACGGCCTTCGAGAAGCTCACCGCTCTCGCCTACCCGGCCGGCCACCCGTACCACCACACGCCGATCGGCTCGATGGCCGACCTGGACGCGGCGACGCTGGAGGACGCGCAGGCGTTCTTCCGTACGTACTACGCGCCGAACAACGCGGTGCTCTCCGTGGTGGGGGACATCGACCCGGAGCAGACGCTCGCCTGGATCGAGAAGTACTTCGGTTCCATCCCCTCGCACGACGGCAAGCAGCCCCCGCGCGACGGCACGCTGCCCGGCATCATCGGCGAGCAGCTTCGCGAAGTGGTCCATGAGGAGGTCCCCGCGCGTGCGTTGATGGCCGCCTACCGGCTGCCGCACGACGGCACCCGCGAGTGCGACGCCGCGGACCTGGCCCTGACGGTGCTCGGCGGCGGCGAGTCGTCCCGCCTGCACAACCGGCTGGTGCGCCGTGACCGCACGGCGGTCGCCGCCGGGTTCGGGCTGCTCAGGCTGGCCGGCGCGCCGTCGCTCGGCTGGCTGGACGTCAAGACGTCCGGTGGCGTCGAGGTGCCGCAGATCGAGGCGGCCGTCGACGAGGAGCTGGCCCGCTTCGCGGAGGAGGGCCCCACGCCGGAGGAGATGGAGCGCGCCCAGGCGCAACTGGAGCGCGAGTGGCTCGACCGTCTCGGCACGGTAGCCGGCCGCGCGGACGAACTGTGCCGGTACGCCGTCCTGTTCGGCGACCCGCAGCTCGCCCTGACCGCGGTGGGCCGTGTGCTCGACGTGACGGCCGACGAGGTCAAGGCAGCCGCCCGGGCGCACCTGCGCCCCGACAACCGTGCGGTCCTGGTCTACGAGCCGGTCGAACCGGCCGACGAGACCGAGGGCACCGACGCGCCCGAGGGGGCCGACAAGTGACCGACGCCGCCGTGACTGGAGTAGCGATGGAGTACCACCCGCAGCCGACCGCCGGCGAGGCCAGGCCCTGGGCCTTCCCCGCGCCCGAGCGCGGTGCCCTGCCCAACGGGCTGACCGTGCTGCGCTGCCACCGGCCCGGCCAGCAGGTCGTCGCCGTGGAGATCTTCCTCGACGCCCCGCTGGACGCCGAGCCAGAGGGCCTGGACGGTGTGGCCACGATCATGGCGCGCGCGCTGTCCGAGGGCACGGACAAGCACTCCGCCGAGGAGTTCGCCGCCGAGCTGGAGCGGTGCGGCGCCACGCTGGACGCCCACGCGGACCACCCGGGTGTCCGCGTCTCCCTGGAGGTACCGGTCTCCCGGCTGACCAAGGCCCTCGGACTGGTGGCGGAGGCTCTGCGGGCCCCGGCCTTCGCGGAGGGCGAGATCGAGCGTCTGGTGGGCAACCGCCTCGACGAGATCCCGCACGAGCAGGCCAACCCGGCCCGGCGCGCGGCCAAGCAGCTCTCCAAGGAGCTCTTCCCCGCCACCGCGCGGATGTCGCGTCCTCGGCAGGGCACCGAGGAGACGGTCCGGCGGATCGACGCCGCCGCCGTACGCGCCTTCTACGACGCCCATGTCCGCCCGTCCACGGCGACGGCGGTCGTCGTCGGTGACCTCACCGACGTGGACCTGGACGCGCTGCTCTCCGAGACCGTCGGTGACTGGTCGGGCGATGCCGGCCAGGCCCGGCCCGTGCCCCCGATCACCGCGGACGACACCGGCCGTGTGGTCATCGTGGACCGTCCCGGAGCCGTGCAGACGCAACTGCTGATCGGCCGGATCGGCGCCGACCGGCACGACAGCGTGTGGCCCGCCCAGGTCCTCGGCACGTACTGCCTGGGAGGCACTCTGACCTCCCGGCTGGACCGTGTGCTGCGCGAGGAGAAGGGCTACACCTACGGCGTCCGTGCCTTCGGGCAGGTGCTGCGCTCGACGGCGCCGGGTTCCTCGTCCGGTGCGGCGGGCGCCGCGATGCTCGCCATCAGCGGCTCCGTCGACACCGAGTCCACCGGCCCCGCGCTGGACGACCTCTGGAAGGTCCTGCGCACCCTGGCGGCCGAGGGGCTCACCGACGCCGAGCGGGAGACCGCCGTGCAGAACCTCGTGGGCGTCGCCCCGCTCAAGTACGAGACGGCGGCCTCCGTCGCGGGCACCCTGGCCGACCAGGTGGAGCAGCACCTCCCGGACGACTACCAGGCGAAGCTGTACGCACGCCTGGCCGACACCGGCACGGTCGAGGCGACCGCCGCCGTGGTCAACGCGTTCCCGGTCGACCGGCTGGTCACCGTCCTGGTCGGGGACGCCGCTCAGATCAAGGAGCCCGTGGAGGCGCTCGGTATCGGTGAGGTGTCGGTCGTCAGCGGCTGACAGAACCGGACATGACGGACCCCGGCGGGTGTACTCCCGCCGGGGTTCTGTCATTTGTCCGGATTGCCAATAAAGTCGCGCTTTGCCCTGTGGGATGTGCGACAAAAGGCCCTTTCCGTTTGGCGGGGGAAAGGCTCCCGATCTAGCGTCGGCGCGGCTGTCCGCCGGACGATTGCCGCGCCCGCGGCGCCGGACAGCCATCGCCGAGTCCCCGTCAGGCGCGAGCCTGGGGAGCCGGGGACCCATGAAGTCCCTGGGGTGAATCGGATCCCTGCACCTCGTCGGAGGCTCAGGGGCCCGTAGGAGACCTTCCTGCTCCGAACCCGTCAGCTAACCCGGTAGGCGAGAAGGAAGGAAAGGACCAGCCCCTCCATGGCGTTCATCCGTGCCACCGGGAAGCACCGTGCCCCGAGCCGCCTGACGCGCAAGAGCGCCAAGGTCGCCGGCGTCGCCGCCCTGGCCACCACCGGCGTACTCGGTGCCACGGCCTCCCCGGCCCTCGCCGCGGACTCCGAGGTCACCGCGGGCAGCACCGGCCTGACCCAGACGGTCGCCCTCGACACCACCCTCGCCGCCCAGATCGAGGCTCAGGCGAAGGCACAGAAGCACCAGGCCGACGTCGCGGCGAAGGCCGCGGCCGAAGCGAAGGCCAAGGCGAAGGCGAAGGCCGAGGCCAAGCGCAAGGCGGAGGCCCGCGCCGAGGAGGCCCGCAAGGAGAAGGCGCGCGCCGCCCGCGCCGCCGAACGCGCCCGGCTCAACGCCTTCCACCTCCCCGTCGCCGGTTCCCACGTCACCACCGGCTACAAGTCCGGTGGCGCGCTCTGGTCCTCCGGCTCCCACTCCGGCGTGGACTTCCAGGCCGCGTCCGGCAGCTCGGTCGTCGCGGTCGGCGCCGGTACGGTCGTCGAGGCCGGCTGGGGCGGCGCCTACGGCAACAACATCGTGCTCAGGATGAAGGACGGCACGTACACCCAGTACGGCCACCTCTCCTCGATCGGCGTCTCCGTCGGCCAGAGCGTCGGCTCCGGCGAGCAGATCGGCCTCTCCGGGTCGACCGGCAACTCCACCGGGCCGCACCTGCACTTCGAGGCCCGGACCACCCCCGAGTACGGCTCGGACATGGACCCCGTCGCCTACCTCCGCGCCCACGGGGTCCAGGTCTGACCCCACGCGCACCGCGATCTGCGTCGAAGGCCCCGGCACCCGCCGGGGCCTTCGACGTGTTCCGGGGGCCGGACGCGTGCCGAAGCCCCCGCGGAAGTGCTCCCAGGCCAAAAGGTATCCATGGATTCCACCCTGCCATCGGAAATTCCGGCCGGTTGCAATAGAGTCACAGAACAGGCGTCGATCGGCCGCGTTTCGCGGGGATTAAGGCGGAGGTTCGGACATGCGCATTCCCGCGCATTCGGTATGCACGGCAATCCGTGACGACATCGTCTCCGGTGTCTTCGCACGCGGCAGCCGCCTCACCGAAGAGGTGCTCGCGCGTCGCTACGGCGTCTCCCGCGTCCCCGTACGCGAGGCGCTGCGCACCCTGGAGTCCGAAGGCTTCGTCGTCACCCGCCGGCACGCGGGCGCCTGTGTCGCCGAGCCCACCGAGCAGGAGGCGGCCGACCTCCTGGAGATGCGGATGCTCCTGGAGCCCCTCGGCGCCGCGCGCGCCGCACAGCGCCGCACCGAGGCACATCTCAAGGTGCTCCGCGGCCTGGTCAGACTGGGTCAGGAACGGGTGCGCCGGGGCGAGGGGGAGGATCTGCGCTCCCTGGGGAGCTGGTTCCACGAGACGCTGGCGCAGGCCTCGGGGAGCCCCGCGCTGATCGCTCTGCTCACCCAGCTACGGCACAAGATCGCCTGGATGTACGCGGTCGAGCAGCCGGTCCGCCCCGCGGACTCCTGGGCCGAGCACGGTGCTCTGGTCGACGCCGTGGCCCGCCGCGACCCGGAGCGGGCCAGGGCGCTCGCCGCCCAGCACGCCGAGCGGGCGACAGCGGCCCACCGGCTGCGGCGTGCGCCGGGGCACACGCCCGGCCAGGCGCGGGTGAGGACTTCGCAACACCCCGTAAACATCGCGGGCGTCCGTCATTAACAATTGCGCCGTATACAAAGAGGGTAATTGTCGGACGGCTTTCTTTCTGCTGCCCTGACCCGTGCTTTCCGGTGTGCTTACGCTATTTTCCCGGAACGCTGCCGCCCGGGCCGGGAAACAGAAAAGCCGCAGCTCCCGGTCGGGGGTGCCGCGGCTTTCCGCAGAGAGAATTCCGGTTCGAAGCGGCCGGAATCAGACGGTCTCCGGGAGCTCCTCGAGCCCTTCGGCGACCAGCTTGGCCAGACGGTCCAGAGCGGCCTCGGCGTTGTCCGCCTCGGACGCGAGCACGATCTCCTCGCCGCCCTGGGCGCCCAGGCCGAGCACCGCGAGCATGGAGGCGGCGTTCACCGGGTTGCCGTCGGCCTTGGAGATCGTCACGGGGACGCCGGAGGCCGTGGCGGCACGGACGAAGATGGAAGCGGGGCGGGCGTGCAGGCCCTCGGCCCAACCGACGTTGACGCGGCGCTCAGCCATGGTTCTGCCCTTCACGTAACAATGGGTTGTCTAGACCAGTCTCGCACAGCGGTGCGCACCCCTGTGCCCGGCGTCGCCGCCGACCGTTCGCCGCCCGCCGGCTCCCTCAGCGTGCCCTTGCCACGATCCCGGCGCGACCGGTGTCCCGGGCCGTAGGCTTTGCCCATGGAGCCCACTCCGGAGCAGAGTCCGCATCACGCGTACCCCGACCACTGGGAGGCGGACGTGGTGCTCCGTGACGGTGGCACCGCGCGGATCAGGCCCATCACCACGGACGACGCCGAGCGGCTGGTCAGCTTCTACGAGCAGGTGTCCGACGAATCGAAGTACTACCGCTTCTTCGCCCCGTACCCGCGTCTCTCCGCCCGTGACGTCCACCGCTTCACCCATCACGACTACGTCGACCGGGTGGGGCTGGCCGTCACGATCGGCGGCGAGTTCATCGCCACCGTCCGCTTCGACCGGATCAACGAGCAGGGCCGGCCCGCCTCCGCCCCCGCCGACGAGGCGGAGGTCGCCTTCCTCGTGCAGGACGCCCACCAGGGCCGCGGCGTGGCGTCCGCCCTCCTCGAACACATCGCGGCGGTGGCCAGGGAGCGGGGGATCCGCCGGTTCGCCGCGGAGGTGCTCCCCGCCAACAACAAGATGATCAAGGTGTTCCGGGACGCGGGCTTCACCCAGCAGCGCAGCTTCGAGGACGGCTCGGTCCACCTCACCCTCGATCTGGAGCCCACGGCCGAGTCCCTCGCCGTCCAGCGCGCCCGTGAGCAGCGGGCCGAGGCACGCTCCGTGCAGCGCCTGCTGGCCCCCGGTTCCGTCGCGGTCATCGGCGTCGGCCGCACGCCCGGCGGTGTGGGCCGGACCGTGCTGCGCAACCTCCTGGGCTCGGGCTTCACCGGGCGCGCGTACGCCGTGAACACCTCCTTCACCGCCGAGACGGGAACGGTCGACGGGGTGCCCGCGCACCGCTCGGTGGGCGGGATCGGCGAGCAGGTGGATCTCGCGGTCGTCGCCGTTCCGGCCGGCCGGGTGCCCGAGGTCGTGGCCGACTGCGGCGAGAACGGCGTCCAGGGTCTCGTCGTCATCTCCGCCGGTTACGCCGAGCGGGGCGCCGAAGGCCGGGAGCGGCAGCGGGAACTGGTGCGGCAGGCGCGGTCCTACGGCATGCGGATCATCGGCCCGAACGCCTTCGGCATCATCAACACCTCCGGCGCGGTCCGCCTCAACGCCTCCCTCGCCCCCGAGTCGCCCGAGGCCGGGCGCATCGGGCTCTTCACCCAGTCCGGCGCCATCGGCATCGCCGTCCTGTCCGGCCTCCACCGCAGGGGCGCCGGGCTGTCGGCCTTCATCTCCGCGGGCAACCGTGCCGATGTCTCCGGCAACGACTTCCTCCAGTACTGGTACGAGGACCAGGACACCGATGTCGCCCTGCTGTACCTCGAATCCCTGGGCAACCCGCGCAAGTTCACCCGGCTCGCCCGCCGGACCGCCGCCGCGAAGCCGGTGGTCGTCGTGAAGGGTGCCCGGCACAGCGGATCCAATCCGCCGGGCCACGCCGTCCCCGTCAGCCGTATCCCCGACGCGACGGTCTCGGCGCTGATGCGCCAGGCGGGCGTCATCCGCGTCGACACCGTGACGGAGATGGTCGACGTCGGCCTCCTCCTCGCCGGCCAGCCCCTCCCGGACGGTCCCCGCGTGGCGATCCTGGGCAACTCGGAGTCGCTCGGCCTCCTCACCTACGACGCCTGCATGGCGGAAGGGCTCCGCCCGCGCCCGCCCCGCGACCTCACCACGACGGCGAGCCCGCAGGACTTCCGTGACGCGCTGGCCGAGGCGCTCGCCGACCGGACGTGCGACGCCGTGATCGTGACCGCGATCCCCTGGGTGGGGGAGAACGGCGAGGCGGAGACCGGCGACGGCGAAGTCCTGGCGGCCGCCCTGCGCGAGGCGGCGGCCGACGGTCCCGCCAAGCCCGTGTCCGTGGTGCACGTGGAGATGGGCGGCCTGGCACAGGCCCTCGCCGCCGCCACGAGCACGGCCGCGCCGCGCGGAACGGGCCGGCCGGCCGGCCCCGCGGCAGCCCCGGTCCCGCCCGCCCCCGCTCCCCGGACGGACGAGGCGGGCCCCCCGGCACCCGCTGCGGACGGCCCGTCCGCCGGGCGGATCCCCGCCTACCCCGCAGCGGAGCGAGCCGTCCGCGCGCTCGCCGAGGCGGTGAAGTACGCCCAGTGGCGGCGTCAGGCGGCCGCCCCCGGCAGGGTGCCCGAATTCCTGGACGACACCATCGACGAGCACGGGACCGCCGCGCTGATCGAGAAGCTGCTCGGCCCGGACCCCGACCCGCGCGGCCGGCCGCTGACCCATGACGAGGCCCGTGAGCTGCTCGCCCGCTACGGCGTCACCGTGCGGCCGGCGCTCCCCGCCCCCGACCCGGAGGCGGCTGTCGCCGCCGCCGGGAAGATCGGCTACCCGGTGGCCCTCAAGACCACCGCCCCCCATCTCCGGCATCGAGCCGACCTCGGCGGTGTCCGGCTCGATCTCGCCGGCGAGCACGCGCTGCGCCGGGCGTACGACGAACTGACCGACCTGCTGGGCACGCCCGCCGAGCTGCGCCCTGTCGTCCAGGCCATGGCCCCCAGGGGTGTCGACACCGTCGTCAGGGCGTCCATCGACGCCGCCGCCGGTGCCGTTCTCTCCTTCGGCCTGGCCGGTGCGCCCTCCGAGCTGCTGGGCGACACGGCCCACCGCCTCGTCCCCGCCACCGACCGTGACGCGGCCGAGCTGATCCGCTCCATCAAGGCTGCTCCGGTGCTGTTCGGCTGGCGCGGCTCCGCTCCGGCGGACACCGCGGCGCTCGAAGAGCTCCTCCTGCGGGTGTCCCGGCTGGTCGACGACCACCCCGAGGTGGTCTCGGTCGCCCTGGAACCCGTCGTCGTGGCCACGCACGGCCTGACGGTGCTCGGAGCGAGCGTCCGGCTCGCCCCGCCACCCGCCCGCAGTGACCTCGGCCCCCGCCGGCTCCCCAGCTACTGAACGCCCACGGACCCGCGCACGGCGTCCCCGGCAGTCACCGGCCCCCCGTAGGATGGTTCCCATGGCAAAGACCGGTACGACGACCCAGGGGCTGCGCGCGGCGATCGAGCGCAGCGGCTACTACCCGGCCCTCGTGGCCGAGGCGGTGGAGGCCGCCGTCGGCGGGGAGCCGGTCGCTTCGTACCTGGTGCACCAGGAGACGACTTTCGACTCCAACGAGGTCCGGCGCCATGTCACGGTCCTCGTCCTCACGGACACGCGCTTCATCGTCAGCCACACCGACGAGCAGGCCGCCGACACCAGCTCCCCGACGCCCTACGCCACGACGTCCACCGAGTCGGTCAAGCTCGACCGGATCTCGTCCGTCGTGGTCAGCCGCGTCGTCGCCAACCCGGAGAAGTACGTGCCCGGCACGCTGCCCCGCGAGGTCGTCCTGACCATCGGCTGGGGTGCCGTCTCCCGCATCGACCTCGAGCCCGCGGCCTGCGGCGACCCCAACTGCGAGGCCGATCACGGCTACACGGGCAGCTCCACCGCCGACGACCTGAGCCTGCGTGTCAGCGAGGCCGGGGACGGCCCGGACACCGTGCGCCAGACCCTCGCCTTCGCCCAGTCCCTCTCCGAGGCCACGGCCGCGACACCGGCGACCCCCCGCTGATGGTCCAGCCCGCATGGCAGGACCCCGTCCTGCTCGCCCCCGAGAGCGCGCCCGTACCCGAATACGGGACCGGTTCGCTCGCGGACCTGCTGCCGACGCTGGTCGCGGGACAGGGCGTACCCGGCTTCGAGGCGAGGATTCCGGAGCTCACCCCCGCCGACCGCAACTGCGTCTTCCTGATCGACGGACTCGGCTGGGAGCAGATCAAGGCCCACCCGGACGAGGCCCCCTTCCTGCACTCGCTGCTCCCCACCTCCCGCGGCGGTACCGGCCGGCCGGTGACGTCGGGCTTCCCGTCCACCACGGCGACCTCGCTCGCCTCCGTCGGTACGGGCCTGCCCCCGGGCGAGCACGGCCTGCCCGGCTACACGGTGCGCAACCCGGCGACGGGCGCGCTCATGAACCAGCTCCGCTGGAAGCCGTGGACCGACCTCAAGGCCTGGCAGCCGCACCCGACCGTCTTCAAGCTCGCCGACGCCGCCGGAGTGCGCACGGCTCAGGTCTCCGCCCCCGACTTCGAGCAGACGCCCCTGACCAAGGTCGCGCTCAGTGGCGGTTCCTTCCTCGGCCGGCTCACCGGCGAGGACCGGATGGACCTCGCGGCGGAGCGGCTCGCCGCAGGCGACAGGTCCCTCGTCTACACGTACTACAGCGAGGTCGACGGCCAGGGGCACCGCTTCGGCGTCGACTCCGACGCCTGGCGGGGCCAGCTGATGTACGTCGACGGGCTCGCCCGGCGCCTCGCCGAGCAGCTGCCGCCCCGCTCGGCGCTGTACATCACCGCCGACCACGGGATGATCGACATCCCGTTCGACGAGCACTCCCGGATCGACTTCGACGAGGACTGGGAACTGAGTGCCGGGGTCGCCCTGCTGGGCGGCGAGGGCCGTGCCCGCCATGTGTACGCGGTGCCCGGGGCGGAGGCCGACGTGCTGACCGTCTGGCGCGAGGTGCTCGGCGAGCAGTTCTGGGTGGCGAGCCGTGACGAGGCCGTCGCGGCGGGCTGGTTCGGTCCGCGGATCGACGAGCGGGTGCACGGCAGGATCGGCGACGTGGTGGCCGCCGCCCACGACGACGTGGTGATCACCGCCTCGGCCAAGGAGCCCCACGAGTCCGCGATGGTGGGCATGCACGGTTCGCTGACCCCCGTGGAACAACTGGTTCCGCTCCTCGAAGTACGCTCCTAGCCGGTCTCCTCCACCCCTCCCCACCCGCACACTCCTTCGAAAGGCGCGCCACCTCTCATGCCCGAGCTCGTGTTCTTCTCCGGGACGATGGACTGCGGAAAGAGCACTCTGGCTCTCCAGATCGGGCACAACCGCTCGGCGAGAGGGCTGCAAGGCGTGATCTTCACTCGGGACGACCGCGCGGGTGAAGGCAAGTTGTCCTCACGGCTGGGGCTCGTCACGGAGGCTGTCGAGGCGGACGAGGGGATGGACCTGTACGCGTTCCTGGTTGCCCAACTGACCAAGGGCGGCAGGGCCGACTACGTGATCGTGGACGAAGCGCAGTTCCTGGCCCCGGCCCAGATCGATCAACTTGCCCGGGTCGTGGACGACTTGGGCATGGATGTCTTCGCCTTCGGTATCACGACGGACTTCCGCACGAGACTCTTCCCCGGTTCGCAGCGACTGATCGAGCTGGCCGACCGGGTCGAGCAGCTCCAGGTCGAGGCCCTCTGCTGGTGTGGAGCCCGTGCCACGCACAACGCGCGGACCATAGAGGGCGAGATGGTCGTCGAGGGGGCTCAGGTCGTGGTCGGTGACGTGGACCGGCCGATGGGCGAGATCGGCTACGAAGTGCTCTGCCGCCGTCATCACCGGCGCCGGATGACCGCTGCGTCCGCGCACACGGGCGCGCTGTCCCCGGATGTTCTTCCTGTGTCATCCACTTGATGCCCGGGGCGCCGTGCGAGGTCGGCTGCAAGGAGTCGACGGGCGCGACAGCTTCTCCAGATGCCGGGGTAATCGCTCGGGCGGAGGCCATTCCGTAAGAGCTCTCCATACGCTGAAGCATGGCCGTTCTTGGGCCGGTCCACGATCTGGGACGGCAGCAGGTCCCGCACGGATTCCCGGACTACTCCCTTGGGCGAGCCGCCGAGCGATTTCATGTCCCACGGGATGTTCCACGCGTACTGGATCAGGCGGTGGTCGCAGAACGGCACGCGTACTTCGAGGCCGACGGCCATGCTCACCCGGTCGACGCGGTCGAGCAGCGGGGGGAGCCACCGGGTGAGGGCCGGGTGGGCGTCAGCTGCCGGGCGGTCGCACGATCGTGAACACCGCGCCCTCGGGGTCCGCGACCGTTGCCAGCCTGCCGCTGGAGGCCTCACGCGGCGGCTGCAGCACGTGCCCGCCGAGCTCCACGACCCGCGCCGTAGCCTCGTCGGTGTCGGCCACCTGGAAGTACGTCATCCAGTGGGGCCCCCGATCGCGCGGCAAGGCGTGCCCCACGCCGTGCAGGGCGGCCACCGGGCGGCCCCGCAGGTGGAGGGTCTGGTAGTCGAAGTCGGCCGAGACGACCGCCTCGGTCTCGAATCCGAACACGGTCTGGTAGAACTTGGCGACCGACGCGGTCTCCCGGGTCACCAACTCGTTCCACACGGGCGTGCCCGGAGTGCCGGCCACGGCGGTACCGAGGTGCTCGGCGGCCTGCCAGACACCGAAGACCGCGCCGCTCGGGTCGGACGCGATCAGGAGGCGGCCCGCGTTCCCGGCGTCGAGGGGCCCGACGGCCACCGTCCCGCCGCAGGAGCGGATCGACTCCGCCGTGGCGTCCGCGTCCTCGGTGGCGAGATAGGTCGTCCAGGCGATCGGGAGGTGCCGGCCGGGCGGCAGCTGCCCGATGCCCGCGACCTCCTTGCCCCCCAGCAGCGCCCGTACGTACGGTCCCAGCTGCTCGGGCCCGGGCTGGAACTCCCAGCCGAACAGCCGGCTGTAGAACTCCTGGGTCGCGGTCAGGCCGTGCACGATCAGACTCACCCAGCACGGGGCTCCAGGCGTGCGCCGGGCGGCAGCCTCGGTCATCTTCTTCTCTCTCCTCGTACCATCGGGGTGGCCGTACGGGGGGACGGAGCCCAGTGCGGTGTCCAGCGGCACGGATACGGGTGCGTACGCTCCGTGCAGATGCTCGCACCACTGAGGCTCCGAGGCACCCCGGCCGCGCCGCGTTTCCCGGCTTCCGCTCAGGCTGGAGTCCGCTTTGTTGCGATACATCCAATTCGGTACCGCGTCACCGAGGGCGGTCGCCCCTGCGCGAAGATGGCACCCATGAAGCCCATCATCACCGCATCCGAATACCTGAGCGAGTCCGCCGGTCCGCGCCCGCCGGTGCTCCTGGACATCCGCTGGCAGCTCGGCGGACCGAACGGCCGCGCCGACTACGAGGCCGGGCACATCCCGGGCGCGGTCTTCGTCGACCTCGACTCCGAGCTCGCGGGTCCGGCGGGCAGCGGCGGCCGTCATCCGCTGCCGGACCCGGAGGCCTTCGGAGCCGTCATGCGGCGGGCGGGGGTCGGCCAGGACGGCCCGGTGGTGGTCTACGACGGCGGTCAGGGCTGGGCGGCGGCCCGGGCGTGGTGGCTGCTGCGCTGGACCGGACACACCGACGTCCGCGTCCTGGACGGCGGCCTCGCCGCGTGGACCGGTGAGCTCACCACCCGCGTCCCGGAACCCGCCGAGGGCGACTTCCGGCCCCGGCCGGGCGCGCTCGGCCTCCTCGACGCGGACGCGGCCGCGGATCTGGCCCGCTCCGGCCTGCTGCTCGACGCACGGGCCGCGGAGCGGTACCGGGGGGACGTGGAGTCGATCGACCGCGTCGGCGGTCACATCCCCGGCGCGGTGTCGGCGCCGACCACGCAGAACGTCGGCGAGGACGGGCGCTTCCTGGCCGCCGACGCCCTCGCCACCCGCTTCGCCGGCCTGGGGGCCGACGGCGGAACCCAGGTCGGCGTCTACTGCGGCTCCGGCGTCTCGGGCGCCCATGAGGTACTGGCACTGGAGCTCGCCGGACACCGGGCCGCCCTGTACGCCGGTTCCTGGTCGGAGTGGTCCTCGGACGAGTCCCGCCCCGTCGCCACCGGGCCGGACCCTGCCTGACGTGACCGGGATCCGGACGGAGCGAGGGCCCGCACGCGACTGCGTACGGGCCCTCCTCATGTCACGGTCACCCGGTCCGGTCCTCAGTCCTGCTTCTTCCGGCGGGTGCCGAAGACGATCTCGTCCCAGCTCGGCACCGCCGCCCGGCGGCCCGGACGTACGCCGTCCGCCTCGGCCTGGCGGTCCGTGGTCCCGGTCAGCCTGTCGCGGTGGCCGGCCACCGCGCGGGGCATCAGCACATCGGCGTAGGCGGATCCCGCACCGGCGGACGCCGCCGCGGCCGGCGGCTCGTCGGCCTCCGGCTCCTCCTGCTGCGCAGGCTCCAGGGCGGGCGGCTCGGGCTGCGAAGGCCGCTCCGGGACGACCATGTCGCCACGGAAGCTCGGCACCGCCTCCAGGAGGCTGGTCAGCGAGTCGCGCTCGCCGGCGGACACACCGCTGACGCGCTCCTCCGGCTCCGGCGCCGGGGGAGCCGGACGCTCGATCTGCCGGTCCAGCGCACGGTCCAGCGGCCGGTCGCGAGGCAGCCGCGCGATCCGGGGCACGAACGGGAAGCTCGGCTCCGGAGCCGCGACGTCGTCGGTCTCGCCGATCAGCGAGCGCGCCTCCTCGTCGACGGCCTGCACGAGCCGCCGCGGCGGGTCGTACGTCCAGCTCGCGGAGTGCGGTTCGCCCGCGACGCGGTAGACCAGGAGGACCTCCCAGGTGCCGTCGTCCCGGCGCCATGAGTCCCACTGGACGGTCTCCCTGTCGGCTCCGCGCAGCAGCAGCCGCTCCTGCACCGCCTCGCCGAGCTGGGGACCGGTGTTCTCGCCGGGGCGCCGCACCGGAGTCTTCCGGGCGCGCTCGGCCATGAACGCGCGCTCCGCGAGCACGGGGCCCTCGAAGCGGCGTACCCGGTCCACCGGGATTCCGGCGAACTGGGCGACCTCCTCGGCGGAGGCGCCGGCGCGTATGCGCGCCTGGATGTCGCGCGGGCGGAGATGGCTCTCCACCTCGATCTCGATCTGGCCGAGCCGGGCGCGGTCGTTGCGCACGGCGGCACGCAGCCGCTCATCGATCGGAAGCGTGTACTCCGTGCTGTCTGCAGCCTTGAGCACCAGTCGTGTGCCGTCGTTTGAGACGGCCACGACACGCAGTTCGGGCATGGGAACCTCCCGGGTGGTGCCTGCCGACGTCACGTGCGTCGCTGCTTCCGCTAGTCGAGTGTGACCTGCCCGGGTTCAGCCTGCCACAACCTTGCCAAGTTACCCGGCGTGTCGGGCCTCGGCCCTGGAACACCACTGGCACGGTTACCTGTTTACGACGCGGAGTGACCGGTTGGTCGCTCCATATGTAGCAGGCACCCGTGCGATGCCGCGGCGCCGCCGGTTCGGGTGCCACCCTTCGGCCCCCTCCCGTAGGTTCCGGATACCCGTGTGGGAGTCCGGCCCCAGGGCTCGCCACAGTACTCCATTCGGGCCACGTGGGTGGACCGGCGCGCCGCCGAAGTTCTCACCGGGTACGGCAGTTGGGTCACCCGGATGTCTGCGGTATGCCCTCAATGCGTGTGCTGCTTCACAAAATCTCCAGAATCGGAACCATTTGATTCGCTCAAATGTCCCTTCCTGGTGCAAGGTGGGGTAGTTGTCGAGCAGGGGCTGATCATGGTTCAGAAGCCGCAGAGCGGTGCGGAACGCAAGGAAAGGCGCATAGATCTGAGCCTCCCGCAGGTTGCGGGCAGTGCCGTCGCGGCGGTCGCGGCGGCGGTGATGGCCTCCCAGCTCGGCGTGTACGGAACCATTGCCGGCGCCGGTGTGATGAGCGTGGTGGCCACCTGCGGAGGCTCGGTCTTCCAGCACTTCTTCCGCCGCACCGGCGAACAGATCCGCGAAGTCACCGTCCAGGTGATGCACCCTGCGGGCCGTCAGGTGACCGTGCGCACACGGGAGACGTTTTCCGGCTCGCAGCGGCCGGAGGACGACGCGACGCGGGTCCTGCGCGCGGTGGAGCCCGGCGCGGACCGCACGACGGTGCTGCGGCAGGCCCGGCCCGGGGTGGCGGGGCCCGGCGGCGCGCATCCCGGAAGCCCGGCCCCCGACGAGGCGTTCCCGGACGGTTCCTACTCCGACGCTCGTACGCACGGCACGCGCGTCCGCGGCTGGAAGCGTTCGGCCCTCGCGGCCACGGGGGTCTTCGTCCTGTCGATGGCCGGCATCACGGTGTACGAAGTGGTCGCCGGGCAGGATCTGGGGGGCAACGGGAGGACCACCATCGGCACCGTCGTGAGCGGCGAGCGCCACGGCGGGTCGACCTCCCCCTCACCCTCCCCGTCGGACAGCGCGGGCCAGGAGGACGAGGGGGATCAGGGGGACGACGGGAACGCCCCCGGCAGCGGGAGCCCGACCTCGCCCGGCACCGGCCAGGACGACGGCGGGAGCGCGCGGCCGGACCCCTCGGGCGGCGACGGTCCGGCCACCGGCCCCGCCCCCACGCCCTCGGCGTCCGGTGGGGTCACCACCCCGGAAGCCACCACCCCGGCGGAACCGGGCGACACCGGCACCACGCCTGCCGCGCCGGACCCGGCCGGGACCGAGGAGGCCCCGGACCAGCAGGGCGGGGACACCGCCGGGAGCGGCACGGACCGGTGAGCCCGTCCCCGGGTGTGCGGGAACAGCTCCCGCTCAGTCCCCGAGCACGCGGCGCAGGTAGTCGTTGGCGAACAGCCGGTCCGGGTCGAGGCGGTCGCGTACGGCGGTGAACTCGCCGAACCGCGGATAGCTCCCGGCCAGGTAGCCGGCGTCACGGGTGTGGATCTTGCCCCAGTGCGGGCGGCCGTCGTACCCCGTCATGATCCGCTCGACGGCGGTGAAGTACGCCTGGTAGGGCGTGCCCCGGTACAGATGCACCGCGATGTACGCGCTATCCCGGCCCGAGGCCGTGGAGAGCGCTATGTCGTCCGCGGGGGCGGTGCGGACCTCCACCGGGAAGCTGATCCGCAGCGGCGAGCGCTCCACCATCGCCTTGAGCTCCCGCAGGGCCCCGACCGCCGCCTCGCGCGGCAGGGCGTACTCCATCTCGACGAAGCGCACCCGCCGCGGGCTGGTGAACACCTTGTACGGGATGTCGGTGTACGTACGGGCCGACAGGGCGCGGCTGGAGATCCTGGCGATGGAGGGGATGGCGCCGGGGACCGCGCGGCCCAGCGAACACGCGACCTGGAAGACGCCGTTGGAGAGGAGCTCGTCCTCGATCCAGCCGCTCACCCGCCCGGGCGGAGCGGCGGGGCCCGCGCTCCGGTTGTTGCGCTTGGTGTTGCAGTTCGCGGTGTGCGGGAACCAGTAGAACTCGAAGTGCTCGTTCTCCGCGACGAGCTGATCAAAATCGGCCGTGACCCGGTCGAAGGTCATCGGCTCCTCGCGGGCCGTCAGCAGGAAGACCGGCTCCACCGCGAACGTGACCGCGGTGATCACGCCGAGCGCCCCTAGCCCGATCCGGGCCGTCGCGAACACGTCCGGATGTTCGTCGGCCGAGCAGCGCAGCACCGTGCCGTCGGCCGTGACCAGCTCCAGCGCGCGGATCTGCGCGGCCACCGACGCCGAGTCGCGGCCGGTGCCGTGGGTGCCGGTCGAGACGGCCCCGGCGACCGTCTGCTCCATGATGTCGCCCATGTTGGTGAGGGAGAGCCCCTCGCGGGCGAGCGCGGCGTTGAGACGCTTCAGCGGTGTGCCGGCCTCGACGGTCACGGTCATCGACCGGCGGTCGACGCCACGGATGCCGGTGAGCAGATCCGGACGTATGAGGACGCCCTCGGTGGCGGCGGTCGCGGTGAACGAATGACCTGTGCCGGCCGGCTTGACCGTCAGGCCTTCGTCGGACGCCCTGCGGAGCACGTCGGCGAGTTCGTCGACGGAGGCGGGGGACTCCACGCGTGCGGGCCGGGCGGTGACGTTGCCCGCCCAGTTACGCCACGTGTTCGCCGTCCGTGCGTAGGTGTCGGTCATCTTCCCCGCGCCCTCCCCTAGGAACCGGCTCCGCGAGCCGGCGGTACCCCAGGAACGCCACCGCGGCCGCGAGCGCTCCCGCCACGGCGGGCACCGCGTACCCCGCCCCGGCACCGGAGGCGTCGACCACCCAGCCCGCGGCGGAGGAGCCGAGTGCGACTCCGACGGCGAGTCCGGTGCTGGTCCAGGTCATGCCCTCGGTCAGCTGGGTGCGCGGTACGTGCTGCTCGACGAGGGCCATCGTGGTGACCATCGTCGGTGCGATGGCGAGGCCCGCGACAAAGAGCGCCACGGCCAGGAACGGCAGGCTCCCGGCCAGTTGGAGGGGGATCATACTCACGGCCATCGCGCACACCCCCACCAGCCACCGGGTGGACGGCTTCCCCCGCAGGTGCACCAGGCCGAAGACGGCACCGGCGAGGCAGGACCCAAGGGCGTAGACGGCGAGTACGAGACTGGCCGCCACCTTGTGGCCGCGCTCCTCGGCGAAGGCCACGGTCACCACGTCGACCGCTCCGAAGATGGCCCCGGTGGCGACGAAGGCGCTCACCAGCACCTGGAGGCCGGGCGAGCGGAGGGCCGAGCCGCCCGTGTGGTGCTCCTTCGGGTGCGGCCGGGGTTCGGTGGCACGCTGGGCCGTCAGCCAGAAGACGCCGCTCACGAGGAACACACCGGCGACCAGGGGGCCGGCCTCCGGGAACCACGCGGTGGACAGGCCGATGGAGACGATGGGCCCGAAGATGAAGCACACCTCGTCGACGATCGACTCCCAGGAGTACGCCGTGTGCAGCTGACGGCCGGACCCCCGGTAGATCTCCGCCCAGCGGGCCCGGACCATCGAGCCCATGCTGGGCACGCAGCCCGCGCCGGCCGCGAAGACGAACAGGGTCCAGTCCGGCAGCCGCTGCTGGGCGCAGACCAGGAGCCCCGCCACCGCCGCCGCCGCGACCAGGGTCACCGGGCGCAGCACGCGCCGCTGCCCGTACCGGTCGACCAGCCGGGAGACCTGCGGGCCCATCACGGCCGCCGCCATGGCCAGCGTGGCGGAGAGCGCTCCGGCCAGCCCGTAGCGGCCGGTCATCTGGGAGACCATCGTCACGACGCCGATGCCCATCATGGCCAGCGGCATCCGGCCGAAGAATCCCGCCGCGGAGAACCTCAGGGACCCGGGGGCGGCGAAGATGGCACGGTAGGGGCTGGGCAAGGGGCGCTCCGGGAAAGCCTGTCAGGTGTATGGGTGGCCGATACAGCTTACGGGCGCGGCGGACCCGCCGACGGCGGTTGCCGCACTGTCGGTGGGGGGTGGCAGGATCGGGTGCATGTCCGATCTGCGTGGTCCCGCTCCCTACGACGCTCTGCTGCTGCTCTCCTTCGGTGGTCCCGAAGGCCCCGACGACGTGGTCCCGTTCCTGGCGAACGTGACGCGCGGCCGGGGCATCCCCGAAGAACGGCTCAAGGAGGTCGGCAAGCACTATTTCCTCTTCGGCGGCGTGAGCCCGATCAACGCCCAGAACAGGGCGCTGCTGGACGCACTGCGCAAGGACTTCGCGGAACACGGCGTGGAGATCCCGGTTCACTGGGGCAACCGCAACTGGGCTCCGTACCTCACCGACACCCTGCGCGAGATGATCACGGACGGCCACCGCCGGATCGCCGTGCTCGCCACCAGCGCCTACGCCTCGTACTCCGGGTGCCGTCAGTACCGTGAGAATCTGGCCGAATCGCTGGCCGCGCTGGAGGCCGAGGGGCTCCCGGTGCCCCGGGTGGACAAGCTCCGGCACTACTTCAACCACCCCGGGTTCGTACGGCCCATGGTGGACGGCGTGCTCGCGTCGCTGGCCGATCTCCCCGAGGACGTCAGGGCGGGCGCGCACCTCGCGTTCAGCACCCACTCCATCCCGGTGTCGGCGGCCGACACCTCCGGGCCGGTGGAGACCCACGGCGACGGCGGCTCCTACGTGGCCGAGCACCTGGAGGTCGCCCGGCTGATCGCCGAGGCGGTGCGCGAGGAGACCGGCGTGGAGTACCCGTGGCAGCTCGTCTACCAGTCGCGCAGCGGCGCCCCGCACATCCCGTGGCTGGAGCCCGACATCTGCGACCACCTGGAGGCACTCCACGGCGACGGTGTCCCGGCGGTCGTCATGGCCCCCATCGGCTTCGTCTCGGACCACATGGAAGTGCTGTACGACCTCGACACGGAGGCCACCGCGAAGGCCGCCGAGCTCGGACTGCCCGTGCGCCGGTCCGCGACGGTGGGCGCGGACCCCCGGTTCGCCGCCGCCGTGCGTGAGCTCCTCCTGGAGCGCGCCGCCGCCGAGCAGGACCGCCCGGTCGCGCCGTGCGCCCTGGGAGCACTCGGCCCCTCCCACGACCTCTGTCCGGTCGGCTGCTGCCCGGCCAGGGCCCCCAAGCCGGCCGCCGCGGGCGCCGACAGCCCGTTCTAGCCACCGCCCGCATCCGCCGCCCCGGGCGCCGACAGGCCCGTCCGGCCCCGCGAACCACCTCTGGAGCGTTGTGACCGACCCCCTCCTGTCCGAACTGCTCGACCTCGCCCTGGAAGCGGCCCGCCGGGCGGGCGCGCTCCTTCGTGACGGCCGCCCCGCCGACCTCGGGGTGGCCGCGACGAAGTCCAGCCCGATCGACGTCGTCACGGAGATGGACATCCGGGCGGAGAAGCTGATCACCGGCTATCTCTCCGAGCACCGCCCCGCCGACGGCTTCCTCGGGGAGGAGGGCGCCAGCGCCGAGGGCACCAGCGGCATCCGGTGGGTCATCGACCCGCTCGACGGCACGGTGAACTACCTCTACGGCCTTCCGACCTGGTCCGTCTCCATCGCGGCCGAGAGGGACGGCGAACGGGTCGTCGGCGTCGTCGAGGCCCCGATGCGGCGAGAGACGTTCCACGCGGTGCTCGGCGGTGGTGCGTACGGCAACGGGGAGGCGCTGCGCTGCCGGCCCACGGCGCCCCTCGACCAGTCCCTGGTGGCGACCGGGTTCAACTACGTCACCGAGGTCCGCGCCCACCAGGCGGCCGTCGCCCAGCAGCTCATTCCGCGGTTGCGTGACATCCGGCGCGGGGGGTCCGCCGCCATCGAGCTCTGCGACGTGGCGGCGGGCCGGCTCGACGGCTACTACGAGCGCGGACTGCACCCGTGGGACGTCGCGGCGGGTGATCTCATCGCCCGGGAGGCGGGAGCCCTCACCGGGGGACGGCCGGGCAGGCCGGCCGACGGGGACCTGACGGTCGCGGCGACTCCCGGCGTCTTCGAGCCCCTGCAGACGCTTCTGGAAGAGCTGGGCGCCTGGCACGACTGACGTACGTGCTCCCTGAGCCCGTCAGGACCCCCAGGAGGGTGACGGGACGGGAGAGGGCCCCGGAGAGCCATCGCGGCTCCCGGGGCCCTCTCATGGCGTCTCAGACGCTTGTGGCGCCGATTTCCACGCCGTGCTCGGCGGCGAGGCGGTGCAGGTCGTCAAGCTCTCCCTGCTCGACATCCGCGAGGAAGTCGTCGCCCGTCTCGCGAGCCCTCGTGAGGTCGGACTCGGTGGTCTTGATTCGTTGCAGCAGACCTGCGGTGAAAGCGTCCATGAAGCGCCCCCTCGTCGTGGGTCGGTGGCACGGGGGTGTGCCCGGTGGTCCTCCGGCCCACGGGGCCGGAGTGCGGGTGATCACGCAGTCCCTCTGGATGCGGGACGGGCTGTGGTACGCCACATGCAGGGCGTGATCGCGGGTGTGAGAGCGTCCTCCCCGCCGCCCGCCCGCGAGAAACCTCAACTGTCGTGGAAATCCGCTCAATTCCCTGGAGCGGCGGACCGGGCCGCGCCGTCTTACCGCCGGTTTATGCGCGTTGCGGGCAGGATGGACGCGCACAGTCGGTGCCGCTGACGTGCTGCGAGCGGCCGGAACGAGGGCCACTCGCCGTTTTTTCGAAGATCTAGGGAAGGACTGCGCCGTGCGCGTACTCGTCGTCGAGGACGAGCAGCTGCTCGCCGATGCGGTGGCCACCGGGCTGCGCCGGGAGGCCATGGCCGTCGACGTCGTCTACGACGGAGCGGCGGCCCTCGAGCGCGTCGGGGTGAACGACTACGACGTCGTCGTGCTGGACCGGGACCTTCCGGTGGTGCACGGGGACGACGTCTGCCGCAAGATCGTCGAGCTCGGCATGCCCACCCGGGTGCTGATGCTCACCGCCTCCGGTGACGTCAGTGACCGGGTCGAAGGCCTGGAACTGGGTGCGGACGACTACCTCCCCAAGCCCTTCGCCTTCAGCGAGCTGACGGCGCGGGTGCGCGCCCTGGGGCGCCGCACCACGGTCGCGCTGCCGCCCGTGCTGGAGCGGGCCGGCATCAAGCTCGACCCCAACCGCCGCGAGGTCTTCCGGGACGAGCAGGAGATCCAGCTCGCCCCGAAGGAGTTCGCCGTCCTGGAGGTCCTGATGCGCAGCGAGGGCGCGGTCGTCTCTGCCGAGCAGCTGCTGGAGAAGGCGTGGGACGAGAACACCGACCCGTTCACCAACGTGGTGCGGGTGACGGTCATGACCCTGCGCCGCAAGCTCGGTGAGCCGCCCGTCATCGTCACCGTCCCCGGCTCCGGATACCGGATCTGAGGGCGTGATGGCAGCTTCCCCGGCCCCCATGAAGGCACCCCCGAAGCCGACCTGGGAACCCAAGGCGCAGGAGTCCCCGTACCCCTGGCTGCGGCCGACCATCCGGATACGGCTCACCCTGCTCTACGGCGGCATGTTCCTGATCGCGGGCATCCTCCTGCTGTCGATCATCTACATGCTGGCGGCGCAGGCCCTGCACGACGCCGGCGGCCCGGCCTTCCAGGTCTCCGGCACGAACGTCCAGATCTCCAGCGACACCTGTCCGCAGCTCGGCTCCGCCCAGAACAACGGCCAGCTCAACGAGGCGATCAAGAACTGCACCGCGGCCCAGCGCCAGCACGCCCTCGACTCCCTGCTGAACAGGGCGCTGCTGGCCCTCGTCGGCCTCAGCATCATCGCCTTCGCGTTCGGCTACGCCATGGCAGGCCGTGTCCTGTCCCCGCTGGGCCGCATCACCCGCACCGCCCGCCGGGTGGCGGGGACGGACCTTTCCCGCCGGATCGAGCTGGACGGCCCGGACGACGAGCTGAAGGAGCTCGCGGACACCTTCGACGAGATGCTGGACCGTCTGGAGCGGGCCTTCACCGCCCAGCAGCGGTTCGTGGGCAACGCCTCGCACGAGCTGCGTACGCCCCTGGCGATCAACCGCACTCTCCTGGAGGTCCATCTCTCCGATCCGGAGGCCTCACCGGAGCTCCATCAGCTGGGCAAGACGCTCCTGGCCACCAACGAGCGCAGCGAACAACTGGTCGAAGGGCTGCTGCTGCTCGCCCGCAGCGACAACCAGATCGTCGAACGCAAGCCCGTGGACCTCGCCGAGGTCGCCGACCGCGCCATCGACCAGACCAGGGCCGAGGCGGCGGCGAAGGGGGTCGAGGTCCGCGGCGAGCGGGCCCAGGCCGTCGTCCAGGGCAACGGGGTGCTCCTGGAGCGGATCGCCCTGAACCTCGTGCAGAACGCCGTGCGCTACAACGTGGCGGAGGGCGGCTGGGTGGAGACCACCACCGAGCTCAGCCACGGACAGGCGCTCCTGACGGTCTCGAACACCGGACCCGTGGTGCCCGCCTACGAGATCGACAACCTCTTCGAGCCGTTCAGGCGGCTGCGCACCGAGCGCACGGGCAGCGACAAGGGGGTGGGACTCGGCCTGTCGATCGCGCGGTCCGTCGCGCGGGCGCACGGAGGCCGTATCATCGCGGAGCCCCGCGAGGGCGGCGGTCTCGTGATGCGCGTCACCCTGCCTGTCTGAGAGGCTTCACGGTGTGAACGCGCATTGGATCGCTCTGTTCGCTTTGGGCGGAATTTTCGGACCCTGTCTCCGTTCTGTCCCTGTGTGATCGATCACAGGGGCGTATTCCGGTCCCTCCACTCTCCGTGATCACAACTCTGTCCGAAAGCCTGGAAACGTCCGGGTTTCCGGGGGTCGATATCACGGGAAGTACACGGGGTGGCGCCCGTGAACTGCAGCAATAGGACCGTGTACGGTCCCCATCGCCACCCAAGCTGATCGCTCACGAGGGATCCGGTTGGGTGTCGATTGAGTAACAGACCTTGATGTGAGGCAAAATCTCCGCCTCAGGTCGGGCACAAGTCCGGCCTCTCACGCGTTACGTGCGCTGAGACACCGCAGACACCCATGAGGGGGAGAGCGACATGGCAACGGATTACGACACCCCACGCAAGACCGACGACGACGTGGACCAGGACAGCCTCGAAGAGCTCAAGGCTCGTCGGAGCGACAAGACGGCATCCGCCGTTGACGTGGACGAGTTCGACGCGGCAGAGGGACTGGAGCTGCCCGGCGCAGACCTGTCCAACGAAGAGCTGGCCGTGCGGGTGCTGCCCAAGCAGGCCGATGAGTTCACCTGCATGAGCTGCTTCCTCGTGCACCACCGGAGCCAGCTGGCGCGCGAGAAGAACGGCCAGCCCATCTGCCGCGACTGCGACTGAGGCAGGCCGGCCGTGGCAGGCGACACACCGTTCCGGAAGCGGCGCTTGCGGCGCACGAAGTCGTCGGAGGCACATCAGGGCGGCACAGGCCCGGCAGAGGGCGAGAACCCCGCTGCCGAGCACCAGGCCGCCCTGCCTGCCTCTCCCGGCACACCACCTGACGACGAGCGGGGCCGTCCGGCCTCGCTCGAAGCGGTAAGGGCGACGGATCCGTCACCCGGGCCCGGGCAGGACGGACCACAGGAGCCCCCCAAGGGTTCCGGCCGCCTGCACACACTGAAACGAGGCGTACGCAAGAGCCGGGAGAGCGCCACGGCGGCGGTCGGCATGGTGGCCGACCGCATCATCGACACGGCTCCCCGAGTCCCCGTGCGGGACCTCGCCACCCTGCGCAGACAGTTCCCGGGGCTCGGCCCGGAACAGCTCGCCGACAAGCTCGTCGCGGGCGCCTGCAACGCGACGGCGACCGTCGGCGCGGGCATCGGTGCGGCGGCGATGATGCCCGTACCCCCCGCCATGCTCGCCGAGCTGGCGGCGGAGATCACCGGAGTGGCCGCCATCGAGATGAAGCTGGTCGCCGAGCTCCACGAGGTCTACGGCCGGCGCCCGCCGGGCAATCTCGGCCAGCGCAGCACGGCGTATCTGACGGCCTGGACGGAAGAGCGCGGCATCGACGTCTCACGCCCCACCACGCTCAACGCGGCGCTGGGCGGGCAGATGAAGCGCGAACTCCGCCAGCAGATCATGAAGCGCACCGTGCGCGACCTGCCGAACCTCATCCCGTTCATGATCGGCGCCGCCGTCGGCGCCCTGATGAACCGACGGGACACCAGAAGGCTCGCCGACCGGGTCAGGAACGACCTGCGGCGCGGACAGGTCCCCTGGGACCGCCTCCCGGAGCTCCCCCCGCTGGAACAGCCCGAGAAGCTTGCCCCGGAGCTGCCCGAGGGCCTGGACGACCCCGGCCGCTGACCGCTCAGGCGGGTACGGGCGCGAGGGCCGCCACCAGAGCCTGCGGCTCCCGGGTCGACAGGTAGAGATACGGCGTCGGGTCGTCCGGATCCGTGACCTTCACCCGCACCGCCGTCGGGACGTAGCTGCGCAGCAGCATGAACGCCCGGGGATCCGCCTTGTACGAGCGCCAGGCGCGCGCCTCGTCCCCGTCCAGCACCTCGGCGTCGCCGAGTGCTTCGAGGGGGATCCGGGCATCGCCGGCGACGAGGGCGCCCGCCACGACCCGGATGCGCGCGGAACCGTACGAGCTCACGCCCACGCATGCCGCGGCCGTGCCGGCGACCAGACCGCCGAGCATCGGCAGGGCGCCGAGCGGCAGGAGTACCAGCGCACAGGCGACGCCGATCCCGAAGGCGATGAGCCACCACGAACGGGGTGCGGTGAGACGTTCGTCGAAGGGGGGTGCGGAAGGCTGCATGAAAGCAAGCTTGGCACGGCGCGACCCGCGGCCGGCCGCGCGGGTAAGGTCTGCGGCTGTGAGTGGAACATCTGCACGTCTGACGCCCCCGGCCGGAGCGGTGAAGCCTGTCCGCCATCCCGATGCCCCCGAGCCGGGCGAGCTCCTCGGGTCCCACTACGAACACTGTTTCGGCTGTGGCGGCGGACAACCGCACGGACTGCATCTCCAGGCGACGGCCGGAGAGGGCGTGAGCGTCACCGCCGAGTTCACCGTGAAGCCCGCCCATCAGGGCGCTCCGGGGCTGGCGCACGGCGGAGTCCTGGCCACGGCGATGGACGAGACGCTCGGGGCGCTGAGCTGGCTGCTGCGGGTCATCGCGGTGACCGGCCGGCTGGAGACCGACTACGTCCTGCCGGTGCCCGTCGGCACGGTGCTCTTCCTGGAGGCCGAAGTCACCGCGGTGCACGGCCGGAAGATCTACTGCCGCGCGACGGGACGGACCGGCGGCCCCGAAGGGCCGGTCGCGGTCCGCGCGGAAGCCCTCTTCATCGAGGTCAAGGTGGACCACTTCATCGACAACGGGCGGCCGGAGGAGATCCAGGCCGCGATGTCCGATCCGAACCAGGTCAGGCGCGCCCGCGCCTTCGAGGTGAACCCCTGATGCGCCACCCCGTCGACGTACTCATCCGCAGGGTCGACCCGGACGTGCCGATCCCCGGCTACGGACACCCGGGTGACGCCGGTGCCGATCTGGTCACCACCGAGGCGGCCGAGCTCGCCCCGGGCGAGCGGGCGGTGCTCCCCACCGGGGTGTCGATCGCCCTGCCCGACGGCTACGCCGCCTTCGTCCACCCCCGCTCCGGCCTCGCCGCCCGCTGCGGAGTGGCCCTCGTGAACGCCCCGGGGACGGTCGATGCCGGGTACCGTGGAGAGATCAAGGTCATCGTGGTCAATCTCGACCCACGCGAGACCGTGAGGTTCGAACGGTTCGACCGGATTGCCCAACTGGTCGTCCAGCAGGTCGAGAAGGTGCGCTTCCACGAGGTGACGGAACTCCCCGGCTCGGCGCGGGCCGAGGGGGGCTTCGGATCCACCGGCGGTCACGCCGCCGTGGACGGCGTCACGGGCGGTAACACCCAGGGTGGGAACAGCTACGCTTCGGTCGTATCCGACCGGGAAGGACGTTGACGTGTTCGGACGTCGCAAGAACAGTGGTTCCGCCAAGGACACGGCGGACGAAGCGCGCGAGGCCGAGCAGGTCGCCGACGAGCTCGACGACACCGCCGAGGGCGGTTCGCGCCGTAGGAACCTTCCGCCGGCCCCCCGCCCCGACGGGCCGTGGGACATCTCCGAGGTCTCCCAGCCCGGCGAGGGCCGGGTGGACCTGGGCGGCATCTTCGTGCCCGGGGTCGAGGGCATGGAGCTCCGCGTGGAGGTCGCCGGTGACGCGATCGTCGCGGCGACCGTCGTGCTGCGCGACAGCGCGGTACAGCTGCAGGCTTTCGCCGCTCCCAAGAAGGAGGGCATCTGGGGCGAGGTGCGCGAGGAGATCGCCTCGGGCATCACCCAGCAGGGCGGGGTCATCGACGAGGTCGAGGGCCCGCTCGGGTGGGAACTGCGCGCCCAGGTCCCCGTGCAGCTTCCGGACGGGAAGAACGGCGTACAGCTGGTGCGCTTCATCGGCGTCGACGGTCCGCGCTGGTTCCTGCGCGGGGTGATCTCCGGCCAGGGTGCCGTCCAGCCGGAGGCCGCCGGGCTCCTGGAGACGATCTTCCAGGACACCGTCGTCGTGCGTGGTGACGGCCCGATGGCGCCGCGTGACCCGATCGTCCTGAAGCTTCCCAACGACGCCCAGATGGTGCCCGAGGGTGTGCAGCAGGAGGACCAGGAGAACTCGAAGTTCTCCGGCGGCATGGGACAGCTCCAGCGCGGCCCCGAGATCACCGAGGTGCGCTGACCGCACCCCGGTTCGCCGGGAGGCCGGTGGGCGGTGCCCCGGGGAGGGGGCGCGGCCCACCGGCCTTTCCATTGCCTCACCGGCTGCCTCATGCACATACTGGCGGCTGCCTGAGGAGAGCGGTACGCACGGCGGCGTACGCACGGGGGAGAGCGATGACACGGAGCACCGACGGACAGACCGGCACGGCCCTGGCCGAGAGCCCGGCCGACGGCCCCATGGTGAGGGTCGAGGACCTGCACCGTTCGTACGGGAGCGGCGCTGCCGCCGTACACGCCCTGCGGGGGGTCTCCTTCGAGATCCCGCGCGGAGAGCTCGTCGCGCTCAAGGGCCGCTCGGGATCGGGCAAGACCACCCTGCTCAATCTGGTCGGCGGACTCGACACCCCGGACAGCGGCCGGATCACCGTGGGCGGCACCGACCTCGCCGGGCTCGGCGAGGACGGGCTGCTGGAGCTTCGCCGGGACAGGATCGGCTTCATCTTCCAGTCGTTCGGCCTGATCCCGATCCTGACCGCCGCGGAGAACGTCGGCGTACCCATGCGCCTGCGCAGGACCGACCCGCACGAGCGCGAGGAGCGCGTGGCGCTGCTGCTCTCCCTGGTGGGACTCGGTGACCACGCCCAGCAGCGGCCCGGGGAACTCTCCGGCGGCCAGCAGCAGCGTGTGGCGATCGCCCGCGCGCTCGCCAACCGGCCCGCCCTCCTGATCGCCGACGAGCCCACCGGGCAGCTCGACGCGGAGACCGGGCTCGCGGTCATGCAGCTGCTGCGGGCGGTCGTGCGCAGCGAGGGCGTCACCGTCCTGGTCGCCACGCACGATCCGCAGCTGCTCGGCTTCGCCGACCGGGTCCTGGAGATCGGCGACGGAGACATCGTCGAGCACGTCTGACCTGCTGAGCCGCGTCAGAATCGCGTCAATACGGACCCCCGGCGCGCCTCTCCTGGCCCTGGGCGAGAAATTCCCGGGGTAGCTTCGAACCCGGCTCCCCGTATCTGCGGTGGCCGGTGCAGGGAAGACAATGGGGCCATGGGACGCGGCAAGCTACGGATCTACCTGGGTGCGGCACCCGGCGTCGGCAAGACCTACGCGATGCTGTCCGAGGCCCACCGACGGGTGGAACGGGGCACGGACTGCGTCGTCGCGTTCGTCGAGCACCACGACCGTCCGCGCACCGAGGTGCTGCTGCACGGCCTGGAGCAGATCCGGCGCCGTGACATCGAATACCGCTCCGCGGTCTTCGCCGAGATGGACGTCGACGCGGTGCTGGAAAGGGCGCCGGCCGTCGCCCTCGTGGACGAGCTCGCCCACACCAACGTGCCCGGCTCCCGCAACGCCAAGCGCTGGCAGGACGTCGAGGAACTCCTCAGGGCCGGCATCGACGTGGTGTCCACCGTCAACATCCAGCACCTGGAGTCCCTCGGCGACGTCGTCGAGTCGATAACAGGGGTGCGGCAGCAGGAGACCATCCCCGACGAGGTCGCCCGGCGGGCCGACCAGATCGAGCTTGTCGACATGTCGCCCCAGGCGCTGCGCCGGCGCATGGCCCACGGCAACATCTACCAGTCGGACAAGGTCGACGCCGCCCTGTCCAACTACTTCCGCCCCGGCAACCTGACCGCCCTGCGCGAGCTGGCCCTCCTCTGGGTCGCCGACCGGGTCGACGAGTACCTCCAGCAGTACCGCGGCGAGCACGACATCAGCGCCCCCTGGCAGGCCCGTGAGCGCATCGTCGTCGGACTGACCGGCGGACCGGAGGGCCGTACGCTCATCCGCCGCGCCTCCCGGATGGCCGCGAAGGGCTCCGGCAGCGAGATCCTCGCGGTGTACATCGCCCGCAGCGACGGACTGACCTCCGCGTCGCCCAAGGAGCTCGCTGTCCAGCGCACCCTCGTGGAGGACCTCGGGGGCACCTTCCACCACGTCATCGGCGACGACATACCCTCGGCGCTCCTCGCGTTCGCCCGGGGCGTCAACGCCACCCAGATCGTCCTCGGCTCCAGCCGCCGCAAGACCTGGCAGTACATCTACGGCCCCGGGGTCGGTGCCACGGTCGCCCGCGAGTCGGGACCCGACCTCGACGTGCACATCGTCACGCACGAGGAGGTCGCCAAGGGGCGCGGGCTGCCGATCGCGCGCGGGGTCCGGCTCAGCCGCACCCGGATCCTCTCGGGCTGGCTCGTCGGCGTCGGCGGGCCGTCCCTCCTGACCCTGCTCCTGCACGGAATGGAGAACGGACCGGGACTCGCCAACGACGTCCTGCTCTTCCTCTTCCTGACCGTCGCCGCCGCGCTGCTCGGGGGCCTGGCCCCCGCGCTCGCCTCCGCGGCGGCGGGCTCCCTGCTCCTGAACTACTGGTTCACACCGCCCACCCACACCCTGACCGTCCAGGACCCGGAGAACTTCGTCGCCATCGTGATCTTCTTCGCGGTGGCGGTGGCGGTCGCCTCCGTGGTCGACCTGGCGGCCCGGCGCACCCACCAGGCCGCACGACTGCGCGCCGAGTCGGAGATCCTCTCCACCCTCGCCGGCAGCGTCCTGCGGGGCGAGACCGCCCTGGACGCCCTGCTCGACCGGGTCCGTGAGACCTTCGGCATGGAATCCGTCGCCCTCCTGGAACGGCAGAACGACGTCGAGCCCTGGACCTGCGCCGGATCGGTCGGGCCCGCGCCGGTGGCCCGGCCCGACGACGCGGACGTGGACATGCCGGTCGGCGACCACATGGCGCTGGCGCTCTCCGGACGGGTGCTGCCCGCCGAGGACCGCCGGGTCCTCGGCGCCTTCGCCGCGCAGGCCGCGGTGGTGCTCGACCGGCAGCGCCTGGTGGGGGAGGCGGAGGCCGCCAGACGGCTCGCCGAGGGCAACCGGATCAGGACCGCGCTGCTCGCCGCCGTCAGCCACGACCTGCGTACCCCGCTGGCCGCCATCAAGGCAGCGGTGAGCTCCCTGCGCTCCGACGACGTCGCCTGGTCCGACGCGGACGAGGCGGAACTCCTCGCGGCCATCGAGGACGGCGCCGACCGCCTGGACCACCTGGTCGGCAACCTGCTCGACATGTCCCGCCTGCAGACCGGCACGGTGACCCCGCTGATCCGCGAGCTCGACCTCGACGAGGTCGTCCCGATGGCCCTCGGCGGCGTACCCGAGGGCAGCGTCGACCTGGACATCCCCGAGACGCTGCCCATGGTCGCCGTGGACCCCGGACTGCTGGAGCGGGCGGTCGCCAACATCGTGGAGAACGCCGTCAAGTACAGCTCCGGCCGGGAACGCGTCACCGTCGCCGCCAGCGCCCTGGGCGAACGCGTCGAGCTGCGGGTGGCCGACCGGGGCCGTGGAGTCCCGGACGAGGCCAAGGAACGCATATTCGAGCCGTTCCAGCGGTACGGCGACGCGCCGCGCGGCGCCGGGGTCGGCCTCGGGCTCGCCGTCGCCCGGGGCTTCGTGGAGTCCATGGGCGGCACGCTGGACGCCGAGGACACCCCGGGTGGCGGCCTCACCATGGTCCTCACGCTCACGGCCGCGCCGGGGCAGGTGCGGGCCGGCCCCGTCCCGCCCGTGCGCGTCGCCTCGTGAGATCCCCGCGGCGCGCCCCCGTCCCGTACACGTTTCCAGGAAAGGCAGGTCCGCGATGACCCGGGTGCTCGTGGTCGACGACGAGCCGCAGATCGTGCGCGCCCTCGTGATCAATCTGAAGGCGCGCAGGTACGAGGTGGACGCGGCGCCCGACGGGGCGACCGCCCTCCAGCTCGCGGCGGCACGCCACCCCGACGTCGTCGTCCTCGACCTCGGGCTGCCCGACATGGACGGCGTCGAGGTGATCAGGGGCCTGCGCGGCTGGACCCGGGTGCCGATCCTCGTGCTCTCCGCCCGCCACACCTCAGACGAGAAGGTCGAGGCCCTGGACGCCGGTGCCGACGACTACGTCACCAAGCCGTTCGGCATGGACGAGCTGCTGGCCCGGCTGCGCGCCGCCGTGCGCCGGGCCGAACCGGTCGGCCAGGACGTCGGCGACGACCTGGTGATCGTCGAGACCGAGGGTTTCACCGTCGACCTGTCGGCGAAGAAGGTGCACCGTGAGGGCCGCGACGTGCGCCTCACGCCCACGGAGTGGCACCTGCTGGAGGTCCTCGTCCGCAACGCCGGGCGGCTCGTCAGCCAGAAGCAGCTGCTCCAGGAGGTCTGGGGGCCCTCGTACGGCACCGAGACCAACTATCTGCGGGTCTACATGGCGCAGCTGCGCCGCAAGCTGGAGGCCGACCCCTCGCACCCCAGGCACTTCGTCACCGAGCCCGGCATGGGCTACCGCTTCGAGCGGGGACGGTCCGTCCCCGAGTGACCGGCCTCACTCGTTCGGGTGGCATCCGTACGGGCCAGCCCCCGCCGCGGGAGACCGGTACCCTTCGGGTATGAGCGCTGTTCCCCGATCCGAGAAGTCAGGCGGGACCTCGAGGTCCGGCCGCTTCCGCCGCATGCTCGACCGGCTGTCCAGCTCCCAGGAGGACCTGGAGTCCGAGGAGCTGCAGGAGGACACGCACGCGTCGGGCTGCACGCGCATCTCCGAGTGCTCGGACCGCCAGATCGTCAAGGTCACTGGTACCTTGCGGACGGTCACCCTGCGGCCGCGTGCCGGAGTGCCCGCCCTGGAGGCGGAGCTCTTCGACGGCACCGCGCCGCTCGACGTGGTCTGGCTGGGCCGGCGTTCCATCGTCGGCATCGAGCCGGGCCGCAAGCTCATCGCGTCGGGCCGCGTGGCCATGAGCCACGGCCGCCGGGTGCTGTTCAACCCCAAATACGAACTCCGACCGCTCGGCAAGGAGTAGCCGGTGACGTCTCTCGACAAGCCGACGTCCGAAACGGACCAGCCCCACCGCACCGACCAGCAGGACTCCGACGCGAAGGCGGTCACGGAAGCCGCGCTCTTCGAGGCCTTCGGCGGCGTGCGCGGCATGGTGGAGACAGTCCTGCCCGGGCTGCTCTTCGTCACGATCTTCACCGTCAACAAGAATCTGACGGCCTCGGCGGTCGCCGCGCTGGCCGTCTCCCTGGCCCTCGTCGTCGTACGGCTGCTCCGCAAGGACACCGTCAAGCACGCCTTCAGCGGCGTCTTCGGTGTGGCCTTCGGTGTGCTCTTCGCGAAGATGACGGGCAACGCCAAGGACTTCTACCTCCCGGGCATGATCTACACGCTCGGCCTGGCCCTCGCGTACCTCGTCACGACCCTCGCGGGTCTGCCGCTGATCGGACTGATCCTCGGCCCGGTCTTCAAGGAGAACCTCTCCTGGCGCACCCGGAACCCCGGCCGCAAGAAGGCGTACGCCAAGGCCAGCTACGCCTGGGGGCTGATCCTGCTCGCCAAGTGCGCGATCCTCTTCCCGCTGTACTGGTGGGCCGACACCGCTCAGCTCGGATGGGTGCTGGTCGCGCTCAAGATCCCGCCTTTCCTGCTCGCGGTGTATCTGACCTGGGTCTTCCTCGCCAAGGCGCCGCCGCCCATCGACGTCTTCGCCGAGATGGAGGCGGAGGAGCAGGCAGAGAAGGACCGCAAGGCGGTCCGGGACGGCCTGGCCCCCGAGTTCGCGCAGGCCGAAGAGGACCTGGCCACGGGCGTGGCCGGCACGGACCGCGACCCCGGTCCCGCCAGGCACCGGCGTACGGACTGAGTCCGGACGGGCCTGGACTCGGTCCGCCACTCGCAGGAAGGGGCCCGGACCGTACGTCGACGACGTACGGTCCGGGCCCCTTCCGTGCGTCGGAACGCGGCCCTGCCTCAGTCCTCGGCGGGCTCGCGGCGGACCGACAGCAGGTCCTCCAGCTGCTCCTCGCGGGCCTGGGCGGCTACGAACAGCAGCTCGTCACCGGCCTCCAGGGTCTCCTCGGGGCTCGGCGTCAGCACCCGGGTGCCGCGGATGATCGTGACGAGCGAGGTGTCCTCGGGCCAGGCCACATCACTCACCCGGATGCCGGCCAGCGCAGACTCCGGGGGCAGCGTCAGCTCGACCAGGTTGGCGTCGCCGTGACTGAAGCGCAGCAGCCGGACGAGATCGCCGACGCTCACCGCCTCCTCGACGAGGGCGGACATCAGACGCGGGGTGGAAACCGCGACGTCGACGCCCCAGGACTCGTTGAACAGCCACTCGTTCTTCGGGTTGTTCACGCGGGCCACCACCCGCGGGACGCCGTACTCGGTCTTCGCCAGCAGCGAGACGACCAGGTTGACCTTGTCGTCACCCGTCGAGGCGATCACGACGTTGCACCGCTGGAGCGCCGCCTCGTCGAGCGACGTGATCTCGCAGGCGTCCGCGAGGAGCCACTCGGCCATCGGGACGCGCTCCACCGAGATCGCGGTCGGTGCCTTGTCGATCAGCAGCACCTCGTGCCCGTTCTCCAGGAGCTCGGCCGCGATGGAACGGCCCACCGCACCGGCCCCGGCAATCGCGACGCGCATCAGTGACCGCCCTCCTCGGGACCTTCGGCAAAGGCCTCCTCGACCTTCGCGATCTCGTCCGTACGCATCATCACGTGGACCAGGTCGCCCTCCTGCAGAACCGTCTGCGACGTGGGCAGTATGGCCTCACCCAACCGGGTGAGGAAGGCGACGCGGACGCCCGTCTCCTCCTGCAGTGTGCTGATCTTGTGCCCGATCCAGGACGGCGTGGTGTGCACCTCCGCGAGCTGCACACCGCCGCTCGGGTCGCGCCACAGCGGCTCCGCGCCCGACGGCAGCAGCCGCCGCAGCATCTGGTCCGCCGTCCAGCGGACCGTGGCGACCGTGGGGATGCCCAGACGCTGATAGACCTCGGCACGCCGCGGGTCGTAGATGCGCGCCGCGACGTTCTCGATGCCGAACATCTCGCGGGCCACGCGGGCGGCGATGATGTTGGAGTTGTCGCCGCTGCTGACGGCCGCGAACGCTCCGGCCTCCTCGATACCCGCCTCACGCAGGGTGTCCTGGTCGAAACCGACCCCGCTGACCCGCCTGCCGCCGAAGCCGGAACCGAGCCGGCGGAACGACGTGGGGTCCTGGTCGATCACGGCGACCGTGTGCCCCTGCTGCTCCAGGGTCTGCGCGAGAGCGGCTCCGACGCGCCCGCAGCCCATGATGACGATGTGCACCTTGCGCCTACCTCGCCGTCCTGGTCGTCCGGATGACCTGCGAAAACACCCTGCTCACACTTCTCTCTCAGCTTGCGGGGCAAACAATCGGGCAACCACCTTCGGCGTTGCCCGTGGATGAGCTTATGCGGCGACGCCCGGACCGCCTCATCCGAGTGTGCGTATCGCACGGGCCGATGAGCAAAGCGAGGCGGGCCGCTGGGCGGGAGGGGGAGCCACCGAGGGGTGACGCCGATCCGCACCGCAAGGATTTCGTTAAGGATTCCATGGACTTTTGCGGTGAGGGCGGGTAATTATGAAGGTTTTCCGGTCGCCCAGGGGGTGGTGCCTCGGCGGCGTGTCCCCGCAGCGCTTACGATCCTCACCGTGTCCAAACTGACCGACGTGCCCAAACGGATCCTGATCGGCCGGGCGCTGCGCAGCGACAAGCTGGGGGAAACACTCCTCCCCAAGCGCATCGCGCTCCCCGTCTTCGCATCCGACCCGCTGTCCTCCGTTGCGTACGCACCCGGAGAAGTCCTCCTCGTGCTGTCCATCGCGGGCGTGTCGGCATACCACTTCAGCCCGTGGATCGCGGTCGCGGTCGTGGTCCTGATGTTCACCGTCGTCGCCTCGTACCGGCAGAACGTGCGCGCCTACCCGAGCGGGGGAGGCGACTACGAGGTCGCCAACACCAACCTCGGCCCCAAGGCCGGTCTGACCGTCGCCAGCGCCCTCCTCGTCGACTACGTCCTCACCGTCGCCGTGTCGATCTCCTCGGGCGTGGAGAACCTCGGCTCCGCCATCCCCTTCGTCGTCGAGCACAAGACGTTCTGCGCCATAGGCGCCATCGTGCTGCTGACGCTGATGAACCTCCGGGGCGTCAAGGAGTCGGGCAAGCTCTTCGCCATCCCGACCTACCTGTTCGTGGCCGGGGTCTTCGTGATGATCCTCTGGGGCGCGTTCCGGGGGCTGGCTCTCGGCGACACCATGCACGCGCCCACCTCGAACTACGAGATCAAGCCCGAGCACCAGGGGCTCGCCGGCTTCGCCCTCGTCTTCCTGCTCCTGCGCGCCTTCTCCTCCGGATGCGCGGCCCTCACCGGCGTCGAGGCGATCAGCAACGGCGTCCCCGCCTTCCGCAAGCCGAAGAGCAAGAACGCCGCGACCACCCTCGCGGCGATGGGCCTGCTGGCCGTCACCATGTTCTGCGGCATCATCGGCCTTGCCATGGCCACCGACGTGAAGATGGCGGAGAACCCCGCGAAGGACCTGCTCCACAACGGTGTCGCGGTCGGTGCGGGGTTCACCCAGGACCCGGTCATCTCCCAGGTCGCCGCGGCGGTCTTCGGCGACGGGACGTTTCTTTTCGTCTTCCTCGCGGCGGCCACCGCCCTCGTGCTCTTCCTCGCCGCGAACACCGCGTACAACGGTTTCCCGCTGCTCGGCTCGATCCTCGCCCAGGACCGCTACCTGCCCCGCCAGCTGCACACCCGGGGTGACCGGCTCGCCTTCTCCAACGGCATCGTGCTCCTCGCCGGGGCCGCGATCCTGCTCGTCTGGATCTACGGGGCGGACTCGACCCGGCTGATCCAGCTCTACATCGTCGGTGTCTTCGTCTCCTTCACGCTCAGCCAGACCGGCATGGTGCGGCACTGGAACCGCCATCTGCGTACCGAGAAGGACCCGGCCGCGCGCCGGCACATGATCCGCTCCCGGGCGATCAACACCTTCGGCGCGTTCTTCACCGGACTGGTCCTGGTCGTCGTCCTGGCCACCAAGTTCACCCACGGTGCCTGGGTCGCGCTGCTCGGCATGGTGATCTTCTTCGGCACGATGACCGCGATCCGCAAGCACTACGACCGGGTCGCCGAGGAGATCGCCGCGTCCGACACCCCGTCCGACGACACCGTGAGGCCCTCGCGGGTCCACTCGATCGTCCTGGTCTCCAAGCTCCACCGGCCCACGCTGCGCGCACTCGCGTACGCCAAGCTGGTGCGCTCGGACCAGCTGGAGGCGCTGTCCATCAGCGTCGACCCGGACGAGACCAAGGCGCTCAGGAACGACTGGGAGCGGCGCGGCATCGACATCCCGCTGAAGATCCTCGACTCGCCCTACCGCGAGGTGACCCGGCCGGTCATCGACTACGTCAAGAGCCTGCGCACGGACCGCCCGCGCGACGTGATCAGCGTCTACATCCCCGAGTACGTGGTCGGCCACTGGTACGAGCACCTGCTGCACAACCAGAGCGCGCTGCGGCTCAAGGGCAGGCTCCTCTTCACACCCGGGGTGATGGTGACCTCGGTCCCCTACCAGCTGGAGTCCTCCGAGGCCGCGAAGGTACGGGCCAGGAGGCGTGCGGACTGGATCGCCCCCGGATCGGTACGCCGCGGCCCCGTGGAACGGCGCCACAAGGATCCGAGCCAGAAGGGCTGACTCCGCGCTCCGCCTGTGGTAAGCGGCCGGCTTCCGTCCACGTAGACTGGTGGGCTGTTGTCCGGCCGTTTCGCCGTTTTCCCCTCTTCCTGACCTCTGGAGCCACCCCCTCATGCAGAACGAATCCACGTCGCCGCAGGCCGGGGAGTCGCAGGCCAAGGAGTCCGAGGTCAAGGAGTCCGAGGTCAAGGAGTCCGAGGTCAAGGAGACGCAGGCCGGCGAGTCACAGGCCGGCGAGTCACAGGCCGGCGAGGACCTGGTCGGCCGGGAGTACGAGGTCGAGGTCGGCCCCGTCGCCCACGGCGGCCACTGCATCGCCCGTACATCCGAGGGCCAGGTGCTCTTCGTGCGCCACACCCTCCCCGGCGAGAAGGTCGTCGCCCGGGTCACCGAGGGTGGGAGCGACTCCCGCTTCCTGCGCGCCGACGCGGTCACGGTCGTCGAGGCATCCAAGGACCGGGTCGAGGCCCCCTGCCCGTACGCAGGGCCCGGCAAGTGCGGCGGCTGCGACTGGCAGCACGCCAAGCCCGGCGCCCAGCGCCGCCTCAAGGGCGAAGTGATCGCCGAGCAGCTCCAGCGCCTCGCGGGCCTCACGCCCGAGGAGGCCGGCTGGGACGGCACGGTCATGCCGGCGGAGGGCGACAAGCTCCCGCCGGGCGAGGTCCCCGCGTGGCGCACCCGCGTGCAGTACGCCGTCGACGCGGACGGCCTGGTCGGACTGCGCAAGCACCGTTCGCACGAGGTCCAGCCCATCGACCACTGCCTGATCGCCGCTCCCGGCGTCTCCGAGCTCGGCATCGAGAAGCAGGACTGGCCGCAGATGGCCACGGTGGAGGCGATCTCCGCGACGGGCTCCCACGACCGCCAGGTCATCCTGACTCCCCGTGAGGGCGGCCGCCTCCCGCTCGTCGAGCTCGACAAGCCCGTCTCCGTGCTCCGCGTCGACGAGAAGGACGGCGGCGTCCACCGCGTCCACGGCCGTGCCTTCGTCCGCGAGCGCGCCGACGACCGTACGTACCGCGTCGGCTCGGGCGGCTTCTGGCAGGTGCACCCGCAGGCGGCCGACACGCTGGTCCGCGCGGTCATGCAGGGCCTGCTGCCGCGCAAGAACGACATGGCGCTGGACCTCTACTGCGGTGTCGGCCTGTTCGCCGGCGCCATCGGCCAGCGCATCGGCGAGAAGGGCGCGGTGCTGGGCATCGAGTCCGGCAAGCGCGCCGTCGAGGACGCCCGGCACAACCTCAAGGACCTGGACCGGGTCCGCATCGAACACGGCAAGGTCGACCAGGTGCTGCCGCGAACGGGCATCACCGAGTGCGACCTGATCGTCCTGGACCCGCCGCGCGCGGGCGCGGGCAAGGCCACGGTCAAGCACCTCGCGTCGCTGGGCGCCCGCCGCATCGCGTACGTGGCGTGCGACCCGGCGGCACTGGCGCGGGACATCGCGTACTTCCGGGACGGGGGATACAAGGTGCGGACGCTGCGGGCGTTCGACCTGTTCCCGATGACTGCGCACGTTGAGTGCGTGGCGATTCTGGAGCCTGTCGCAAAGGGGCTCTGACCCGCGGCCTTCTCGGGTTTTCCAGATGTGGTCGGTGGTGCTCGACCTGTTTCCCGAAGTGCACGACGTGTGCCGGTGTCGAGGAACGCGCAGACGGCTCGGTCGAGCGCGTCGCCGTCGAGGCGTTCCAGCAGGCGGCGGATGGTCGCGGGGTGCGGGGCGGAGGTCTGCCCGGTGAACGGGTCGGGGGTGTAACCGAGTGTCCGCAGGGCCCAGGGCTGCGCGTCGGTGATCCATTCCCCGATCGCGACCAGCGACTTCGTACCGGACAGGACGGCGGCGGCCACCGCGCAGACCAGTGCGGTGAAGGGGTGGCCACGTCGACGAAGCGATCGCCCGCCGACTCGGCATGAAGGTCCGCACCTGCCGCGGCCACATCGCCGAACTCTCCGCCGCCCTCGGCAGCGGCAGCCGCGCCCGACTCGGCTACGTCATCGCCCGCTCGGGCATCCTCGGCGACCGCACGGCCGACCCGGCGGACCGAAACCGGCCCTCCTCCCCCGTACAACCATCCGCCGATCTCCGCTGTCTTGATCCCCGTGAAGAAGACGCTCATCGCCTCCGCCGCCGCACTCGGCGCGCTCGCCGCCGTCACCGGCCCGGCCGCGGCCCCCGCCGCAGCCGCCTCCGACGCCCTGTGGCTCTGGTCCGACCCGTACGAGATCACCCTCGCGGGCCCGTCCGAGGACGGCTCCCCCGCACCGTCGCAGTCGCTGACCGTGCAGATCAGCCACGACAACACGGCGACCACCGTCCCGGCCGGCACGCTCACCGTCGACGCCTCCGGAGTCGCCTCGTTCGCCGACGTCACCTGGCCCGCGAACTGCCGCCCGGAGAACGAGACCACCGCCGTCTGCACCACCCCCGAACTTCCCGGCGGCGCCAACGCCCCCGCCGCGCGGATCGGCCTGACCACCAAGCCGGGCGCCACCGACGGCAACGACGGCTACGTCCGCTACACCGCCCAGGCCGGCGGCATGAACGCCTACCCGGGCGAGACCTACGTCGCCGTCAACGACGGTCCCGCGCTCGGCCTCACCCAGGCCGAGTACCGCACCGGCATGGCACCCGACCAGCCCTTCGACTCCTCCGTCGTCCTCGGCAACCAGGGCAACCGCACCGCCGACCGCACCCTGCTCACCGTCTTCACCTCCCGCGGTATCCGCCTCGGCATGTCCGTCCCCTCCAACTGCGAGTCCACGAACGCCGTCACCGGCCGTACGTTCCTCTGCGTCCTGGACGAGCGGACGACCCCGGGCTCGTACCACTCCCTCCCGCTGAAGTTCCGCACCAAGGACATGGCCCTCTTCGACCGCGTCGACTATTCGGCGCAGCCCTACTCCGAGCAGGCACTCGCCGAGGCCCGCGCCGGCCGCGCCTTCACCCCGGGCGCCGGCCCGGAGCTGAACCTCACCCCGGCCGCCGCCCCTTCCGACGAGCTCCAGCCATACCGCAGCTTCACGGTGAAGACCGTCAACCAGGCCGACTACCGGCTGACCGCCTCCACCGTCTCCGGCGCGGCCGGCGACACCGTCCCCGCCACCGTCACCGTCCACAACGCGGGCCCCGCCTGGGTCGCCTCCCTCGGCGCGGGCGAACCCGCCGCGACCGTCGACATCGACATCCCCGCCGGCACCTCGGTCGCCTCCGCCCCCGACGCCTGCTGGTCCCAGTCCGAGACCCGCTACCGCTGCAACACCCCCATCTACCTCACCGAATCCGGCAAGCCGGCCACCCACACCTTCCCCCTCCACATCGACGAGGTCATCCCGAACGCCACCGCCCGCGCCGCCCTCTACAACGACGCCTACGAACCCGCCGTCCGCACCTTCGACCCCGACCTGACGAACAACACGGCCACCCTCATCGTCAACCCCTCGACGAGCTGACGCACGCGCCCTCCGGCTGCCCGGCCCGACCCCTGCGCCGGCCCTGTACGAGCCGGGCAGCCGCCCCCCGCACCGCCCCGGTAACCCCACCCACACCACCCGTGGGCGACTGGCCCGCCCAGAGGGCGCGCGCCGAACCGGCCGACATCATCGCCGCGCTCGACGCCCTGAGCTGAGGCGCCGTCCGTCAGGCAGCCGCCCGGGTTCGGACGAAGGTGTGCCGGTGAGCACCGGGTATCCGGATGCGTCCGGAAGCGGCGGCGCATGGTGGCTGAACTCCCGGTGCGGCCGCAGGACCATGTTCCGGGCGATCTGTGAGGCGTAGGCGGCGCCGTGGTCGGGGCCCACCAGATGAAGGCACAGGTCGGTGGTGCAGGGATCGCTCGACCGCCGTACCAAGCTGCGGTGTTCTCGCGCCGGCCGACGTCGGGGCGAACGATGTCGACGCCGCCCCGTCGAGGCCGTCATCCAGCCTGACCTGCTGCTCCGGACGCGTCTGACGGTGACCGGGAGGGCCAGTGGGGTGCGGCGTGGGCCAGGGCTCGGCCCTCCAGTATCGCGACCAGCCGTTCGAAGAGGTGGACAGCGGCGGAGCCGCTCCAGGTCTCGGTCAGGACTTCGAGCGGCAGACCGGGGTCACGGAAGGGCAGTTTGCGCCAGTGGTCGATGACGGCGAGGTAGGTGATCAGGGCCTGCTTGCCCTCGATGAAGGGGGCTCGGGCGAGGCGGTCGGCCTCGGGCTCGTAGGCGTCGATGAATTCCTTGTAGCGCCGGTCGATCTCGTCGATGTCCCACCCGTTGCGGACCAGTGACGTCAGGTCCTGGCCCGCGGCGTAGTGTCCGACGAAGACGGCGCACTGCCCGGACAGGTTCAGTTCGGCGATGATCGCTTGCGCGGCCGGCAGCATCCGGGCGGGTGCGATCCATACCGCTGAGCCGGTGTTGCCGAAGCCGAGAGACGTGAGGTGCGCGGTCAGCTGGTGGCGCTTCGCCCTGGCGGACTCCGGCACGGAGAAGTTCACCAGGCACCAGCCGTCTCTCAGGTCAGCGGGTTGCCGTGCGTGCCAGATCACCTGGTCGCCGGCAGCCAGGGCTTCCAGGGCAGTGGCAGTCAGAGCGTAGCCCCGTACCCCTGAGCGGGACTCCGACTCCAGCCAGCCGCGCTTCTTGAGGCGGAAGACCGCGGTCCGGACACTGGACGCGTCCAGACCCGACTGGGCGAGCAGCTCCACCGTCGCCCCGATCGGCATCCAGCCGCCCATCTTGCGGACGACGGCGCCCAGGAAGCTCACCAGCAGGGTGCGGGATCGGTGCGTCGATGCGGTGGTCTGTGCTTCCTGGGTCCGGCTCACCCGACTCAGTATGGCCGACGCTCAGCAGGCGCTCGCGTACCCCCCTGAAGTGCGGCGATCCATTCGGGCGGCCAGGGCCGGCCGGCGGCTTCTCCGGACGGGGCACGGTCGATGTGGGCGGTCACGTAGCGGCCGTGCGCTGCCCGGTGGGCCGGGCGGCCCTGGAACTCCTCACCCCATACGTCGAAACGGAACGTCATCGACGTGGTTCCGATGGCGGTGAGTTCCACCGTGGTGCGGGTCTTCTGGCCGAAACGGAGCGGTGCCTCGAAATCCACCTCGTAGTGGACGCGCGGTGCGGCCGGGAAGTAACCGTGGAGACCCCGTTCGTCCATCAGCCGCGCCTCCGCCGCCTCCACGAAGCGTATGACGGTGCTGTTGTGGTAGATGCCCGCGGCATCGGTGTCGATCCACTCGATACGGGTCCGGTGGACGCCGACGGCCTTCGGTACCTGGGACGAGGAGGTCACTCGGATACTCCGCGCGGACCCGGTGTCCACCGCAGGTGCGTAGAGCCCGTCTCTCCCTCCCGCAGGAGAGACAGCCGGGGCGGGATCTTGTCGGTACGCGATGTCGGCGGCTTGCGGCGCCCCGCCTTCCACTGCACCGGCCATTCCGCGCCCGCGCCCCGGTACTCCTGCTCGGCAGCCGCGTGCAGCGTCCACTGCGGGTCGTACAGATGGGTGCGGCCCAGGGCGCACAGGTCGGCGCGGCCGGCCAGCAGGACGGAGTTCATGTCGTCGTAGGAGGAGATGGCGCCCACCGCGATCACCTTCACACCCGCGGGGCCGGCGGCCTTGTGACGGATCATGTCCGCGAAGGGTGTCTGGTAGGAGCGGCCGAAGGCGGGCTTCTCGTCCTTGGTCACCTGCCCGGAGGAGACGTCGATCGCCGCGGCACCGTGCTCGATGAAGGCGCGGGCGATGTCCACGGCGTCACCCTCGGTGGTGCCGTCGGGCACCCAGTCGGTGGCCGATATGCGGACGGTGACGGGGATACGGGACGGGACGGCCCGCCGTACTGCGTCGAAGACCTCCAGCGGGAACCGCAGCCGGTTCTCCAGGCAGCCTCCGTACGCGTCGGTGCGCCGGTTGGCGACGGGCGAGAGGAAGGACGACAGCAGGTAACCGTGGGCCGCGTGCACCTCGATGAGGTCGAATCCGGCCTGTACACCTCGTTCGGCGGCGGTGGTGAAGTCGGCGACCACCTTGTCCAGGTCCTCGCGCGTGGCCTCGCGCGGGATGTGGCAGCCCGGGCCGTAGGGAAGGGGGGACGGGCCGGTCACCTCCCAGTTGGCCTCGTCGAGGGGCTCGTCGATGCCCTCCCACATGAGCTTCGTGGACCCCTTACGGCCGGCGTGGCCGAGCTGCAGGCCCACCTTCGCGCTCGTGCGTGTGTGCACGAAGTCGGTGACGCGGCGCCAGGCGTCGCGCTGCTCGTCGGTCCACAGCCCGGGGCAGCCCGGGGTGATCCGTGCCTCGGCTGAGACGCAGACCATTTCGCTCATGACCAGACCCGCTCCGCCAAGGGCCTTCGAGCCCAGGTGGACGAGGTGGAAATCGCCGGGGACCCCGGCCTCCGCGGAGTACATGTCCATGGGGGAGACGATGACCCGGTTCTTGAGTTCCAGTGGCCCGATGGTGACCGGCTGGAACATCGCGGGAGCGACGCCCGGGGATTGTTGGCTCCGGGCGAACTCGCTCTCGATCACCGCGGCGAACTCGGCGTCGCGTTCCCTCAGGTTGTCGAAGGTGATCCGGCGCGAGCGGGTCAGCAGGTTGAAGGCGAACTGGGCAGGTTCCTGGTCGGCGTACATGCCGATGTTCTCGAACCACTCCAACGACGCCTGCGCGGCGCGCTGGGTCGACTCGACGACCGGCTTGCGCTCTGCCTGATAGGCGTCAAGCGCCTCGGTCACGGTGGGGTGCTCGTGGAGGCAGGCCGTCAGGGCGAGGGCGTCCTCCATGGCGAGCTTGGTGCCCGAGCCGATCGAGAAGTGCGCCGTGTGGGCGGCGTCGCCGAGCAGGACCACATTTCCGTCGTGCCAGCGTTCGTTGCGGACCGTGGTGAAGTTCAGCCACTTGGAGTTGTTCGTCAGGATCCGGTGTCCCCGGAGCTCGTCGGAGAAGATCTCGGCGATGCGGGCGACGGCGTACTCGTCGGAGACACCCGGCGGGAACGCCGCGTCGGCGGTGCGGTCGAACCCTGCCCGTTGCCATACGTCTTCGTGCATCTCGACGATGAAGGTCGAGCCGTTCTCGGAGTAGGGGTAGCCATGGATCTGCATGGTGCCCCACTCCGTCTGCTTGACGAAGAACTGGAACGCTTCGAAGGCGAGGTCCGTTCCCAGCCAGATGTACTTGTTCCGACGACGGTCGAGCGACGGACGGAAGACGTCGGCGTACTTGGTGCGGACGGCGGAGTTGAGGCCGTCGGCGGCGAGGACCAGGTCGTGGGAGGCTCGCAGCTCGTCCACGTCGGGTGCCTCGGTGCGGTAGTGGACGGTGACGTCGAGCTCGGCGACCCGCTGCTGAAGGAGCTGCAGGAGCTCCTTCCGGCTCATCGCTGCGAAGCCCTGCCCGCCGACGGTGAAGCGGTGTCCGTCGAACTCGATGTCGATGTCGGTCCAGCGGGCGAATCTGCTCTCCATCGCGGCGTGGACGGTCTCGTCGGCGTTGTCGATGCCGCTGAGCGTCTCGTCGGAGAAGACGACACCGAAACCGAAGGTGTCATCGGGCGCGTTGCGTTCCCAGACGGTGATCTGGTGGGCGGGGTCCATCTGCTTCATCAGGGCGGCGAAGTACAGACCTCCGGGGCCCCCGCCGGTGATTGCGATCTTCATGGTGTTTCCTCAACGATCCGGCGGAGCTTGAAATGCTGGAGCTTGCCGCTGGGATTGCGCGGCAGTGAGTCGGTGAAGCGCACGTCACGCGGGTACTTGTAGGGCGCGATCTGTTGCTTGACGTGGTCCTGGATGTCCTTGGCCTTCGTCGCGTCCCCGGTCACGTTCTCGCGGAGTACGACGAACGCGCACACGACGGAGCCGCGGTCGGGGTCGGGCCGGGAGACCACTGCCGACTCCACGACGTCCGGGTGGGTGTCGATCGCGGCTTCGACCTCGGGGCCGGCGATGTTGTATCCCGACGAGAGGATCATGTTGTCGTTGCGTGCCTGGTACCAGAAGTAGCCGTCCTCGTCGCGCAGAAAGGTGTCTCCGGTGACGTTCCAGCCGTTCACGACATAGTCGTCCTGCCGGCTGTCGTCCAGGTAGCGGCAGCCGACAGGGCCGATCACGGCCAGTCGGCCCTCTGCGCCGGGGCCGAGTTCCTCGCCGTCCAGGCCGAGGATGGCGGCGCGGTAGCCGGGGACCGGTTTGCCGGTCGCCCCCGGGCGGATGTCGTCACCGGCGGCGGAGATGAATATGTGCAGCATCTCTGTGGCGCCGATTCCGTCGACGACCTTCAGGCCCAGCTCTTCGCGCATCTGCTGCCACAGGTCCTGGGGGATGTGCTCTCCCGCGCTGACCGCGCAGCGCAGCCCGGCGAGCTGCTCGGCCTGCCCGGACTTGAGGATCTGCTTGTAGGCGGTCGGTGCGGTGGCCAGCACGGTCACGCCGTTGTCCGCGACGAGCCCGGCCAGCTGCGCGGGGGTGGCCGCCTCCGTCAGCAGCGCGCAGGCACCTGCGCGCAGGGTGAAGACGACCAGCATGCCCAGACCGAAGGTGAAGGCCAGGGGCGCGGTGCAGGCCACCACGTCGTCGGGACGGAGCCGGAGGGTGCTCTGTCCGAAGGTGTTGTCGATCGAGAGGAGGTCTCGGTGGAAGTGGACGGTGATCTTCGGGACGCCGGTGGTGCCCGAGGTCGGCCCGAACAGCGCGACGTCGTCCGCAGCGGTGTCGGCCGCATGGAACCGCCCCGACTTGGAGGCGGCCCGCTCGCTCAGGTCGTCGAGGCCGTCGCCTCCGTAGGGCACTACGCGCAGGCCGGGTGCGACCGTGTCCCGGACGGCGAATACGTCGTCGAGGAAGCGGTGGTCGACGAGCGCGATGGCCGGCTCTGTCTTCTCCACGACCGGCGCCAGCTCCCTGGCGCGCAGCGCGGACATGATGGTGATGACGATGCCGCCGGCCCTGAGCACACCCAGCCACGCGGCCACGGTCCACGGGGTGTTCGGGGAACGCAGCAGCACCCGGTTCCCGGGCACCAGACCCAGGTCCTCGGTGAGGACCTGGGCGACCTGACAGGAGCGCCGCTGGAGTTCGCCATAGGTCCAGGACTCGCCCTCGGGGGTGCGCAGGGCGGGTCGGTCCTCGCCGTGGAGGGCCACCTGGCGGTCGATCAGCTCGGTGGACGCGTTGAGCCGTTCCGGGTACTGCAGCAGGTCGGTCGTGAACTCCAGGACCGGCCACCGGTCGGTCGGGGGCAGATGATCGCGGGCGAAGGTGTCGTCGTGGCCGCTGGGTGACAGGGTCATCGGTGCTCTTCCTGGGAGGCGCGGATCATCCCTTCCTGGACCACGGTGGCCAGGTGTGTGCCGTCGGGTGTGAAGAAGCGGCCGGCGGCAAGACCGCGCCCCGCATCGGCTGCCACGGCCTGCTGGACGTAGAGCAGCCAGCCGTCGGCGGCCTGCGACTGCGGGGCACGGTGGAACCACATCGCATGGTCCAGACTGGCGGTGACCAGCCCCTCCCGGGCCCAGGACAGGCCGAGGACGCGCAGAAGGGGCTCCAGGATCGTGTAGTCGCAGACGTAGGCGAGGGCGGCGGTGTCCCGCTGGCGGTCGGTGAGTCCCTCGACGGGCCGCAAGGCATCGAACGGCCTGAGCCAGACGGCCTGGTGGGGGGCCTGCCTGCCTTCGACGGTCAGGTACACGGGGCCCGGCACGTGCCGTATGTCGAATCCACGTCCGGCCGACCAGTAGTCCTTGGACCTCGTGGTCATCGTCCCGCCCTTACGGCCCGCCAGGTATGCGGCGGAGCTCGGCAGTTCCTCCGGGCGGGCCAGATCCGCGGCGCCCAGCCAGTCGGGGGGCCCGTCGGTGTAGCTCGCCCCGGGCTCGCCGACCGCGAAGTTGGCCAGGCACACGTAGAGGGCTTTGCCTCCCTGGTAGCCGCGGACCTGCCGGGTCGCGTAACCCCGGCCGTCGCGCAGCACTTCCACTTCGTAACGCACCTTCTCGCCGATCTCGGCGGGGCGCATGAAGTAGGAGTGCATGGAGTGCAGTTGTTTGCCGTCGGCGACGGTCCGCATGGCCGCGGCGGCCGCTTGGGCGACCAGGTCACCGCCGTACGCCTTGGGCCACGGGCAGGGCTGCGTCTCCGCCGTGAACGCCAGATCGAGGTGCTCGGGCTCCGCGGGGGTCAGGGTGACAGCGGCGCTGAAGATCTCCGAGGTGATGTCGGTCATCAGGCCCGGTCCGTCCAGTGGAGGAGTTCCTCGTCCGGGACCTGGGGGAGATTGACCACGATGTTCTCCGGGGTGCGCGTGGTCATCCAGGTGAGGGGTTTGTTGCGGTCGAGGTTGCACTCGACGTGCGGCATGAACGGCGGGACGAAGACCCAGTCCCCCTCGGACATGTCGATGTAGTCCTCGAACCTCTTGCCGAAGTAGATCCGCGCGCGGCCGGACAGCACGTAGCCGCCGGTCTCCGCCTCACCGTGGTGGTGGGGGACGGAGCGGTAGCCCGCGTCGTTGCTCACCTTGCCGAACCAGATCCTGGTGGCCGGGGTGTGCTGGGCACTGACCCCCGAGATGCGGGTGGCACCGTCGGACTGCCCGGTGCTGCCGGGCTCGGCTCCGCCACGCGTGACGACCGGGACCACCAGGCCGCTGTCCGTGGCGTACATCGAGTTGTCGCCCTCGAGGGCGTACGAGTCGTAGAACCCGGGAGTACCGGAGTTGGGGTGCATGGGGAGCTCCTCGTCGTTGACGGGTGGTGCGTGGTCAGCTTTCGAGCCGAAGGGTGTTGCGCAGGGTGCCGATGCCGGGTATCTCGGTCTCGACGACGTCTCCGTCGGCGAGGAACCACTGGGGCTTGCGGGCCGCCCCGATGCCGCCGGGGGTTCCGGTCAGGACGAGGTCGCCCGGGCGCAGCACGGTGAAGGTCGAGATGTAGGCGAGCAGGTCCGCGGCGTCGAAGACGAGCGTCCTGGTGGTGTCCCGCTGGACTTCCTGACCGTTGATCCGGCAGATCACGTCGACACCCGCGGCGGGATCCAGCTCGTCCGGCGTGACGATCACGGGCCCGACGGGAGTGGTCGCGTCCCATGTCTTGCCCTGGAACCACTGGAGCGTGCGGTACTGCCAGTCGCGCACGGAGATGTCGTTCGCAACGGTGTAGCCGGCGATCCCGTCCAGCGCCGCCGCCCGGTCGGCATGCCGCAGCGGCGTGCCCACCACGACGGCGAGCTCGGCTTCCCAGTCGACCTGCAGCCCCTGCGGCATGACCAGGTCGTCACCGGGACCGGTGAGCGTGTCGGCGTACTTGGCGAAGAGCGTGGGATAGGCCGGAAGGTCTCGCCCGGTCTCCGTGATGTGGTCGGCGTAATTCAGACCGCAGCAGATCACCTTGCCGGGGCGGGGCAGCGGCTGTACCGGGACGGCACCGTTGAGCATTTCACCGGCCAGGTCGGCCGCACGTGCCGGCGACGTCGTCGCCAACAGGGCGGACAGGTCGGCGGCAGGCAGTGCCCGCCAGAGATCCCCCTGAAGAACGGCGGCGGACGTACCGGCCGCGTGTGCGACGGTCGCGAGGCGCATGGTCGTTCCCTCTCTTTCTGTGCCGCCAACCTGCAAGCACATTTCATTTCTCCTACGGTCGTCACCATATTGTCAATAGCTGTTACGGTGGCGATCAACCAGCACCCGTCTCGCAGGAGTCCCCATGGCGACCACATCGACCCCCGCACCCGTCAACCCCGCTTCGCTGCCCCGGCCCAGCGGCTATTCGCACGGAACGCTCGCCGGCAACACGCTCCACCTGGGCGGCCAGACGGCGCTCGACAAGGGCATGGAGATCGTGCCGGGCGGCATCGTCGAGCAGTTCCGGCAGGCATTCGGCAACGTCCTTGCGACCCTGTCCGAAGCGGGTGGCATACCGGAAGACCTGGTGAGCGTCACCATTTACCTCACCGACATCCCCGACTACCAGGCTCACGGCAAGGAGATCGGAGCGGTCTGGCGGGAGCTGGCGGGCCCGGTCTATCCCGCGATGGCCGGCATCGGCGTCACCGCGCTCTGGCAGTCGGAGGCCATGATCGAGATCGCGGGCGTGGCGGTCATCCCCGACGAGCGCCTCGCCTGCCCGGCGCAGTCCTGACCGACAGGCCCCAGTGCGGCAGGCCCGGCTGCGCCCCGGTCCTGCCGTACGACGGCGGGGCCGATGGTGACGTCACCTCCCGACCGAGCCGCTCGTACATTCGTAATCGTTGACGCCCGCAACAGAGGGGCGATACCTTCCGGGGAGTCGTCGCCGATCAGGAGCGGCGACCTGAAGCACCGACGTCAGGACGGGCCGCGTTCACGATGCCGCCGGCGGCCCGCCGGAATGCCCCGTCGGCGGTCCGGTGCGTGCCACATCCGGCACCTGCGGCCCGGCACCGGCGGCTCCCCACAGGTACAGCGATCCCGACTTCCGACGAGAGGCTCCCTTCGCCATGCCCGTTCCCGGCACCCCTACCCGACGCGGCGTGCTCGGTGCCGCGCTCGGCCTCGGTGCAGGCTGCGCCTGCACGACGGCCACCCCGGTCGCCGCCCGCCCCGCCTTCTCCGGGCCCGCCCCGGTCTCCGGCGGCCCGCCCCCGGACAAGGGGACGCACCTGGTCATGCTCGGCACCCAAGGCGGCCCCATACCGGGGCGGCGCGCAGCTACCGCGACAGCCCTCGTGGTGAACGGCGCGATCTACCTCATCGACGCGGGCAGCGGACTGCCCGTGAGGTTCTACGAGGCAGGACTCGACTTCGCCTCGGTGCGCGGCATGTTCATCACACACCTGCACTCGGACCACTACGCCGACGCCTTCACCTTCTTCTCCGTCAACTGGACCAACTGGCGCTTCCCCTCGCAGCAGATCCAGGTGTACGGCCCGGGCCGCGCGGACAGGAGCGACGAGGGTACCGGCCCCGTGCCGGGGCTGCCGTCCGAACCTCACGCCGCACCGGTGCGACCGGAACTCCCCACGCCGGGCATCGTGGACTTCTTCGAAGCCTCCATCAGCGCCAACGCCTATGACATCAACGAACGGCTCCGCTCCACCCGGCGGGCGGACGGCGTACCCATGGACCTGACCGGCACCAGCGGCAACGCACTGATGGTGCCCCACGGCATACGGCTGCCCCCCGCCGCCGCCTTCTCGAACCGCGTTCCGGAGATGAGGCCCATCCCGGTGTACGAGGACGACCTGGTCCGGGTGACCGCGATCCTGGTCGACCACCCCCCGGTCTTCCCGGCTTTCGCCTTCCGGTTCGAAACGGAGGACCGGACGATCGTCTTCAGCGGCGACACGTCCCCCAACGACAACCTGATGGAATTCGCACATGGCGCCGACGTGCTGGTCAACGAAGTCATGGACATCGAAGCCGCCACCGCACAGTTCGACGGCATGCCCATCCAGAAGACCATGCAGGAGCAGTTCAGCACCGCGCACTCACCGTCACGCGACTGGACCTCGCCGGTGACGGGAAGGACGAAGCCCGGCGTGGGTACGGTCGCGCGCCGGTGCGGGGTCAAGTCCCTGGTGCTCAACCACGTCTACCCCGGTGACGGCTCCGTCCCTGACAGTGCCTTCTCCGGCGAGGCGCGCAGGACCTTCCGGCGCCCCGTCGTCGTGAGCAACGACCTCATGGTCCTTGACACCGCGGAGCTCAGCGGCCGCCGCGCGTGAGTTCGCGGCCCCGTCCCGTGGCTCCCCGCCGCCCGGAGGCGGGCCGCGGGGAGCTCACGGGGCGTGTCACCGGCCGGCGGTCCCTCCGTACAGGTCCCGGCGCGCGGTAGTGAAGCGGCGCAGGGCGTCGGGCAGCGGGCTGACACCGATACCGGGAGTGCGCGGGACCGGCAGGTGGCCGTCCTGGAGGACGAACGGCTCGGTGATGTCCTCGGCGAAGTAACGGCTGGAGGCGGAGGTGTCACCGGGCAGGGTGCAGCCGGGCAGGGCCGCGAGGGCCAGGTTCGGGGCACGGCCGATGCCTGTCTCCAGCATGCCGCCGCACCACGCGGGCACGCCGTGGGCTGCTGCGACGTCGTGCACGCGGCGGGCCTCCAGATAACCGCCGACCCGGGCGGGCTTGATGTTGACGACGCGGCAGGCGTCCGTCGCGATGGCCGATGCGGTGTCGCGGGCGTTGTGCAGCGACTCGTCGAGGCAGACCGGGGTGGCGATACGGCGTTGGAGCAGCGCGTGGGCGTGGAGGTTGTTCTCCTCCAGAGGCTCCTCGATGAGCAGCAGACCGAACTCGTCGAGGCGGCGCAGATGGTCGGCGTCGGCGAGGGTGTAGGCGGTGTTGGCGTCCACCTGGAGCGGAAGCTCCTCGCCGAAGCGTTCGCGGACGGCGCGGACGGGCTCGATGTCCCAACCGGGTTCGATCTTCAGCTTGATCCGGACGTAACCCTCGGAGAGATAGCCTGCGACATCGTCCAGAAGGGCGGGGACCGAGTCCTTGATGCCGACGGAGACCCCGGCGGGCACCCGTTCGCGCACGGCGCCGAGGTAGGTGGCCAGAGACATCTCGTGGGCACGCAACTCGGCGTCGAGCACAGCCGTCTCCAGGGCGGCCTTGGCCAGCTCGTGACCCTTGACCTTCGCCATGGCGGGAGCCAGGCCGGCCGTCGTCAGGCCGGGGCGACGGGCGACCCGGGGCAGCAGGAAGTCGCGGATCACGGTCTCCGCACCTGCCACGTACTCGGAGCAGTACAGCGGCTCCGGGTCGGCGGCGAACTCCGACCAGCCCTCCGCCTCGTCGGTGACGACGCGGAGCAGGAAGGTGTCCTTCGTCGTCATCGTGCCGAATGACGTACGGAAGGGAGTGACCAGGGGGATGGCGACGTGGAGGATCTCGACGCGGTCCAGTTTCATGCCGGGTTGCCTTTCTGCGTACGCGCGTTGCCGAGGGTGAGGGTGTACCAGCCGTCGCGGGACATCGATGTGGCGGTGTATCCGTCGGCGAACGCCTGGGTGAGGACGTCACGCACCGCGTGGCGCCAGCGCAGTGCGAGCGCCGGATCGGCGGCGCGCACTTCCACGATGTCGTCGGGGACGCGGCAGCGGACCGTGTCCCCGGTGCGGGTGGCGAGCGGGGCGCCGTCAGGGGCGGTGGCGAATGCCGTGCCGGTCCCCACCGGGGGGTCCGCAGCAGGCGCCCGGGAGCCCGCCAGGTCCCAGGTGACGGTGAGGCGGTCGCTCTCGTCGCCGCCGTTGAGACCGTCGGTCATCGGCCCGTAGAAGTCGGGGAGGTACTCGGTGCCGGCGGCGCCCAGCTTGACCAGGTTGAAGCGGGCGTTACGGCCCACCAGCGGGTCGAACGTCCAGCGCATGGTGCGGGCCCCGCGGTCCAGCGCCCACACCCGCTGCGCCTGTTTCACGGCGAGCCCGACGCCCCGGTCGCTGGTACGGGCCGCGGCCACGAAGGAGTACACGTCGCGCGCTCGCGGCTCCCCGAACACGGCGACGGCCGCGCCGCACAGTTCGCCCTGGCGCGTGTACGCCGCGTGCACGGCCCCGCCCGCGTGCACGAGGCTGTGCAGTACCTCGGCGGGATAGGGCGGGGTGCTGCGCGGGGTCTGCCACACGTCGCTGAAGAAGTCGACGACGGCCGCGATACCGGCTACGCCGTGGACGGTGCGAGTCGTGACGCCGGCCGCGCGCGCAGCGGCCTCGGCGCGCTCACGTACTGAGGGTGCTGCTGTCATGCCCTGAGTCTCCGTGGCCCGAGCAGGAGTCTGGTTGTCTGCGGGTACAAGAGATGCCTAAGGTCGTGTTGCGATCGGCCAAAGAGTGGTCGGCGCGGGCCCTTGGTGAGCGGCAGCCTCCGGTGCCGACGGTTCTGCCGCGAACCGGGAGGTCTCATGGACGCCCCCACCCTCAGCGATTTGCTCGACGTGCTCGGCGGGTCGTCCGTGCGGGCGGTCGCCTCGCCGGGCGGCCTCGGCGTGCCGGTCGGCGAAATTCTGCTGTACGACGCCGGGACGCCGCTGCCGCACGCTCCGGGCGCCGTACTCCTCGCGGTCGGGGTGCGGGCGTCGGAGGCAAGCCACCTGTTGCACGCCGCTGCCGGCGCCCGGATGGCGGCGGTGGTCGTACGGGGCGCGGACGGGCCCCTCGCGGAGGCGGAGAAGGCCGGGATCGCGCTGCTCACGGTCGACGAGGACGCGGCCTGGCACCGGGTGCATCTGCTGCTGTCCTCGGCCGCGGGGGCGCGGGCCGGGAGCGCACCCACCGCGGCCGGGGACCTGTTCGCCCTGGCCGACGCCATCGCCGCCGCGGTCGGCGGGGCCACCGCCATCGAAGACCCGCGCCAGCGCATCCTTGCCTACTCGACCGTGCCCGGACAGGCCGTGGACGAGGACCGGCGCCAGGGCATCCTCGGCCTCCAGGTCCCCGACAGCCCGGAGAACGCCGAACAGTACCGTGCCCTGTTCGCAGCGGACGCGCCGCTGCGGCTCCCCGCCATCGACGGTGAGAACCTGCCCCGGCTCGCCGTCGCCGTGCGGGCGGGCGGCGAGACGCTCGGCTCTCTCTGGGTCGTCGACGACGGCGGCCTCGCCCCTGACGCCGTGGACGCTCTCGACCAGGGCGCCTCCACGGCGGCCCTGGTGCTGCTGCGGGCCCGAGCAGCACAGGAGCTGGCCCGCAATCTGGGCGGCGACCTGCTGCGTCGGGTCCTGGACGGCACGGCCGACCCGGCCACCGCCGTGCACCGGCTCGGCCTGGGCGGAAGCGCCGACCCGGTGCGTGTGGCGGCGTTCGTCCCGGCGGGCGCCAGCACCGCACCGGACGTCCAGCAGACGGCGCTGCGCCTGCTCGACCTCGTACGTCTGCAGTGCGAAGCGCGCTACGGACGGCATGCCTGCGTCCTCGTCGACGGGGTCGTGTACGCGCTGCTCCCGGCGGCCGACGAGCGTGGTGCCCACCGGCACAGGCAGCTCGCGCAGGACATCGTGGACAGAGCCGAGCAGGCCCTGCGGATGCCGGTGCGGGCCGGTCTCGGTGCCGTGGTCGCGGGGATCGCGCAGGCAGCGGGCTCCCGGGACGACGCCGACCTCGTCCTGCGCTGCCTCGACGCGGAACGCCCGGTCGCCCTGGTCGATGACGTCCAGGCTCGGGTGACGTTGCTGCGTCTGGGCGAACTGGTCGACGGGCGGAGAGAGTTCGGAGGCGGCGCCTGGGCGCGGGTCCTGGCGCACGACGCGGCGCACGGCACGGAGTACTCCCGGACGGTGACGGCCTGGCTCGAGGCGGGCTGTGACATGGCGGGCGCTGCGGAGCGCCTCGCCGTCCACCCCAACACGTGCCGCTACCGCCTCCGGCAGGCCAGGGAACAGGTGGGCCTGCAGCTCGACGATCCCGACGAGCGGCTGGTGCTCTGGCTGCAGGCCAGGCTGTCGGACGCGGTCTGAAACCGGCGGGACGACGCATCGGCCGACAGCCCCCGCTCATTTCAGCCAGGCGGCCAGCTTGTCCTCGCAGTCGCCGAGCTGGGCCACCGGCACGAACTCGCCGGCCGTATGCGCCAGGGAGGGGTCGCCCGGCCCGAAGTTCAGCGCGGGCACACCCAGCTCCGTGAACCGGGCCACGTCGGTCCAGCCCAGCTTGGGGCGCGGCTCGGCGCCGAGGACATCGACCAGCGAGGCCACCTCCGGCCGCTTCAGACCCGGCAGCGCCCCCGGCACGATCTCCGTCACCTCGAAGGTGTGGTCCTCCGGGGGGAACTGCTCAGCCGGGAAGAGCCCTCGCACGTACTCCTCGGCCTCGTACGGCGAACGGCTGGGCGCGAAGCGTGCGTTGAGGGAGATGACACAGGTGTCGGGGACGACGTTCCCGGCCACCCCGGCGCGTACGGAGACGGCGCTGAGCCCTTCCCGGTACTCCAGCCCGTCGATGACGACCCGCTCCGGCACATGGTCGGCAAGGCGTTGCAGTACGGCTGCGGCGCGATGCGCGGCGTTGACGCCCATCCAGGCCCGCGCCGTGTGGGCCCGGGCGCCCCGCACGGTGATGTCGGCGCACAGGACACCCTGGCAACCCGCCTCGACACCCGCGTCGGAGGGCTCCATCAGGATCGCGAGGCCGGCGTCGAGCAGCAGTTCCGACCGCTCGGTGGCGATGCGGTGCAGCCCGTTGCGGTCGCCCTCGACCTCCTCGCACTCGTAGAAGACGTACGTGACGTCGCGGGCCGGCGCGGTGAGCGCTGCAGCCAGCCGCAGGGCCACGGCCACGCCGCCCTTCATGTCGCAGGACCCGAGTCCGTGCAGCCGCTCGTCCTCGAGCCTGGCGGGCAGATTGTCCGCGGCGGGCACGGTGTCGAGATGACCTGCGATGATCACGCGCTCAGGACGGCCGAGCTCGGTACGGGCGACGACGGAGTGGCCCAGCCGTTCCACGCTCAGGTGTGGCAGGGTGCGCAGGGCCGCCTCCACGGCGTCCGCGAGGGACTCCTCCTCACCGCTCTCGGAGGGGATGTCGACGAGGGCGCGGGTCAGCTCGACGACGTCGGCCGTGAGATCGAGGACGTGGCTCATGACTGCTGCTCCTTCGAGGCGCCGAGCTTGGAGTGCTTCATCCCGTACAGCCCGTACACGGCCAGTCCGAGCGCCATCCACACGCCGAACGTGATCCACGTGTCCGTGCCGAGGCTGAAGAGCATGTACACGCAACAGACCACGCCGAGAACCGGCACCAGCGGCGACAGCGGCACCCGGAAGCTGCGGGGCGCGTCGGGGCTGCGGCGGCGCAGCAGGACGACGGCGACGTTGACCAGCGCGAATGCGAAGAGCGTACCGATACTGGTGGCGTCGGCCAGGCTGCCCAGCGGGACGAGCGCGGCGAGTACGGCGATGAAGGAGGAGACGATCACGGTGTTGGCGCGCGGCACCCCGCTCCTCGCGTGCACCCGGGAGAAGACAGGGGGCATCAGGCCGTCGCGCGACATGGCGAACAGGATGCGGATCTGTCCGTACTGGACGGTGAGTACGACGCTCGTGGTCGCTACGACCGCCCCGATCGACAACAGGATCGGCCAGAGGCTGCCACCGCCCACGGCCCGCGTGAGGACCTCACTGAGGGTGGCCTCGGTGCCTTCGAAGAGACGCCACGGCATGGCGCCGAGCGCGGCCACCGCGACCAGGACGTACAGGACGGTGACCAGGACGAGGGAGAGGATGATCGCGCGCGGCAGGTCACGCTGCGGGTTCTTCGCTTCCTCGCCCGCCGTCGACGCGGCGTCGAAACCGATGTACGAGAAGAAGAGCGAGGCGGCGCCCGCGCTCATCCCGGCGGCGCCGAGGGGGAACAGCGGCTGGAAGTTGCCCGCGCGGAACGCGGTGAAGGCCACGGCGCAGAACATCACCAGGGCGGCCACCTTCACCCCCACCATGACGACGTTGACCACCGCGCTCTCCTTGGCGCCGCGAAGCAGAACCACCATGGAGAGGACGACGATGACGGCGGCCGGGACGTTGACGACCCCGCCGGCGCCGGGCGGGGCGCTGAGCGTCTCGGGCAGGGTGACGCCGAAGACCAGGTCGAGCAGCTCGTTCACGTACTGGCCCCACCCCACGGCGACCGCCGCGACCGAGACCCCGTACTCCAGGATGAGACACCAGCCGCACACCCAGGCCACGAGTTCGCCGAGTGTGGCGTACGTGTAGCTGTAGGAGGAACCGGAGCGGGGGATCATGCCCGCCAGCTCGGCGTACGACAGGGCCGAGAAGAGCGCCGTGACCCCGGCGAGGACGAACGACACGATGATCGCGGGCCCGGCCTTGGGCACCGCCTCGCCCAGGACGACGAAGATGCCGGTGCCGAGCGTGGCGCCGACGGACAGCAGGGTCAGCTGCCACATGCCCATCGTGCGCCGCAGCCCGTTCTCGGCCGGCGCCGCGCCCGACACGTCCTGCCGTCTCGTCAGCTTCTGTGTCAGGCCACCCTCAGGGCCTTCGCCCGGACGCGTCTGGACCGTCTCCACGGCACCGCTCCCCTCGCCACGCACTGGTTGTCGCCCCGATGATCCTGAGTGGCGCCCGCAGGAGGGTGAGAACATCCGCCATAAAGGAGCAGGGTGTTTTGGCCTGTAGGCCAAACGCCTCGCGGCGCTCAGGGCTGTCCCGCAAACTGCCTGCTCGGGGGCCTGATGGCATGATCGAGGCGTGATCGGTGAACCTGCTCAGTTCGGAGCCAAGAAGCATGTCCTGTTTGATGTCGATGGCACGTTGATCGATGCCGTGGACAACCAGCGCCGGGTTTGGCGCGTGTGGGCGGAGAGATACGGACTGGATCCCGATGAGGTCTACCAAGTGGCGCTGCGGACCAGACCGATGGAGACCTTCGCGCAGGTCACTCCTGACCGTGACCCGCGGGAGTGCCTGGCCGCGCTGCACGACCTGGAGGACGAGGATGTGCGGTCCGGCGTGTACACGGCCTTCGACGGGGCCTCCGAGCTGCTGGACGCTCTGCCCTCCGGGGTGTGGGCGTTGGTGACGTCGAATTACGAGCACCGGGTGCGCGGACGCTTCGCCCGGACCGGCCTGCCGGTCCCGGACGTCGTCGTGGATGCCGCCTCCGTCGCGGAAGGCAAGCCCTCACCAATCCCCTATCAGCTGGCTGCCAAGCGGCTCGGTGCCGAGCCGGGGGACTGCCTGGTCATCGAGGACGCCCCCTCCGGGGTGCAGTCCGGACTGCGTGCCGGCATGACGGTGTGGGGAGTCAACACACCCCTCGCCGTCGACGGCGTGCACCGGCACTTCCGGAGCCTGCGCTCGGCGGTCCTCGACATTCTCGCCTTCACGTCCGGAACCCACCCTCACGAGCCGGAGGGCTCAACCCCAGTGAAATGATCTTGCGATGGCTGGTGTGATCACGGCGTCGGAGTCGTCTTGGATATCCCCGTTCACCGGGCTGAGCCCGCGCCAGTTCGCAAAGCCGGTGACGGTGCTGCGCCGCACAGGTGTCGATGCGGTCCACCGGGGCCGGCCATGGGGTCTGTCGCTGGGCGACCGAACGTTGCTGGTCACGGCATACTGGCGCACGAATTTGACGATGTGCCAGGTCGCTCCGCTGTTCGACATCTCGGGCAACCTCGGCGCCGCTTCGCGAAGGACGCCGTACTCATCGTGGACGGCACCCTGGCCCCGACCCGCGACCATGAGGTCGCCGAACAGTCGAAGAACTACCGGTACTCCACCAACCAACAGGTCGTCATCGACGCCGACCCGGCCCGGTCGTCGTGGTCGGACGGCCACTGCCGGGCAACCGCAACGACTGCAGGGCGTGGGGCGATTCCGGCGCCAAGGCCGCGGTTGGCCCCACCACGACGATCGCTGACGGCGGCTACCCCGGGACTGGCCTCGTGATGCCGCACCGTCGCCGCGCCGACGAGGAACTGACCGAGTGGGAACAGGAGCACAACCGCTCGCACAAACTGGTCCGGGCCCGCGTCGAGCATGCCTTCGCCCACTTGAAGACCTGGAAGATCGTGGTGCCGTTGACTGACGCGCACTGGGTGAGGACTGACCCCTTATCCCCGGACCGGAACGAGAAGCGGGGGGCCGGTGGCGGGCCCACCGTGAGGTGATCGACGCGATCGCCTGCGCATTCCAGGTGCGGGGCATGATGAGTGAGTTGGGGTGCGAAGCGGGCGGGGACGGACCGCCGGGAAAGCTGGCTTCGGCAGCCTATTCACCGACGGTCGGCTGTGACGTTCGTTTGACGCTCCAGGTACCCACACGCAGGGACGGCGAACTGAGAAACGGTGTCTGACCTGGGCTTCTCGGTGATGCGCTCCGGCCGACATCTTTTCGATGACCCACCATGTCGAGTGCGTGGCAATCCTGGAGCCTACCGTAAAGGGCGTTTGACCTGCTGTTCTGTGGTTTGGATGGGTCGCTTGACATGTTTCGCTCTGCGCAACGGGTCGAGCAGGCGGCCTGCCCCTTCCAGGCCATCTCGCCTGCGAATTCGTGTGGGGTGGGAGTGCAGCGGCGACGTCCTCAGAATCTCCTCCGGAACATCTTGACGCTCGGATGACGCTCGCAGCGGAAGGCTGAATCTGCCGAACCTCGTCGGCCATGGCTGTTCTGACGAGTTGTCCGCACGAGGAGGAGTCCGCCCGCACGGTGTGGGACTCCTGGTGTCAGCGGTCGCAGGACCCTGGCGGCTGTGGCGCTGCTGCACTCCGGTGGTGATGTACTGGGTCGTTTGCCAAGCGTCTATGGGTCGGGCAGTCCGCTTCGTGGTGTCAGCAGTCGTGAGTTCCGACTTGGACCGTAGCCGAGCATCCATCACCACTGGCCGCCACAGAACTTCCCGCCCCGCCAGCCGTTAGCCTGGGGATCCACGACATCAGCGCTGTCCCCGGCCTTCGCCGGCTGGCTGACAGGTGGATGGCTGCACTGGGCTTCCACGCGCGCCGTCCCGCTGCGGGTCTGTACAGACCCCCCTACAGCCGCCTGCCGTACAGGCGTTGCAGCACGATCCCCACGCCGTCGGCGTCATTGCCGGGTGCCACCTCGTCGGCGACCGCCAGCAGCTCCGGATGCGCGCCGGCCATGGCGACCCCGTGCCCGGCCCAGGCCAGCATGGGGGCGTCGTTGGGCATGTCGCCGAAGGCGACGGTGTCCGCGCCGGTCAGGCCGAGGCGGCGGGCCACGAAGGCGAGCCCCGTGGCCTTGTCGAGGCCGATCGGCAGCAGCTCCACCTCGCCGGGCCCGGCCTTGGTGATGCCGACCAGGTGCCCGGCGGCCCGGAGCGCCGCTTCCGCGAGGCGCTCCTCGTCGAGCGTGCGGTGCTGGACGTAGAACTTGCGCACCGGGGCGGCCCACAGCTCGGCGCGGTCCCCGACCGGGACGACCGGCAGGTTCCCGACGGGGTCGTGGCGGTAGCCAGGTCCGGTCAGCACCTGGCCGTCCAGCCCGGCCAGGTCGGAGGCCAGCGACAGCGGCCCGACCTCGGCCTCGATCTTCGCGACGGCCTCGAAGGCGAGGGCGCGGTCGAGGGTGACCGAGGTCAACTCCCGGTGCGCGTCGGCGTCGTAGACCTGCCCGCCCTGACCGCACACCGCGAGCCCGGTGTATCCCAGGGCGTCCAGCACCGGCCGGGTCCAGGCGACCGAGCGTCCGGTGACGACGACGTGGTGGGCGCCCCGCCGGGTGGCGAGCGCCAACGCGGCACGGGTGCGGGGGCCCACCGTATGGTCCGGGCGCAGGAGAGTGCCGTCCAGGTCGGTGGCGATCAGTGCGAAGGGGCACCGGACCCGATCGACGCGTGGTGCGGGGGTGGCGGGCATGGTCTCACTGCCCGAACAAGGAGTTGAGGACGCGGATCATCGGAAGGCCCCGGACCAGGTCGGGGCTCTTGACGGCGGTCAGCTCGGTCTCCCACAACTCATGGGGCGTCTGGCCGTGGACGGGGACGACCCCGGGCGGTGCGTCCAGCAGGGGCCAGTCCACCTCGCCGCTCGGCAGTTTGAGGGCCGTGCACACGGCACGGACCGCGTCCTCGGCCGCCAGCGGCGCCAGGGTGAGTTTCGACGGGCTGGTCACCACCACCCTGCCGTCGAGGAACTCGCGGCCGAACTCATGGGCGACCGTGCCGCTCTGCGGCAGCAGCCCGGACTTGGTCGCGGCGTACCCGGACAACAGATCGGCCCCCTCCAGGGTCCGCGAACCGACCAGGGAGCGGAGGGTGGCGAGAGCCCGGCGGGCCCACCAGCCGGCCAGCTCACCGGAATCCGGATCCGTGCCGTCGAACGACTGGAAGTCGGAGATCAGCCACGTGGTCCGCCGGTCCGGCCCGATCCTGCTGGCGAGGAAGAGCCCGTGGTGCTCCCGCTCCGGAAAGATCGCGCTGACGGCCGGGAGATCCCCCCGGAGCACCAGCATGTGCGATTTCCGGCACTGGACCACGCAGGGCAGCCCCGAGCGTTCCAGCACGCCCGCCGCGCCCGCACCCGCCGCCACCACGGCGACGCGGCTGGTGACCGAGACCGTGGAGCCGTCCGGCTCGGTGTACTCGGTGGTGACCCCGTTCCCGTCCCGGCCGGTGCGGATCACCTCTCCCCGTGTGACACACACACCGGCCTTCTCCAGCCGCTCACCGAGAGCGTGCAGGAGATGGCCCAGATGCAGGGTGGACTCGCTGCTCCGGAAACAGGAAGTGATGCGCGACGCGAGCCAGGCCGGAGGGTCGACCCGCTCCACCGGCAGCCCGGCGGAAGCCCAGTAGGCGGCGGCGCCACGGGCCGCTTCCTCGCCGGCGAAGGCCACCGTGGACCGTTCGGTCACGGGGGTCAGATGCGCCGCCAGCCGGTCCCAGCGGGACCTGGCCAGAGCGAACAGCGACGGCAGCCGCGGCTCGGCCGTGCCGTATGCGTAGCCCTGGTGGAGGTACCCGTGCGACCGCCCCGACTGGCCTCCGCCCGGCCGGCTGCTCTCCACCAGCACTACACCGATATCGCGTTCGGCCAGGGCCAGCGCGGTCAGCATGCCGACCATGCCGGCGCCGATGACGACGACATCATTGCGATGGTGCATGCTCTTTCCCGTCTTGGAGGACATCTGGGCGTCAGCAGGGGGCGTGAGGCTTTCCGTCCGGCATCACCCGGTCAGAGAACGGGTTCGATCGCGGCGATGAGACCGGAGGTCTCCGAGATCCGGACCAGCCACTTCTCGCTGGACACCGTCTCCAGCAGCAGACTCGACGGGCCGCTCCTGGTCGCCGACCACAGCGGTCCGAGGCCGACCAGCAGCAACCGGTCCACGCCGTCCGCCGATCGGCAGACGACGTCCCCGCTGACCAGTGAGACCTGTATGTCTCCCCCCAGGGAGACGTGCGCCTCAGAAGCCATCGCCGGCCCCCTCGATCAGGGCCATCGCTGCCAGCGTGGCCGAGTCCGGAACGCGTCCCGCCTGCACCGAATCGCGCAGTTCCGACCAGGACGAAGTCCGTACGTGGAGGTCCCGCTCGAAGACGTCGCGGGAGGTTTCGCCCCGCCCGGCGGCATCGCCCACGAACACGTGGCACGAGGTCGTGGCGAATCCGCTGCTCTCCGCGAAGCTCCCGACCCGGCGCAGCCCGGTGACGCGCAGACCCGTCTCCTCCAGGACCTCGCGGCGGGCCGCCGACTCGGGCGATTCCCCTTCCTCGATCCCGCCCTGGGGAAACTCCAGGCTGGGCGCTCCGTCGAAGGTGGGCCGAGGCAGGTCGACCAAGACCACCCGGCCGTCTTCGAGCCGTACAACGACGAGCACCGAGTCCGGCTTGCTGACCATGAAGTACTGGTGCGTATCGCCCGCCTCACCCTCGTAGTCCTTGCGGACGACGGAGAACCAGGGATTACGGTGCACCGTCTCGCGGTTCAGTTCACGCATGGCGCCTCACATCACGTCAGGGGTGTCAGATAGACCTTCGACAAGACGTGGTTGCCGCCGCACAGCTGTGCGTAGTCGGCGGCCAGTGCGCGCGCGGTCGCGGTGGCCGCGGCGTCGTGGACATCGTTGCCGTCGATGCTGTCCAGCAGCCTCACGCCCATCAGCGTTCCGGCGAGCAGCGGCTGTCCCCGGTACAACTCGTCGCGGTGCACGCCGCGTTCGTTCACCGCGCAGCCCGAGTGCTGGGCGATGTCGAGGACGATGCGCTTGGTGATCGAGTCCAGCACTCCGGAGTCCAGCGAGGGAGTGGTGACGCTCTTCCCGCCGACCAGCAGCACGGCGGCCCCGTCGGCCTCGGCGACATGGCCCCTCTCGTTGAGGATGAGCACGTGCTCGACCCCGTGCTTCAGGCGCTCCCGCTCGAACAGGCGGAAGTCCAGATAGGAACCGCCGGCCTTGGCCATCGCTCCGATGGGCCCGCCGAACCGCCGGTGGCCGCTGACGACGGCACGGGCCTGCGGCGGGGCCGTCGGGTTGAACTCGAACCCGCCGATGTACAGCCCTCCCGCGCTGTCGGGCGACAGCGTCGACCGGCCACTGGTGGCGTAGAACGTCGGCCGCAGATAGACGTCCGAGCCCGGGTGGGCGGAGGCGACCTCGGCCAGCGCCGACCACAGTTCGGACCTGGTCGCCGAGGTCGGGATGTCGGCCAGGTGCGCGGAGGCGAAGAGCCGGTCCACGTGCGCCGGGCCGGCCAGGATCCGGTGCATACCGGTGCCGGCGTCCCAGAACGCGGTGATGCCCTCGAAGACGTTGGCGCCGCGGAGGGCCGATTCGTCCCAGACGTGGACTCGCGCCTCCTCCCACGGCACCACGGCCCCGTTGAACCACATGACTCGATCGCCCATGGCTGCACATCCCGTTCACTTGAAAGGTTCGTCACATAGCGGGGACATCGACGGACAGCCGGACGGTGCTGATGTCGAGTCGCGCCCGGCCCTCCGTCCAGATCTGGAAGGGCACGTCCACGTGGTCGAACTCGACACCGATGCCGACGAGTTCGGACAGGGGGACGACGACTTCGGCCCACTCCCCGTAGGGCAGCGCGGCCAGCCGTGCGGAGATGTCCAGGGCGGGCTGCTGCGGGTAGTCGTCGTGGCAGGTCAGATGGAACGGCCCGGTCGGCGCTTCGAACACCCGCACCTGGAACGTCAGCCTGCCCCCGCTCGCCACGTAGCCGCGAAGGTCCCGGAACCCGCCGTCGCGGGTCTGTGCGTAGACGAAGGTCTGGATGCCCTTGAAGGACAGCGACAGGCCGTCACCCCGGCCCAGGTGGTCGATCGGCTCGGCTTCGAGGAACGGGGACGACGTGGGGCCGTCCATGCGGAGCGGACGTGGGTCGTAGTCCTCGGCGGCGGTCCGGAACTCGTACGTCGTGTCACCGCGCAGAGCGATCGGGATGGCGGTGATGTCGTCCAACAGGGCTTCCGGGAGCCGGGGCTCCGCGTCCAGCGGCAGTTCGCCGAGGTTCTTGAGGCCGTCCTCGTGGCTCTCGGCCAGCGTCAGCCCGTAGCCGTAGGGGAAGAGCGGGGTGTCCCGGCCGGTCGGCAGCACCTCGCCTTCCGGCGCCTCGTAGTGCGGTATGTGAGGGGGTATCCGGTTGGTCGTGAAGGAGGTCCGGGTGGCGGGCCAGCCGAAGGACAGGCGGCCCTGGAAGTCGTGACCGGGGCCGCCTCCCGCATCCTGGAAGAGCACGTCGGCGATGCCGGACGCGTCCGGTCCCGGCAGCCACGCGGCGACGAAGGCGTCGGAGAGGTTGATCTCCTCCGTGACGTACAGCGGACGTCCGCCGAACATGACGGTCACCACGACGGCCCCGGCCCGGCGGAGCCTGCGCAGGGTCTCCAGATCCTTCGCGTACCCGGGCTTCAGCTTCGCGTACGACAGCGAGCGCCAGGGCTTGATGCTGCCGAGCATCTCGGCGTACGCGTCCTCGCCCATGGCGACCACGACGACGTCGAATGCTGCCGGGTCCGTGTGCTCCAGGTAGGGGTCCACCTTGCAGCGGTCCGCACCGACGGCCTCGCCGACCGCCATCGCGAGGGTGCTGCCGGAGGGGAAGTCCTTCAGGTCGATGTCATCGCCCTGCCAGCTCACCGTGAAACCGCCGGACTGCTTGGAGAGCGCCTCCGCCGCGCTGCCAGCCACCAGCACCCGTGAGGTGCGGGGGAGCGGCAGCACGCGGTCGTCGTTCTTCAGCAGAACCAGCGACTTGCGTACGGCCTCGCGGGCCAGGGCCCGGTGCTCGGGGTGCCCCAGAACAGTGCCGTGACCCGCCAGCGAACGCGCCAGTGGCCGAGGTTTCTCCCAGAGGCCGGCCCGGGCCTTGACCCGCAGCACCCGCAGCACCGCGTCGTCGATCCGCGACATCGGGATCGCACCGCTGCGGATCTCGTTCAGGGCGGCGCCGTGCACGGCCTGCCACTTCACCTTGGTGGAGATCATCAGCACGTCGATGCCGGCTCGGATGGCGTTCCCGGCGTCGCCGTCGGAGCAGCCTTCGACGTAGGCGTGGGCGTCCCAGTCGCCGATGACGATGCCGTCGAAGCCCATCCGCTCCTTGAGCACGTCGGTGATCAGGTAGTGGCTGCCGTGCAGCCGCCCCTCGTCGCCCCAGGCGCTGTAGGAGACCATCACGGACTGGGCGCCGGCCCGGATCCCCGAGATGAAGCCCATCGCGTGGACGTTGCGCAACAGGTCCTCGTCGCAACGGGTGTAGCCGCGGTCCTCCCCCTCGAACGTGCCGCCGTCGCCCACCCAGTGCTTCACGCAGGACAGCACCCGGGTGTCGGTCCGGAGCTCGTCGGCGTCGCCCTGGAGCCCCCGGACCATCTCATCGGCGTAGGCGTGGACGATCTCAGGGTCCTCGGAGTACCCCTCGTAGTGCCGGCCCCAGCGCCGGTCCCGGGGCGTGGCGACGGTCGGCGCGAACGTCCAGTCCATCCCGGTCGCGGCGACCTCCCGTGCGGTGGCCGCGCCGATCCGGCGGACCAGCCCGGGCTCACCGGCCGCGCCCAGGCCGATGTTGTGCGGGAAGATCGTGGCTCCGTGCACGTTGTTGTGGCCGTGCACCGCGTCCGTGGCCCACATGAAGGGGATTCGAAAGCCCCGGTCGCGGTACGCCTCCTCGGCCGCCTGCCAGAAGCCGTCCAGCACCGCGGCCCACTCGGTCGCACCGGCCCGGCGGTCCTCGCCCGGCCACCGCCCGGCGCCGTTCAGCCCCGACCCCAGCCGGTACGCGCGCACGTCCTCGGGGGTGAGTTCCCACAGGTCGGGCTGAATCATCTGCCCGAGCTTTTCCTCGACCGTCATCCGGGCCAGAATGCCCCGGACGAATTGTTCCAGATCCGCATTCTCGGGCAGATCCGAGCGCAGGTCGGGCCAATCCGGCAAGTAATCCAGCCGAGCCATGTACTTCTCCCCACCTTCGCACGCCGCCCGAGAGCCCTCCCGCGCCGTGGTGGACGTTTTCACAAGGCCCATGATTCGTCAATCATGGGCGTCGCCCCTGTTCCATCCGAGGGGAATGCGCCCTTCGCGGCCCGGGTGGTAACTGTGCCGTCTCCCAATGGGAGTTGTGACCGGAAACGAAATCGGCGAACGCGAATGTTCCGCGGTCCCGGCGGCGGGTTCGCCGTACACGTGATGCCATAATGGAAAAGTGAAGTCGCCCGGAATTTTCCGAATCACGAGAACGCCTTCCGCATCCGGTATTCGAACTCGGACTTAGACCGTGTCCTATGTGGTGAGTCGAGCGAGTCGTTTATAGCAGCAGAGGGCGGCGGCGAGGCCGAGAAAGGCCAGGTAGTTGCGGGGGTGGCGTTCGTAGCGGTGGTTGAGTCTGCGGTAGCCGGTCAGCCAGGACATGGTGCGCTCGATGACCCATCGGCGGCGTCCTAACCGTTCA